>NZ_MACH01000139.1 GCF_001884065.1 Bacillus proteolyticus
TAGTATCAGTATGTCCAAGATTTAGAGATTACCTGCAATTATCTTGAAGTTTTCGCACCAGAACCATAAAAAGAATTACTTATATTATAGTTTATATAGTAATAGTATAATATTGAGAAATATTTACATAAATCCAGTATGTATTACGTAGCAATTGTAGAAATGGCTTGTTTATAGACTAGCTGTTGCTTACTATAAATTGTGTCTAAACGTACAATTGTCTTTTTTTGATATGGTGACCCCTAGTAACAGTTCTACTAACACTTTTATTATCAGTGTTTTTAACACTAACTTTGATTGTGGGCTATGCATTAAGTTAAACGTATTTCTTCACGAATAAAACTCGATATTCCGTCAATACTGTAGATAACCTAGTTGGAACAAGACCTCCATTAGGTGAGCAGTTAGCTTTTGCTAGCTGCTCTTGTTTTCTGCAATTGGTTACATTTATCTGATGTTTTTAATGTAATATTACGTTAAAATATAAAAGAATAAAATATATTGAGCTGTTATACCATTACCCTAGGAAACTAGGGTTTTTATTTCTACAAAATGAAATTTTTATTAAAACGATACTTCTTTATTTCTCAATATAAAGAGTCTAGAATTTTCACTAACAATCATGTAATATATAAGCAAAGAGTAAGGTAAGAGTTACTCTTTGCCATTTTAGGAGAGGATTTGCTATACATAGCAGGTCCTCTTTTGTGTAAAATGGGGGTGCCGCCACATGCCCATCAAGCTAATCAAGTAACTTACTAGATGAAACGATCCTTGCTTCAAAACTAGCAATTGATAGAAAAATAGGCATACTAAAGAAGCCTATTAAAAGGCGATTTTTTTCGCTAGACAGCTTGTCTATGATTCACTGTCGTTTTATACACAATCCCTAGAATATCAAAGACGGTCATCTTCTTATACCGATGACATTTACGACCGTTCTTTTTGAGCAATAGATAAAGACGATACAAAATTTTCAAAAGTTCTTCTGTGCCAATGGCTATCGCTTGAAATAGTAACGGAAAGTAAGCTTTAATCATATAAATCGCTTTGTATTCACTCAGCTCCTGCTTTGTTTTTTCAAGCAGAAACTGTCGCATTTGAAACATCATAGAAGAACAGAGGAGAATGCCGATGAGTTGTCCATATAAATGGCACTCTAGGCGTTCTCTTTTAATATTTTTACATTCATCAATTTCAAAAAATGACTTCCACGTTTTAAACAAAATTTCAATCTGCCAACGAAGTGAATACAGTGAGTGCACGTAGTTCGTTGGTACTCCTTCTAGAGATGTGTTCGTGATATATACATTCATACTCATTAAACGTTTACTTTTATCCTTCATGACAATGCCTTTTTTCTTTTCACGTATCGCTTGGTTTCTCAGGCGTGTTTGCGTTTGATTATCGGTTAAACGATGGATAATGACACGTGCTGGAAGTTTCTGATTTTGGCCAATGTACGCCTCGGGAATTTCTATCGTTTCACCGGGGATTAGACCCGACATCATTTGTGTCATATCGATCTGGATGTATTCTGTTTGCTTTTTTAACATGCCGTTGTTGAAGTATTCTGGCTCAGGGTTCTTGATATAAATCCGTGTATTCAGCTTCAACCGCGAGATATAGTAAGCTCCTTTATCATGAATAGTTTGTAAGTCTCCTAAATCGAAGTAACCAAGATCACGTAAACACAAATCGCCTACCTCTATGGTTTCAAGGCAAACGGTACCGTATGTTTTATCATTATTCTTTCCTGGTCCAAGCTGCACGTTAAGAAATTGACCACTAAGTAAATCATATTCCAATTGGATTTTCACGCCTGCCGTATTACTACTCCCACCTGAACCTTGATAGTTAGTGGCGAAACGATCCGGCAATTGAAACACTGTCGCATCTAAAATACGGATACGATTGAAAGTAGAGATCATGTGTGCAGAAAGCGAGTGATTTAAACAGAGTTTTTGTGTGAGAAGAGAAGTAAAGACCTCCCGAAGAAATGCGACAGCTGCTGGATTAAAGCGTTGATTCAATCCTTCTGAGCTCATCAGTACTCCAGTTGAAGCTTCTAACTGACTGCATAAATGTGTAAGTGATGTGCTGGCTACTTCTTGACTGAGCCATACGCAAAGGGCAATGAGTTCGTTCGCTTGATACTTACTAGATCGCTGTACAAAGCCAACTTGTTTGGCGATATCTTGTAGGACTACTGGAGATAAAAAGTATTGTAGCTCTTGTGCGAAAAGATTCAGTTCATTTGAAATAATAGGATTCATTAAAAACACCATCCTTTCTCATAAACTTCTTATGATAAGCATAGCGATTTTTCATTTTGAGGGTATGATTTTAACTTCGCTTGATGAGCATGTAGGTGTACCCCATTTAGAAAACTTCGTAACAGAACCCATAACTGTAATATACGAAATTAGCAAAGGCTTTCTCTATTTCATTGAGGAAGCCTTTGCTTGTCTAAACTATATAAACTTTTTCAGTGCCATCGTGTAGATAGCTCTTTGTTTTTTTGTTGCAAAAAAGAACATTCGTAAGAGGTTTTACATGTAAGGTTGAAATTTTAAGAAAAAGTTAAGGAACGAAAATCATAATGGGCTTATCAACAAAATATACGAGGTGGAATAAAAATGGAACAAACTAAACAAAAGTTAATAAAAATTTTACTCATAGTAAATTTGGGGGTAAGTACGTGCGCAGCTATCGGAGTAGGTTATGTAGCTTATAAACAAAGTAAAAGCCCGGATTTTTCAGAGATGGGCTCAAGAGGGCGCGATAAGATGTTCCCGGGTAATGGTAATGGTCAATTTCAGCCGGGGCAAGAACAATCGGGGCAAACTCAACAATGGGAAGGAGAATAGAATTTTGAAAAAGTGGATTATCATTTCAACCATTATTGTTGTAATAGGAGGAGCAAGCACTTGGTTCTTTTTACATAAAACAGATAAAACACAAGGTGTTGTGGCTGCATCTCAAACAACAACAGTACAACAAGGAAAATTGGAGGTAGCAGTTAGTGGTTCGGGTTCTGTTACAGCAAATACAGATCAAGATGTAACAGCGAAAGATACAATTCTTATTGTTGATACTATAAGTGTAGCGGCCGGAGATACAGTGAAAAAAGGTGACACGCTTGTAACCTTTAAAAATGGTGCTGTCGTTACGGCTCCATATGATGGGGAAATTCAATCAGTTAGTGTGAAAAAAGGCGGCAAAGCGTCACAAGGAACAATTCTTCTCCGTATGAAGGGTGTAGATGGATATACATCACCTGTAACGAGAGGGAACAATAGTGCAAATTCAGATAAAGCAAGTGGCGGAAGTGGTTTGATAGCAGATAGTGTTAGTGTAAAAGAAGGCGATGTTGTAGAGGCAGGTGCAACACTTGTAACCTTTACAGATGGAAGTATTTTGCAAGCCCCAGTAACGGGGACAATTACAAGCCTTTCTGTTGCAAGCGGTGATTCTGTACAGGCTGCGGATCCAATTGCACACATAACAAATTATAACGCCTTGCAAACAACGATTAGTGTTGATGAATTAGACGTACCGAAAGTAAAAGAAGGTCAAGCGGTAAAAATAACAGCAAGTGCATTCGGAGATGAAACATTCAGCGGAAAGGTAACAAGTGTAGCAACAAAAGGAACAGCAGACAAAGGCGTTTCTACATTTGACGTAACCGTACAAATTGAAGATCCGAAAAATATGAAGATTGGTATGTCAACAGAAGCAAGTATCTCAATAGAAAGTAAAGAAGGCGCATTATACGTCCCAGTAGAAGCGGTGCATACAAACGGAAATGAAAAATATGTACTAGTTCCTATATCTTCAGACGATGCAGCGCAGTCAACGAAAAAAGTGACAGTAGAAACTGGTATTTCAAATGATACGCATGTAGAAATTACAAAAGGGTTAGCAAAGGGAGATACGGTGCAAATACCGAGAGTTCAATCTAAAGGGAATTCTTCTCAAGGACCTATGATGATGCCTGGAGGAAACTCTCAAGGAGGATTTGGTGGCGGCAATTTCCAAGGAAGACCTGGCGGTGAGTTTGGAGGAAGATCTAACGGCGGAGCTCCAGCTGGCGGCGGACAAGGAGGGCGTTAATGTTATGGTAGAGCCAATTATTCAAATAAAGAACATGAAGAAAGTCTACGAACTTGGCGGCGAAACAGTAATGGCTCTAAAAAGTGTTTCCCTCGATATTCAAAAGGGCGATTTTATCTCTATCATAGGACCATCAGGATCCGGAAAATCAACATTTATGAACATGATTGGATGCTTAGATCGACCGGATTCAGGTGAATACTTGCTAGATAATGAAGAGATAGGGAAAATGAAAAGCTCCCAACTTGCGACGATTCGAAATGAAAAAATAGGTTTTATATTTCAAAATTTTAACCTGATAGCGAAACTTACAGCAGTTGAGAATGTCGAGCTTCCACTCATTTACCGAGGCATGAAAGCAGGAGAACGAAGAGAAACGGCATTAGAAGCATTACGAAAAGTAGGATTGGCAGATAGAGCAAATCATTTGCCTTCTCAATTGTCGGGTGGGCAACAGCAACGTGTCGCAATAGCACGTGCGTTGGCTGGACACCCTCCTATTCTACTAGCAGATGAACCGACTGGAGCACTTGATAGTAAAACGAGTAAAGAAATATTAGGAATTATGAATTCATTAAATGAGCAAGGGCATACCATTATTCTTATTACGCATGATTTAGATGTTGCAAAGAAAGCAAGCCGCGTCGTTCGGATTCACGATGGACAGCTCTATGAGAATGGAGGTGAATGGTTTGCAAACACTCAAAATGGCACTGAAAAGCATTAGAGCAAATAAAATTCGAGCATTTTTAACGATGCTTGGGATTATTATCGGTGTATCCTCTGTTATAGTAATGGTTGCGATAGGACAAGGATCGACAAAAGAGGTACAAGATCAAATTGGCAACTTAGGTACAAATGTATTAACGGTATCAATTACGGATTCAGATGCTACATTTAAAGAAAAAGACGCAAAACAAATTCAGGATATTAACGGTATTAAAGATATTGCACCAACAGTATCAGGAAGAGTAACAGTGAAACATGAAAAAACGAATACACAAGTGTCAATGATTGGAACAACTTCTTCTTATTTAGACGTCCGTGATTTAAAACTGCAATCAGGACGCTTCATTGCAGACTTAGATCAGGGGAATCATTCGAAAATTGCAGTACTTGGTTCAAACACAGCACAAACATTATTCGGTTTAGGAGACCCGGTCGGTCAATCAGTAAAGGTGAACGGGACATCTTATAAAGTTGTTGGAGTTCTTGAATCAGTGGGAAGTTCATTAGGAACAAGCGGAGATAGTACGATTATTGTCCCTCTTAGCACCGGACAGCGTTTAGCTGCTACTACGAATGTTGGGACAACATATGTGAAGGTAGAAAATGAAGATATGATTAATTTCATATCGAGCCGCATTGAAAGAACGATGCATTCAATCGTCGGTGATACAGATAGTTATAGCGTATCAAGTCCAAAAGATTTAATGGAAACGGCATCCTCTGTTAATGACACTATGACATTAATGCTAGGCGGAAGTGCAGCAATCTCACTTATCGTAGGCGGGATTGGTATAATGAACATTATGCTCGTATCAGTTTCAGAACGTACGAAAGAAATAGGTATTAGAAAAGCAATTGGAGCAAAACGTAAAAACATTCTGCTTCAATTCCTTATCGAAGCAGTTGTATTGAGTTCATTCGGTGGAATAATTGGAATAGGGATTGGGGTAATCAGTGCTCAAATATTTACGTTGGCCACAGGTACAACAATAGCATATTCCATACCAGTTATGCTGTTATCATTTGTTTTCTCTTTATTGGTTGGAGTTGTATTCGGTGTATTTCCAGCGAATAAAGCGTCTAAACTTGACCCAATTCAAGCACTACGATATGAATAGAACAAAACAAAGCGATCGTATCCTGCGAACACTTTGCTTTGTTACTATGTAAGAAAACAGGATTCTGGTGCAAAAAGTTTAAAGCTATCGTAAGTAATCTCCTAAACTTGGAGAAACAAAAGGTGCGCTCAATGAGTTCGCCTTTTGTTATCAAATTTGCTTAGCTTATATTTTCGTTAAAATGTGGGTGGTATGTCAGATTTAAAAGACTGAATTCAGTCTTTTTTTGTTTTAGGGGTATTAATTTTTTCTTAGCTTGATGGGCATGGGGGACCGCCACATCGCTATCAACCTAATAAAAAGAAAAGCCCCCTAAAATGAAAAAATACGTTATTCTTTCTGTAGAATCATAGGAAAGGATGGCGTTTTTTATGTCTGTTTCTGTGTCTGACGAATTACAACTATTTGCTCAAGAGATTCAAAGATTTTTATCTCCAAATACCTTACGGAATCTTGCCAGAGATGTTGGTTTTGTACAACGAACCAGTAAGTACCAAGCAAAAGATTTAGTAGCTTTATGTGTATGGGTGAGCCAAAATGTAGCTATGACTTCTTTAACTCAGTTATCTAGCTGTTTAGAAGCATCAACAGAAGTACTCATCAGTCCTGAAGGACTGAATCAACGGTTTAATAAGGCGGCCGTCCAACTTTTACAACGCCTACTAGCCGAACTACTAAGCAAAAAATTGGCCGTATCTATGCCGATTTCTTCGCCATACACTTCTGTTTTCAAGCGTATTCGTATTTTAGATTCAACTGCATTTCAACTCCCGGATGTATTTTCATCGGTTTATCCAGGTGCAGGAGGCTGCAGCCATACAGCTGGGATAAAAATTCAACTTGAGTATGATTTGTTAAGTGGACAGTTCCTTCATATTCATACAGGTCCAGGTAAACAACATGATCGCACTTACGGCTCTTTGTGTGCCCCAACTGTGACAGCGAATGATTTATGTATCCGAGATTTAGGTTATTTTCATTTAAAAGACCTTCAATATATACAAGATAAAGAGGCCTACTATATCTCTCGTATCAAGTCGAACACACGTATGTATCAAAAAATCCTAGCCCTGATTATTTTCAAGATGGAAGAATTAAGAAAGGTACAGAGTATATACAGATAGATATAGAGACGTTAATGAACTCCCTTCAACCAGGACAAACGTGTGAAATAGCTGATGCTTATGTAGGAATGAATGATAAAGTGCCAGCTCGTGTAATTGTTCATCGATTAACAAAACAACAGCAACAAAAAAGATTACAAGATCAAACTGTAAGAGAAAAAAAGAAAGGAATGAAGTATTCTCCTCGTAGTAAACGACTCAGTGGTATCAATGTATATATGACAAACACCTCTATAGATATTGTCCCGATGGGACAGGTACATGACTGGTATTCTTTGCGTTGGCAAATCGAAATTTTATTTAAAACGTGGAAGTCATTCTTTCAAATCCATCATTGTAAAAAGATAAAACCAGAACGATTGGAGTGCCATTTATATGGTCAATTGATTGCCATTCTACTCTGTTCTTCTATCATGTTTCAAATGCGACAATTGCTCCTCATGAAGAAAAAACGAGAGCTTAGTGAGTATAAAGCCATATATATGATTAAAGACTATTTTCTTCTTCTATTCCAAACTATACAAAAAAACACCCAAGAGCTATCAAAGGTGTTACTTCG
>NZ_MACH01000140.1 GCF_001884065.1 Bacillus proteolyticus
CGGTTTCCCTGGAACAGGTATGGGTGGTTTCCCTGGAATGGGTATGGGCGGTTTCCCTGGAACAGGTATGGGCGGTTTCCCTAGAATGGATATACCAGTTATCTATAACCTTGATTTTTAATAGGGATACCGCTACATTGCTATCAAACTTTGAAAATACATTTTAATATATATAGCAAAAACCTAAACATACTTCTTATTAAATGCAGCAAATGAAATTACATTTTTCGATATAAAAAAACAATTGCTGCCCATTATAAAGTAAAAAAACTTCTCTAGACGCTATTAGAAGCTGATTAATGGGCACGCCAATATGCAAATCAATTATTAATAAAAAAGAGCTAAAACAGTTTTATCTGTTTTAGCTCTTTTTTACGTATTCAACTTAACAAATCTATAACTATGCGTAACTAACACTTTTAATATCGCATATCCTGGAATTGCTAAAATAACCCCCATAATTCCAAATAAATTTCCTGCAGTTAAAATGATAAATATAATAGTAATCGGGTGAATATCTAACTTTTTCCCCATTACTTGTGGTGAAATAAATTTCCCCTCTGCTAATTGTACAACCATCATTACGATAATTACCTTTAAAATCATTGCTGGCGAATCAATAAAAGCGATAATTAACGCTGGCGTTATCGCAATAATAGGGCCTACATATGGAACAACGTTTACAATCATTGCCAAAATAGCAAGTAATACCGCGTATTTAATGCCGATTATAAGATAACCAATGAATAGCATAATCCCGATAAATAAACTAACGATAATTTGCCCTCTAATATACGAACTAATCGCATAATGCATATCATCTAGTATTCTCTTCGCAGCTGGTTGCCTTTGCTCAGATATAAACTTTAAAAAGTGATTCGGTAACTGTTCTCCGTCCTTTAAAAGGTAGAATAATATAAAGGGAACCATTACAAATGTTAAAACAACTTCTGTTACTGTACTTAAAAATCCAGTTACGTTTCCTGTCACTGATGATAATGATTTTGTAAAGTTCATTGTAGAATCCTTCACGATATTAGCAACATCAATATTTAAGCTTTCTTGCATTCTACCAATTACATTACTTTCTCCAAATTTACGTGCTGCCCTTTCGATTTCATGACCGAAATATGGCAAGTTATTTATTAAGGCATTTACTTGATCTTTAATAATTGGAATAACTGTCACCGCAAGAAAAACAAATAACCCAAGAACGAGTATATATATCGAGGCAATTGATACAATTCTCGAAACACCTTTTCTTTCTAAAAGAGAAACGAATGGGTGTAATATATAAAATAGTACTCCCGCTAATAATACTGGGAAGAATATCGTTTTTAAAAAGACGATAAACGGTGTAAAAACAAATGAAATTTTCGTTAGCAGTAATATGTTAATGAACAATAATGCAAATCCAAGTAACACCGCTAAATAATTTTGTTCTCTAAAAAACTTTTTCAACTTATCTCTTTTTCTTATATTTACTTTCTCCAACGAAACCACCTCTTTGAATAATGAAAAGCCCTTATTCAGGGCTTCTCATTATAATCTATATCTTTATTTTCTTGCAGCTTTCACTACAAATGATACAATAAGAATTAAAACGATTGCTCCTAATAATGCTGGCACGACATGAATCCCACCAAATGATGGCCCAAAAGATCCAAATAATCTACCACCTAACGAAGCACCTAATAAACCTGCGATAATATTTCCAAACATACCACCTGGAAAATTTTTACCCGTTATAGAACTAGCAATTGCCCCTATAATAGCACCAACTATTAATGTGATAATCCATCCCATCTTTAGTCCTCCATTTCTATTATAGTTTTTATGATTAAATACAAAAATACGTATTTATCAACGCTAACTATATTTTACTATAGAAATAAATGTAAGAACATTTCATGTATAAAGATACATATATTATATACAAAAAAGAAAAATATTGTCAAACTTATCCATGAATCAATTATATTAATATACCATATTCAAAGGAGGCTTCATTATTTATGATTCATAAATTACTTCCCGATTCTTTTGAAGTAGCAACATCTATTTTACAAGTTCAAATTCCAGCTTACACAGTTGAAGCAGCTTATATAAACAGTACCGCAATACCCCGTTTATATGATACTGTAAACGATATTCAAAGTTGCGATGAAACATTCTATGGATATTTTTCTGCAAATAAACTTGTCGGCTTTATTTCTTTTATACAAGAAGAAAATTTAATTGATATTCACCGACTCGTTGTATCGCCCGATTTTTTTAAAAAAGGAATCGCAACGAAACTGCTACTTTATATTTTTAGCATGTTCCCTTCTTCAATGACGTACATTGTACAAACAGGTAAAGCGAATACCCCTGCTATTACATTATATAAAAAACACGGATTCATTACAGTATCAGATACAATACTTCCTGATGGTATGATTCTTACGCAATTAAAAAGACAGAAAACATAAAATAATTTGACTTGTTCATCTCTTTATGTTATTTTTTACTTTATAAAACCTTTTGCTGAGTCCAAATTTTGGAGCGGGGGAACCATTTTTGTAGCCATGCTACTTGGGGCGAATCTTTTTTAAGTAGGGAAACTCTCACTTCCCGAGTCCGACAGCTAACCTCGTAAGCGTAATGGGAGAGGAAGGTGCTTTTTGCCTATGTTACACAGTATGCCTCCTTAGTTATAAATATGGGAACGATATCAATTAGAAACCTATATTTATAGAAAAGGAGAAATGTATAATGTTACGTTTATCAGATCACGCAATAAAAATGATGGAGCAAAGACTTCGACTAGAACAACACCGCACATATCAAGCAAATAAAGTTATAGATAACTTACATCACAAATACTTCTTTCAGCATATTTTTCAACCGAAGAGATAAATAAACCATGCATACAATATTTAACACAAAAAGATTTGCAATTATGAACTGCAAATCTTTTTGTATTAGCATTAAAAATAATCTTGCATCAATTTATTCATCCAATCTGGAACACTAACATTTTCCCTTGCATCAAAAGCAGCAATATATGGTTTTATATCTAAAATAGCCGTTTGATCATTAGCGTCTAATCCTTGCACAGTCATAACATTATTTGCAATGGACAATATTTCGACAGTAGTAATTCCAATGGGGTTTGGACGATACTTTGTCCGTTGCGCAAAACATCCCTTTTCATCTAAATCACTTAGTCCCCTTGGCTTTCTAGCCCACGACTCGTTATTTTCTTCCTGGAAATCATTCATATAAAAAATAACAATTGCATGAGAGTAATCCTCAAGGCCAGTTAATCCTCCAATATACTCTGGATATATATTAATGTTAGAAATAACACTTCCCCAATTACTGTATACTTTTTCATCTATAGAGTTTTGCACTTCACCAATTTTCACCATATTAATATGACTCATTTTTTCCCCTTCTTTATGCAGCATTATTTACTTCCTTACCTTAATAATGAACGTCGTCGGCACCATCCTAGCTTTATATAAAGAATAATACTTCGTAGAAGGCTCAGCTATTTCTCCATCAAATATGCTAGATGGTTCAGGTTCTTCTATTCTCTCAATTGTAAATCCGGCTCTATTTAACTCATTTATGTATGTACTCATTTTTCTCTTATATAATGTCGCTTGTACATTTTCTCCTTTAAATGTTTCAAAGGTAATAGGGGTTTCCTCATGATAAGAAGACTTTAAAGCAACTTCTTCTGTACCATACTGTAAGTTTGAATATACTGGATGCTCCCAGCTAAAAATAAAACTTCCTCCTGGCTTTAAATATGAATGAATCAGTTCCAACGTTTTTCCTAAGTCTGAAGTCCAACCTAATGCATAGATGGAATATACAATATCAAAATACCCTTTCGGAATATCTCCTTCTTCTTCCATTGCTCCGCACATTAACTTTGGATTCCAACACTTTAACGTTTCATTCGCTGTTTTAATTTGTTCACTTGAAAGATCAAGTCCCCATACTTCCTCTGCCCCATGTTCTGCCATATATTGCAATGAATGCCCACTTCCACATCCAATATCAAGAACCTTCTTATTTCTGATTGAATCGAACAAATGAATCTCATCTTCAGACGCTGTATACGGACCATATTTAGGTAAACAATCCACTTGAAAGAAATATGGTGCAACTGTATCCCAACACTTTTTATTTAAAGCTAACATTTGTGTACCTTTCATATTCTACATTCCCCCATCCAATTTTCTTCCCCTAATATAAATTACACATTATAACCCGTTCTTCCTTTTCTCTTCGCCCGGTAATTTTTCACTTTCGCGATCGTACCGCACGCTCTTCCTCCTTCCTCTCCAGCGTACATACCGCACCATCTTTTACTTCCATTACGAGAATGGTCGTAAAAGACCCAACGGCAATCTGGACATGCTTTTAACCTTCTCCACAAATCTTCTTGAATCGCCATTAAAACAATGCTTAATACTTTTGTATACATACTCTCTTCGTGCAATGGTTCATATGTAATACCTTTCATATCTTCCTTTACATGTACTTGAAATGGATATTTCTCTAACCACTTTTGCAACGATCCTTCCCCTTCAATTGTTAGTCGAATGTCTTCTCGAAAACTTTTCAATTCATCTATCGTATGAAAAAGAAACTCTTCATGAAATTGTTTTTTCATAAATTGCTTTATATCACCTTCTGTTTGCAACAAATCAATTGGCTCTCTCGTATCATTTGGTATTTTCCATGTATTTAAAAATTCCCGAATATATTCTAATTCATTTGGTGCATTTTGATTCAATTCCATCCACCTTCTTCTTAAAATTTACTTTTTTCTGACTTTATGTATAATTATAATATAAAATTGTTAACCAGTAATTAATTTTAATGGTTACATACCTAGGAGGAGTTCTATGAAAAATTTCTCAATACCGATACGTTTCATGCTTATTTCTTCATTTTTTATGTCTTTTGGATATTTTGCGGTATATGCATTTCTAGCTATTTATCTATTAAGTTCCCTTCACTTTTCAGCTATGCAAGTAGGAACAGTTTTGACGGTTATTATAATCACATCACGCGTTATCCCTTTATTCTCAGGATTAATCGCTGACAAAATAGGCTATATCATTATGATGATAGCCGGATTATTTTTAAGAGGAATCGGATTTATAGCCTTAGGAATATGCTCTGATTTCTATACAATTTCTATTTCTTCCGCACTTATCGGTTTTGGAACTGCATTTTACGAACCTGCAGCTCGTGCTATATTCGGTTCACAACCAGCTCATATGAGGAAAAATTTATTTACATACTTAAACCTTAGTTTTAATTGCGGTGCGATAATCGGACCAATTGCAGGAGGTTTCTTACTCTCTCTAAATCCGATATACGCTTTCGCACTAACAGGATCTCTTATGCTAATATTCGCTCTTATCTTTTACTTACTTAAAAACCATTTCCAAGTTTCTACTGAAAACACGTCTATTACACTAGGAATACAAGCTATCTTACAAAATAAATCTTTCCTTTTGTTTTCATTTATTATGATTTTCTTCTACATTATGTTTACTCAACTTACTGTCGCACTTCCACTTCATATGAAAAACATTAGTCATAGTAACCAGCTCGCTGCATCAGTTATTACAATAAATGCAATAACAGGCGTCATATTCATGGTGTTATTCCGAAAACTCTTTCATAAGTACAACACACTTTCTATCATTAAATACGGTGTTTTATTAATGGGGATTTCCTTTTTACTCATCCCTTTATTCCAACATCCATATTGGTTATTTATTTGTGTAATTTTCTTTACAATTGGTGAAACGCTCGTATTACCTAACGCTGATATCGCTATTGCAAATTACAGTAACGAATCCTATACAGCTACTTATTTCGGATTTTATCAACTATCACTCGCATTTGGTTTTATCATTGGTAATTATACTGGTACATGGTTTACATCAAATATGAAGGGCCTGCATACACCATGGTTTGCCTTCGGTATATTCGGGATTATTGGTTTTGTTTCGCTTCATATTTTAAAAAAGAAAGAAACAAACACTCTAAAAGTTACAATGCGGCATAATACTATAGAAAAATAGAAAGGGGAGAAGCTTCTCAGCTTCTCCCCTTTTCTTTACGATACATGATGATCTTTCTTCTTCATTAATGCTCTCTTCTTCATCGCTTTCGTTAAGTATCCACCTTTAAACGAACGGATTTCATAAGAAGACATAAATGCTTTCGGTGCGATTTCATTAATAATTTCTAACAGTTCTTTTTCTCTAGAACGCTTTGCAACGATATCTAACCGATAACGTATAGAATTAATACCTTCACCTTCGAATACTGTAACACCAAATCCAGAGTGACGTAATTCATCTACTAATTCATTACAACGGTCTAGTAAACTAACTTGATACGTAATATAACCAATTGCCAATTTATTCTCTATATAACCGCCTAATAATAGTCCCGCACTAAAGCCAATGACATAGGCAACAATGTTCATCCAATTTGATAAATCTTGAAACACAATACCTAAACTGACAATGTAAATTGCTCCCTCTAACAATCCAACAGCAGCAGCGGATCTTGTTTGATTCTTTACAAGCAAAATCGTACGGATCGTTAAAATGGGAACGTAAATAATTTGAAGCACAAAAATAAGTAGCGCTTGTAACATTGGTATCCACCTCTTTCACAAATTCTTTTGTCATGATAACATACTTAAGCTTTAGAAATCGATGGGTTTTTAAATTTTCTCGAAATTTTTTCTACACTATTGAAAAACCTAAAAAAGGAGCGTATTATATTTGGTCGCTAATTCGATTATCATTATTAAATTGCTCATAGTATATTAACTATTGCGCAATTTATTCTCAAACACAAAAAAGGAACCCAGTTAGGTTCCTCTCATTATAACTCTATGTTTTTCGAAGCTTGTTCTCTTTGCTTCTCTTCCTCCTTTACTAACTGCATATTTGCATAGGCTAAATTCGCAATCATTAAAAAGTGACCACCTAATATTCCAGTACCAAATGCCCACATTTCCATTTCATGCTCAATTTCATACATAATGATAGCCCCTAATATTGCAGCTGCAAATCGGTTTAAAACCCCTAATCCAGGAGCCTTTTCTTTCAGTACGATACTTCTTCCTAGTTTCTCCACTCTACGAGCTAATAACCAAAGACAGTATGCACTTACAGCTAATCCAATACCGAACCCTGTCACTTGTTTTCCAAACGGAGTAATCGTCCACATAAGTAGTAAACCACTAAAGATCGCATACAATTGTAATCGATATACACGTAAGGCTACTTGAATCAAAATATCCGCTCCTAATTTCACATTTTATTATACGCTAGAAGAAAAGCAGCAACTTACACAGTTGCTGCTTTCTCTTGTTCTTGTTCCATTCTTTGAATTTCAACACGTTTAATTTGATAAGCATCTTTTTCTAACACTTTAAATTCATAACCTTCTGCTTCAACGTATTGTCCTTCTTCAATTTCATGATTTTGCATCATAATCCATCCACCGATTGTATCCACATCATCTTCTTCAATGTGTAATCCAAACAAATCTTTTACTTCTGAGATAAGCACTTTTCCATCAACAATTTTATGGTATTCGTTCACATGTTGAATTGGTGGTGCTTCATCTTCATCATATTCATCACGAATTTCGCCGACGATTTCCTCCAATATATCTTCAAGCGTTACAATTCCAGCTGTTCCTCCGTACTCATCATATAAAACAGCCATTGGAATTCGCTTCTTCTGCATTTGCAGTAATAAATCATGAATTGGAGTAGTTTCCATAACTTCAATAATCGGACGCATATACGTGCGAATCGATGATAAATCTTCTTTATCGTTGTTCATATATCGAATAAAGAAATCTTTTACATTGACCATACCGATAATATCATCTTTATCTTCTCCAAAAATCGGATAACGTGTGTATCGTTCATTTTGGATTACTTTCATGTGTTCTTCTACTGAATCTTCAAGATAGAAACCAACGATTTCCGTACGCGGTACCATGATTTCTTTCGCAATGCGATTATCAAATTCAAAGATATTATTTACATACTTGTATTCAGCTTGATTAATTTCTCCACTTTCGTAGCTCTCTGAAAGAATAAGACGTAACTCTTCTTCTGTATGAGCTACTTCATGTTCAGAAGCTGGCTTCAAACCGAATAAACCAGTTACAACACGAGCAGAACCATTCAATACCCAAATAAATGGATACATAGCTTTATAGAATATCATTAACGGACCTGCTAATAACAATGTCACTTTTTCAGCTTTTTGAATTGCCATCGTTTTTGGAGCTAATTCCCCGACTACAACGTGCAAATACGTCATCGTCATAAATGCAAGACCAAATGTTAATACTGATGAGATAGACGGATTTAAATTCCATTTCTCAAATAACGGGTGTAATAATTTTTCTATCGTCGGTTCACCTAACCAACCAAGTCCCATCGCTGTAACTGTAATACCTAATTGACAAGCAGATAAATATTCGTCTAAATTTGTTGTTACTTTTTTCGCTGCTAATGCGCCGCGTTTCCCTTCCGCAACAAGCTGATCAATGCGACTTGAACGTATTTTTACAATCGCAAACTCTGCTGCTACGAAAAATCCAGTAAATGCGATTAAAATCGCAACCATGACTAAATTAAATATTTCCAATGAATCCCCTTAGTTAAAAAAACTAAGGTGTCCACCTCCTGTATACTATAATGTTTTCTTATTTGTTCGTTAGAAAACATAGCCCGATACAAAAATTAAAGAGGTCGGATTTCACTTATTCTATAATAATAGAGCAAGTGTCTGTATTAAAGCTGTCGTTTGACCTGATAAAGATTTCGATATTTTTTCACGTTGTGAATCAGTCAATTCATCTAAAAGAGGCTTTAACTCCGTTAACTCTGCTTCTAATCTATGAATATGGTCTGTCACTTCATTCACATGTTTCGAAACGTGTTCATTGATACCGAGCAGCTTTTTCTTCTCCTCGATTTTCTCTTTAATCTCACAAAGCGGCATATGCATTTCTTTGCACTTCTCAATAAATTGTAATGTCTCAAATGCTGTTTCGTCGTAATAGCGATAATTAGATTGAGATCGCTCCGCTTTTAAGATACCTAGATTCGTATAATAATCAATCGTTCGTTTCGACACGTGAGCCATGAGAGCCAACTGTCCGATTCGATACACCTTCCCAACGATCTTCCCCCCTTGTTTATATTACTATAATCATACAATACATAAACTGTACAGTCAAACGTGACGGTTTGTTATTCACAATTTATACACAATTTCACGTCTCATCTTATACTATTCAAAAATATGTGTCCTATTATTGCTGCAAATTTTCTTTCGGTACCCATCCCGCTTCGCCATTTACCGTTTCAAACCAAATCCATCCATTCAGTTCTGCTTACCCAATTAGTATTTCTCCACTACTCAATTGTAATTCTTTTGCAGTATATCGCTTTATAATAACTCCACTTTCATCTGCACACTTGCTTATTATTTGCTCTGGTTCTCCTCCGAACAACACACCCAGTTATCCATTTTTTTGGTCCCTTATGCTTTTCACTAACAGAAACAAGATCTCCCTTCTCTATACGAATTGGGTCCGGATAATCACTGGCATACAACTTAATAGCAATATTTTACATAACACTCTGTAATAATCGGAAAATTAAGTTATAATGTCATTATAAAAAAAGAAAGGAGACTACGCTCATGTACTACAACACTTCATTCGAAAACGATCAACCTGTAGTCCGTCTATAATCTAAGACGGGCATTCATATAACAAGTGCACTATGCCTCGTCTTAGGGAATAAATCATAACCCTAAAAATAGACGGAGGTAATTCAAATGAAACAAACAATTTTAGGAGCTATATGTTTATCTCTAGCAGCAAGTATATGGGGCGGTATGTACGTTGTTAGTAAATACGTACTCGACTTTATCCCGCCACTTACACTCGTTTGGCTACGTTTTATTATCGCTTTTGTTGTTTTATATGTGATTTTGAAAATAACTGAAAAAAAGAAAAAGAAAAAAATAACCATCCACAAAAAAGATTGGCTATTATTTGCTTGGATTGGATTCATCGGGTATTTCATTTCAATCACATGTCAATTTATCGGAACGAAATTATCCGATGCTCATACAGGTTCCTTAGTGACATCAGCTACACCTGCATTTATGGTTATATTTGCAACGCTCATTTTAAAAGAGAAACTAACTACTCGTAGACTTTTATCAACTATAATAGCGACAATCGGTGTCATTATAGTAATCGGATGGGATATTGAAATTGGATCCTATTTTATCGGTACAATTATTTTAGTTGGAGCCGCTATCACATGGGCTTTACTATCCATTTATGTGAAGATTGCTTCAGCACAATTTTCATCTTTAGTTATTACAACGTATGCAATATTCTTTTCACTCTTTTTCATTACACCTTTTATGATATGGGAATTCCAATCAAACCCAATTGAACATATGAACATGTATGTAGTATTAGGCGTACTTTATTTAGGAATCGTCTCAACGGCAGGTGCATTTTTCCTTTGGAATAAAGGATTAGAATTAATGGATGCTAGCATCGGTTCCTTATTTTTCTTCTTCCAACCGATCGTTGGTTCGCTACTCGGCTGGATTTTATTAAATGAGACGTTAAGCAGTAACTTTTTCATTGGTGGTATCCTTATTATATGTAGTGTTCTAATTACTACTTTTGAAAAGAGAACGTAGTATAAAAAACAGGCAGAGACTTATTCTCTGCCTGTTCGCATAATTGGATCTTGGTCGTGAAAACCAATACAAATCGGTATATTACTTTGCACTTCACTACATACACTTATAAAACTACACAGCGTTTTAGCAATTAAATACAAAGTTATACCAACAGCTTTTTCACTTGTATCAAAGCCATTTTCAGCATACAGATCCGCTAATTCTACAGACCTTGGTCCCTCAATATCATACGTCCATTCAGAAGCCCAATCATCATCCTCTTCTTCAAGTGGAGCATATTCCTCACAAATATAAAACTGACTATCCCATTCATTATCAAGATCATACTCAAAGTAAATTGCCTTTGCTTCTTCACTTTCAGCAACTTCTAATGTTTCTCTCAAACCTATCCTCATACTCTTTTCATATGAATCTAAAGGAATCGATTTAATTCGCTCGGCATGCGCACTTGATGCTAACATGCAACAAATATCATAATACTTCGCTTCTATTTGTTCTACTGCTAACGAAAAAACATCCTCTTGCATCTCTCCTAAATATCGAAATATATCCAAACTAACTCACTCCATACTCTTTACGCACTCCAATGCGATGGACGGGACAATAATTTCGGTAATTTCGTATGTTTGTCCCCTCTCGCCGCATTAACTTGAACTTGCGTCAGAAAAATACTATTTGTAAAATCGGCCCCGCGAATATCTGCATCTCGCAAATCTGCTCCGATGAGATCTGCTCCTCTTAAATCTGCCCCATTTAAGTTAGCCGCAATTAAATACGCCCCTCTTAAATTCGCCCCTTGCAAATTTTTCTTTTTCAGATTTGCTCCCATAAGGTCTGCTCCGCGGTGAATGATTCGTTTCTTACGCGCAGCATTCATTTCCTTCCATACTAATTCACTCGTTTCTAAAAGGAGAATGTTCACTTCCGCTCTGTGTAATGGAACATTTATTTTCATTAACTCATCTGAACTTAAATTTGATAGACGCTCAGTCTCTTCAATCGCTTTACTTAATTCTTTATGAATCGATTGTGTCGCCTTTAAAAGAATAGCCTCATTTAAATACCAAAGCATTTCATGAAGTTGATGCATAACCGGAAAAGCATCGTACATTTTTCTCGCATGCTTAGCATCTTTCCGCCAATCAACCCCGTTAAATGTAACTTGAGAAATCTTTTGCCCAGCACCGAAACATTCAAATACTGTACAGCCTTTATAGCCATTTCCTCTAAGATTTTTATGTATACTACATTTATAATCTGATTGTAAATTGGAACATGGTTTACCACCATCTTTATTCACTGCAAAATCTACCGATGCTGCGAACGGTAATGCAACGCAACATAGACCGAAGCATTTTTCGCAGTTTGCTTTTAAATGATCGTTATGATTAGTCAAAATCTATACCCCCTGTTGTCTTTTGACTATTTCATAATATTCCAACTGTAATAAATAATCAATTTTAAAATAAACCAACATCTTTCGTTTCAATTCATAACTTTATCATTCAATTTCCTTTCAATTGAAAAAGACAGTTTCTACCTAATGAATTATAATTAAATTATAAATTTTCAAATTAAAAGGAGAATTACTATGGCACTAGCAATGAAAACAAACTGTCAAATTTGCGATCAATCACTGGGGCAAGATTCTGAAGCATACATTTGCGTGTATGAATGTACATTTTGTGCACCATGTACAGAAGAAAGACAAAACGTTTGTCCAAACTGCGGCGGCGAGTTAGTACGTAGACCGAAAAAGAAACAGTAAAAAGCAAAGCGATATCGCTTTGCTTTTTCTATACTCTATTTTTTTGGATAGATGAAATTATGTCGAACATGAGCTACACATTTAAAAACTTAACACAAACAGGCTCTGGCACAACAACATCAGATTGTAAGAGTGTTAACTTTCCTGTAGATTCATTTCTTGAAAATAGCACAAGATTATGTGACTTTTCATTTGTAGCAACAAGAAATTTTTCAGTCGGATCTAATACAAAGTCCCTCGGCCAATTTCCTTCTGTAGATGTATGTTCAACAAATGTAAGCTGACCTGAGTTTTGATCCACACTGAAAACAGCGATACTATTATGACCACGATTACCTGCATATACAAAATTGCCGTCAGAAGAAATATGAATAGCACTACCTTGACTATTTCCATCAACTTCTTTGGGAACGGTAGAAATATACTGTAATTCTGTAAAGGATCCTTCTTCCGAATGATACGTTAACACAATGACCTCTGAACTCAGCTCCGTCATCACATAGGCGTACTTTCCATTTGGATGAAAAGTAATATGTCTTGGACCACTTCCTGGTTTCACAGACAAGCTATTTACTTCTATTAATGTACTATCTTTTATTTCATACGTAATTAACTTATCAATTCCTAAATCAACACCGACCACATATTTTTCATCAGGAGTATATCCTGCGTAATGTGCATGTGGTTTTTCTTGTCTTTCTTTATTTGGACCTGAACCTTCATGCGCCATAATAGATGAGGCAGGATTTACAGTTCCATTTTCTTCAGTTACTTCAAAAGACTCAATCGTTCCTTTATGGTAATTCGCTGTAACTACTGTATGGTTTCCACTATCAACACTAATATGACAAGGAGAAGCACCTTCTACTACTTGTCTATTGTTCACTTTTAGTTCTCCAGTATGACTATCAATAGAATAAGCAGCTACACCGCCAGATTCGCCTTCCTTAACAACGGAATAGAGATATTCATTATTTCGGTTAATCGTTACATATGTAGGGTTATCCAGCTTGGCCGCAAGTGTTACATTACTAATTTTCTTTGCTTCCGTATCTAAAGTAAACTTGTATATTCCTTCGCTATTTTCTTTCGTGTAAGTTCCAACATATCCAATAAACTCTTTGTTATCCTTCATTTTCATAACCCTCTCTCCCTATATTTTTCATTCATCATACTTCTTAAAATATTTTATATTGAATGAGTACCCTAAAAAAATTGGAGTACCTCTTTATACGTTACCATATTTTCCTGTTAAATAGGCTTTAAACCCACTTTTTTTGGTACGCTGCTATACTTTCATATTCTTCTTCCAATTGACGGGACAGACGAATATAGATTGGTGTTAAATCTTTATATTTTTCCACACTTTCCATGTTGGGTTCATGGTGGAAACTCGCACCTACCATTTCAGAAACTACATGCAACGTATCTACTTCACCTATACTATATAAACCGAGGATTGCAGCCCCTAAGCAAGAGCTTTCGAAACTTTCAGGAACATATACGTCTTGATGAAAAATATCCGCCATCATCTGTCTCCAAAGTTCCGACCTTGCAAAACCGCCTGTCGCTTGAATTTTTTTCGGTTCGCCAATTAGTTCTTTTAAAGCGAGAAGAACTGTATATAAATTATAAATTACCCCTTCTAAAACAGCACGGATAAGATGTTCTTTCTTATGATGCAATCCAAGTCCAAAGAAAGATCCTCGCGCATTTGCATTCCATAAAGGAGCTCTTTCCCCCGCTAAATAAGGATGAAATAATAAACCGTCAGATCCCGGATTAACTTTTGCTGCTATTTCAGTAAGCACTTCATATGGATCTTTTCTTAAACGCTTCGCAAGCTCAATCTCTGAAGTGCCTAATTGATCACGAGCCCACCTGAAAATCATACCACCGTTATTAACTGGTCCACCGATTACCCAATGGTCTTCAGTTAAGGCATAACAAAAAATTCTACCTTTTGGATCTGTTACAGGACCATTTGTTACAGCACGTATCGCACCGCTTGTACCAATTGTAACAGCCACAACGCCAGGATCTATTGCATTTACACCTAAATTGGATAGTACTCCGTCACTCGCTCCTACTATAAAAGGAGTAGAAACAAGTAAATTCATCTCATTTGCAAGTTCTTCATCTAATCCTATTAAACTGTGCGTCGTTGGAACAAGTTTAGAAAGCTTTTCATTTGAAATTCCTGCAACACGAAGAGCTTCCTCATCCCAATTTAAAGATTTCAAATTGAACATTCCTGTTGCTGATGCTATAGAATAATCAATTACATATTCTTTATATAACTTGTAAAAAACATATTCTTTAATAGAAATGAATTTATAACTTTTTGCGAACAATTCCGCCTGCTCATTCTGTAGCCAAACTAATTTCGAAAGTGGTGACATAGGATGAATTGGCGTTCCCGTACGAAGATAAATTTCATGACCATTCATATCATTCTTTATTTTCTCTGCCCAGCTTGCGCTTCTATTATCCGCCCAAGTAATACATTTCGTTAATGGATTCCCCTCTTCGTCTACAGCAATGACACTATGCATTGCCGAGCTAAAAGAAACACAAAGAATATCAATTGGCTGTACTTTACTTGATTGCACAGTTTCTTTAATCGTATGTATCACTGCTTGAAAAATCTCTTCTGGATCTTGTTCTGCTATTTCTGGCGCGGGAGAATATAAAGGGTATTCAATCCCATGGCTTGCGATAACAGATCCATCAATTGAAAATAAAACTGATTTTGTACTAGTTGTCCCAATATCTACACCAATCATATATTTCGAACCCACCATGTAACCCCTTTCAAAATATTCCTATAACAAAAGAACACTCTCCAAAATCTTTCTCGATTAAATATATACTTGAGAACACCATGTTTTATAAGAAAAAAGACTCTCCCTTATGAGAATTATATGCTAACTAACTTTACTCTCATAAGGGGGTCCTTTTCATATCTATTGTGCTATTTTGAAAATGAATCGTTTCTTTATTATATTGCCGTTTTCACGTAATAAGATGCCAAACTCAAGATTAAGTTTACAGGATGAAATTACATAGAGCGTGGCCCTCTCTTGAAAAAGCAACTAGCGAAAACTTCACTTCATTATAATTTAGGAGCTTTCGCCCAATCCGCAGCAAACTTCTCAATACCTTGGTCTGTTAATGGGTGCATAGCAAGTTGTTCAATTACTTTATAAGGAATTGTTGCAATGTGAGCACCTGCCATCGCTACACGAGTTACATGATCTGGGTGTCTGACAGAAGCCGCAATAATTTGTGTATCTAATTGATGAACATCGAATAATTCAGCAATTTTCGCAACTAATAGTACACCATCTTCAGAAATATCATCTAAGCGTCCTAAAAATGGAGAAACGTACGTTGCACCTGCTCGAGCAGCTAAAAGAGCTTGGTTTACAGTGAAAATAAGGGTAACGTTCGTTTTCACACCTTTTTCAGTAAGATAGCGACAAGCTTCTAATCCTGCTAGCGTCATCGGAAGTTTTATCGTGACGTTTTTATCGCCACCGTTAATTTTAATTAATTCTTCTGCTTGAGCAATCATCTCTTCAGCTGTAACAGCATCTGGCGTTACTTCTGCCGAAACAGACTCAACTTTAGGTACTGCCTGACAAATTTCTGCGATACGGTCTTCAAACTTAACGCCCTCTTTTGCTACTAAAGAAGGATTCGTTGTAACACCAGCTAAAACTCCAAGTTTATATGCTTTTTTTATGTCCTCAAGATTTGCAGTATCAATAAAAAATTTCATGATCAATTCCCTCCAGTTTTTAAACGTTGATGAGTTACATGTTTAATATGCTTATCCCGTAAAAGGCCGATTTGTGTGGGATGAAGCCCCACTGATTAAAGTTTCACTTTATTTCTTTTCTACTGCATGTCCGCCAAATTCATTACGCAGAGCTGCTACAACTTTTCCTGTAAATGTATCATTGTCTAATGAGCGATAGCGCATTAATAGAGACATTGCGATAACAGGAGTTGCTGTTTGAAGGTCTAATGCTGTTTCTACTGTCCATTTCCCTTCGCCAGAAGAATGCATAACGCCCTTAATTTCATCAAGTTTTGCATCTTTAGAAAATGCATTTTCTGTTAATTCCATTAACCAAGAGCGAATGACTGAACCGTTGTTCCATACTCTTGATACTTTTTCATAATCGTAATCAAATTCACTTTTCTCTAGAATTTCAAATCCTTCACCAATAGCAGCCATCATACCGTATTCAATTCCGTTATGAACCATTTTTAAGAAGTGACCACTACCAGCTTTTCCAGCATATAAGTATCCATTTTCTACAGCAGTATCACGGAAGATAGGTTCAACGATGTCCCAAGCTTCTTGATCTCCTCCAATCATGTAACAAGCACCATTACGAGCGCCTTCCATTCCGCCAGAAGTTCCTGCATCCATAAAGTGAATGCCATCTTTCTTTAGTTGCTCATATCGGCGAATTGACTCTTTATAATGTGAATTACCCGCTTCAATTAAAATATCTCCTTTTGAAAGCAATGGTGTAACCTCATCAATAACAGAATCAACAACAGCGTGCGGTACCATAACCCAAAGAATTCTTGGTGATTGTAATGACTGAACAAGTTCATTTAAACTAGATACACCTGTAGCCCCATACTCTTTCATTTCTTCCACTGCACTCGTATTTAAATCGAATGCTGCTACTTCATGTTTATGATCCATTAAATTTTTCCCTAAATTTAATCCCATTTTACCTAAACCAATTAATCCTACTCGCATAATATAATTCCTCCGCAAATCATCTTTTATTAAAAATTCATATCACTACAATCTTGAATACCTTTTTGACATATCATTTTCAGCACTTATAAGTTGATATGTCCGGAAAGGTATTCACAGTCATAGCTTAAGAATTCAATACATTTTTTGTAATTTGAACAACATTTTCTGTCGTAAATCCAAATAGATTCATGACTTCAGCTCCAGTTCCTGAAGCTCCAAATGTTTCAATTGATAGTACTTTTCCTTCTTGTCCTACATAACGCTCCCATCCAAGAGATACACCCATCTCAAGAGATACTCGTTTCGTTACAGAAGACGGAAGAACGGATTCTTTATATTCTTTCGATTGGCGATCGAATAACTCCCAGCTTGGCATTGCAACGATGCGGACTGAAACATGATCTTCTTCTAATTTTGCTTTCGCACTAGCAGCTAAAGAAACTTCAGAACCTGTCGCAATTAAAATCACATCCGGATTTTCATTTGTTTGCGTTAATACGTAAGCTCCTTTAGAAAGATTCTCTATGTTCGCTTTCGTTTCATTAAATACCGGTAAATTTTGACGGCTAAGTACTAAAACGACTGGACTATCCGTTTGCTGTAATGCATAAGCCCACGCACTCGCTGTTTCATTTGCATCTGACGGGCGGATAACTGTTAAACCTGGAATTGCCCGAAGAGCTGCTAATTGTTCAATTGGTTCATGCGTTGGACCATCTTCTCCTACAGCAATCGAATCATGTGTAAATACGTACGTAACAGGTAACTTTTGCAATGCAGCAAGTCGAATAGATGGACGAAGATAATCGTTAAATACAAAGAATGTACTTACGAACGGTTTTACTCCTCCATGAAGAGCCAGTCCATTCGCTGCCGCTCCCATCGCATGTTCACGTACACCGAAGTATATATTTCGGCCAGCATACGATTCTACCGCGTACACAGCTTCACCTTTTATATCTGTCATCGTAGAATGAGAAAGATCCGCACTTCCACCGAAAATAGAAGGAATCGATTTCACATAATGATTAATAGCTTCCCCACTTGCAACACGAGTGGAAATCGTTTTTTCAGTATCAAAGGATAGAATGTCTTTCGCTTCGATTAAAACCTCGCCTGTAATCGCTTTTTCTAATTCATCTGCTAGTGCAGGGTTTGATTCTCTATATACGTTGAACTGCTCATTCCATTCGTCCTCTTTTTCAATACCTTTTTGTTTCAAATCATTAAAATGAGCTGTTACTTCTTCAGGCACAAAGAAATCTTCTTCATAATGCCAACCATACACTTGTTTTGTCGCTGTCGCTTCTTCTACCCCCAGCGGGTTACCATGTGCTTTGTTCGTTCCAGCAACTTTTGGACTTCCATAACCTATAATCGTTCTAATTTCTATAAGAGTAGGTTGGTCCGTATTGTCTTTCGCTAATTGAATAGCCTTTGTAATAGCATCGACATCGTTTCCATCCTCAACTCTTACATATTGCCAATGTGCAGATTCTACCCTTTTCTGAATATCTTCAGAGAAAGCAATGTTTAATTCACCATCAAGTGAAATTTCATTTGAATCATACAGTACAATTAACTTGCCAAGTTTCATATGCCCTGCCATTGACATCGCTTCATAAGCGACACCCTCCATTAAATCACCGTCTCCAACTAAAGCGTACGTATTGTGATCTATAATAGAGTGACCATCCTTATTAAACTTCGCTGCTAAATGCGCTTCTGCCATTGCCATTCCGACAGCATTTGCAATCCCTTGTCCTAACGGTCCTGTAGTCGCTTCAACTCCAGAAGTGTGCCCAAACTCAGGATGTCCTGGTGTTTTACTATTTAACTTTCTGAAGCTTTTCAAGTCATCAATTGAAACGTCATATCCAGCTAAATGAAGTAAGCTATATAGTAGGCTCGATCCATGTCCCGCCGATAAAACGAATCGATCACGGTTAAACCATTTTGGATGATTAGGATTATGATTTAAATGATTCGCCCATAATGCATAAGCCATCGGTGCTGCTCCCATCGGAAGACCTGGATGACCTGAATTTGCCGCATTAATTGCATCAATTGATAACGTACGAAGTGTATTCACTGCTAATTGATTTATGTTTTGTGTCATAGTAATCGTCCCCCTAAATGCTTTCATTAAAGAAAGTACTTATTTTTCCGTTTCTTGATCTAACCACCATTTAAATCCACTTTCTTGCAATAGTTCATTAGACGCATCTGGACCATATGAACCCGACTCATATTCATGAAGTGGCAATAAGTTTTCCTCGAATGCTTCAAGAATTGGTTGTACCCATTCCCATGACAATTCAACTTCTCTCCAATGTGCAAAGAATGTAGCGTCTCCACTCACAGCATCATGAATGAGTCTTTCATACGCTTCAGGTACTCCCACATCCGCTTGCTCACAAGTAAAGTTAATACGGATTGGTTCAATTTCTCCATTTTTCAATGGATTTTTACTATTTAACTGTAATGAAACATTCTCACCTGGGCTAATTTCAATTATTAATAAGTTAGGTTCTGCATTTGGATTATTATCTTGATATTGCTGTTTTAACGTATTTTTAAATTCGATTACAATACGAGTAGACTTTTCTTTCATTCGTTTGCCTGTTCGTATATAAAATGGAACGCCAGTCCAAAATGGATTATCGATCCATAAGCGAGCAGCAACAAATGTGTCTATATTAGAAGAAGGATTTACTCCCGGCTCCTCTTTATATGCTACAACTTGCCCGCCTTTTATCTCTCCTGAAGAGTATTGTCCACGAATAGTATGGTTCTGAACGTCTTCTTTTTTCACTTTACGAAGCGTCTCCATTACCTTTCGTTTTTCCTCTCGAATTTCACATGCGTTAATTTTTTCCGGCAGATTCATAGCAGTCATCATTAATATTTGTAACATATGATTTTGAACCATATCACGAATAGCTCCTGCACGATCATAATATCCTGCTCTTTCTTCAACCCCAACTGTTTCACTCGCTGTGATTTGTACATTCGCTATATGTTCTTTATTCCAAATCGATTGGAGAACAGGATTTGCAAATTCTAATGCTTCAAGGTTTTGAATCATCGGCTTACCTAAATAATGATCAATACGGTATATCTCGTCTTCTTCAAACGTGCGACTAAGTTTATCATTAAGCTCACGAGCAGATTTAAGGTCGTGCCCAAACGGTTTCTCAATCATTAGGCGTTTCCATCCATCCGTTTTATCAAGTCCGCTTTCCTTAATATTTAAAGCAATTGTCTCGAAAAATTCAGGTGCAACGGAAAGATAGAACATTCTATTACCTTTTATATGTAGTTCTTCTTCCCTTTCACGAACGACTTGTAATAATCTCTCATAGTCTTCCGGCTTACTCACATCTAATGGACAATAGCGAAAATTATCTAAAAAACCTTCGAGTTCCGGAGTACCTTCTTCCCTCTGACGAGAAAACGTCTCTATTGATTCTTTTATTCTTTCTTGAAAATCTTCATGAGATACTTGGCGTCTTCCAAGCCCGATAACGGATATTTGCTTTGGAAGCTTTTGATCTCTATATAAGTTATATAGCGCGGGGTAAATTTTTCGTTTCGCTAAGTCCCCTGTCGCTCCAAATAAAACAAAGGTCATTGATTCCAATTTTAGTCCCCCTCTTGTTGTATAATCCTGGTCAATATACTAAAAATGAATTGTACAAAAGCTCATACTCTTATACTTCCTGTTTTTATAAAAAACAAAGAGTTATCTAATTCCAATTCTTTTTATACCTTTCGCTCTCTCATTGTCCCCAATATTAATAGTGGCAATTCAAAGCATTTCTACTGCATTTTACTTATTTATTAGATCCAACAAAAAATATTTATCTAATTACTTTTAGTAATTAGATAACCTTATGTCTAGTATATTAACTACATAAATTATGACCGTCAATAAATATGTCTTGAATTAAAGATTTTTTATTTCGTAATACTTTTTTTGTGTATTCCTAGTTACCATTCATGTTCAAAGATAATGATCAATACAATAAATATCAGTTTCATCAAAATCTTTAATTAACTTTGTATTTAACTCGCGAACAGATTTTAAACTATGACCAAAAGGCTTCTCTATAATAAGACGGTTCAATCCTTTTGTGGCCCACAATCCACTTTCCTTAATATTTAAAGCAATTACATCAAATACTTCTGGTACAACAGATAGGTAAAACATGCGGTTTTTAGGAATGTTTAATTCTGTTTCACGCCTCTTTACAAGACTCAACAAATCTTGATAGTCCTCTATATTCGCTTTATCTAATTGACAATAACGAAATGTGCTAATAAATTCTTCTACTCCTGATTCGTCATCAGTAGATACTCTAGAAAATGTAGCAAGAGATTGTTCTACCTTTGTTTGAAATTCCACATCTGACATTACCCTTCTGCCAATACCGATAATAGAAATAGATTGCGGTATATTTTGATTACTAAATAGTTTGTATAAAGCAGGGTAAATTTTTCGTTTCGCTAAATCCCCCGTCGCTCCGAATAAAAGAAATGTCATTGAATCCATTACTTGTTCATTTCCATCTCTTGTAATACATTTTTATCTCCATATTGCATAAGTCCTATTGCTTTCATTCTTTCCACTCCTTTACAATGCAGGGAAATGAGGTAGTACTTCTTCTCCTAGCTCATCCAATACTTCGTCAGCCGGGCGTTTACCATCAAATAGAGCAAGGAATAAGTGATTCACACCAATACTTCGGTATATATCAAGCAATTCAATTAGTGCCTTACGTCCTGTACGGTAACCTAAACGGATTGGTGTAGGGCGTTCATTTGGATCTTCAGATAAGTCTAAATGCATCGGCTGTATAAATGGTTTGAATACATCTGGATGATAATCCTCTACTAGTTCTCTCCATTGTCCAATTGCTGCCGCCTGATGTACCGGACTACGTGGATAATACATCCATCCATCTCCATGTTCAGCAAACCATTCCATATTTTGCTGACTAAAACCTGTAATAAAGGTTGGAACATGCTTAGACGGTTTTGGAACTAAATTTGCACCATGCACTTCTCCTAGTGTCGACTGGATAGATGGGAAGTTTTTATACAAAATCTCTTCCAAGTAAGCAAACGCTTCTCTAAACTTTTCACCTCTTGTTTCATGACTAACACCTAACGCTTTAAAATCGGCACGTCGGTCACCGGATGAAACGCCGAGCATAATTCTTTCTGGAAATAGTTGATCCAATGTCGCAATTTCTTTCGCCACACGCAATGGATGACGAAGTGATAATACAGTTGCCGACGTTCCAAATGCGATTTTCTCTGTTTTGCTTGCTAAATACGTCAAATAAATCATCATATCGTAAATTTGACCTGTTGCAGGATCGCCAAAGTCAGGGTCTTGCAGCAAAACATCTCGAAGCCATACGCCTGTAAAACCATATTGTTCCGCTTTTTGTACCAGTTCTACTTGTTTTTCCATTGTTGGTGCATGAAACTGATAATTTTCAATCGGAATGTGAACTCCTAACGTAAGTTGATTTTTCGCAAACATACGATTATATCCAAAATGATTCGCAAACTTTTCCATGTGTTTCACTCACTTTCCTTCATTCATATAAATCTATAATTTTCTTTACTTTCGGTATTTTTTCCAAAATTCACAAACAATACTGTACACCTTGTTGCCGATGGTAATCGTATTACCCCAAACATAATCGTTATAACTTTGTGCTACGAGTGTTATTATAAATCGGTCATAACATGAATAACAGTACGTACTTTAAAGTGATGTAGGCACTTTTAAGTACCTATACTAAGTGAGTAATAATAAAGTGAAACTTTAATCAGTGGGGGTTTTGTTCATCCCCCCCACTGATTATTAGTTGAACCAATCGGGCTTTTACGGGCGGCCTGACCCCCACATAACTTCTTTGCTTCCGCTGAATTTTGAGGTGGGGGTCTTACTGCCCGGCGAATAGCGGGATAAACGTAATTAATAAATCATGCTGTAAAAAATAACATCTATCCTTTCTTCAAAAAGCTTTACAGTTGCTTTTGCAAGTGCGTTACATCATTTCACACACTTTCCTCTTCTTTATATAAGATTCTCACTAGCCAAATTCAAAATATTATACTTATTTTTTGTGCTTTGCTATGCTATAACCACGAACAGGAGGTAATAAACAATGAAAGCACAAATTATCCATTCTTTTGGGGATTCATCTGTATTTCAATTAGAGGAAGTTTCAAAACCGAAACTTTTACCAGGTCATGTTCTAATCCATGTAAAGGCAACAAGTGTAAATCCAATCGATACTAAAATGCGTAGTGGTACCGTTTCAGCAGTCGCTCCTGAGTTTCCAGCTATATTACACGGAGATGTAGCTGGTATTGTTATTGAAGTAGGAGAAGGTGTTTCAAAATTCAAATCTGGGGATGAAGTATACGGTTGTGCCGGAGGTTTTAAAGAAACTGGTGGGGCACTTGCAGAATTTATGCTTGCTGATGCACGACTGATTGCTCACAAACCTAACAATTTAACAATGGAAGAAGCAGCTGTCTTGCCATTAGTTGCAATTACAGCTTGGGAATCTTTATTTGATCGTGCAAATATTAAACCTGGTCAAAATGTTCTCATTCATGGAGCTACTGGTGGCGTGGGACACGTTGCCATTCAACTAGCTAAATGGGCAGGTGCTAAAGTTTTTACAACAGCTTCTCAGCAGAACAAAATTGAAATAGCCCATCGTCTAGGAGCCGACATAGCTATTAATTATAAAGAAGAATCTGTTCAAGAATATGTTCAAAAACATACGAATGGCAACGGATTTGAAGTTATATTTGATACGGTAGGTGGCAAAAATCTTGATCATTCTTTTGAAGCTGCCGCAGTCAATGGAACTGTCGTAACAATTGCAGCTCGTTCAACCCATGACCTCTCTCCTTTACACGCAAAAGGACTTACTCTGCACGTTACTTTTATGGCGTTAAAAATATTACATACAGATAAACGTGACGCTTGCGGGGAAACTTTAACTAAACTAACGCAAATAGTAGAAGAAGGAAAACTTCGCCCACTGCTAAATTCTAAATCATTTACGTTTGATGAAGTTGCACAAGCACATGATCATTTGGAGTCGAATAAAGCAATAGGTAAAATAGTGTTGAATAACGTTTGGTAACTATAACTCGATAATATAAATAATGATTCATGCTGTTTAGCTTATTAAGCTTAATGCGTAGATTAATTGTACAAATGTTAAACAAGGCGATCAAAAATGATCGCCTTGTTCTTTTTAAAAATATAATAGTGTTTTTTCGGATTTCACCAATAGCATGTCCCTATCCCTAAATAGAGCGAATAACTCTACTATAACTAGACCGTATTATTACATTTGAATATTACTTATGAAATTTCACACGCTCTTCAAGCGGTTGGAATTCTTTTTCTCCTGGTGCAGCTGTTGGATTACCAAATGGCATTTGTGCAATTAGTTTCCAATTAGCAGGAACATTCCATTCTTGTTTTACCTCATCATCAATTAATGGATTATAATGTTGTAAAGATGCCCCTAATCCCTCTGCTTCTAAACCTGTCCACACGACTAATTGATGCATACCTGATGCTTGGTGTGACCAAATTGGAAAGTTTTCAGCATATGCAGCAAATTTTTCTTGAAGCGATTTAACGATAGCCTCATCTTCAAAGAATAGTACTGTTCCATAACCAGCTTTAAAGGAATCCATTTTTTGTTGCGTTCCTGAAAAATCTCCATCTCCAACTACTTTTCTTAATGTTTCAGTTGTAATATCCCATAATTTATTATGAGCTTCACCAAATAATACAACTAATCGCGCAGTTTGAGAATTGAAAGCTGATGGAGTATGTTTCACAGCAAACTCCACGATTTCTTTAATTTTTTCATCTGATACTTGTACCTCTTTATTAATTCCATAGTAAGTACGTCTTTCTTTCAGTGCAGTATAGAAATCTTTTGTCATGATTCATTTCCTCCTGAGTTCTAATATCCTTCAAAATGATACATTTCGAAGATAATATGCGTTTAAATGAGTTCATTTTTGAATCATTGAACTCCATAACACCAATTTGCCATTCATACTGAATCTAACTAAACCGCTTCATTTAAACCACTTCAGTTCACCTAAAAAACGTCTTATAACATCATTGATACAATCTAGTGATCATTCGATACTATTTTATCCATTCTCTATTAATATATCCTGCGTGTTTCATATTTACACAAATATAACTTTAACCAGCAAAAAAGCCAGGTGGCATGAATAACCCATTACCTGGCTTTTTACATTTTTAATTTAAATTCAACTAACCATTCTTAATGAATAGTAGTAAAAACTATACTCATTGCTTATTTAATAATTAACATCTCATAAGGATGTTGTTCCATAAATCTATTCTCCCAAGGAATCTCTAATGATGTCCAATTTGAACCACCGTCTACTGACTGATACACTCCTTTATTGCTAAACAGATAAAACGTTCCATCACTTGTTGCCTTTAATACTGGTATGATTGTGCCTTTAGGAGTTGGTAAACCTGCATTCATTTCTGCCCAAGGTTGATCTTTTTCTTTCTTATAAATAAATGATTCACAATTTCCATTATTGTAATCATGCGCTACGTGTGGATTTGAAGATGTTGCGATAATAATATTTTCTGGATCATTTGGGTTAACTGCCATTTGATATGCGTAATGATGCTTTAACCCACTACACATATAGTTCCAAGTCTTACCTCCATCATTACTCTCCGCATATTCTTGACCTGGTTCTTTCAAGAATGAATCACCTAACACCCCGTATAAACGATTTGGAGCATTGCGATGCGATTTAAGAATATGAATATCTTGAGGATAGTTCCCCTCTTTTTCCTCAGTCCACGTCATACCGCCATCTACACTTTTAATTAATCCCCCAACCTCAATCGTTGTATAAATAGTTTCTGGATTATTAGCATCAATTTCAATATGTTTTACGTGGTGCGTATATGTTCTTTGAGGAAAGAACCATGATGAATACGATGGCATTTGTCGATAATCCGTTAGCAATTCAAAACTGTCTCCTCCATTTTTGGATACAAACATGGCGCTCGGTTCAGTTCCTACATATACGATCCCGTTACCGTCATCACCCTTCTCTGGAGATACAGAAACTGCTGTAATAGCTCTCATATGAATAGCATTAGCTGGGAACACTTCACCAAAAGAAGGTAAAGTCCCATTCGCTTCCCATGAACTTCCTCCATCTTTGCTTCTCCATAACCCCCTATCAAAAGTACCACAATACATTCTTTCTGGGTCGTATGGATCTAAAGCTAACGCAACTGGATTAGCACCTACAAACTGCGATTGAACGCTCCATGTTGAGTCTTTTTTTTCTGCAATTACAAGCTCTCTATCAAACGCTAATATGAATTTTTCCATAATTAAAATCTCCTTGTTTCATAAATTTTCTACTATATTATTTAAATTTTGAACATTACAAGTTAAGAAAAGACATTTATATGCTATAGCATATAAATGATGAATTTTATAAGGAATATGTGATTAATAACTTACATTATATAATTTGTTAACTTCACATCAGTACGATGAACAAGATATCCTGTTAAATCATATAAGCCCATATGCCACCTCCAAACAACTTATAACATACATGCTATAGCATACATATTATAGAATGCATTATTTTATGTCAAACTTTATACTATTTTAAAATCAGTTTTCCACATAGCCTAAAACAATTCAAAAGTCATAAACAGAAACACTTTATTGAATAGAAACTATAAAAAAAGAGTGCAACTTTTTGCACTCTTTTTACTCATTTCTATTAGAAATCAAAGTTATCAGGATCTGGACCGACGCGGTGATTTTGATTTAACGCATCGATTTTTTCCATATCTTCTTTCGTTAATTCAAAGTTAAATACATCAGCGTTTGCAATAATACGGTGTTCTTTCGTTGATTTTGGAATTGTAATAACTCCATTTTGTAAGTCCCAACGTAGGATAACTTGCGCTGTTGTTTTACCGTGTTTATCAGCAATTGCTTGTAATGTTTCATTATCTAATAATTGACCTTGCATTAGCGGTGACCATGCTTCCATTTGAATACCTTGTTCTTTACAGAAAGCTTGTAATTCTTTTTGCGTTAAACGTGGATGGTATTCCACTTGGTTAATCATTGGCTTAATTTCAGCATCTTTTATTACATCTTGCAAGTGATGGATTTGGAAGTTACTTACACCAATTGCACGTACGCGCTTTTCTTTATAAAGTGTTTCTAACGCTCTCCACGTATCTTTATATTTTCCTTCTACAGGCCAGTGAACAAGATATAGATCTAAATAATCTAGTTTTAATTTTTTTAAGCTCTCTTCATATGCAGCAATTGTTTCTTCACATCCTTGATCTGCGTTCCATACTTTTGAAGTGATAAATAATTCTTCTCTGGAAATTCCAGTCGCTTCAATACCAGCACGGATGCCTTCACCTACAGCTGTTTCATTTCCGTAAATCGCCGCTGTATCGATGCTGCGGTATCCTGCTTTAATCGCTGATTTAATTGCTTCTACAAGTTCTGGTCCTTCTTCTACTTTAAATACACCTAAACCGAACCAAGGCATTTCTACACCATTATTTAATACTGTTTTACTTTGTAAGTTTTTCATTTTATTTTCTCTCCTTTTATTTTGCTTGATCTCTTTTTTCTAATGTCATACTCCATGCTGTTAAAATAACAGCACCTACTACCATAATGCCGCCTACCCAAGCCGTATGAATTAACCCTAACGAGTTCGTTACAATACCGCCTAAATAAGCACCAAGAGCAATCCCAGCATTAAACGCCGCAATATTAATTGCCGATGCAACATCGACAGCACTCGGTACAAATCGTTCAGCTAACATTACGACATATACTTGTAACCCTGGAACATTCATAAATGCGAATAGTCCCATGAAAATAATTGTGATTAACCCAGCTACCTTAAATGGTGCTGTAAATGTTAAAACAAATAATATAATCGCTTGAATAAAGAACATGTAAAATAGCGCTCGAATTGGATTATGATTCGATAATTTCCCGCCAATCACATTCCCTATCGCAATGGCGATTCCATACACTAATAAAATGATAGTAACCGTATTTGCTTTAAATCCTGTTACCTCTTGTAATAACGGAGATAAATACGTAAATGTTACGAATGTCCCCCCATATCCTAATGCAGTAATGATGAAAACTAGTAACAGTCTTCCATTCGTAATCAATTTAAATTGATCGCGGAATGATACAGACGTACCTTTTTTCATATTCGATGGAATGAGAATACTATTTGCGATTAAGGCAATAATTCCAATTACTACAATTGCTAAAAATGATGTTCTCCAGCCAAATTGTTGACCAATAAATGTTCCAATTGGTGCCCCTGTAATAGTCGCAACTGTTACGCCCGTAAACATAATTGCAATCGCGCTAGCACGTTTATTTTCTGGTACAAGTGCCGCAGCAATCGTTGAACCAATTGACATAAACACACCATGCGAAAGCGCAGACACAATTCGCGCAATAAGTAATACAGTGAAACTTGTTGCGACAGCTGCAATTCCGTTACCAATAATGAAAATAACCATAATCCACATTAATAACGTTTTTCGTGACATATTAGCTGTTAACGACGTTAATACTGGAGCACCAAACGCTACGCCTAACGCATATAAAGAAACTGTTAAACCAACTGTTGTAACCGACACATGTAAATCTTCCGAAATAGATGGTAATAAACCGACACTAACAAATTCAGTTGTCCCAATCCCGAACGCACTAATTGCTAGCGCTAATAGCGCAAATATACTTCTTCGATTCGTCTGAAATTCTGAAGACGATGCTGTATATGAATTCAATTGAGTTTCCCCTCTTCCCTATAATTCCTATCATAATAGTGCGATAAAAAAGCCTTTTTATCTTTCAAAAAATATATTTAATCTCTACAAACGCTATTATGAATGGTTTCATTCTCTTTTTAAAGAACGCACTTTAAAGTACGATAGGCATTTTTTAGTACCGTACTTCTTACTTTTCTCTTGCATGTACTATTATGAAATACATTTAACATAATGAATAGTACGTACTTTAAAGTGCTGTAGGTACTAAAAAGTAACATAGTTAATTACTAGTACCATAAAGCTTGTTTCCCTCTCACATGTGCTATTATGAATGATATTTAACATAATAAAAAGTACGTACTTTAAAGTACTATAGGTACTAAAAAGTAACATTTACATAACCTAGCTTATTTTGCTCAAAAATTGAAATCTACATTCCACGAGGAAGGCTTTCATATAAAGAAATACACTTTTCCGATAGAGGCAACTTTAGAGGATATTGCTTAAAAATATAAAGGATTATATTCATTACCGCAGACAAATATCAAAAAAGGCAAAAACGAACAGAAATATGTTCATTTTTGCCTTTTTATTTAATCATTAAAATGTACGACTTTTGGAAAGGAAATCTGCATTAGCTCCCGTTACACCACTTTGTCCCCAGTTTCCTGGAATCATTTCACGAATAAGAATTAGCACTTTATCCATAGGTGCATGAGTATATTTAGATGTCACTTGTGTAAGTTCGTTTACCCACTTATCCTTTGTATCTTGATCAAATGTATTCCATATATCAATCTTAATAATAGCCATTCCATCAACGTTACGACCCGGTGTATCGTAAGACTCTTTTGTCTCCCAATTGGACACCCTACTTTTCTCAGCAAAGGTAGCATCACTTGCTACAGCCCCAGCTTTCCCCCAATTTTCTTTCTCAAGTTCAGTTATCAACACTTGAATTTTGTCAGGGACAATTTTTAATAGTTTTGTTGTAAGTTCAGTTACATTATAAATGAATTCCTTTTTTTCTTCTGTTGACATGGTCGGCCAAGTATTTAGCTCAATTAATGGCATAGTATTGCCCCCTAAAATTTATTATTTATTTATTCATTAACTACAACTACTGGTTTAAATGATTTTTAACTGCTCTTATAACCAATTCATGATCTACTTCTGGTGGTAATCCTGAGACTGTTATCATCCCAATAACCCCTACGTTTTTTATTTGGATAGGAAAGCATCCACCAAACGCAGCGTATTCCGAAGTATCTAAAAGATATTTTTCATTATAAGAGATTCCAGTTATTTCACTTTGTATCTGCATATAATACGAACTATGATTATGCAAAGAAACGACTCGTTTTTTACGCTCAATCCATTTCGTATTTTCCTCAGTTGTCCCTGTCATCTTAAAATGAAATAATTGCACACCATTTTTCGTTATATCAACAGCAATCAATTTTCCTTCTCGCTTTGCTGTTTCAACGATAAATAAACCTAGTTGCAAGGCATCTTCATTTGTAAAAGAGGAAAATTGAAGTGTTTCCTCCTCTTTTAAAATTTGTTTACTTATTTCATTCAAATTTGAAGTACTCATATCTTTAACCTCCATAATTGTTTTATGCCACTGCGGCATTTTTTGAAATTATTAGGCCATATAGTACAACCTTTCAATCAATCTGATTCTGAATAAAATGCTGTAACATCGTTGGTAACTAGTACCGTAAAGCTTGTTTTCTTCTTACTGGTGCTATTATGAATGATATTCAAAGTTATAAAAAGTACTATTCTACTTATCCCTATCTTACAGAGACTATTATGAAATATATTTAACATCTTAAAAATGTATGTACTAAAGAATAATATTTTTCATATCAAACTTTTTTGCTTAATGGCTGTAATTCAAATTCATCAAATTTTTGTATCAAGACAAATGAAAAATAAAAAGAACCTAGCCGATACTAGATTCTTTTCCGATCAAAAAACACTCTTATATTTCTCGTGTGTTGTTACAAACGACTTAGAATAGAACTCCTACTAAAGGCTCATTTTAATTACAGTAAAAGATTGGTGAAACAAATACACTACACCACCTAAAAATAGGAGGCAACAAAAATGAGTGAAAAAACAGCAGGATTCTCACAAGTAAATCACGTCGGAATTACAGTAAGTAATTTAGAAAAATCTATCGTTTTTTATGAAGCATTAACAGGTAAGAAAATATCAAACATCGATGAAATTGGCGGAAAGAGAATGGCGCAAACCCAAGGACTTGAAGATACTCGTATTAAATATGCCAACCTACACTTAGACAATTTGAATATCGACATTCTAGAATACGTTGTCCCTAAATCAGATAAAGCCTCTTACTCAAATGATCAAATTAGTGCGATGCATCTTTGTTTTGAAGTAGAAGATATCGATGCCGCTGTAGAACGTCTAAAAGCAATTGGAATAGAACCAGATGGAGAACCTATTGTCTTCCAAGAAGATGATGGCTTGAAATCTGGATTTGGTACAGGTGTTGCCTACTTCCGTGATCCAGATGGTACTAATTTAGAGCTAATTGCTCCAAAAGGTCCATTTAGACGTGACTAATTACAATAAGCTGCCCATTTGGACAGCTTATTTACATAATTATCGTTATTGGCAGTGAAATGACTTTACATATCTAAGCTATTGATGATAGATAATATTTGATGAATGGAACTATTTAAAACCAAAGGATTGATTTTACAGAAACTTAAAAATACAAATAGATATCATATTTATTATAATTTTTAAACTCCCCCATTAACTAGCTCTTTTATCGAGTTTAATTTTGAAGAAAGCTCAATAAACCATTCTTCATCCCCTGTTAATAATGCTAGATCTATAAGATAAAGAATTTGCTCCTTATTGATTACCTTTGATTCAGGGAGTTTGTTAACGTGTTTACTAAAGAGTAAAATCGCTTCGTTTATTGTGTACTTGTCGTCACGTTTCACAATGCTAACTGTAACTACATCTTCCACTTTATCAAGGGATACAATGTAACCAACTATGAATTCACCCTCATTTGATATTCCACGAACCCAATCTCCTACTTTTAAAACTTGATTATTATTTGACATCATAATTTTTCACCTTCTTATAAATATTTTTTGTGACGATATAAAAGATATAAAAACGAAATCGAACTGTAATATTTTTCATTACATTTAAGCATTAAGAACTCACGGCTATATAATCTTTAAGCCGCTTAACGTTCTTGATTAATAAGATCAACAACTTCTTTCATTGTATAATTCTTTAAGTATTCACCTAGATGCTCTTCCGCGCCTAAGAAAATGGCAAAAAGAACTTTTCGCATGTTCGATCCTACAACACACTGATCATTCGATTCCGGACACTTCGGCTGCAATGCACCTTCAGAGGTTATTTGATAAATATGCCAGAGATTAACTTCACTTAAATCACGAGCGAAAATAAAACCTCCACCAGTTCCCTCTTTTGATTGTATGAACTTATGTTTTTTTAACAAACTTAGCACTTTGCGAATGCGTACTGGATGAACACCTGCACTTTCTGAAATAGCACTACTTGTTGACATCCGGTCTGGCTGTAAAGCTAAATAAGTTAAACTGTGAATGGCCAAGGTAAAGTCGCTGTTCATTGTTTTCCTCCTATGATCAAAAATGTTGTTTCTCGTATATTAACATACTGTAGCCATAAATATTACAGATAGGTTGGTCAAACGTTAAAATATATATAAATAATTCTTACCATAAAAAATAAATTCCTTTATATTCTATCCGAACTCGCCTATATTCCATAACTTCATTTAGCTTTTTAAGTTAAAAATACATTTAAAGGCTCCATTGTTTCTTCACTTGTTCTTCTGCCAACTGTTTAATTTTTGTCCATATCGTATTTTTGCTTACAATAACATTTGTTTGATAATTTCTATCGTTATAATTAACTGTTACGCATACTTCTATCATTTTCTGTTTCCTCCTTTCAAATTTTTTTATATTTAATTGCTGAAAAGTCTTGGATTTAGTTATAATCTCTAACCTACAACTTCATTTTTTAAATAATCAAATTTAAAAATCCCACTGTTTTTTGACTTGTTCTTCTGCCAATTGTTTAATTTTTGTCCACACCGTATCTTTGCTTACAATAACATTTGTTTGATAGTTTCTATCTTTATAATTAACTGTAACGCATACTTCTATCACCTTCTGTTTCCTCTTTTCAAAAAATTTCTCTTTCATACTATTACTTATTAATTAGCCAACTTTTGCAGTTCAATATTTAAGAATGTTCGAACGCTACGTGGTAAAAATTTACGAATTTCTTCGTCATTAAAACCAATCTGTAATCTTTTCTCGTCCAGCATAATTGGGCGACGCAACATTAGCGGATGCTCAATTATTAATTTATAAAATTCATTCAGCGAAAGCTCATCTATATTTATATTTAAGTCTTGAAAAGTTTTGGATCTAGTTGAAATAATTTCAGTAGCACCCTCTTCAGTTAAACGAAGAATGGATTTAAGTTCATCCACTGTCATAGAATTGGAAACGATATTTTTTTCAGTATAATCAATTTGATTCTCTTCAAGCCATGCTTTCGCTTTTCGACATGAACCACAGCTTGCTGTTGTATATAAAACCACCATATTTCACTCACTCCTTTAATTTTCTTTATGAAACGTACATTTTAAATATCTGTTATTGAAATGTATTAAAAAAGATTACAGTTCAGAAACAAATACACGTAATCTTATTTATTCGGCAATGTTTCGTTTATTTCTACTATTCGTTTCTTTTCATGCTTCTTTTATAAAATTATTGAAACTACATTTTACAGACGATGACCACTCACTTTTAAAAATCTTACTGTAATTTTATACATTACAGTAAGATTAATCAACTGTTAAGTCTTGGAGTAATTAATCATTTTTTGTGTGAATTTCCCCATAGCGTTATGGCGAACCAATTTCCAATGCACTTCAAAATACATTTTATTCATTTCTTACTTACATGTGCTATTATGAAATATATTTAGCAAAATAAAAAGTACGTACTTTAAAGTATTATAGGTACTAAAAAGGAACGTATGCATTTTCAAGTGCCGTTCTGCTTATTTCTCTCTTACATCGGTTATTATGAACGATATTTAGCACAATAAATAGTACGCACTTTAAAGTATTATAAGCACTAAAAAGAAATAATTTTAGTATGTGAATCCAAAACTGTAATCTAAATTTATCAAAGGAGTTTTTTATGAAGACATATAATATTCCTGTCGAAGCAACTTTAGAAGTTATTGGTGGAAAGTGGAAAGTCGTTATCCTTTGCCATTTAAAGAAAGGAACAAAAAGAACGAGCGAATTAAAACGTTTAATGCCTGGTATTACTCAAAAAATGTTAACACAACAATTACGTGAATTAGAAGAAGATGATGTAATTCAAAGAAAAGTATATGACCAAGTGCCACCGAAAGTAGAGTATTCTTTAACCGATTACGGTTCGTCTTTAGGAGCGATACTCGATTCCCTCTGCAGTTGGGGAGAAGTTCACCTTGAAAAAAACGGGAACACGTCCATGCTTATTACAGCTGATGAATAATAATCGTTCCTACTATATTGAAGATATAAAAATAGGTTGAAGCAATACTTGCCCCAACCTATTTTTTATGCCTCTTTATAACTTTTTGCGGTAATGACTGTTTCGAATTCAAAGGTTTCCGGCAAATGATCGGCGTAAGAGTACTCAAAAGTGCGTCCATCCGTTAAGTAGGCCACTTGTTCAACTCTCATTAGAAAATCTTGATTTGTTAAGTTCATAAATTGCTTTTCTTTATCATCTGGGCGAATTCCTTTGACCCTGACAACGGATGTCCCTACTTCAAGGCCTAGTTTATTTTGAATGTGCGAGTATATTGACTCCTCTAAAACTGAAGCTTCAACACCTGGGATGACCGAAATGGGCATCCATGTATGCTCCATAATCGTCGGAATGCTGTGAATGATGCGGAGGCGAATGATTTTATAGACAAAATCACCAACGGAAACCCCCAATTTTTCAGCAACTATTTCATCGGCACCTACAATCATAAACTCGATAACTTTACTTTCTACCTCACTACCGTAAACTGCTTTCGTACCTGTTAAAGTTTGAATCATTCGGGCCTTTTCCTGCTGACGCCAATCTTGAACCACCGTTCCACTTCCGCGCCGGCGAATGATGTAGCCGTCTCTAACTAGCAAGTCCAGCGCCTTTTTAATAGTAAGAACTGAAACGCCAAATTCTTCAGCAAGGACAGGGCTACTCGGGATTTTTTCGTTAATTTTATATTCAGCGTCTAAAATTTGCTGTTTAATTTTTTGATAAATGCCGAGGTATTTTACTTGCGTTGATCCACTTGCCACTTCCCTACCTCCTTTTATGCTTAACTACCTTCTATTCGTTCCAATTTAAAGCTTCAAGTTTGTAAACTGAAGGTGATAATGCAGCAAATCCGTTTTCCAAAATTTCAATATTCGTTACTGCTTCTTCGTCTTTCACAAGTTTTGGTGCACCATTTACGATTGTTTCATACGCTGCATCATAGAAACGACCGTAATCACCAAGCGGCGTTTTAATTTGTTTTTCAATCCAGTCACCGTTTGCGTTGCGATATTTAGCAACTCCATAGTACATCGGGGAATCTTCACCAAAGCCCGCACTCTCAGGCATAACACCCGCTTTCAGATCATTTTCCTGCTGATCTTCACCGTATTTAATAAATGATCCGTTTGTTCCATGAACAATAAAGCGTGGATAATCTTTCGCTACAACATGGTTGGTTTTCAGTTTAATTTTCAGCTGATTTCCGTAATGTAGATCAACATCGAAATAGTTATCAACCGCACCTTCCACTTCATTATTACGAATATCGTATGTCACCGTATTCGGACGGCCAAATAGTGAAATCATGCGGTCCATCGTATGAATACCTAAACTGTAGAATGAACCTTCTTCTTTTGGACCTTCGTGAGTGATTGAGCCTGGACGGAAGTAATCAATATGCGATTCAACCTCAACAATATCACCAAGGAATCCTTGTTCAACAACTTGCTTCACAGCTAAGAAATCACCATCAAAACGGCGGTTTTGGTAAGGCATAACTACTACACCTTTTTCCCGGCCTAAAGCTAATAATTCTTTAGCATGTTCAACTGTATCGCAAAATGGTTTTTCAACGATAACTGATTTTCCAGCAAGTATAACTTTTTTCGCCAATTCGTAGTGCGTGTGCGCTGGCGTGCAGATCGTCACTACTTGAATTTCTTTGTCATTCAACAATTCGTCCAAATCAGTGGTGAAGTAAACACCTTTTTTCTGATATGGAGCTGCTAATTCTTCATTAATATTGCGGGCAAAAATCGTTTTTACTTTTATATTTTCACGTATTTTTACATAAGGTAGGTGATAACGGTTAGCTGATTTTCCAAATCCAATAAAGCCCATTGTCAATGTCATGTTCTTCAACTTCCTTGCTCATAAATTTCTGTTTCTACATTTATTATATATTTTTATTACTAAAAGTATATAGTTTTGATTTTTAAATTATATATTAAATAAAAAATTCATCATTGCTAAAACAGCTATTAATCTGGTGTAGATTCTTACTTTTCACCATTGTAACTTTCTAAAGTTGTATACTGAAAAACACCACCTCGTCATTAGGTGGTGTTTTCAATATTACATATAGAGATTTCACTTAACTGTAGTATTTTTTCTATCTATGCATCGTTCTCCCCATGCAGTTAATTGATTTAACACATTTTGTAAAGACCACCCATAATCAGTTAGGGAGTATTCTACTCGGGGCGGAATTTGTTTGTAAATTTCACGTGTAATTACACCGTCTTCTTCCAGCTCACGTAGTTGCTGCGTCAACATTCTAACAGAAATTTCAGGAATCAAACGTTGCAACTCGCTCGTTCGCTTCGTTCCTTTCGTTAAGTGGCATAAAATGACGACCTTCCACTTTCCCCCGATGATTTCTAAAGTTGCTTCTATAGGTATATTATATTGTTTCACGCGTTCTCCTCTCCTTTTTTATAAATTCCCTCTTTATTGTTGCGTAAAACTACATAATTTTCTATACGGCACATTTTAGTTCCTACAGCACAAAAAAGTACCTATATTACAAAAAAGTAATTATATCGCTAAAAAATCTCCCTCTATATACATGACAAAACAAAAAAAATGAACGTATTTCCGTTCGTTTTTTTCTTTTTTATTCTGCTGCTGTTATGAGCATAGACGTGTTCCCATTCTTTTCAAGATGATTTTCTCCCCAATTACAAAGAGAATCGAGTATAGAATCTAAAGAATGGCCGTAATTCGTTAAAGAATACTCTACTTTTGGCGGTACTTGATTATACACTTTTCTTTCAATTACACCATCTTCTTCTAATTCGCGTAATTGTTGTGTTAACATCTTTTGTGTAATACCAGACATTAATTGTTTTAATTCGCACGTTCTCTTTTTGTCTTTCTTTAAATGACAAAGGATAACTACTTTCCACTTTCCACCGATAACCTCTAAAGTCGCCTCTACAGGAATATTGTATGTTTTCATATAAAAATCTCCTTTAATAATGTTATAAGGCAATTAAGCTAAAGATTTAAATATTACTTTTAAGTATCTATAGCACCTTAAAGTACGTACTTTTTATTGTATTAAACATGTTTCATAATAGCATACGTAAACAGCAGATGGGTAGTACGGCACCAAAAAGTACCTGTATTACTTTTTAGTATCTATATCACTTTAAAGTACGTACTTTTCATTATGTAAAATACATTTCATAATAGCATTTGTAAGAGTTGAGTGAGTCATGTAGTATTAGAAATTACATTTTAGTACCTGTACTTTAAAGTGAGTATTTTTATCATGCATTTTGTCAGACGATGAAATGACATGTATTGATTTTCACATCTATTCACAATGATTAATTAATTTTCAAATACATTTTAGGAGGATATCTTTAATGAGTAATTTACTAAAAGAAAAAATCGGTTTTGGTACAGCACCACTAGGTAATATGTACCGTAATATCCCAGAAGAAGAAGCAATCGCTACAGTAGATGCTGCTTGGGAGAATGGCGTTCGTTACTTTGATACAGCTCCACTTTATGGTTCTGGTTTAGCGGAGATTCGTCTTGGTGAAGCACTTTCAAAAAGAAATCGTGATGATTACTTTTTAAGCACAAAAGTCGGTCGAACTATTTCAGATGAACTAGAAGATCCATCTGCACGTGATTTAGGTGAAAAAGGCGGACTTTTCGAATTTGGTCGTAAAAATAAAATGATCAATGATTATAGCGCAGATGCAACTCTTCGTTCTATCGAGCAAAGTTTGAAACGTTTAAAAACAGATCGTCTAGACTTTGTTTTCATTCATGATTTAGCACAAGACTTTTATGGCGACGAGTGGATTTCACAATTTGAAACGGCTCGTACAGGAGCATTCCGTGCGCTAACACGTTTACGCGAAGAAGGAGTCATTAAAGGTTGGGGACTTGGAGTAAACAAAGTAGAATCAATTGAACTTATGCTAGATTTAGAAGAAGCGCAGCCAAATATATCCTTGTTAGCTGGCCGTTATTCATTATTAGACCACGAGCGTGCCTTACAACGAGTAATGCCTGCAGCTGTAAAGCATAATATGGATATTGTTGTTGGTGGCCCATATAGCTCAGGTATTCTTGCTGGAGGTGCTCACTTCGAATATCAAAAAGCATCACCAGAAATCATTGCAAAAGTTGAGAAAATCAAAGCTCTTGCAGATCGTCACGAAATTAGCATTAAAGCTGCTGCATTACAATTTTCTCTAGCTAACCCAGCAGTTGCTGCCGTTGTTCCTGGTGCAAGTAAACCGGAACGAATTGTAGAAGACCAAAATGCCTTAAACACAGTAATTCCAGCAGCATTCTGGGAAGAAATGCGCGAACAAAAACTAGTAGCACCTAATGCACCACTACCAATCAACGTAAAATAAAGTGAAACTTTAATCAGTGGGCCATCCCCCACTGATTATTTCCCTGCAAATAGCGGGATAAAAAGGAGTCTAATAAATATGGCACATACTACTACATCTATGACAGTTTTTGCTTCACCTGAACAAGTATGGCAATTAATCGGAGGTTTTAACTCCCTTCCAGACTGGTTACCTTATATACCTAGCAGCAAAGTAACTGAAGGTGGACGCGTACGTCATCTAGCTAATCCAGATGGTGATACGATTATAGAGCGCTTAGAAGTATTCAATGATAAGGAACGCTACTACACGTATTCAATTATGAATGCACCATTCCCAGTCAATAATTATCTATCCACAATCCAGGTTAAAGAAGGGACTGAAAATAACACATCATTAGTAGAGTGGTCTGGTACTTTCACTCCTGTAGGGGTTAGTGATGAAGAGGCAATTAATCTGTTTCATGGCATCTACAGGGATGGACTAAAAGCATTGCAACAAGCATTTCTAGATTGATCCACCTTAAAAAAAACGATGAAAAGCAAAGCGATATCGCTTTGCTTTTTTATAAAATCCCTTTTAACTTTTCACCAATTAACTTCGCTACATACTCATAGCCTTCTAGTCCAAAATGCAAGCCATCTTTTTCTTCATCTTCTACGAATATTTTATAATTTTCTTCCTGAATCATCTCAGCATACAAATTTAGAAAATGGCTCCCGGTTTGCTTCGCTACTTCCTCTACAACTTCTGCATACTGGCCGAGTATTTCATTTGTTCTATTACGTTGTCTTTCTTCATCAACTGGCGCCGGACTAATAAGTAATACTTTTTCTGGTGAAATCGCGCTTACAATTCTCTCTAAGTTTTCTTTATATGCTTGTAATGGGACTTGAGCAAAAGAAACTGCATCATTCGTACCAAGAAAAACTGTTACAAAGTCTGGTTCATGTGATAATACATCTTCTTCAATTCTATGTAACGCGTCGAACGTATTATCACCTGGAACACCTGCATTCACTACTTCCCAATTCGGAAACATCTCTTGCAAACGTGGTGTTAACCTCGGCGTTCCATTGAAAAACGTTTCATCAGCTGTAATACTATCTCCAAAGCATACTAACGTTTTCATAAAGCTAACTCTCCTTTTATGTATGAAACAACTTTCCTTCTATCGCTTTCATATATCTTTCAGCAGAACGTTCAACTGCCTCATTTGCATTTTCTTTTACTACTCGGTGAAAAGCATTATATAAACGATTAAACTGTAACGGCTTCACTCGATTCACCATTTCTTCCACTTTTCTCGCTGGTAATGGAATTAAGTTTGGATAGCTATACATAAAGCTTACCCATCGCTCATCTGCTACAACTTGAATAATATCACCTGTTAACAAAATTCCTTTTCCATCATTACCTTCTTCCCAATGTAAGACAGAACCACCTTTAAAATGACCTCCTAAACGATGAATGGTCAAGCCATCAGCTAATTGTAAAGACTCACCAGACCAATAAATAATACGACTACTCGGACGCATCACCCACTCTTTATCATCTTCGTGTATATAAATTGGTACATCAAATGTCTCTGCCCATTCTACTTGTGTTGAATAATAATGAGGATGAGACAATGCAATTGCATCTAATCCGCCAAGCTCTTTTATTTTCGTAATTGTCATTTCATCTAAATAAGTAATGCAGTCCCATAGTAAACGATATGATTCTGTTTTCACTACAAATGCCGTTTGACCGATCGCAAACCCTGGTTTTGTCGTAATACTATAAAGCCCATTTTCTTCTTCGATTATTTCATTTTTATATGTATCACTCGTTTGCAAGTTTTCTAAAGTCGTCCAAGACTGCCCTTTCGGATTAACATATTGCCTTTCTTCATCACAAATATGACAACTCACTGGTTCTTCTACACTCGCTGCATACTGCACGCCACACGTTGTACAAACGTAATTTTTCATAATCATTTCCCCTATCCCTATATTTTTATTAAGCTGATTTTTGTTGATAATGATCTGCGTTTTTATTTTCAATTAATAAACTTATAAAAGTAAGTAAATAGACAGCTGTAACCGATAATGGAATTACAGTAAATCCTTTTTCTGCAAAAAGAATCCCGCAAACTGACGTTACGAATACAGTCCCTACTGACAATAAACCATAACTTTTACTTTCATAAATCCATACGTACGGAATAAAATGCACACCTATTAACATTGCTACTACAAAAGGTAACCATTCTGGAAATTGAAAATAGGCAAGTAATACAAGCGGAATATTTAATACATTTATCCCACCAATTAATCCTGCTAAAATCCCTAACGGATTTCCTTTCACAAACATATCAATTTTCAATATAGCAGCTATCATTAAGCCGAAAGGAAACACACATCCCATACCGATTAAATATACCCACACCACTTGTTTTTCCGAAAGAACAAAGCCCGTTATACTCATAACTATCCAAAATAAAACGCCGGCTAATATAATTGGTAAGCCTCTCTTCGTTTTTATTGCTAAATCCTTTTTCGCTTCTGCAACATTCATCTCACTATCTCCCCCAAAATATTTGTACTATACAGTCGGCTCAATTTCGGCCATCCAATAACGCCAAGCTGCTAAATAATCTTCTAAATCTTTCGGGTGGTGCCTTAAACATGTATCTATACGCAAATATAGTCCTATGACTATTTCTTCATATAAATCACGGTCTTTTTTATGAAATACACACTGTTCTATCGCATAATTAATCGTTTCTTTTGTTAAATCTTCCGGGGTTGAACAGAACGCATAGATTAAATCGTATATAGGATCTCCTAACACTGGTAAGGGATCAATTACACCATGCAGCTTATTTCCTTGAAATATAAAATTATGGAATCCAAGATCACCATGCAATAAAAATGGCTGATTTATTCCAGTCCCCCTACTTGGATTATTTGCTAACTTAAGAACTGTTCTATACTCTTCCTCACTTATATATGGTTTTAGGTTTTCATAAGCTTCTATCACATTTGTTGTTAAAAATTCATTCCAAGATTGAACCGGACTTTCTTTCCATCCCCACCCATCTATATCTGAAACTATTTCATACTTATTAATAGCTTCTTTTACAAGTATACTAAGCGTAATTCGTTTATATCCACGTTCGCACGAAGTACTCCCTTCGAGGAATGAATACACAATATATCTATTTACAGGTTCCTTATACAAAAGCTTTGAAAATAAAGTATTCCCTTCATAAAAAGAAAGAAAATCAGCTTCTTCACGTATCACTTCTGATTCATTCAGCTTTACAACGTATTTCGCGTCCAACAAATATACTGTACTTGTCGTTCCTCCGTTCAACACTTTCATACTTTTCGGATAATGTGAAATAACCTTCTCATTAACTAGTTGTTCAGCGATTACTGAAATGTCCATTCCCTCACCCTTATACCCTGAATATTCCCTTAATTCAAAAGACAACTTTACTATCATTTGACAAACACAAGGGAAATCCTCCCAACACCTTAATATAACAAAAATAATTTTATTTTACTGCAACGGCTTCCTTCAATATTTCATCATATAATTCATTCCATTTATAATGATAGGCTGCACTCTCTTCTACTCTAACAAACATCCTTTTATCGGATTCATACTCACCGTCAAACTTATGCACTTCATTAATTTCCATCCGGTAGAACGGCTGATACCCTACTTTTGGATACGGACTATTTTCATTCCAATTTGGATTATCACTATGGTCAACGATAATATATCCAAATAAAGTACATTCTCCTTTTACATAACCTTCTTCCCACGCTTCTCTTTTAAAACATTCTTCTGGTAGCTCTCCTTCTTCTATATGCCCACCAGGAAAGTCCCAACCACGCTGCTCATGGTCTATTAGTAAAACCTTTTTACTATGAAAACAAAAACCGTGAACACTCGTGATTCTTTTGTATTCTGGCAGTGTACAATCTTTTTTCCACGTTAACTTCACCTTTGATTCCCCATAATTTGCATATATCGTTACCATTTGCATCACTCCAAATGCTCTTCATTTAATCTAGTATTTTCTATTGCAGGATCTACTTCTTTTAATTTACGAGCCAAACTTTCTACACCAAACACTTCTGTAAACCTGTGACTACCTACAATTAGGTTAATGCCTTTAAATTTCGCATGTTGTACTGTATATAATGTTTTTTCTCCTGTTATGTACGTATCACAACCTTTTTCTAGTGCACGCTCAATAAGATTTGTATTGTTTCCTGCACCTGTTAATATCGCAATCCGTTTCACTGGTCTGTCATGATTTTCCCAACTCTTCACTTTCTCTTCCATTCTCTCTTCAAGTTTTTCAACTAAGTTTGAAAAGGGAATCGCTTCTTTATATTTTCCTATTCCCGGTAGCTCTTCTTCCTCATACGTAGAATATTCCAGTATTGTATCTATCTCAATTTCGTTAAATAATGACGTACACGTGCCAAACTTTACAAAATCTAACGGCAAATGAATCCAAAAATGATTCATTTCATATTCTTTTAATTTCTCAATACAAGCCTCTTCCATACCGAATAAAAAACTCCACGGTGCATGATGTGTAAGTATCATATCAACCCCATTTCGATATGCTTCTTCAATTGTTTCTAGCGTCAAATTTGTTGTGTAACCTATTTTGTGAAATTCCTCTTTACTAATATAAGTGAAGCCATACTCGTCATCACCGTATTTATTAAGATGCTCTTCAAAAAGTGATGTAATATGTTCTTTAAACTGCGTTATATTCATTTTCATTTCTCCTTTCATTTACTTTTATATTTCAAAAATAAGGAAATACTATTTAACGACATTACATACATATAGGAGGACAATATGAAACCTGAATTTTTAAAAGCTATACATGAAGCGATTGGAAATGTTGAGCATATTCATATAGAAGAAAGTGGTTCCGACAGCTTACTTATTCATCATGATGATGCACAGCAATTAAAACAAGTTGCTGTGACGTTAGAAAATAATAATTTTCGCTCTACTATAAGAACAGCTGGGGATGCTTCGTATATTGAAGTGTTGAACAGATAAGGAAGCCGGCTATACGACCGGCTTTTCTCTTTTAAATTAAAACTTCAAACTCCTTCACATAGACTGCAGTTCCCGCAATACCTATTTGTAACTTCTCATTTTCTACATCTTTCGTTACATAAACCTTCACACGACCATCTTTATTTATTTCCTGTCCTTGCTCAACGATTAACTCCAGTTCATGGTCAAAATCTTTCTCCAAATACGTTGCATAATACGCTCCCATTACACCTGAAGCAGTTCCTGTCACTGGATCTTCTATTGTTCCAGAATAAGGTGATGAGAAATGACGACCGTGCATTTTTGCTTCTGCATCATATGTCTCCAAGCAAAGTGGATGAATAGCAACCTTTGGCATTTCTTTTAATACAGATGGAAATTCACTATTATTAGGTTTCATCCTTTCACATGCTTCAAGTTTTTTAATAGGTACAATTAAAGTCCAAATACCAGTACTTCCATATACAATCGGTAATTTTTCATCTAAATCATTTCCTTCAAGACCAATACTGTGAGCTAATGCCTCTTTGGAACCTGTAAAATTTTGAAACCGCGGTGTTGCTTGTCTCATTTTAATAAAAGTTTCCCCACTTTTATTCGCACCTATATGTATCGGCAAAATCCCTGCCTTCGTTTCAATTGTTAAATTGTGTTTCCCTTCTAATAATCCTCTTTCATGAAGTGCATATATAGTCCCTACTGTCGCATGACCACATAAATCATTTTCATGACCAGGCGTAAAATAGCGAATTCTTACATCTGCTACTTCTGAAGAATGAACAAAAGCTGTTTCGTTAAATCCGACCTTTTCAGCAATGAGTTGCATTTCCTCTTCCGCTAATCCATCTCCTTCTAATACAATACCTGCTGGATTTCCCATGTTCTGTTTATTACTAAATGCATCATAATTGACTACGTTTACTTTTTTCATTCTCATATCCCCTAATCCTCTTTTAAAATTTTTTTGAAGGTCCAAATATATTTTGAATGGTTGTAAGATCGTACATTACCACTTCAACTCCCCTATACATGGCTCAATAAACTTACCCGAAACATCCTCATTTGAATCCATTACCCAATCATATATATTTTGAGCTCCTTCAGCAGGAGTCATATTCGCATCAAAAGCACCAATGTCAGTCTTTAATTTTCCAGGGTGAATTGCGGTTACACGAATTCCTTTATCCGCAAACTCTTGTTGTAAACAGAGCGTTAACATATTTTGTGCAGCTTTTGCGATCCGGTATGAATATGAGAACTGCCCTTGTGGAAATTCTTTTCCGGCCATTTTATGTAATGAACCTAAACGAGAGGATACATTTATTATTCTCGGTTGATTCGACTTAGTTAAAGCCACATATGTACCTTTTACAGCTCGAATAACACCTAAACAATGAACGTTAAATAGTTCCATTAACTCTTCTGAATTTGTACGTAAAATCTCAGTTTCCTTTCCAGTAATTCCAGCATTATTAATAACTAGATCAATATGCTCTGTGTACTCTCCAATTTGCTCCTTAATACGCTCAGTACTCTCATCATCTGACAAGTCTGCTAATATAGGAAAACATCTCGAAGTAAAGACCTTATTCAATTGTCCTATTGCTTCCTCACTTCTAACTAGCGGATAAACGATATGTCCATTTTCATGAAATACCTTTACTAACTGTAACCCTAATCCTCGATTTCCACCTGTAATAAGTACCCTCATATATCTAGCTCCTTATTTTTATAATAAATGAGAAAATCTGCCCACTTACCATTCTCCTGAGAAAATGCTTCTCTCTTACATTCAAATGAAAAACCTGCTCTTTCTGCAAGACGAACGGATGGCTCATTATCAACATGTATATGTAATTCGATTCTATGAAATTGAAGACTATAAAAAAATAACGGCAGCACAGCTATTACACTTTCTACCCCGTATCCATTTTTCCAATATTGATTATGAATAGAGTAGCCCATCATCGCCCATTGATAGTCCATACGTAAAATCTTTATAAGTTCTAGCTTTCCAATATTGGCGCCATCTTCTTTCTGAAAAATACCTAGAACGTACATTTCATCCCGTCGTGCCGCCTCATCAAATCCTCTTATCCATTCCGTAAACCATTCTTGTGTTGAAGATGACATATCATGATAGCCATCATCGTATTTATATTGAGATGGTAACCTCTTATTGAAGCCATCTAACCAACTTTCATAATCCTCTTTTTGAAATGGACGGATAATCAGTCTCTCTGTCTCTACTTGTAATAGTGGCAGCTTCATTACATCTCATCCCCCGAATTATTAATTGAATATTCTTTATTATCTTACACAAAATACAAAATCTAGTAAATTATTATGTTTTTTATAAACAAAAATCCAGTTATGCTTTATACATAACTGGATTCCTCATTATTTAATAACCTTTTATTTCACAAGAACTACATCCCGTAACTCTCTCTTCAACACTTTCCCTAAAGCGTTTTTCGGTAATTCGTCCATAAATACAACTTCTGGTATTTTATAGCTTGCTAGTTTTTCTTTACAATGCTGAATAATTTCTTCTTCTGTTAAAGATGTTTGAATGTCTTTTACAATGTAAGCTGTCGGAATCTCTCCCCAAAAATCATTTGGAATCCCAACTACTGCAACTTCTAAAACTCCATTTATTTCATGAATTACATCTTCTACTTGATCTGGATATACGTTGTCACCACCGTGTACGATAACATCTTTATATCTTCCCATAATATGTAGGAATCCATCATCATCTATCATACCGGCGTCACCCATGTTAAACCAATTATCTTTTATTACCTTCTCGGTCGCCTTTTCGTTATTCCAATATCCTTTAAACATGTAAGGACTTCTTACGTGGATCTCTCCAACTTCATTCGTTGCTAGTTCATCACCCGTTTCTGGATGAATAATTTTTAACTCTACATGCTTAAGTGTTTTCCCTACAGAAGACATTTTTTCTTTTCCCATATTTGGATGCCATGAAGTTACGACCCAACCTTCTGTACTACCATAGCCTTGCACCATGTATATTCCTTTTTCCATATATTTTTGAATGAGCGTTTCCGGTACTTTTGTACCACCGCTTTGTGCTACTTTCAAAGTCGAAATGTTACGCTCTTGTTTATTTAGTTCATCAAGCATATAACTATAAACAGCTGGGAATGCAAGCATCGTAGTAATCTTTTCTTCTTCAATCTTATCCCAAATAAGAGTAGGATTCGAATCAGCTAAGAAAATCATCGTAACGCCATGATAAATACAATTTAAAATAGAAAGCACGCCACTCATATGAAACAATGGGTGCACTGATAAAAAGCGTTCACCTGCTGGAATTTCTCTTTGCCCCGCAATCTCAGTAAAATAATGGTGTAAGTTTTTATGACCAATTACACATGCTTTTGCCTGTCCAGTCGTTCCTGAAGTAAACAAGTAAATGGCATCATCTTCTTCATGAACTTCCACGTTCGGTTCTGTTATTGGCTGTTCCTTTAATTTTAATTCAAATGAGCCAAAGCCTTCTTTTGTCGTCTCAATTACATAAGGAATTTCTTTAACTGCTTCAATTTTTAATAAAGCTTCACTAAATTCATCATCAATAACTAATACTTTTAATTTTGCTTCTTTTACAATCGTTTCTAATTCATAAGCAGTAAGCTGATGATTAAGTGGAATAAATACCGCTCCAATTTTTAAGCTTGCCATCATAACGCTTGGAAACGGATGATTATTTTTGCATAAGATCCCTATGCGATCTCCTCTTTGCACACCGCAATGTAACAAGTAATGTGCAAGCTGGTTTACTCGTTCATTATATTGTTGAAACGAATACCTTTTCTCTCCCCCGACAAGTGCTTCCATATTCAGTGATTGCATTGCTCTCTTTTGTAATAATTGTCGCATCGTTCTCAAGTAAAACTCCCCTTTATATATATTAGGTTTTTTATTTTACTAGATTAACTATTAATTTGCTAAAGATTACACTTAGTGAATATAAAACAAATATAAAATAGCCATCTACTTAGCAAGTAAATGGCTATTTTTCCTTATATATTAGAATACTTCTTGTTCATAACATATTTCACATATTCAGGTGCACTTTTTTCAATCTCTTCATCACTGATTTCATATTCTGCACCATATAAATAGAAGGAAGGAATAAACTCCATTCCCGTGTATAAGCATGTTGCTTGAAAAGGTTTTGTTAACTCAGCCATTGTGATACCGCTATTTTCATAGTCTTTTTCTAATCCACCTATAGAAATAGCTACACCAAACTCTTTCCCCTGCACTTTATCCCCTTTAGATCCGTAAGCAAATCCATATGTTAATACATCATCGAACCATTTTTTTAACAACGGTGGTGAGCTATACCAGTAGAGTGGAAATTGAAATATATATCGGTCATGTTCTACTAACAGCTTTTGTTCCTCTTCAACATTAAACTCCCAATTCGGTGCCGCTTTATATAATTCATGCACTGTAATTTCATCTGAATATTTCTCAAGTTCTTCTACCCATCTTTTATTAATTCGAGACTTTTCAATATCAGGATGTGCTACAATTACAAGTGTTTTCATATATTTTCTTCCCCCTTATAAATAATTCAAACGCTTTAGTATTAGTATGAATGAGTCACATATAATTGAAAAGTACGTACTTTCAAGTGCTATAGGAACCTTGAGGTACCTTTGGAGGTGTTAAATGAATCAAAATGATGATTGCCCAATCGCAACGACACTCGAAGTAATCGGTGGAAAATGGAAAGTTCATATATTATGTATTTTGATGGATGGAAAAATGCGAACGAATGAAATAAAACGAGAAATTCCAAACATTACGCAAAAGGTTCTTACACAACAACTTCGGCAACTTGAAGCTGATGGAATTATCCATCGTACTGTATATCAAGAAGTACCACCAAAGGTTGAGTACACAATAAGCGCACATGGAAAATCTTTAATGCAAATTATGGATGAACTATTTGAATGGGGAAAAGACCATCAAATAAAAAGATTAAATGACTAAAAGAACCCTATCAACTTTGTTACATCTTCTATGTCAAGAATTCTTCTGAAATTTTATAATAGGGGTATCGCCATATCACTATTAAGCTAACAAAAAATACCCCTAAAATGAAAAAAGCTTATTTCTCAAAGGAATTAACTGTAGCGAAGGAAAATTACATATTCTTATAAATATAGCTCTTATATAAATTTCTAAAAAATTATAGCCACAGAATTACTTTCCTATCCTCTTCTTAATTTTGAAGTCTAGAAAGTCAGCATTTAAACTAAACTTGCCAATATCGCTTTTGTACGATTGTCCGTTACCTCATAATAAATTTCTAATCCTTTTCGAGTACCAGTTACGATTTTAGCAGCCTTTAGTTTGGATAAATGTTGACTAATTGTACTTTGGGGCATTTGTAAATCCCCATACATTGTTGTTACATTCGTAGCGCCTTTTGCAAGCATTATTTTTACTAAAGATAAACGGACAGGATGCGCCAATACCTTTAATACTTCAGCGATTTCTTCATACATTTCTTTTGTTTTTTTCATATTTTTTCTCCCCTTTTATATAAATATTAATGATATCCATATATATAATTCGAAAGTATATACATTTTTGTGTCCGTCATTTTAAAAAAATATAAAAAAACTTTAGTCCGAAAACAAAGGAGTGTCTTAACATAACGTCTCACTATCAGTAATGAATAGAAATTTCGTTATGGACGCAGAAGGTTTTATGTTACATCTACTCTAGCTTCAACCAACTAAAATCAATAAAAAAGAGAGCAGATTCTCTGCTCTCTTATGACGCCTCCTTATGTTCAGGGGAATGCTCAACACTTCCCATTCTCTTTAGTTTATTCCACCCTACTGCTACTCCTCGAATTGACGAGAATATAGATTTAATTACTACATAAGTCATAAATTGACGATAAATAAAGCGTTGTAAAATTAACCATACTAATGGTTTAGGGTTCTCCCTCTCTAATTTAAATGCAAACAGAGAAGCGAGAAGATCCATTAAAAAGAATACAAGATAGAACCCCAAAACTTTTAGTGGATTGCTACCAAATAACCCCATAATCATTAATATATCTGCTAAAGGAGCAATGAATTGCAAAACATATTGGAATAACCACATATTGGGCAATGCAATAAACCCTAAAGTTTTATGTTTTGGATTAAGCAACGCTTTGCGATGTTTCCAAAGACATTGGAGTGTACCATATGACCAACGATATCGCTGTTTAATGAGACTTTTCACATCTTCAGGT
>NZ_MACH01000141.1 GCF_001884065.1 Bacillus proteolyticus
TGTAATACAATTTAACTCATCAAAAGCTCTGCGTTCTAAATTAAATCCTGTAATATACTCAACATGTTGCCAAGTAGTCAATAAATTCTGTCTATTCCCAACTTTAACATTCCCTGAAACTGCCGCTACATTATGATCTTCAAAGTGTCTAATCATTAGAGAAATAGCATCTTGCGCAATAATAGTATCCGCATCTAAAGTGACAATGATTTCTCCTCGTGATTGTTGAAACCCTAAGTTCATTGCCGATGATTTCCCGCCGTTTTCTTTCTGAATTAAACGCACTTTAGGATGCTTATAGAATGTTTCTTGAATTACTTTTGACGTACCATCTTTCGATCCGTCATCAACGACAATAACTTCAAACTCTCTATAATTACTATCCAAAATTGAGTGAATAGTCTTAGCTATAACCTTCTCTTCATTATATGCCGCTATTACAACACTAACAAAAGGTTGATAAGACGAATTAGCAAATAAACGAGATTTTGTTTTTCTTTTCTGCTTGAATGCAAAATATATTAAAAATAGGAATCGGAAAATACCTAATCCAATAGCAATATAAAAAATAGTTGTTAATATATGCTTTGCATATCCCATTCCTGAAAAGATAGCTTTATTGTAAAATAGATATTGCTTACCCTCAGAAGAAACGGGAGGCATAACTTCATCTCGTTCTTTATTCATTAAATCTGAAATTGTTACAAAACTATATCCATTCTTTTGAAGATCTTTAATAATCATCAGCAGCGCCTCTACCGTATGGGTACGATTCCCTCCTGCATCATGGAGAAGAATAACATTTCCCTCCCCTTTATAAATGGGATTAAGAGTACGCTTTACTAATTCATTTGTGGATGGAGTCGCCCAATCCTCAGGATCCACTTTTTCTGCCACCATCGTATAGTTCATATTTTGTGCACGCAAAATAGGCAGTATTTCATTTGATGAATCCGGGTTAGCATCTGCTTCATACGGTGGCCTAAATAAAACCGTAGAATGTCCAGTTATTTCCTGAATTAGGCGCTGAGTTGTATTAAGTTCTATTTTTGTACGTAGTAAAGACGTATCAGCGACGTTAGGATGCTTGAAGGTATGATTGCCAATTTCACGCCCTTCATCGTATATTCTTTTAACAATACTAGGATTTAGTTGTGCATTTTCACCAAGTACAAAAAAGGCAGCTTTTATTTTATACTCTTTTAATATATCTAGAATT
>NZ_MACH01000142.1 GCF_001884065.1 Bacillus proteolyticus
CGGATCTGGTCCATCATCAAATGTTAATGCTACTTGTTTTCCTTTTGGCTTTCCATATCGTTGCACTTCATATGCAGACGGCAGTGATTGATACACTTCATCTGTAAAATAACCATTTTCGTCTACTTTAAAATCTCTCAATCCATTGTGTCTCTCATTCTCAACCTGCAAAATTTCGCCTTGTCCAGAATAATTCACTTCATCTAAACTATCGATTTTATGTAATGCATCAGGATTTTTTTGTACCTCAATAGGATTTTTTAGAGCTTTCCATATAGTAGGATCTTCTGCTCCTAGTCTCCATAATGCAAATCCCTTCGCATTGTTGTTCATTGCGATTTTTACTTGATTATAAAGAGTAACACCATCTAAGAACCAAGTAGTATGTTCTGTCTCGCCTGTTTTATATCGAAAATAAGGGTTTCCACTAATCTTATCCCATTGAATTTTTATATTTGAATCCTGAGCCATTGTCATAACTTCTGAGAAAGTTACAGACTTCGCAGGTTCTTTGCTATTTACTTCCCAATCATATCCATAGTTACCGAAAGCAACTATAAGTTTCTCAGACGGAATATTTAGTTCATTGAGCGTATGTTCAAACCATTTATTTGAAGCAATTGGTCCTGGTACCCCTGCTCCATAGTGCTCGTCATACATCATTACAATCATACGATCTATTACTTTGGCTAAGGCACCATAATCAAAGGCCTTATCATTAGCAGGGACATCTTGCGTAACAAGCAAATGATGTTTATGAAAGACCGTAGTAAGTTCTTTCATGAAATTTGTTAAGTTTTCTCTATCACTTTCAGGTATTGCCTCAAAGTCAATATTAATACCTGAAAATTGATTCTTTTCAACTTGCTTTACTAAATCGTTAATAAACTTTATCTTTACATGATCTGGAGAATTCAGTAATTTATGAATAAGTTCACTATCAGGATCAGAAGCTTTCTCTGTATAGTTAGTAAGTAAAGGCATAATTTTCACATGATTTTTTTCTGCTAACTTTACAATCTCAGGTTTTATCTCACTACTAATTGTTAAGTCTTCTTTTAAGTGATACCATTCCGGTACTAATGTGGTTAATGAATCGATATTTTCTTTTAAAGAAGCAGTACTATTTTCATCCCAGTTGACATAAAAACCATAAACTTCTTTCGTTTGTTTACTATCGCCCGTTGCATTCACCAAATTTTCATCGTTTTTCATTTCGGTATTAGGTTTGAATTCTTCTTTCTTTAACTGCTCGTCGCTAAGTTTTTGATTAATAGGTACCAGTTTAGTATCTTGTTTTACAGAAGAATTCATATTTGGAATTTCTGGTGTCGAGAAAATACTTTGAAAGAAAAAATAAAATACAATACTTATGCTAACTATTGAGATACATAGAAACCAACTAAAAGCTTTTTTTCTTCTTCCTTTAGAATCATAAAAAACAGGTTTTGATTTATCTTTCTCTTGTTGAATTTTTTTCTCCATTATATTTTTACATACTCCTTCTTAATAGAAATATAGAATAATAAATCCTTTTAGCTTTGAAATAAATCTCTCACTTCCATTTTCTATGGATTCTTCTTTTCATTCCTTTACTGATGTCCTCTATTTTCTTGCTGAGACCCTCTACCATTGTTCCCTTGCTGATTTTCATTATTTCCTTGTTGAGACCCTCTACCATTGTTTCCTTGCTGATTTTCATTATTTCCTTGTTGAGACCCTCTTCCGTTATCCCTTTGTTGATTTCCATTATTGCCTTGTTGAGACCCTCTTCCGTTGTTCCCTTGCTGATTCCCATTATTTCCTTGTTGAGACCCTCTTCCGTTGTTCCCTTGTTGATTTCCATTATCTCCTTGTTGAGACCCTCTTCCGTTGTTCCCTTGTTGATTTCCATTATTTGCTTGCTGAGATCCTCTACCGTTGTTCCCTTGCTGGTTTCCATTATTTCCTTGCTGAGATCCCCTACCATTGTTTTCTTGTTGATTCCCTCTATTTTCTTGCTGAGATCCTCTACCGTTATTTTCTTGTTGATTCCCTCTATTTTCTTTTGTTTGCCTAGGTGGCTGTTCCTCTGTTTTCTTTTGTTCTTTATGCTCTGGCTTCTCGTCTTTTTTTTCTTTTACAGAAGACAAATCTGGTGATGCATCAGGAGATGGCTTTGGCTGCGATTGTATCTCTTCTTGGTTTTCCACCTGATTAGACGATGACTCAGGAGGAGTAAGCGATTTTTTCTTCTCATTCTCTTGCTTTATATAGACACCTGTGCCAATTCCTGCTTTCTTAGCATTCTCTCGCATTTGCAACGTACTACTTTGATATACGACTGTAACATGTTTTATCTCATACTCTTTCTTTAATTCTTGCATAGCCTTTTCCAACTGTGGTTCTAGTGACTTGTCCTTTGCAACAGCTGTTAGCATAACTTGCTTATCATTCGTTAAATACTTATCCTCTTGACTTTGCTTTATAATAGTACGTATTACGTCTTGCAATTGTTTATTTTCCCATTGCTTCAATTCTTTTAAAATACGCCTTCCATCATCATTACAAGCTTGCAAATCTATAACACGAAGATCCTTTGTTATGCTCACCTCTACACTTGGATTTATATCAACTGAGACATAAGCAAATACTTTTTCTTCCGGTTGGTTGTAGAAAAATAGCAACGCACATAGAAAACAAGCAACAAGTAATGATGCAGGCTTTAAGAAAGAAGGGATTGAAAAACGCGATGCTCTTTGCTCTTGCTCATCAAATGAGATTTCCTCCCCAACCATGTAAGAATCCGCTTTTCTTTTACACGTAATAAACTCTCCATTTGGTGTTAAAACCACTACGCTATGTTTTTTTATATCCATTACAATTCCTTTATTCATCATGCTTCCCTCCTCTTATATAATCAAGAATGTATGTATAGTTGTTTGCAAAGATAATACACATTGCAATGATATATTTTCTATGCCGCTCTAACGTTTTACGACTTACCCTAACACGCGGTTCAATATGTTTAAGCGGTAGCTTTTTCTTTCGGAACAGCTCTTCCATCATTTCCTCATCTTTTATAATTACCTTTACTATTTCTATTAAATGTTCACGCGTATCACGATGCTTAGGAGATTCTTTAGCAAGCTCTGAAAATGTGATTTTAAACTCAGTTAGCACACTTTGAAAATGAAGAATTTCCTCCTTACGGTTACTATTTTCCATCTCTTTCATATACTCCGTAAGCGACACTTGCATTTCTAACATTTCCTCTTGCTTATCTTCTTTTAAAAAGACAAGATTATGCTTAGACTCTTTGCGTATATAGTCAATTACATCTCTTTTTATAAGAAGATCAGCAAACGCTAAAAAGGATTTTCCTTTTGTATATGAATACTGTTCAATTGCTTCGTTAAATGCAAACAATCCAATGCTATATTCATCATCCTGTTCTGTAATGTACCTGCGGCAGACAGATGAGATTGATTTTCTAATAAAAGGCTGATACTGTACGATAAACGCTTCTTTATCTCCTTCGTTGTTTTGTATGTTACATACGATATCTTCTATTTTCGGTTTTCTTAAGATCTTCATTACTAAACTCAACACTTGTAATCTCCCAGCCTCCTTCTGCTTCAAATAGCAAAATGGTCACTAAACAAGTGACCATTTAACCACATCTTCTTAGTACTTTTCTTTCGGCTTGTCTTCTTGCCGTTGCTCATATTTTTCGGTACGAACTTATTTCACCGTTTTCTTAATGACTATTCTTTTCTGTCAGCACAAAAATTAAATTTGTATTTTAATCTACTTTCTTATTTTCTTTTGCTTGTTTTGCCTACTCTTTTCCTATTTTATCTGCAATCTTTAAATAACTCTTCTCTATATTTTTGGTAATTTTAGCTTTTACCTTCGAATTCCCCGCTTAATCTAACAATTTGACACAAGTTTCAATGTTCTTTTATAACCATTTTTTCTTCTATTTATTTTCTTCACTATACATATTCGGAGGGGTACATAGTTTTATGGGGGTCAAAAAATATTTTTTATAAAAAAATAAAAACCATCAAATTGATGGTTTTCTTGTAATATCTATTCATTTTTTATAACTAAGTTTAAGCATGATACAAGATTTTATCGGCTTCTCATTATATCTAAAAGAGTCTTAGCTATTCTCTACCAATTTTCTCTATTTTTATCTTTCTTGGTTATCATAATATGTTTTATCTGCATATTTTTTATCATTTCCTTTTAGATAAGCTAAAATTACTTTTGGGTTTTTAAGCAACGCCCAGTCTCCATATGTATCAAATCTTCTGCATGAAGTTATCATTCCATTTTTAATGGTACCGAATTTCTTATTATTTTGCTTTCCCCATTCTTTTAACCGTTTAGCGAAATCTGCATCTTCTGCCATAAGCATATTTTCGTTAAATCCGTTGATTGCCATAAAGTCTTTTTTATAGCACCAAAAAATCCCTACAGATATAGCTCCATACTTAAAAAGTAAGGGGATTATTATTAAAATTGCGGAAAAGAATATTCCTAAAGATATTCTTTCAAACTTCCCATTTACCCCACCACCAATATATTTACCTGAAGCTAAATATTTATCTACATTAGACAACATAGACTCTGTCATTATGGTATCAGCGTCTATAGTAACGATTATTTCTCCACTGGCTATTTTAGCCCCTGCATTTCGGATTTTAGATAAGTTTTTATCGTTATTTTTTAATGTAATACAGTTATAAGATTTTGCTATTTCCTCTGTTTTATCTGTACAACGATTTAAAACAACTATGACTTCCATTTGATCTTTATATGCCTCTGATGCCGTTGCAATCGAATCTAAACATTTTCTAATGTACTTTTCTTCATTATGTGCAGGGATTATAATAGAAAATTTTACATCTTTTTTTAAATTGCTTCCTGAAGATGCGTTTGTTTCATTCATAATATTCCCCCTTATTTTATAAGGCAAATATCTATTATATATAACATATATTAACATTTATTAGGTTATATTATAGAAACTGCAGGTTAACTGCTATTGAATTTGGAGGATTTAAAAAACAACATAAATTGTAGTGAATTAATCAATGATTCTATGTGGAATGTATATAAGATGGACACAAAAGAAACCCTTCTAATTCGTTTAGAGGGATTTCTTTAATTTATTATCGCTATTAAACTAAAATTTCATAATCCCCCCTAAGCGAAATTTTATACTAACTTGTAACAAAACAGCTTATTGAGGAGGATTTGTTTTTTTCAGCTTGCTGACAATAGCCCATATAACAACAATTAGTTAATTTAATATTTTATTCGTTGTTTTATTTCTTTAAAACGATCCTGTATTAATTTCTTGATATCCGGGTGATCCTTATATAAGGTAACGGTATACATGATGGAAGATGCAAGAATAGTAGACCATATTAACCAATCTCCAGCATGAGAAAGAACTTTAATTATTTCACTCGTAAACTGTTCCTGTCCCGCATGAAATGTCGATATGAGCGAATTAAGATTGAACAACAATAAAATAATAATCCTGCCCAAAATCATAATAATCCATCCGATAATATACGTATAGCCTCCAACACTACATAATTGATTGTTATGATGAAAAACTTTCACTCTCTTAGCTTGCCAATAACCAACTATCGCTCCTAATATAAGCAAGCTAATTAATTCAATTGTAATGATAAAGTCTAATCTATTTGGAAGACCCATATAAGTTCTGATTATAGCCATGATTGGTATACCAAGAAGATCGAAGCTATCTACTTTCTTCGGGATAAGCTGCCTAATAATCAATACAATAACGACTACAAGAATAATAATGAAAACTTTATTCATGCGATTAATCCCTCTTTTTTTCTTTTAAATAATACTCAATAAGTTGATTTACTTTTTCTTCTGGATATGAATCTGGTGTTTGAAGGACATGAATTACTAGCCCATCGATAAATCCGTACAGTATCTCTAATTCAAATTCTCTATTGTGACCTGCTGTGACGTATCCTAGATCCCTCATTAAATCTAGAATTATTCCCATAAGATACCTCGTATGGTCATCCATTTTCTTCCGAAGTTCAATAAGTTCTGGGGAACTAAAGGATATACCCAAAAATGTAATCCAAACCTTCCCTTCCAACATTTCTTCTTTATTAGAAGGAATAATAAATTTCATTAATCTTCTAAGCGCTTCTTCTTTCGTTCCCTTAAATTCACTTGTACGAGTGTTTGCCCGTTCTTCCATTCGATTCAATACTAAATTCATTGCATAATGAATTAATTCATTTTTAGACGAAAAATGATGCTGAACAAGTCCAACCGAAATGTTTGCTTCGTCAGCGATTTGCTGTATAGAAGCTTTATCAATACCTTTTTCTAATATTACACGCCAAGTAGCAGTGGCTATCTGATTCTTCCTTTGTATTTGATCAACAATTTTAGGCACTCATATCCTCCTCCCTTTTTATAATATGATCATATTATAAAAAAAGTACCTAAAATAATATGATCATATTATTTTAAGTTTCACATTGCTATCAAGCTAACAAAACAAAATTCCCCTAAAATAAAAAAATACGGTATTCCTACCGTATCCTCTAAAAAAAGAAACGGCATCTACTACCATTTTTGAAAAAACGTTAGGTAAAAGTAAGAACATACAGTAGCTGGCTTTATTTTTAATATCATTCTTATTCCCCTTACAATCGTTTCAAAAAGATGGTGAATTTTTCAAAGAAGACTCTTACTGTCGACGTTCAAAAGCAAGACGTACAGCAAGACCTGTCAAGACGCTTGCCATAAGCCAACGCTGCACTCGCAGCCACGTTGGGCGTGTGCCAAACCATTTGGCAACTCTACTTGCTGTAAATACAATTAAGAGGTTGACTATAAAGCTAACCGTTATTTGCGTAAAGCCCAGAACTGTACCTTGTAGAAGCAACGATCCTTTCTCAGGATCTTCAAATTGAGGTAGAAGTGACACATACAAAATAGCAATCTTAGGATTCAGAAGATTCGTCATAAGTCCCATTAGAAATAATTTCTGTGGCGGCTCAATAGCAATAGTACGAGGTTCCATAATAGATGTAGCACCAGGCTTAATCGAATTCCATGCGAGCCAGAGTAAGTAAGCAGCACCTGCCCACTTAACTGCTTCATAGAGAGACGGAACAGCAAGGAAAAGGGCTGTAAGTCCGAACATTGTTGCGATTATATAGATTATGAAGCCAAGCATGATACCCAAAAGAGAAATGAATCCTGCCATACGCCCCTGCGTAATCGAGCGAGAAATGAGATAAATCATGTTAGGCCCAGGTGAACAAACCATGCTAAGTGAAACAATTGCAAAAGCTAGCAAAGTACTAAAACTGACCATGAATCTTCCCCCTTTATCTTACATAAATTTCTTATCGTTCATTTTATCATGACTAACGAGAGAACAGGATTAATGTATGCCTATTCATATAAAGTTAATATAGTGTACTATTATCGGGATTCAACGTATTTTGAAGACGATGAAAAGTCCTCCATTTTTTTACTGAAGGACTTTCGTTTTCACATATTTCCCGTTCTCGGAAGTAAGAATTTAAAAGTAACCTATCCATAGCGATATTAAAGCTACTACTAACAGGGCAAGAAGAAATATGATATTTCGAATCCACTTATGTATATCATCAAAATACCGTTCTACAAATGCAACGTTGATATAAAACATGAGAAATACAACAAAGAAAGTAAGGTTACCAAATTTATCGTTCAATTTTTCATTGGTAAATGTGCTTACTTGAAGGAATAGTAAAGCAAAAGTTACTAAGAATAACTCAAGTAGCCTTTTTTTGCTCACCCCACCACCACCTTACAGTAATTTCCTTTTGTTTCATTATATAAGAACGTAGTGTGTAGCAGACTGTAAATATTATTTACTTATGTAAAAAAAGGCTACCAATTCAAGATTGGTAGCCTTCATAGCGCCTTTAAAAAAAACAACTCAATATAACAAAGGACTGATTCTTCAACTTACACTATATTCTCCTTTTATTACAAAAAACGAACCTCGAATTGTTCCAGCAAGTTTAGACTTTTGCCTAGCAAATTTAAACTTATCTTCTAATTCCTTTGGTACCTCCATTCCTTCAGAAAGCTTAAATCCAACAGCACGCTTCTTTGGGGTATCCAGTGTATACATGACGTTGACTGCAAGACCATCCTCATAAAAGACATAAGCAAATTTAATATTTTCCACTTGAAAACACGATGTTTCTAAAGGTTTGGCCGCAAACTCAATATCACGTTCTTCTTTCAAAATGCGATTCACATAATCAAGAGTCTCCCCGCCTTCATTAGCTGGTACAACCGTAAATTCATACTTGTATTTGTTCATAAAGTAACGTGCTTCATGAGCACGTAAACCAGCAAGCGCTTCTGCTACAGGCGAAGACTCAAAGCCAGCTATAGTTACATTTTTAAAATCAACGATACAGGACAATTCCACCCCTCCTTTAATCTCCTTACTTCCTAACAACTGGGATCCACATTTCACCAAATACTAAACCGTTTCGCTGCTCCATCTCAACCGTTGTATTTGGTCCACCAACATAGGCGAAATCATTTACTGCTGGTAAGACTTGACCAAAGGCAATGCCAGTAAGCTTATTACTTAGCTCCTCAGCCGTCTTACCTTCCCCTTTAACTACTAAATATTCTCCCCTTGGAAACTGGATAACTCTAGATTCTTCTTGTATCGTTGCCTCTGTCATGACACCAGCATAATACATCATCTTGTTATTCACCGCTTCACTCACAGAAAAAATGTAATCATTTGTAGCTAAAGCTTTTAAAGTGTCCAGCCTTCCATCTTCTTTAACAGCTGACCAAAAGTCTTCCTTTTCTTTATTTATTCCAGCAAAGTCTGTGTATTCACTTTTAATTTCAGTTCCAATACCTAACACGATAAAGCTATCTTTTTCTTCTAAAGAATAATTTTTCATATTCAAAACCTTCCTCACTTTTAAATTAATCAAGTAATTTATCTTTTCTCTTGATGAGTTTATAATAACTTTAAATCATGTCAAAAAATGATACTGTTTAGGAGACCAACATGAAAAAAGTTGAACGGATTAATACGATCATGCGGTATATCAATAACCGCTCTCATTTTACAATTTCTGAAATCATACGAGAATTTAACATCTCTCGATCGACAGCTATTAGAGACATTAGAGAGATTGAAGCCATGGGGATGCCACTTGTCGCTGAAGTTGGAAGAGATGGGGGATATTCTGTTATGCATAACTCTATTCTGCCCGTTGTTCGCTTTACTGATAACGAGGTCAAAGCTCTTTTTATTGCCTTTATGGCCACAAGAAATCAACAACTTCCCTATCTAAAGAGTCGTCAGTCTTTAGCTGAAAAACTACTAGGACTCATCTCAGAAATCCAGCAGGATGACCTTGTTCTTTTAAATCAACTCTTACTTTTTGAAGGGACTAATCCCCACAATCCCGACTTGCTTGAGCTTTCTGACCTCCCACATCCTATGTTAGAAAAACTCATCCAAATCCTTCTTTTGGATAGCCATTTATTGATTACCCTAAAAGAAGAGGCGGAAATCAAGTCTTATCCAATTTATCTACTACACCTTTATCAAGAAAAAAGCCATTGGATAATTGAAGGCTTTGACGTAAAAGAAGAAAAGAAGAAGATGTTTCCTGTCGATCATCTCATCAATGTCGAACCCTATACGCCAAAAAAGAGATTAAGTAAGAAAAAGATTTTTGAAAAACTCAGTAAGAAAGACGAAGCAATCAACCTTGTACTTGAACTCGGTTCAAAAGCGATTGCCCAGTTCAAAAAATATCATCCTTTAAAAATTTCAATTTCCTATACAAATCCTTACCAATCCACAGCCATCCTAAAGACTTTTATCAATGTTAACAATCTCGATGAATTAACAGAGATAACAAATTGGCTACTTTTCCTAGGTAAGGATATTAAGGTCAGGGAAGTGCCTGAAGAAGTATTAGAAGGTTTGCAGGAGAGATTATGTTTATACTACCCATAAGCGGTGACCAGTTACACCAAAAATAATATTAAGTTTGACTAAATGCCAGTTACCTCTATTCAAATACCTAGTAAAAACATTTTATTTACTACCGCTACTTTAAACGCTCTTCTAGCAATAACGCCAACACAAAAAAGACATGAACTAATCTTTGTTCATGTCTTTTTATATTAGAGTTTAACCCTCATTAAATTACTTGTTTAAAATTCGAATGTGGATTTATCTTATCCATCATCTCTTTCATTCTTTATTCATATCCCACTATTTTAGCACTTGAACTAACAATAACGAATTAGAATAATGACTTAATACTTGCTAAGACCGTAAGTATACCTATAATAATGACAAATACATTGCTCATTTTCCCTCTGTATTTAGCCAGTACTGGTACTTTACGAATCGCATACATTGGTAATAGACATAAGATGGCAGCAACTAACGGACCGCTAAGGGCATCAATAATTCCAAGAATACTTGGATTTGCATAAGCTACATACCAACATGTTAATACAACAAAAGTAAGAATCATTGTCTTAACTGTTTTTTCTCCTATATCTTTCCCACGTTTTTTACCGGACTTGATAATCATGTCACGCATTACCTCATACGCTCCTATATAATGGCCAAGGAAAGACTTTGTAATAGCCACAAACGCAATGATAGGAGCTGCAATAGTGATTACAGGCGAATTAAGCTCATTAGCAAGATATGATAGGATTGACAAGTTCTGTTCTTTTGCCACCTTAAGATCATCTGGAGTCAAACTTAAAGTACTGCTCCAAACAAAGAACATAACAACAGCGAATGTCATGATATAACAAACTTTTTGTATTTGAGCACACTTGGCATCAGTAGCGTCTATTCCATACGTAGCTCTCTGTTTCACAACAAATGATGAAATCATAGGTGAATGATTAAATGAGAATACGATGATTGGCAGTATCATCAATATCGTTCCCAAATATCCTGTTCCTGTTGAAGTAGTAGAAACAGTTGAAAAGCTAAGCATTGACGTATTCCACTGTGGAATCAAAGATATTGCGATAAAAAGTAGAGAAGCTATGAAAGGATACACTAGCATACTCATGATTTTCACAGTAATATCTTGACCAAAATTTAGTATAGCGATAAGGCCGAGCACTAATACAAGAGATAAAATGGCCCTTGGAGGCTCCGGCATGTGCAATTGATGCACGATAAAACTACTTGCAGTATTTGTAAGTGCAACCGAATACATCAGTACGATCGTATAAATTGAAACGAAATATACTATGTTAAAAATTATACTTGCCTTATTTCCGAAATACTCTCTTATTGTACCTGTAATCCCCTCATCAGCAGAATTAGAAGCGTATATCATTTTAGCAAGTGCCCTATGTGAATAATACATAACAGGAAATGCAAGTATGGTAATTAACAGTAATGATAATAAACCACCTGAACCTGCATTAATAGGTAAAAAGAGTACTCCTGCTCCAATTGCTGTTCCAAAAAGGCTCAATGCCCAGGTAGTATCTTGTTTATGCCACTTTTTAGGATCTAGATAGTTCTCATTTTTCACTGCAGTATTTTCAGCTTGAAATTCTATTTTTTTTGCAGTATTCCCATTCATATAATAAATCCCCCTTGTATCCTATTCTTACGTCTCTTTTTAGGCTTAAGAATATAGACCATTCTTAAAAAATGAATCGCTTACTAGATGCGCCATATTGTAAACGATTCCACCTAAAGCTGTCTCTCTTAATGTGCGAGGCATTTATCCTCCAACCCTATACTTCGTCAGCATTGATGATATTGTTTACACCAGCTAATACGATGTCCGCTGCTACTAAACTATCTTGAAGAAATTCCCCCTTCTGGTCACACACCTTTCTGCAATTAATCGTTTCAGTCTGTCCAACTTTAAAATGTTTGATATTTTCTCCGTAGGTAACCGATTACCTCTCGACGCCCTCATTATAACGTTTATATTTGCGAGTCTAATATTTTTTTATTTTTAGAAAGACAGAATAAACAGAATTATGAATAGATAATAAATTACAATTAGTATATAGCAGTTGTGTCTATTTTTTGAAGCTGTATTAGTTAGCAAAAAGGGGAAAATAATACAGATATCATTTTTGTTAACACGTTAATTATATTGGGAACTCATTATAAAGATAGTTATATTCCCCTTTGCTGAAACATCTTATTTTAGATGTAAAAACTGTTATAATAAATAATCACTGTAGATATAAAGGAATAAATTAAGAAAACATAAAATCATCTAAACGAATATTTATTACTAATGTCGAATCAATATACATTTTTCAGAAAAAAAGAACTTCTTTTTCAAGGAGCCTCTACATCTTCTATAATGATTGACATGTTACGCCTTTCAAAAGGATAACACCATAAGTTTCCATTTACTATATGTAATATTTATTAAGTGTAGTTTTTTTCTAAATATGCATAATTTCATGTTTAGAAAAAGATAGTATACTGTCGTATTGTGTAATAAATATATAGCCCACCTATGGAAATAGGCATACAAAAACGTCACCCTTTTCTATGAGGAAACAGAAAGAATAGCACATTTTTCATTTTAGGGGGTATTTTATTTTGTTAGCTTGATAGCGATGTGGTTGTACCCCTTAAACTATAAACGTATTTTGTAAACGGGTTTATACTGTTCAGAACTTTGCAACGGAACCCTTTCTTTCATCAAAGCCTGTTGAGATTTATCTCGCATAATCCCTTGTCTTTCATGCTAAATGCATTTATAACAAAACTTTCCGAGCTGACCCGATTGTTGAACAAAGAAATACGCTACAAAATAAATCTTCTGATTAAACTTTTTACAAATTATCAATCTTTATTATTAATGATTAGACTGATTTATAAATTATCGAACCTTATTTTAAACCCACAGTAGTTGGAGGAAGCTTGACGCTAACAGATGATACACCTGAAATATCAGAAAGATAAAAAGTACCGGCATCCTTCCCATGAAGAATACCGGTACTTCTCATTTATCCCGCTATTTGTGGGCAGTAAGACTCCCACTGATTAAAGTTTCACTTTATCACCCATACAAAACCGCATGAAATACGCCTAACAGTAAGTATTGATCTTGTATATAATCCTCATCATATACATTCATCTCGATGTAATACATATCTTCCTCAAGACGAATATTCCAATCTGCGATTACATAGCCTTTTCGTAATAACTTTCCAAGCCCAAGTAAAGTTTTGTGAATAACATATTCTTCTGCCTTATATGTAAAGGTAAATAAGAAATTTGCATCCAATAACTTTCCGTCACATACAATTATTTCATGCTCTGCATCATTATTATCGATGTACGTTACTAAAATCTTTCTTTGACGCTGCCTACTTATATCTTTTGCAATAACGCAAATATTGTCCTTACTATCCTTTATTTCATAAATGATATTACTACCAACTTTCGGAATAAAGTCTAGCACTTTCATCAGAGCATTTTTATAATAGCCCCGTACTACGCCTACTTGCTCGCTTCCATTGTAAACCTCTACTGGCGTCGTGTCCGCTTTACTATCACACAGTCGTTTGTAAGAAAGCTGCATCATTCGCTCTCCTCTTAAGTACTGATCAAACGTCACAGGATATTCTATCGCGCGCAGTTCTTTATTTAGCCCATACAAATAGCGTTGAACGCTCTCTACTAATGTTGTAGTAGATATACGCTCCTGAAGTTCAAATTGTTGCCCACTGGAAGAAACCCTCCACTGATTGTCCTCTTCATAGAAGAAACCAAGAATTACGTCATCACAGTCACTCGTTTCATAATTCATATGTACGTTCTGTCCGTGTTGAACTTGTTCCATCCACTGTCCTAAATAAATGCCCAGCTCTGCGACCTTCATGCATGACTTTTGAAAAAATACTCTGTCACCCATACGAATCGTTAAGTCCCCTTCGATAAAGCCCTTTGCATAAGCAACATACCGTGGCTCATCCTTCTGTGGAATATCCTTGTCTATTTCAAACGAAAACGTTATCATCCTTTACTCACCTCTAGTTGTTACACAGCTCACACCTGACATCGCATCACTCTGAGAAACTATGTATATACACATATTTAATTAACGCACTATAACGCGTGAATGCCCTTAGCATAGTAGCGCTATTTTTTCTTCGCGAATTCCCTCAAAACAATATACTCCCACCATCTCCAAGGAAGTATTTTTTCATCATAATAGCAAATTTTACCCCTTTTCCAATCGGATAACAGAGCGTAGTTTTTTTTGCGATTGTAATAGAAACAATTGAAATGCATGTAATGAGTGTACATCTAATTGTTCAATTTGTATATATTCCGCAAGATGTAGTGCGGTAGCCAGTTCTGGCGCAAACACTCCACAACGTTTTTAAGTAACCTTCTAAACTTGGACATACTTATACTAGTACATTAAAAAAGGATCCTGATTAGTCAGGACCCTTTCTTCTCTTTTACGGAGAAATTTTGTGCATTGCATTGATTTTATGAAGATTAGAATTGCAGTCAAAATATTATCTCTTCCCCTTTAACTCTCTCAGGCTGATTTTTCTCAACGTCTGAACCTACTTACGTACCAACTGTGTAACCAGTAAGAATACCAATAATTATAGCAATAACTAAGGAGCATGTGATTTAAATCCATTTTCCCACATATATTTTTCCAGAAAGTTTAGTTTCCATAGAGAACCGAACCGATGGTGCACTTACCCTAACTGACGTTTAAATGCTTTACCCGCAAAGAAGTAAGCGATAACCATAATGCCCACACACCAAATGAGTGCAATCCAAATATCGTTGCCAACAGTCCCTTCATATAAGAGGGCACGAATCGCATTCACAATTGAAGTCACAGGCTGGTTCTCAGCGAACGCACGAACAATTTTTGGCATAGTTTCGGTAGGAACAAAGGCCGAACTGATAAAAGGCAGAAAAATTAGTGGGTACGAGTAGGCTGTCGCCCCTTCCATAGACTTCGCTGTCAACCCAGGAATGATAGCGAGCCATGTCAGCGCCAGCGTAAACATCCCAAGTATTCCAGCTACCGCAAGCCAATCCAGAATATTAGCGCTGGAACGGAAGCCCATTAAGAGCGCAACAAGGATAACCACCACGATAGTAAGCACATTAGCAACAAGTGATGTTAATACGTGAGCCCATAATACCGACGAACGCTTAATGGGCATAGTAATGAAACGTGCCATCAGCCCACTCTTTACATCCGTAAACAACCGTACGGATGTGTAAGCGACACCGGATGCGATAGCCATCAACAAGATTCCCGGCAATAAATAATTGACGTAGTTATCCGTTCCTGTCTTTATCGCGCCTCCAAATACGTAGACAAACAACAGCATCATCATAATCGGTGTAATCGCTACCGTAATAATCGTATCCGGACTGCGCATGATGTTACGCATTAAGCGCCCTAATAATACCCCTGTTTTGCTCTTCATTTACATCTCCTCCTTTTTGCCGATGATCGCAAGGAAAATTTCTTCCAATGTCGGCTGCTTCTCGATATACTCCACTTTTGCCGGTGGGAACATCTCTTTAAGTTCTGTAAGAGTACCAGTCGTGATAATTTTTCCGCCATGCAAGATAGCGATACGGTCCGCCAATTGTTCGGCTTCCTCCAAGTACTGAGTCGTGAGCAAGATGGTTGTGCCACCGCCAGCAAGTTCCTTGACGGTATCCCACACTTCAATCCGTGCTTCAGGGTCAAGCCCTGTCGTCGGTTCGTCGAGAAAAATGACTGCTGGCGTCCCGATCAAGCTCATGGCGATATCAAGCCGGCGCTTCATCCCTCCCGAATACTGATCTGCCCTCTGGTTAGCTGCATCAGTTAGGCTGAATCTTGCAAGCAAATCGTCAGCGACTTGGGCGGGACTAGAAACTCCACGCAACTTGGCGATCATTATCAAGTTTTCTCTCCCCGTGAGCATACCGTCTAAAGCTGCGAACTGCCCTGTCAGACTGATACTTTGACGAACATGATCCGATTGACGCTGGACGTCAAAACCGCAAATATCTACTTCACCACCATCTTGCTTCATCAGCGTCGAGAGGATGTTGACCGTTGTCGTCTTGCCCGCTCCATTTGATCCCAGCAGTGCGAAAATTTCACCACGCTGCACCTCAAAATCCACCCCTTTTAAAACTTCCTTGTCTTTAAAAGATTTCTTTAACCCTTTTACAGAAATGGCTGCATTACTCATACTGTTTCCTCCTTATAAAAAATGTTTTGCGAAGATAAATTGCCTACACCCTCTATTCAGTATTACCGATAATCTGTACTACTTAGTACTGAGTTAAAAATATAACTGAATAGCGATGGCGGCAACTCATATTTGTAACCAGCTAATCAGTCGATATTATTTATTGCATTTATTTTTTTCTCAATTTCTTCATGATACTCTCATTCAAATCTTCACGATACTTGGAGACATAAGTTTTAGCGTTTGCCACTAGTTCGTCAGCAAAGGAAGCTACGTCATCCCCAGTGATTTCAAGCACTTGTCTTCCTTCCGCCGCACCAGCTTCAAACAAATCGATTAATTCATACTGTATGTGCAGCATATCCATTCCATTACCCGCTGAGAAATTCCACATATAGTTTTGAATTTTCTTAAACACAAACTGATAGTCCTCCGGCAAGGCTCCAACTCGTGCCATCATCATTTTATACTCTTTTTTATCACCAATTAATTTTTTGAACATTTCCATCATATTAGTTTTCCTCCTTTTTTATAAAGCAGAACAAGAAACCCCAAAAATATCGGACACAATATCTTATCTTATGAAGCTAGTTTGACTTCAAGACGTTAATTTTTGATGATACAAAATCCCACTTTTCCCAAAATAATTCAAGCTCCTGACGGCCAGCTTCATTAAGCGAATAAAACTTTCGAGGCGGCCCCATATCTGACGGTTTCTTTTCAATATTCACAAGCTTTTTCTTCTCTAATCGTACGAGGATGGTATAGACCGTTCCTTCCACAACTTCGGTAAACCCAAGATCATTCAGATGACGTGTAATCTCATAGCCATACGTTTCACGGCGACTGATGATTTCCAACACACAACCTTCCAACGAACCTTTCAGCATTTCAGTTAAATTTTCCATATTCTGATCCTCCTTTACCCCCTATTCTGTCTGACTTATATTCAGTATTACAGAGTACTAAGGCGAATTTTTTACTGAATAGCTTTTGAGAAACCATACTATTCAGTATTACTTATTACAAGTACATTGTATGACTAAGTAGTGGTGGATGTCAACTGATTTTCAAAATTTTTCTAAAATCCGCTATTACCTATTGTTTACTGCATACATCTTGAGAAACTACACTATTCAGTATTACTTATTACAAGTACATTGTATGACTAAGTAGTGGCGGATGTCAATTGATTTTCAAAATTTTTCTAAAATCCACTATTACCTATTTGATACAACCTATTTTCTTTCTGAAGAAATCTCTCCACATACCTATCCAGCTAAGAAAAGAAAATACCCCAAAACGAAAATTCTACACTTTTTTATTTTGGGGCGCTATAATATTCCGGAGTTAATGAATATGGATGGCTCTCCTTATTAATAAGACGGATTATTTTTTGTTCTTCTACTATTATACCTGTGCATCTAATAAATTAGTTTTCGAATACATACAAATTCTTTATAAAGCCACTATTAAATGTACAACATCTTTTCATTACGATAACATCATAGCCATGTCTTCTGCTGCATTTGTAATCAGTTTTAAACCGAATGTTTCTTGTAATACATCAAGCACGCCAGGTGAAATAAATTCAGGAGCCTTTGGACCGATGCGAATATCTTGAATTCCAAGGCTAAATAGTCCAAGTAAAATGGCAACTGCTTTTTGTTCAAACCATGATAGCACAATACTAACTGGCAATTCATTCACTTCACATTGAAAAGCATCTGCTAAAGCGGCCGCTATTTTCACTGTAGAAATTGAATTGTTACATTGTCCTAAGTCAATGTAACGCGGGATCTCCGTACCAGGTACAACACCATAATTTACATCATTAAAGCGGAATTTCCCGCAAGAAGTTGTTAAAATTACCGTTTCTGGCGGAAGTGACGTTGCTAATTCACGATAGTATTCTCCGCCTTTTCCTGGGGCATCGCAACCTGCTATAACAAAGAAACGCTTTATTTTCCCTTCCTTTACTGCCTCAATAATTTCTGGAGCTAATGATAATACTGTATTATGATGAAACCCTGTTACTAACTGTTCATCCGACTCCATATGTACTTCTGGAAGTTCTAACGCTTTTTGAATCAATGGTGCAAAATCATCATTTTCAATTTTTTGTACGCCCTCTAAACCTGCAATATCATATGAAAAGAATCGATCAAAATATGATCCTTTAATTGGCATAACACAGTTCGTTGTAGCTAAAATGGCACCAGTAAATTTTTCGAAAAGACGTCTTTGATCATACCATGCCTTACCAATGTTCCCTTTTAAATGTTTATATTTTTTCAGCTGCGGATATCCGTGTGCTGGTAACATTTCAGAATGCGTATAAATATTAATTTCTTTTCCTTCTGTTTGCTTTAATAATTCTTCTAACGCAAATAAATTATGACCAGTAACTACAATTGCCTTACCTTCTACACGATTTTGTGTAATTTGAACCGGCTCTGGAACACCAAAGTGATTCGTATGTGCCTCATCTAATAACTCCATCACTCGTAAAGCTGATTTCCCGACTTTCATAGCCATATCAATATGCTCTTGCTCATTAAAGTTGGAATTTGTTAACGTCATATATAACGCTTCTTGCGTTGTAGCATCTACAAATGCATCTGTATATCCTAGCTGAGCAGCATGAGTACGATAAGCCGCAATTCCTTTTAATCCAAACACAATCGTATCTTGTAAACTTGCAATTGTTTCATTTTTACCGCAAACACCTATTACTTTACATCCGCCTGTTGGCGTTTGTTCACATTGATAACAAAACATTATCATCCCACCCTCTCCCAAGCATTCCTTACAACCTAAGCATAATACCCATTAATGAAAAGGGATGTGATATCAATCACAATAATATATAAAGATTTGTGACAGTTCACATTATTGACATAATATTTTTATCGTCTTCTAATATTAATGCTTTCGCATAATCATTTATTTGCATAATGTATCGACGCACTTTTAAGGAACACAAATATCATATCCATCTAATATTTCACAAAATTTTCCTTGCTGATGGTACAATTAAAGTTATGGAGGGATAATATGGTATATATGATGTTTTATTATGGAATACTGTTTCTTATACTCGGTATTGCAATATTTCTGTTTATTATGGCTGGGTCACGAAAAATTAGGAATAAAAATCTTTCATTCGTAATGATCGGTTTAGGGATAAATATACTTACAAGTCCAGTGGCACTTTTTATAGGGGTGATGGCAACAGATTCTCCATATAGTACTAGACTTGATTTTTGGAAAGGATTTCTCTTTATTCAAGGAATACCTCTTTTCTTACTACTTATAGCTTTCATTTGGTGGTCTATTCGCCCGGCCAAAGTAAAAGTTTCAACGAGCATTGAAAAAGACCTTGAACAAAATATGAAAAGTACTAAGAAAAAAGAGACACGAGGCCGTCCCGTTACTGCCATACGTATTTTAATTCCAATTATTTTATTAGTAGGCTGTTTTTCTTACATATTGTATTTACAGGACGTTACACTAGAAAAAAGTCATTCTCCGAATAATATAAATACGATTAAAGTAGTTAAAATAGATTCAGACTCTTCTCTTGGTTCCTCTCCCGTCAGAATTAAATACGGTTGGTCGGAACATTTGGACACAAATATTGCAAATGACGGGGAACGTCTCGATTCTTCAAACGTTTCAATAGATTGGAAAAACGATTATGAAGCAACAATAACGCTACGCGGAAAAGAAACAGTACCTGAAGTTGTGGAATTTAATGTATCAGATAAATCCAGTAGTTCTGTTTTTAAGAAAGTACAAAAAGTGGTCAGTTCCTTTACCTTTCAAAAAAGTGAATCTCCAAATCTAATAAATATTATCGAGTTTAGGGAAACAATAAAATCAAAAGGACCAAGTCCCAGTTCAACTGTAAGAATCTATTATGGGAAAAGAGGTAGCATTTTAAAAAAATATAAAGAAGTCACTCTTAAGGACATGTATACGACAGAGAACTTCAATATCAATTGGAGAAACGATGAACAAGTACAGGTAGAAGTCTTAGAGGAAAATGTAGTAACAGCTACCATCGTGATTGATTTATCAAAATAAATCTATTTTTCACATGTTATAACTTTTTTCTACTCGGCACACGAGAGATACATAGTATTTACAAATTAAAAGATTTATACACATTATGAGCACCCTCTTTCTTTACAATACATTTACACTATCTTTACATTGTTTACATTATTTATATGATATATTTATATAGAAACTACTTAAGAAATTTCATGTACATTTTATCTTTATGATCTCTTATCTGATTGATAAAAAGATCATGTTATATTTTTATAACAGGGGTGAACTAGAATGACTGAAACATTAAAAACACTTATAATGCTTGATGTTACTTACGTTGTTATAGCAATTATGACGGTACTGGTATTTGTATACTTGGAATTAAAATCTCAGTAACGTATACAGGCGTAATTAATAGCTTCGCATTTAAATATAGCTCGAAGAAAGCGAGGAGGAAATTGTTTCCCCTCGCTTTTATATTCCAACAGTTTCTTATTTCAACAAATCCAATGTATGTAAAAGTAATCCTCTGTCCCCTACTTCTCCATGACCAGGCACTACTAAGTTCATATTTCCATATAGCTTCAACACATTCTCAATCGATATCGACCATTCATTTACATATGCATCAGCAACATTCCCTAAATCTTTTGCCCCCGCAGATTTCACTAAACAGCCTCCAGCTAAAATGTTGTATTGCGGTAACCATACGACAATATTATCTTCTGTATGTCCTTTCCCTGGATAGAACGTTTCTACTTTCATATTTCCAAACTTCAAATTCGTAATTGTTTGTAAGTCTCCAAGTGGATCTTCATATCCATTTTTCTTTGCTAGTTCCGCAGTTAATGCTGTACTATGCGCTTTAATTCCTCTTTCTTTCAACGTTTTAATTCCGCCAATTCGATCAGCGTGCGCATGTGTAATAATGACATCCGTTACTCGCTTCTGAAATTTCTTTTCTACCATCTCTATTAGTTCCTTCGTTAACTTATCATCCCAAGAAGAATCGACAAGTACTAATCCTTTAGAAGTATTAAGAACTAGACCATTCGAAGGAACTGTTTCTCCGTTAAAATAACCTAACTCCGTATGAACCCATACATTTTTGTTTAACTGAGAAATTGAAATGGTTCCTGTCTCATTTTTTATTACTTTTTTCTCTAGCATTTGTTCCGCTTTCACAGAAGAAATTGTGCTAACAAATTGAGTTGTTCCTAGTAAACTAACACATACCCCTAATTTTAATAATGTATTCTTTTTCATTTTCTCCACCCTTTCTTTCAAACTAAATAGTTATTACCTATATTAGACAATTCATCTCAAATGTTTGTTCCATCATTTCTTACCTATTTTTCATGAAATTAATAAAAGCGCACAAAATTTTGTACGCTTTTTAACTTAACTTTCCTTTTACCATTCACGTTTTTTATTAATCATCATTTTTTCTTCAAACGCCTTCTCTAAATCAATTTCTAACTTGTTTGCTAAATCACATACATTCCAAATTACATCAAACATTTCTAAACCAATTTCTTTTTTTTGCATCTTGTATTTTATTACGCTTTAATATAACTTCCGCTAATTCACCTAATTCCGCCATTGCATACATCGTACGCTCTTCAATTGTTGTATCTTGAAATCCTTTTTCTTCACTGAAATTTGATACATATCTCTGGAATTCCACTATATTCATACTTAATCTCCCTTCATCACAAATACTCCGTTTTTCTATTACATTTAAAATCAAAAATGTATTTTGTTAAATTATAACATTCATACTATAATTTATTTATAGCCTATTAACGGAGGGGTTTTTAATGACTCTCTTCGCTTCCCCATCATTATTCATACTAGCAATCATTTCATTTTTCATTTGCACTAGCATATTTCATCGGAGTAAAGCAATACACTTGGCTCTTATCAGGATTCAATGAACGCCGTGTGCCAGATAAAGTTAAGTTATCAAAAATAGTGGGTCTTTATAATTTAACTGCTGGTGTTATCGCCACAATTGGCAGTGTCTTCACTACTCCTAATGCCAAAATCTTATTTCCTATCATAATAATTGGCCACGTTATAATTGCTGCCTATGTAAATACACGTATGGTGAAATGAAAAAGATCACCCAAATGGATGATCTTTTTTATAATTTATCAACATATTGCTTCGCTTCTAATAAGGAAAAACCAAAAGCTTCTCTTACTCTCTTAACTGCTGTAACTGTTTTTCCTTCTTCCATAAGCTGACGCAACTCTTTATTAATTTCAGGTTCTCTATCTACAATTCCCATTTCTTTCGAAATTAATTGTAATCTATCTTCCATCCTCTTTAAACGCGCATCCGTTTTCTTTTCGATTTTATTTAATTTTTCAGCGAGATACATAAATCCAAAGGCCGCTATCGGTATGACAATCCAAAATTCCATGACTGCCCCTCCTTACTAGCTTTCATATGTTTTATTTAAGTAACTTATGTAAATTTTACCACAGGAAACATTTAATGTATAATAGTAATATACAACACTGTTGATAAAACCTTTTATTTTAGGGGGATACTTTATGAAAAGATTTTTTAAGACGTTACTACAATTTGTAGTTCTTTCAATCGCACTACATTTATTATTTGATATCGTTGGCTGGCTTGTTTTCAATGCACCAATAAAAAACAAAACCACCATTATTTCCTTAATAACAACCTCATGGCTTATGTACATGTACCGATATAAATTTTTTAAAGCATTTACTTCGAATTAACTTAAACTAAGAAAACACTCTATTTACTACTGTATAATAAAATTAATATTCTGTTTTTTCAAAAAGGAAGGAAGTCACTATGAACTTAAAAAGTAACAATATATACGAGAAAATGAACCAATATTCCGTTGCAGGATTAAGCCTTGCCGTTATATGTGACGGTAGACTTGATGAAGCGTCTGCCTTCGGAACACTTGAATCCGGAACAACTAGAACTGTCACTACGGATTCCATATTCAATTCTTGTTCCATTAGCAAGTTCATCACCGCCATACTCACGCTAAAATTATGTAATCAAGGCATAGTACATTTAGATGAAAACGTAAATGATAGACTCACATCTTGGAACATCCCTACCAATTTATTTACTTCACAGAAAAAAATCACGTTGCGAAACTTATTAAGTCACCAATCTGGAATCATTGATCCTCCTAATAGTTTTGAACATTATACACTTGCACAAGGGCGACCAAACATGTCTGAACTCCTTGCCGGTAAAACATTATATTGCCCAGTACCGATAGAAGCAGCTTATAAACCAGAAAGCGAATTTCACTACTCTGACGCAAACTTTTGTATTATCGAACTACTACTTGAAAATATAACTGGAAAACCATTTAATCTTTTACTTGAAGAATATATCTTTCAGCCACTTCAACTGAAGAATAGTACGGTATTCCCTACTGAAGATATAAATAAATTAGATACATTTGCTTGCGGACATAATAAAGATGGCACCGTTACAAATGAGAAGTATCCATTTTATCCATTCGCAGCAGCCTCAGGCATTTGGACAACACCAACTGACTTATCAACTTTAGTAATCGAACTCATTCATTCCTTACATGGAAATAGCAAACTAAAACTTTCTCAAAAAATAGTACAAGACATGATTTCTCCTCAAGGTTGCTCAAAATGGACTGGGTTAGGTGTTTTTCTAGATGATTCTAATGAAGACTTACAAATTTATTCATATGGATGGGGCGTTGGATTTCAATGTATGATGGTATGCTATCCATATCAAGGTAATGGTGCTGTTATTATGACAAACTCTGATTTAGGTGTTCATCAAATGGAAGGAATTATTGGCGAGGTTTTAAAAATGTTATCCTTATAATGAAAAGAAAGAAGCTGTTCCTTCCAGCTTCTTTCTTTATCCCGCTATTTGCCGGGCAGTAAGACCCCCATCTCAATATTCAGCGAAAGCAAAAAAGTTAGATGGGGGATCAACTGCCCGTAAAAGCCCGATTGGTGAAGGCTAATAATCAGCGGGGGATGAAGAAGCCCCCCACTGATTAAAGTTTCACTTTATATAACATTTTTCGCAACAATTTTTATATGTTCTGGTGCGATAATCTCCGTTATACTTTCTTGGAAATCTTCATGCAACAGTTCTTCAATATGTTCTAGCTGCACTTCGACATGTGTGCATTCTAAATTATGTATGTTTAATAGTGCATAATGATCTTTCTTCTTAATTACTAAATATTGATTTTCTTCTGTTACGAGTACCGATCCTAATCGTACTCCTAGTAAGCGTTGATCATCAAACTTCATAATTACTTCTCCTTCCCTCACATAAATGAAATTAAAATGAAAATAATTACATTTATGGAAAAGACTCTTTTTTAGACTATATCATAATTTACTAAAATATAAATATCATTTTTCCTTTTAATAAAAATTCCTATTCTTTCATATATTTCGATACAAAAAACTTTCTCAACATAAAATTAGAATTTTCAGTTTTTAAATCTATGAAAATCTATTATAATAAAGTTAATAAATGTTTGACCTCTCCTAATTCATGTACATATGGATGATCAGTAGTTGCTGCTACTGATCTATTTTTTTGATTTCAGAAAGTAAATACGCTGCATCCTTTCCTACACCACAAATAAGTGCAGAGCCCCTTTGAGATTGCCACGGCAAACCGATATAATATAATCCTCTTACGGGACTTATTCCCTTTACATGATTAGGAAATCCTTTCTCATTCACTGTCTTTTCTATTTCAATCCAGTTATAACCTGAAGCAAAACCAGTTGACCATATAATACTTTCTGCACTATATGTATCACCATTCTGAAACATAATATTATTTTCTGATGCACTTACTACTTTTTCCTGTAGTTGTATTGCTCCATTACGAATAAGTTCCTGACCTTCAAAACCAAAAATAGGATCCTTCCTCTTTTGAAACCATTTTCCCCTCTTTGTATTTACTTCAGCGTACAATAAACCCAATTTTTCTAACCAATTAAAAATGCTCTTTCTAAAAAGATGTAACGGTAGAAATGTTAAAGGATGACTAATAGACATTGTAACTTCATGAGTTTTTGCAAGTTCTACTGCGATTTGCATTCCTGAATTCCCGCCACCTACTACTAGTACTTTTCCCTTAGGAATTTGCGGTGGTGATTTATATTGTGATGAATGTATTTGAAAAACATACGATGAAAGACGTTGTGAGTATGAGGGGATATACGGTTGCTGAAAACCACCTGTTGCGATAACAACCTTTTTTGATTGTAAAGTTTCTCTAGGAGTATGTAATTCGAATATATCTTTTTCTTTCTTTATTTTTAAAACTTCGGTTTGCAATTGGACCGGTAATTTAAAGTACCTTGCATATTCTTCTAAATACGTTGCAATTTCATCTTTATGTGGTAATTCATTTTTCCCACCTATTAATGCCCTCCCTGGCAAACTACTGTAAGACCTTGGGGTAAAAAGCTGTAAAGAATCATATCTGTTTCTCCATGAATCACCAATTCGCTTTCCTGCCTCAAGTAATAAAAAATTATATCCTTCTTGCTTCAAGTAGTATCCTATTGTTAATCCAGCTTGACCAGCTCCAATAATAATTAGGTCTTTCACTCTAATCCCTCCTTCTTTTATACATATGAATACTTGTTCATGTATTCATATGTTTCCGTAATCATAACATTTTATTTTTATATAATTCAATATCTACTCAAAATAAAAAAGAGCAGTTTACTATAAAGTAAACTCCCCTTCATTCTATCTTCCCAGTCTTTAGCGCCTGTGCCCAGTCATATCTTTCCTGTTGAGCAGCTAATCCAACAGCTTCTTCCCAATTATAAGGAACTGAAATTTGTTCAATTATCCATTCTCCCAAAACCTTTTCTATCACTACATATTTTGCGTGCGGAGTTCCTGACTCCATTTTATGCATAACAGGTAATTCATCTTTGTATGCTGGAAGTCCTACACTCCCTGGATTTATAATAATCTTTCCGTTTGCTAAATAAACAACTCTAGGAATATGCGTATGACCGCATACTATTATTTTTTGCTCAATATTTTGGAGTTGGTCCATTATATTTTTTTCATTCTTTAATACCGCACCACTTTCATTCATCTCTTCTAACAAATACACCTCATCTGAAGTAGGTGTGCCATGACAACATAACATATCATCTACAATAAATTGTGAAGAATGTTGTTGTAACCAATCTATATGATTTTTTGTTAATTGATTTTGGACAAAAGTTAGTGTAGCAGACTGCTCTTGTATAGATTCCCAAAGCATGCGATCACAATTCCCCTTAATATGTACCATCTCGTTATTCATTAATATTTCAATTGTCCCTAAAGGATCTAACGGCCCATACACGCTATCCCCTAAATTTATTATCATTTCGACCTTACGACGCTCAATATCTTCTAATACAGATTTTAAAGCGTGACTATTCCCATGAATATCCGAAATTATCGCTATTTTTCTGTTCATTGTTACACCTACCTTGATAAATTATTTATGTCATCTCAATTTCTAAACCCGCTCCTCATAAAATATAATTCTATTTAAAAACGGATCAATCACAGTTAATTCCATTGTATCCCAAGGTGTTCTCTCTATATCAGGTTTTGAATAAGCATAATCTTTACTTGATAAAATAGCATAATAACTTTTTAAATCCTCTATTTTCACCCGAATCGCACCGCCTGGTGAAGCATCCCCATGATGTTCTGATAAATGTATCACAGCATCATGTAACGAAATTTGCATATATAATGGCATATTCTCCTCATACCGATGTTCCCAATCCAGTTTAAATCCTAAAAAGTTAAAGTAAAACAACTGAGCTTTTTCAATATCAAAAATTCTAAATATAGGTGTAATCATTTATAATCCTCTCCTATTTATAAACATCCGCAGCCAATTCTCTCAAAACATCCACGTTTACTACTTCAAAGCAACCATTATTTTTCTTGATTATCTCTTTATCACAAAAAATATTCAAAGTGCGCAATAAATGCCGATAACTCGTTCCTAACAATTCAGCTGTTTCCGTTAAATTCCCACTAAACACAATTCTATTTCCATGCTGAGCCGCTCGTTCCCCTGCTGCTAACATGTAACTCGCAAGTCTATTTTCAAGTGGATATAGTAAATTAATTGTACTATTTTTTGAAAGACGATTTAATTTATGTGCTAACGATCCGCAAATACATCGTAAAAATTTCGCATCATGAAATAATTGGTTTCTCACTTTCCCTAAAGGTAAACCAACACAATACGAATCAGCCATTACTTGTACGTTTGAAGCAGTCTTTTGAGAATGAATTAACTCCACATCTCCTAGTAACTGCAAACTATCATAAAAACATAATAATACCGATTTCCCGTTACTTAATGTGTTAAACGCTTTCGCTTTTCCTTCAACAAAAAAATATAAATAATCTATCTCTTCATTTTCTCTACAAATAAACTCATTCTTTTTAAAAAATAAAAGTTCCATATATGGCTTCATATCATTACTAAAAAATGAGTCAATATTATTTTGTTTCATATACTCTGCTAATTTAATAGAATTACATACTTTCTTCATAGTTCCCCCACCTTTACAACCTATCCCCATTGTAATTAAAATTTTCTTCTTCCACTATGACATATGTCATAGTAATACACAATTTCAGCATGATACATTCATTACAAATATGAAATATAAAGGGGCTATTACATTGTATAACTTTCTTTCTGTCTTTATTGGTGTGCTCATCGCCGTTATGCTTCCATTGAATGGGATTTTATCTGAATTAATTGGCAAGTACACAGCGAGCGTTGTCATTCACCTTGTCGGTTTAATTGCAGTTATTTTCGTTTTAATCATAAACAAAAATAAAATCCATTTTGATAAAGGTATTCCACTTGTTTTATATAGCGCTGGAGCGATTGGGGTGTTCACTGTTCTTTTTAATAATATAAGTTTCTCCGCCCTTGGTGCCTCTATTACAATCGCATTAAGTTTACTCGGTCAATCCATTGCTGCAATTGTTATTGATCACTTCGGCTTATTAGGAATGAAAGTTGCAAAGTTTGAAAAGAAAAAACTAATTGGATTATTATTCATCTCTTCTGGGATTATAGTCATGACAATTTATTAATGGGGGTAAGAAAATGTTATATATTTGTATCGCTATTTTAGCTGGTGTTTCTATCGTTGTTGCTAGAATTATTAACGCGAATTTAGCAAAGAAAATTGGGAATTGGGAAGGTACATTTTTCAATTATATTACTGGATTATTTTTCTCTATGATATTTTTAATTTTCAGTTCAGATTCATTTTATATTCCTAGTCATACGTTGCGATCTATTCCTATCGCTGTATACTTAGGCGGATTAGTAGGCGTTATCGTTATTTCATTATCCAACTATATTACTCCTAAAATATCGGCATTTTATTTAACGTTACTCATCTTTATCGGACAATTATTTGCGGGGACTATCATTGACTTCTTCCTGTCAAATGAACTCTCAACTGGAAAAATTATCGGCGGTGTTTTCGTATTAATAGGGCTTACTTACAATTTACTTATTGATCGCCCTATTAAAACTGTGCCTAATAAACACGTTCAACTATAATACTTTGCGCTTACCTATCATATATTAATAGAAAAGCTCTTCACACGAAGTAATAGAGAGGAGAATACCCTATTAAGAAAATCATTTTATTGATAGGTAGCGCATTAATTATTTTTGGAACCGTATGGTTTTTAAACTCTGGAAAATCTATTCAAGATCTCTATACAGCAAGTAAACCAAAGAAGAAAGCTACTATTATTTCGACTCAAAGAGACCCAGATGCACCTCCTGTTTTTTTAGGGAAACAGGAAATAAAAGATATACATGTAGAGTCAATTAAAACAAAAAAATCTATCTTCCTTACAAAAACAGATGAATTAAAAACATTCATTAACAGTATGAATACAGCAAAAAAAGGCGATTTAATGCTAGATGAAGAAGGTTCTGATCTAGTAGATTGTAACATGTGGATTACTTTCCAAGATGGGACTTATAAACAATATTTAATTTGGATAGTAGATAACAACAGTAGTGAAATTATGATTGCTCATCAAAACAGTCCTGATGACATAGATCTTACTTATTATCAATTAAATGAAGGCAATTCGAAAAAAGTATATAGCTTATTTAAAAAGATTATATAAAAGAGAAAGTCATGGGCACATTAGCTCATGACTTTCTCTTTTATATATATTCAGGGAACACTTTACAGCTCTTTTCCTGCTCTATATCATGTCCGAAGAAAACAATTGGGTTCTCTTTCCTAACAACTTCTTTTAAACGTTTAATTGAAGATAAAGCTAATTCCGAATCAACCCCCGCGAACGGCACTTCATCTTCAAAATTTTCTTTCGTATACGATGCATCGATCGTTAATAACACTGGGCCAGAGTTCTCTGTCTCAATGAATAGTGACTGATGCCCCGGAGTATGTCCTGGTGTATACAATAATTGAACACCTGGTACGACTCCATAATCCCCTTCAATGATTTTGTAGTTTAAATTCGGCAATATACATTCTTTCATATATTCTTCACTATGTTGTGCCGCCTCATATTCAGCCCGCTGCACAATAATCGGTGTATTTGTAAAAGCACCATTTCCTCCTGCATGATCAAAATGTAAGTGAGAACTAATAATATACAGAAGGTCTTCTGGCTCATACCCTGCACGCTTTAAAATATTTACGATTCTATCTTCTTCAGTCATTTTCGGTAAAATCTGCCCCTCAACAAATGTGCCGTTAAAAAGGCCTTCATTATTAACCGCACTTTCTGGCATACCTGTATCTACTAAAATAGGTCCTTCTTCAGTCTCCAATAAATAACACCATACTGGTAAGTTTAATAAATTCCCCGGTGTGAGCGTACTATTAACAGAAGAGTGATCTAACATACAACGACCAGCTGGTACGAAATAAAGCTTCTTTACCGTCATTATGTATCCACCTTTACATTTAATTTTGAATAAGACACACAGTAAAAATTCTTCTTTCTAGAAATAAAATCCTTCTAGACCATCATTCCATCTTTACTTACTATTTTTTCAATTTCCGAATAGTAAAACATGCTAAAACAATCGAGATGTAACATATAGCAATCCCTAAGAAACTAACGCTGAAACCATCTTTATAAATAGTCATAAGTTTTAATATATCAATATCGAATAAGTGACCGATGAAAAAGTACATGATAATAATTGCCGTTACTACAAAATAGTCATTTCTTCTTAATTGCATTGTCATTTGCTATTCACCTCGCAATGTTTTCTATCAAAAATATACCATATATACTTAATATTTAAAATAATTTCCAAGTTCACAAAAATAATTAAAGTATACTTTTTTACATACCAATCTTTCCCCCCTATAATAAAAGAGAAAAACTCTTACTTTAATGGAGGGAATAGAAATGAAAGCAATTGGTTTACATGAATACTTACCTATTGAAGAAGAAAACAGTTTAATTGATATTGAAGTTGAAAGACCTGTTGCCACAGGAAGAGATATACTTGTAAAAATTAACGCTATTTCCGTTAACCCAGTTGATACAAAAGTTCGATCTCCGAAAGATAAAAAAGAAGATATAGCAAAAATACTTGGCTGGGATGCTAGTGGTGTTGTCGTGCAAACGGGCGAAGGTTGTACGTTATTTAAAGAAGGCGATAAAGTATTTTACGCTGGAAGCATTACAAGGCAAGGTACATACAGTGAATACCATCTAGTTGATGAAAGAATTGTTGGTAAAAAACCAAAAACGTTAAGTGATGCTGAATCTGCAGCAATTCCTTTAACAGCCATCACAGCGTGGGAAGGTTTATTTGAACGTTTAGGTATTGATTACTCTAAAAAAAGTGAAAACTCATTTAAAAACATTTTAATCATCGGCGGAGCTGGTGGTGTAGGTTCCATCGCAATTCAGCTTGCGAAATGGGCTGGACTAAATGTAATCGCAACTGCTTCACGCGGAGAAACGATAGACTGGGTGAAAAAGTTTGGGGCTAATCATACAATCAACCATCACAAACCTTTAAAAGAGCAAATAGTAGAACTTGGACTAAAAGATGTCGATTATATCTTCTGCTTAAACAATACAGATCAACATTGGCAAGCAATATGTGACCTCATTAAACCACAAGGAAAAATTTGCTCTATCGTAGAAAATGAGCACCCTCTTGAGATGGGCATTTTAAAAAGTAAAAGCGCTACACTAGTTTGGGAATTTATGTTCACAAAAGCGATGTATGAAACTGGCGATATGATTACGCAGCACGAACTATTAAACAAAGTGAGCGAATTATTAGATGAAGGTATCCTTCATACAACTTTAAACGATACGTTAACACCGATACATGCAGAAAATCTTAGAAAAGCACATGCATTGCTTGAGAGTGGACGTACAATTGGGAAAATTGTATTAGAAAAGTTTTAATAAAAAAGTCCGATTTCTAAATATGAAATCGGACTTTTTTACTTTTATTTACTTGAAATCTCTTGATCATTTTGAACATCTAACGGAGCACGCTTCCCTATTCCGAAAGCATAGAAACTAATTGTTACGATAGCTAAGAAAACAATACCTACAATTAGTGAAATACGAGTATCATCGTTAAACCACATTCCGATTAATACCATAATTAAAAAGGCAATCGTCAAATAGTTTGTAACAGGAGCAAATGGCATTTTGAATGGATGATCTTTCATCGCTGCTCCTTTTTCTTTTCTAAAATTAATTTGACTAATTAAAATGACGAACCATGGTACCATACCAGGAAGTACACTCGCGCTATATACATATACGAATAAGTTTTTCGGTGCGATATAACTTAATACAACACCAACCGCTAAACCGATAATTACACCAACTGTACCGAATAAAGGTACACCGTTATTCGAAATCTTCGTAAAGTATTTCGGTGCTTGTCCATTCACACCTAACGTATACAGCATACGTCCAGCACTATAAATACCACTATTACAACCAGACATTGCTGCTGTAATAACAACGAAGTTAATAAGTCCAGCAGCTGCCGTAATACCAACCTTTGCGAAAGTCGCTACGAACGGGCTACCAATTGTACTTAATTGATCCCAAGGGTAAACAGTTACAATAACGAAAATAGCACCGATATAGAAAATTAAAATACGCCAAATTGTACTTTGAATTGCTCTTGTAAGTGTCTTCTTCGGATCTTTCGCTTCACCAGCAGTAATCCCGATTAATTCCACACCTTGATACGCTCCAACTACAAGTGATAATGCAAAGAAGAATCCTGAAAAACCACCTGTAAAGAAACCGCCATTTGCCCAAAGGTTTGATATACCAATCGCTTCTCCGCCGTTACCAATTCCGAAGAAAATAAGACCAAATCCAGCAATAATCATTAATAAAATCGTAACGATTTTAATCATCGCAAACCAAAATTCAAATTCACCAAATGATTTAACAGAAATTAAGTTAGCTGCACCAAGAATAACCATTGCGATAACACCCGGTATCCAGGCTGGTAAATCTGGGAACCAATACTTCATATACGCCCCAACTGCGATAATCTCTGACATCCCAACGATAACCCACTGGAACCAGTTACTCCACGCTGTCATATAACCAGCTAACGGGTGAATATACTTATGACCGAACGTCGCAAATGAACCTGTACTCGGCTCCATGTACAACATTTCTCCCATGGCACGCATGATGAAGAAGATAAAAATACCTGCAATTGCATAAGCAAGCATTACTGACGGACCTGTCCATTTAATCGTGCTGGCTGATCCCATAAACAAACCAACACCAATTGTTCCGCCTAAAGCAATCATTTGAATATGACGTGCTTCTAAACCTCTTTTCAATTCTTTGTTTGCCACTTCACTTCCCCCTCTTAGATGATTCATAGCCGCATTTTAAAACAAGATGCTTTCCCCTAATTCCTTTCGGCCCTGAAAATGATGAAGCAAACGTCATTTTACACTAGCTTTAAAGCTATCCTAAAATCGTTTTTTGCCCCTAACAAAATTCTCAAAACCTTTCATCTTCCAATATTCTATAAATCTTAAAATTACTTATTTCATATTAATTCATTTATCTGAAAAATTCAATTATTTTTTTAATAAATTAATATGCATGATTACGTTTAATTTTTAACTTAATTAGAAATAAAATACATCTATTCAATATGATTCTAGTTTAAATGTTATTACAATATAAATAACCGAGGAGATCATATCTTCCTCGGTTTTATACAGCATGTACTTCAATATTTATAGTTGATAACGTCATTGTCCATCATTTAAATGAATTACATTTCCATCTCACCTGGAAATATAATATATTAGTAAAATTACATACCATATACATCCTTCGCACGGACTTCCTTATCAAAGCGAACGAATTTACTCTTTACTTCCATTCCAGCTGCTTCGTATACGCGAGGTGCACCTGTAATATTCTCAGAATCTACATTTAGATTCACTTTCGAAATCCCCTCTTCATACAATTTCCCGAATGCATGGTGTAATAACGTCAATCCTAATCCTTGTTTCCGCTTAGAACTTCTTACACCTAAGTGAGTAATTTCAGCTTTATTATCAGTACCCTTTTTACTAAAAATAAATCCCACTACTTCATCTTCAACCATTGCTAGTGACCATAACGTAGGATGAAACCCAGCTCTTTCAGTACGCTGCAAAAACTCTTCTAACGTAGAAGGATGCGAATTCCAGTGGTCTGCAAATGCTTCATTAAAAGCTTGATGTAATCTTTCATCATCTAAACCTGGTATGTAATGTCGCACTATAACATCCTTTGGCCATAGTGGCGATGGAACATTTCTCTTTAATTCAATCCCCATCCCCCACCATATACGAGTTGGGATAAATCCATCTTCTTCTAATACTTTTTCCTCATAGAAATTATTTGCTTGTGTTACAATCGTGCCATTCAAGCAAGAGGAATTACTTACAAGCCCCGTAGCACGCTCTTCAAGCTTTGACCATATTACATATTCAATTCCTTGATTTATATAAGCAGGGTTTACAAATACGGCAGATGGAAACTGCCCTTCATTCCCTGTCAAAATTCCATAAGCGATTATTTCTTCTTCATTCATAACAACATAAGAGCTTTTACTAACATCAATATCTTTCCATGAGTTATTAATATCCTCTACCGTTGTATCAACTTCACCGTAAATGGCTTGATCATAAATTGTACATAGTTTTAAAATTTGTTGTAAATCTTCTTGTCTAGTTGCTTTGACATTTAGTTTATTTACTAAGTTTCGCATGCATTCCACCTCATTCTAATTGAGAGTTCGAACCTTATCGCAAAAAACATTTCATAATACTACTATTTTATGAAAAATATTAGTCCTCCTAAAGCAATCAACAATACACCCGAAAGCGGAAAACTCTTCTCTTCAGCTTTTATCTTTTCCTCAATAATATCTTTAATTTTCTCCTTCATATCATCTGGACATTTTTTAAATAAAATATTAGTTGTATGTAATGGCCTATTTAATATTCGAATTTTAACAGGAGATCCTGATAAATATATATTATTTTTATCCAAAGTAAATTCTATATTTGCTTCAGTAAGCCCTTCTTTCACTAATATATTCACTCGGCTAGAAGGTAAATTAAACACTGCATAATCGTTAAAAGCTAGCCCTCTAATATCGAAATGTGAGTATACGAGAACTAAAGTTATAAACAACAAAACTAGTACAACTATTGTTTTCACTAATGAAAGTTGATTTAACATATAAGAAGATGTTGTCATATAAGCACAAAAGAATGCCATTAAATTACAAAGATAGTGGTTGACAATGAAAGTTTTTCTTATAATTATTGTAAGTCCGGAAATGATTAGTAGAGCGCTTGCTAGATTCATTAACATATTTTTACCTCCCAAAAACTATAACTATACAACTTTGTTATATTTTAACATTAATTACATATTCATACCTATTTTTTTCATAAAATATAAAAGAGTCTCATTAAAAAATGAGACTCTTTTACCATTTATATTTAAATCGTTTTTGAAGTTTGTTTACCAAAAATAAATACTTTAGTAAACACCACCATGATAACTACAATAGTCAGAAAATAAAGTGGCATCACCATCAACGAACCTGTATGAAGCTGACTCATTCCCCAAATTGTCACCGTTACAATTACATAGTAGCCTAAGCTAAACAATGCACCTGCTGTACCAATGACATCTTGAAAATCTACTAATGCTAAACTTAAACAGTTCGGTAACGCTATCCCAATTCCTAATAGCAATATAAACATCGATACTAAAAATCCAATCATATATATTATGTTTGGATTTGATCCAACTGAAGTAATAACAGTTAAAAGGATAGCTCCCCCTGTCATTACAAGACAACCGATATATATAATTTTCTCTGGTTTATAAGTAGCCAGTAAACGTTTTGAAACTTTCGCCCCAATAATTGAAGCAGAAGCGACAACGATTCCTAAAAATCCATACATACTAGGCGATAACTGAAAGTATTCAATAAAGATAAACGGCGCTTCTGCATAATAGCTAAATAAAACACCATTCGCTCCTCCAATTAATAGACCGTATGTTACTACTTTCGGATTTGTAATCAACCGTTTTAAAACAGAAAACACATTTATTTGATTCGTCACTGAGTCCGTTTTTGTTTCTGGAAGAGAAACAAACGTATACAGCAAAATTCCGACGCTCATAACTACTAAACTTAAAAATACTATTTTAAACCCAAACATTTGATCAAGAAAGCCACCAATTAACGGTCCTATCGCTGGTGTAAAAGCAATGACTGCCGAAATTTGAGCAAACATAACATGACGTTTATGCCCATCTACACTTTCACGAAGAATCGTTTGTGTAACAACTGATCCTGCACTTGCCCCAAACGCTTGAATAAAACGACTTAGCAATAAAAATTCAATGGAACTTGCAATAAAGCATAAGAAACTCCCAGCGCCATATACGACAATTCCAAATAACATTGCCCGGCGACGACCAATTATATCTGATAACCATCCAATAAAAAATACGCCTAAAGCAAATCCAGCAAAATAAACACTAAGCGTTAACTGCACCTCATTATTACTTACATGTAACGCCTTTGAAATGTCTGGTAAAGACGGTGTGTAAATTGTTTCACTAATTTGCGGAAATGCCACAAGAATAATCATTAACCAAAGTGATGGTACTGAGACTTTTTTCATTTTTCATACCCTCCTATAACTTTGAAAATCTCAGAAATGAATAGACTTTCTTAGCTACGGAACAGGAGGGGCCATTATAGAAATTCGATCATAAAATAACAAAGAAAACACCTCAATTACGCATGTTAATACTTATAGGAGGGTAATATTAACATTGATTTTACAATATAGTCTTTCAATTATATGATAGGTTGTATTTGTTTTCTAGTGTTCATGATCTGAATATTTGTTAGTAGACGAATATCCTTTTATCCCGCATTAACGGGAAGCCCGATTGGTGAGGGATGAACAAAACCCCACTGATTAAAGTTTCACTTTATTCTCTCAGAAAATTAAGGCGTTTTAAAAAAGATAATAACTTAATACAATTGCCTTAGAAGGAAAATATGCAGATGGAAAATACTCCTTGCATTCGTACCTTAATGATTAGACAGGATTAAAAAGTTAAACTAAGCAACGAAATGCCCCCCAATCTAACAATCGGGGGGCATTTCGTTACATTTTCACTGATTGTTTTTCTTGATAGATAATTTCTCCATCAATAATTGTTGTTTCTACTTTTAAATCTTTAATTTGGTTTGGATTGACACTTAAAATGCTTTCATTTAATATAACTAAATCCGCTAACTTACCGACCTCTATACTTCCTTTTATCTCTTCTTCAAAACTCGCATACGCGCCATTCCATGTGTATAGTTTAATAGCTTCCATTACGCTTATAGATTGATTCGCACCAATCTCCATCCCAGACTTACTTTTTCTATTAACAGCAACATGAATTCCTAATAAAGGATTATAGTCAGTAACTGGAGCGTCCGAACTACCTGCTGCAATGATGCCACGATCAATAAAATCACGAGCAGCGTACATGTGGTTAACACGCTCACCATAGTGCCGTGCATATATCTCTCCAAATTCATATGGAAATGGAGGATTCGGAATTGGAACTATCTCGAGGTTTTTCATTCTCTCTTGTAAATCTGGTGAAGAAATTCCCGCGTGCTCAATCCGATGACGGTGATTTTTTCTTGGCGATTCCTCTAGCGCTCTTTCTACACAATTTAAATACATTTCAATAGCTTTATCACCTTGTGCATGTACAGTGATTTGATAGCCTTTTTTATGTGCTTCACCTAAAACTTGATAGATTTCTTCCTCACTATAATAAAGAATACCATAATTGTTAGAGTCACTAGAATATGACTTGCGGGTTGCAATTGTAGGACCCGTGCTACTTCCATCTGTAAACAATTTAGCTGGTCCAACTTTAAATCTCTCATCTCCGGTACCAGTTACCACACCAGCTTCGACCATTTTATTAACAAATTCATGGGAGTTATTTATTTGACATATCATTGCATATATTCTGACACGAATATCCCTACTCTTCACAGCTTGTTGTAGTAAACGAAAACTCTCAGGTCCATCTCCACCTGCGTCATGTATACTCGTTATGCCAGCTGCAACGAAATGATCTGATGCAATTTTTACTGCCTTCATCATTTCACTTTCTTTATAACTGGCAACCTCGCTCATACTCATATTTGCTGCTTCAATTAACTTTCCTGTAAGCTTTCCTGCCTGATCCTTTTCAATAACTCCCCCACTCGTGTTCGGTGTGTTCTCGTTAATTCGCGCAATTTCTAATGCTTTGCTGTTCACTACGCTTATATGGTGGCAAGTACGAGTTATCATAATAGGATGTTCAACTGAAATTTCATCCAGCTCAGTAATTGTCGGATAACGCTTTTCCTTCACAGCGGTTTCATTAAAGCCCCAAGCACGTATCCATTCACCTTTTGGCGTTTCTAAGGCCTTCTTTTTCAGATCATCTAACAAAGCCTCGATAGAATCAATATGTTCAGCTTTACAACTGACAGCCAACTGATTTTGCCCATAAGAAATGAGATGAAGATGGGAATCAATGAATCCAGGAAGAAGCGTTTTTCCTTGCAGGTCAATTACATCCGTTTTTTCTCCTATAAAACTCTTAACCTCCTGATGTGAACCAACAACTACGATACGATTATCTTTTATTGCTACAGCCTCGGCCACTGTATTCTTTTTGTCTACTGTAATAACTTCTCCATTTATCAATACAACATCAGCTTTCATAAACTCAGCCCTTTCGGAATTACTCTTTTAGAGTGATTCGTTCCATATTTAAAGATATATCTCTGGAGATGCTGTTCCACTTTCCAGCAAAATTTATCAATAACTAATTAAAGTTGAGCTAAACATTCTTTTATTGTTTTAACGATAAAAGTAAAGTCTTCTTCTGTAATGCTTAATGGAGGAGCAAGCTGCAAAATATTATTGTAACCTGCAACAGTGTCACCATTTTTACCAATAATTAGCCCTTTTTCTTTACAAGCATTGATAACTTTGTTCATCTTTTCAATAGTAGCAGGTTCTTTTGTTTGCTTATCTTCCACTAGTTCAATACCTAAAAGAAGTCCTTTTCCGCGAACATCTCCTACGTTTGGATGCTCTTTTACATCTTCTAATTCATATAACAGTCGTTCACCCAATTCTTTGGAACGTTCAATGAGTTTCTCATTCTCCATAATTTCTAAATTCTTCAAAGCCAAGGCGCAAGCAGCTGGATTTCCTCCGAACGTATTCACATGGCGGAAGCGATCATAATCTTCACTGCCTACGTATGCCTCATAAATCTCTCGTCTGACTGCTGTTGCTGACAAAGGAAGATACGCACTTGTAATACCTTTTGCCATTGTAATGATATCTGGTTTAACGCCATAATTCATAAATCCAAATGGCTTCCCAGTCCGGCCAAATCCACATATAACTTCATCACAAATAAGCAACGCACCGTGCTTCTCGCAAATTTCTTTTACTTTTTCCATATATCCATCAGGAGGCATCAAAATGCCGCCCCCAGTAATAATCGGCTCCATAATCACGCCGGCTACTGTTTGACTTAACTCCCATGTCATAACACGATCGATTTCATCAGCACTTGCCAGTGTACGAACATCATCTGGATTACGATACGTATCAGGTGGTGCTACATGCAAGAACCCTTGCCCAAGTGGTTCATATTTATACTTTCGCTGCGCTTGACCTGTTGCTGCAAGAGCCCCCATTGAGTTACCGTGATAAGCGCGATAGCGTGAAATAAACTTATAACGTCCATGATCACCTTTTTGTTGATGATATTGACGAGCAATTTTAAACGCCGTTTCATTTGCTTCCGATCCACTGTTAGAAAAGAAAATGACATATTCATCCTCAAGCCATTCATTCAATTTCTCTGCTAATTTAATAGCAGGAACATGACTTTGTGTCAGAGGGAAATATGGCATTTCTTCCAGTTGTTCAAAAGCCGCTCTTGCAAGCTCTTTTCGGCCATAGCCAACATTCACGCACCAAAGACCGGACATGCCATCTAAATAACGGTTTCCATCAATATCCGTCACCCATGCTCCTTCTGCTTTTGTAATAATTAAATTCGTTGGATTAGGGGATGCTCCTTTCATTGCATGCCAAAGGTACTTTTCATCTGCTTGTTTCAAACTTTGTGTTTGTTCTGTCGCTTGCACAATCACCAACTCCATTCTTTTATATTTTCATATCACTCTTTCAATAACGAGCCGTGAGCATTTTCTTGCGAGTATAGAATTCTACGCCATCTTTTCCATTTGCATGGAGATCACCATAGAAGGATTTCTTATAACCTGAGAATGGGAAGAATGCCATTGGAGCAGGAACCCCAAGATTGACCCCAAGCATACCTGCATCAATTTCTTCACGGAATTCACGAATAGCTTTCGCGCTATCGGTGTACAGGCATGCACCATTTGCGAACGGTGATGCATTAGCAACATGAATCGCTTCCATCAAGTCTTTTACACGTACAATAGAAAGAACCGGTGCGAAGATTTCATCTTGCCAGATTTTCATTTCCTGTGTCACATTGTCAAAAATTGTTGGGCCAACAAAATAACCGTTACCGTTTGCTGCATCATCTTCACGTCCGTCACGGATAAGTGTCGCTCCCTGCTCTATACCAGATTGAATGTATCCGAGTGTACGCTCTTTATGTCCGTCACGAATAACGGGACCAAGGAACACACCTTCTTCCAGTCCATTACCAATCGTAATAGCATTCGCCTCTTGAAGGAGTCTATTAACAAGTTCATCTGCAACGTCTTCTTCCACAACAACAACAGCCGCCGCCATGCACCTTTCACCAGCTGAACCGAAGGCAGCACTTGTAATTTCTTTCACTGCAGAACTAAGGTCCGCATCTTTTAATACGATCGAATGATTTTTTGCACCCGCAAGAGCTTGTACACGTTTACCGTTAGCTGCTGCTGTTTTATATATGTACTCAGCCACAGGTTGAGAACCAACGAAAGATACAGCCTTCACATCCTCATTGTCAAGAATGCCATTCACGACATCATGTGCACCATGCACAATATTTAGCACGCCATCTGGAAGACCTGCTTCTTTAAATAGTTTAGCTATGCGATTAGCCAGCAATGGTGTTCTTTCAGATGGTTTTAATACAAACGTATTTCCGCATGCAATCGCGAGTGGGAACATCCAGCATGGCACCATCATCGGAAAGTTAAATGGCGTTATTCCTGCGATTACTCCGATCGGGTAACGATACATCCCTGATTCAACACCAGTCGCAATATCAGGAAGTTGCTCTCCCATCATTAAAGTAGGTGCACCTGCGGCAAATTCAACACATTCAATCCCTCGCTGTACTTCACCGTAAGCTTCTTTATAACTTTTTCCGTTTTCCAAGGTAACGAGTTTTGCTAACTCTTCCCAGTTTTCAATCAATAACTGTTGATAACGAAATAGAATCCGAGCACGCCGAGGTACAGCGACCCTTCTCCAAGTTTTGAATGCTTCTTTCGCAGTTGCTACAGCTCTATCTAAATCTTCTTTAGTCGAAAGTGGCACACGAGCAATAATCTCGCCTGTTGCTGGATTTGGTACATCTTCAACTTGTTTACCTGTGGATTCTATCCATTGTCCGCCAATATAATTTTTCAACATTTGTACATTTTCCGTTACTACCATGGTGAAACCTCCTATTTTAAGATAACCGTCCTTTGTATTACACCGCTCGAAAGAAAGCGCATTCATTTGATTATATATAAACTGATTTACATATCTCCAACATTACTAATCTTGTCCATTGAATACGCAGGAGCAGTCATCTGCTTAGCATTTGTCCACTCCCAGTTCACATTATTTCAGATCAATCTCATGGTTCATCTTATAATTCTTTTTCAAAAATACGGGGCAATCCCATTCACAAACAAGGTCCTTAGCCAAGGAAACAATCCAGTCCTTTGTAACATGATACTTTTTTCCATCAACAGTAATAAACACTTCACCATCTGTCACATAGAAAACTTCCTGTTCTTCTACATGCCACGTTCCTTTATTCGGTTCACCTACCCATGGTTCCCATGTGTTAGCACCTAGTTTCTCTGCTTCTTCTGCTGTAATTTTTTTCGCAAAAAACATGATGATATCCCTCTCTCTTATTGGTAATTTTGATGGAATACGTTCCTATAAATCTACTGTTTTAACATTGGTATCTGTATTAATATTGGTAGCTTTTAAACGTTTAAACTCTTTTCTCATAAAGTATATAGCAATGAGAATACCTGGAATTTCTGCAGCAGGACCTGCATACCATACACCTTCCACACCCCAGAATTTCGGGAAAATAAATAGAAATGGGAACAAGAACAAAAACATTTTGCTAACACTAATAAACGTTGCGATCCAATTTCTCTCTTGTGATTCGAAATAACCGGAGATAAGTAAACTGACTGCATTAAGCATAAATAAAGAATTGAATACAACTGTCGTCCAAATGCCCAGTTTCTGCAATTCAGGATTACCACCGGAGAAAAATGACACAATTGGATCTGCAAAAATGATTAGTATGGCTGTCACAATAACAAAGAAGGAAACTGTAAAAATGAGCCCCATCTTAATTGCTTGCTTAACACGATCAAGATTTCCCGCACCGTAATTATAACTAATAATTGGTTGAAGTCCTGTCATCCCACCGAGCGCTGCTAAGGCGAGCAAATTTGTAATATAACCGTTTTGAATCGTAAAAGCGGCAACGTGCAGCCCACCACCGTAGCTTTGTAGTAAGTTGTTGAAGATAATAATGGCAAAAAACATCATAAACTGACTCGAGAAAGATGCAAATCCCGTCCAAGCTACTTCACCAATCGTCTTGAAATTAATCATCATATCTTTCATTTTCGGCTTAAGTTTTGTTTTACCAAACCAGAAATAAAAGATTAGGAGAACAGGGATCGATTGCGAAATCGTATTGGCCCATGAAGAACCCATCATCCCCATGTCATACTTCGTTACCATAATCCATTCTGTAAACCCAGCAACAACTGCTGCGACTAACCAACTGTTCATTGATAATCCAGGTTTTTCATCAATATTAGTCAAAATACTTAATACCACGGCCAATATCGTTAATGGCAATGAAATCCATAGCAGTCGGCTATATTGCACCGCATACGGAAGCGCTTCATCACTTGCTCCAAATAGAATCATAATGTCAGTTTCAAAAGCCAATCCAAGTATAGCTAACAAAGAAGAAAGGAAAAGAGTAAACCATAAAGTTTGTCCCATAATACTTCTAGCTTCTTCTAGCTTTCCTTTTCCCAGTCGAAGTGAAATGACTGCTCCGGCTCCCACACCCAAAAGAACACCGATCATACGGGTAATAACCATGACAGTAAATCCAATTCCTATCCCTTCGATTTCCAGCTCCTGAAAGCCACTGACGAAATAGCCATCGATAACCGATACAACTCCTAGAATTACATTGGCCATAATCCCTGCCAAAGCAAACCGTAAATATAGTAACGGAATACTTTTGGTTCCAAGCACTGAATCATCTATCGGCTTATTCATTCCTTCCGGCTTCTCTAATTTCGATGACGGACCGTTGTCCACTATTTTCATGAGCATATCCCCTTACAAATAATTTATATAGCAAGTTAAGCTCAATTAATTCACATACCAACCTACAGGCTTGGCATGCTGGTGGATATTGATTTGCTTCGTTTCCATAAAGTGCTCCAGTCCGGCAACACCTAAAGCCCTACCGATTCCACTTTGCTTATATCCGCCCCAAGGACCTTCAACATAAGCAAGATGATAACTATTAATCCAAGTAATTCCCGCACGCAATTTACTAATAACACGTTTTGCTCGGTCCATATCTTCAGTAAATACAGCACCGGCTAATCCATAAATGGAATCATTCGCTTTTTGGATCGCATCTTCCTCATCTTTAAATTTCTGTACAACAAGGACTGGTCCAAAAATCTCTTCCTTAACAATACGCATATCTGCATTTACATCAGCAAAGATTGTTGGTGCAATGAAAAATCCTCGATCAAGCCCATTTTCTATTAAGCGATTACCACCACAAACTAATCTTGCACCTTCTTCGACTCCGCTATTGATATACTGTAAAACTTCATTCATATGAGTCTCGTTTGTTAGGGGCCCCATTTCAATGGTCTCGCTTTCCCCGTTTCCAACTACAATTTTGTTCGCACGCTCGGCCAACCGTTCAACAAACTTATCGTAAATGGTCTCTTGTACAAGCAAACGGGATGCAGCTGAACAAACTTGCCCAGCGTTGTGGAAAATACCAAACATCGCATTATCAACTGCAGTTTCAAAATCCACATCGTCGAACACAATAAGTGGAGATTTACCACCAAGTTCAAGTGTGATTTTTTTCATATTACCCGCAGCTGTGCGCATAATACTTTGACCTGTTTTTGTTCCACCAGTAAAGGCAACTTTGTCAACATCGTGGCTCTCTGCAAGCTCATTTCCAACCTTTGAGCCAGGTCCTAATACTAGATTTGCTACTCCGTCCGGAAGTCCAACCTCTTCGATGATTTCAAATAATTTGAATACGCTTACAGGAGTGACGTCGGCAGGCTTAATTACAATTGTATTTCCTGCGGCAAGTGCAGGAGCAATTTGCCAAACAGCTAGCATAAGTGGGAAGTTCCAAGGTACAATCAGTCCACAAACACCAATTGGTTCATGAATAATCACTGTTTCCGAAGAATCCTCGCGAGTGTAAGATTCCTTTTTCATACCTTTAATCAAGTCAGCATAATAACGGAAGCATTGAATCGATACCGGAATATCCACAAAGGTCGTTGCTCGAATAACTTTACCGTTATTTTCCGTTTCCAAACGTGCAATTTCAGCTGTCTTCTCTTCAAGACGGTCTGCAATCTTATATAGATAATCAGCTCTTTCATCAGCCGATAAATCTGACCAAATTCCGCTGTCAAACGCTTTACGAGCCACCTTGATTGCTATCTTCGCATCACCCGCCGATCCATGAGCAGAAGTTGCCATAACCTCTCCGGTTGCAGGGTTAATAATGTTTCGTCTATCACCGGATAATGCTTCTACCCATTTCCCGTCAATGAACATGTTAATTTCCATATAGCTCTCTCCTTTACGCAATAATATCAACTAGTTTGAAACCAATATGCGCTATATTGACCAACATCGTTTTCTGATTATAGAATGGGAATGATTTGAGTCGTTCCTTTTCAAATCGATATCCACCTGCACTCCCTGTAACAATCCATTGTGCCAATAACTTACCAAACAATGTCGAGAGAGACGCGCCATGGCCCGTATAACCCGTTGCGAAATATGCGCCTTCTTTGGATCTACCGATAACCGGGAACGTATCAATTGTCACACCGATAAATCCACCCCACCTGTAATCAATCTTGCTTCCTTCTAGTTTTGGCATTATTTTAACCATGGCATCGTAAACACTTTGATAAACAGCATCGCCTAAGTTTGGACGAATATCGCCACCGCCAAATACGATTCGATTATCTGGTGTGCGCCTGAAATAGTAAAGGAAACTGCTTGTATCAAAAACCATGCGATCATTAGGAATGACGGTATTCAAAAGTGTTTCTGGAAGCTGTTCAGTAGCAATAATACGTGCTGAAATTGGCAGTACGCCTTTATTCAATTCAGCCATAATTTTCCCGGAGTAACCATCTGTAGCAACAATAATGTCTTTCGCTGTAACAGCACCTTTTTCTGTAACAACTTTCACACTATTCCGGCCATATTCAATAGATAGTGCTTTCGAATGCTCAAAGATTTTTGCACCTATCGATTTAGCTGCTTCTCCCAAACCAATTGCATAGTTCAGTGGTTGGAACGAGTAGCTCGAGTCGTCGACTAAGCAACCATAATATTGCGGGGAATCAATTTCTTGATGCAACTGACTTCGATTAAGCACGCTACATTCATATCCAAAATTTTTGTTTAAGTATTCACTTTCAAGTTTCAATCCTTCAAAATGCTTGGCTTTGTAAGCCGCCACAATATGACCTGTCTTTCTAAAGTTACAGTGGATTTGATGCTCATCGATGATGTTTTTAACTAGTTCAACACTAAGCAGCGAAAGATCGTTAAGTTGTCTCGCCTCTTTAGCACCATACTTCTTAGCAAGCTCCTGCATCGTTGGCTTATAGCCCGGCAATACCATCCCACCGTTACGACCACTTGCGCCATACCCAATTGTTTCCTGCTCAAGGACAATGACACTCTTCCCTAACTTTTGCAAATGATATGCAGAAGAAAGACCTGTGAAGCCTGCGCCAATAATGACAACATCCGCCTCTTTATTTCCTTCAAGAGGTTTTCCTTTGTCATATCTGTTTGCAGTCGCTGTCCACAATGAGAGAGTATCCATTCGATCCATCTTATCCATAGCTAATCCTTCTCCTTTCGTGACATGTGTGTTACAATACAGTCAAAAATATTCAAAATATTCACACTTATTGAATTAATAATATGACTTGGAGTTCCCTCCAAGTCAATAGCCATTTGAGAGTTTTTTGAATTCATTTTGCGAAAAAAGTGGAGTAACTCCACTTTTTTCATCAGGGGGTACATCTATGAAGATTGGTACATTTGCGAAGCTTTTTCACGTTACAACCGATACAGTTCGTTATTACATTGAACTAGGATTATTAATACCAGATAAAAAAAACACCCAGTATCAAATGAACCAATTGTGTTTCGACGACATGACTTTTATTACTGAGCTAAAAAAATTTCATTTTTCATTGATAGAAATCCAACGAATTTTATCATATCGACGTGTCACAAACTTCTCGGACCATGAGGATATCGACTACTACAACAACTTACTCACTGATAAAAAGAACGAGCTGAACAATAAAAAAGAAGACATATCAAAAGCGATTCATTTGATTGAAAAAGCGGTTCAAACTAGCTCATCTTCACCTAAAGAAGAGAAGGTTACAGGGATTCCGCTTGACTTTGTAAATCTGCTCTATTGCCCAAAGTGCCGCATTCCACTTGAAATGGAAGATGTAACGATAAAAAAAGTCTACATTCACACGGGGAATTTAACTTGCACTTGTGGATACGAGGCAGCTATAGAGGACGGTATTATCATTACCGCAAACTTGTACGAAACGTCTCCTTATCCATCATATTTTTACGATAAAGAAACGATTAAAGAAATCAATCCCAAAATGATTAACTTATTTGAAAAAAGTAATTTTCAATTTCAAAAAGTTCTACAAAATATAGATTTGACAAACAAATTAATTGTGGAAACAAACATTGACGCTTTTGTATCACTACCAAAATATATTGATACTCTTGAAACGAGCGCATCCTATGTATTCAGTGGCTATTCGCTCGCAATGCTCAAGAAGGTTAGAAATAGAATTGAGCGTATGAATCCGAAGCCACGCGTCCTTTATATTTTGAATTCCGATTTAAATCTACCATTAAAACCGCTTAGCATCGATGTTTTTGTGGATAGTTTTACAATAACTGATTTTTCACTGCTCAACTCAGAGTTCCCAAGTCACGTTCTAAAAAACTATTTACATAGCAGTTCAACAATTGTCGGTGGATACTCGTATTATGATAGCTCGGCCAAATCCTTGAAAAATATTTCAGCCTTATATCCAAATTCCCATGAGCATATTTTACATCCAAAATACTTAGAAGAAAATCTATCAGTTAACGGATTTCAAATCATGCAAAATGAAAATATTGGTTACTGTACAGATCCAGGACCTTATTTCGATTATCATGTAAGAGACGAAAAATTCCACATGCTCATGTATTTGGCTAGTACGAAACAATAGCACAAAAAAGCGCCATCACAAGTGACGGCGCTTTTTCTATGTAAGAGCTACTAGAAGGTATCCTTCTAGCCTACTCCCATTTGTAAGTCCAAAATTGTTCAAGTTGCAGCCATTTTAATGTTGCTGCATCTTTGTTTTTTATTTTTGCATGCGTTTCTTCTAGCATCGCTTCTGTTTGTGAACGATGCGCGCCTAGTGCAGCTAATTTATGTTCAAATACTTCACTAATATTATTTACAACATCCGGCTCACCGAGTACTGCTTCGCGATTTCTCGTAATCGCAACCGCATGAATGGCTGGACGTTCTTCTTTTGGCATACGTGATACAGCGCGAACGACAGCGCGGCCAAATGCATCATGATCTGGATGTACGCCGTGTTCTGGATAAAATGTAATAATTCGAGATGGATTTACTTCTTGAATGATCGCTTCGATTTTATCAGCAACGAAATCAACATCTTCAAATTCTAACGTTTTATCATGGAAACCGAGCATTCTTAAATCTTGAATCCCCATCGCTTCACATGCATCTTTTAATTCTTTTTCACGGATATTTGGAATCGTTTCACGGTTAGCAAACACGTTTTTCCCCATGTTACGTCCCATTTGTCCTAAAGTACCACACGCATACGTTACAGGTACTCCTTGATCTGTTAATAAGCGAATTGTTCCTCCCGCAGCAAATGCTTCATCATCTGGATGCGGAAATACAACAAGTACATGTCTCTCCATAAGTTTCCCTCCTTCTTACTTAAATGGCGTTAAGCTTAATTCAAGTGCAACTGCTAAGCGGCCTTGATTATCATGCCCTGCGAGTAATAAACGCTCTTTATCGTCTACTTCCCAGTGCGTAATACCTTCAGCATATACCCAGCCATGATCCATTTTCAAACCAACTCGGTATGGGTTTGTTCCAGTTATTTTCCCGCGCTCAAAGCGAATAATTGCATTTCGAATGAATGCTCCAACTGTCATCATCTTTTCATTAAAGTGTGACGCATACGCTCCGTTCGTCGTTTCTAAATGAATATATACATCTTTATTTACAAAACGTTCAATTTCATTTTGAATAAGAGAACTATCTTTTACTATTTCCATCGGAATTCACCTCTTTAAACCATTTTACGCAAAAATAATGTAAATTGCTATCTCTATATTAGAGGACAACGCTCACTTTTCCTAATAATTTGCACTGTGTTTTTTATATTTTTTATATCATATGTAAAAAACATATTTTTTCCTTCACTTTGTTAAATAGTTTTCTTTCTTTTTTGAATTTGCTACAATATAAATTATGCAGAGGGATGCATGTTTACAATTGAATACATACTTTAAAGAAGGTGACACGATTGGAACAATCAGCACATGAAGTAGCAAATTGGCAATATTATTTTGCAATTGCCGTATTTTTAGTCACGTACGGATTTATTATTTCTGAGAAATTGAATCGTGCTGTAATCGCACTATTCGGTGCTGCTATTATGATTATTTTTGGAATTGTAGATTTACATACTGCTTTCACATCACATATTCAATGGGAAACAATCACCCTTTTAATTGGTATGATGATTCTCGTGCATATTACGAGTCAATCAGGCGTATTTGAATTTGTAGCCATTAAAGCAGCAAAAGCAGCTGGCGGAAAACCAATCCGCATTTTATTATTGCTATCCCTATTAACTGCTGTCGGTTCAGCATTTTTGGACAACGTAACAACCGTATTATTAATCGTACCTGTTACTCTATCTATTACACGTATTTTAAAAGTAAACCCTGTTCCTTATTTAATTTCAGAAGTACTATTTTCAAATATAGGCGGAACAGCAACATTAATCGGTGACCCGCCGAACATTATGATTGGATCAGCAAATAAGCATTTAGATTTTAATGCCTTTTTACTAAACTTAGCTCCAATCGTAATTATTATTTCTATCGTTACACTTGGCATTATTTACTTCATGTATCGTAACAAACTAAAAACAACACCTGAGCAAATCGAAAAACTAATGGCATTAAATGAAAAAGATTATATTAAAGATCAAAGCCTCCTTTTAAAATCCATTTCGATTTTAGGACTAACTATTTTAGGCTTTGTACTTCATTCTATTATTCATGTAGATGCTGCCGTAATTGCGATGACAGGCGCTACACTTCTTATGCTAATCGGTGTGAAAGAGCATGATATTGAAGATGTATTTGCCCACGTTGAATGGGTAACCATTTCTTTCTTCGCCGGATTGTTCGTTCTCGTTGGCGGGTTAATTGATATCGGACTTATTTCCTCACTCGCAAAAGAGGTAATCGACGTAACAAACGGTGATATCGGTTTCGCTGCGATACTTATTTTATGGGTATCTGGCATCGCATCTGCGACAATTGACAATATCCCATTTGTCGCAACGATGATCCCACTTATTCAAGATTTAGCTACAGGACTCGGACTATCTGTCGATTCCCCGCAAATCGAAGTACTATGGTGGGCGTTATCACTTGGCGCTTGCTTAGGAGGAAACGGAACGTTAATCGGCGCATCAGCAAACGTAGTCGTTGCTGGTATTGCAAAACGTGAAGGACATGGGTTCTCTTATATGGACTTCTTAAAAATCGGTTTCCCCTTAACGATCATTGCGCTATTGTTATCACATGCTTACATTTATTTACGTTACTTAATGTAAAAGTTGTATTATATGAAATTATACCTTCAAACAAAAAAGGTATGCAGCACTACGCCGCATACCTTTTTTCATCACCAAAATATACCTATAATTGCTAATCCACCTAAAATCATACCACCAATTTGTCCGACGATTGCCGGTGATAATTGAACACCTTTCCTCACTTCAACAACCGGTCTTTCGTGCCTTAGTTGTTGTACTTCACTTTGAAGTTGATGTACACTTCCGTGTAATTCTTTAATTAGTTCTTTTAATTCAGCGACCTCTTCATTTACTGGTTTTGTTTTTTCTAAATTCATTTTGCATAACTCCTTATAAATTCAATCAGTTCACTGTAAAATTTCGCCAATTATCATTATTTCTCCTGCATACCATATATTCAACAATTCTATTTTTTATAGTTTCTTTTCACACCTAAAAAACATATCTTCATTAAAATTTGGCAGGTGTACCTTGGTGAAAATACATTTGCCACCTTCCTTCTCTAAATTTCCAAATTGAACTACGTAACGAGTGTTGATTATTTATTTCATTGAATATTCGATAAGTAGTTAATACTACATCTTTGGATAAAGGATGTACTTCAAAATCACTTAAAGTCATTTTTACCACGCCTATTCCATTTTTATCGATATCCTCATTTTTATATAAAACTTTACCAGAACTCCCAAACTCAAAAAAATCATCTGCAAGTATCTTTTTAAGCTCTTTTTGAGATGTGCGAACCTCTGGCTTAAGTAATCGTTCCTCTAGCTGATATAAACACTCTCTTAATGGAGAGAAACCTTCCATTAGTACACCCCTCCCTTCTGATCATCTGAATATTAGATTTTCCTCACCACACTATACAATTATTCTGTATGTTTTTACTAGTTTTGCAGCTCTATCCATTCATCCCTCAATATCCCCATAATCATACGATCAAAACACTTCCCATCTCGCTGAACTGCTTCTCTCATACATCCTTCCATCTGAAAACCCATCTTTTTATACAGTGTAATAGCTGCCTTATTATAAGAAATAACATCGAGTCCGATGCGATGTAAATTCATTTCATAGAAAGCATACTTTAGAATAAGATGCATCGCTTCTCTCCCATACCCTTTTCCTCTATCATTTGCATCCCCTATTCCAATTGCTAATAAACCTGTTCTGTTATTCCACTCTATGCCATGAATCGCCACAAAACCAATTAAACGATCATCTTGAACTGTTCTTAACATGAAAGAAACACTATTCGATCTCCGTCCCTTTAATAGTCCATCACTTGCTATTTCTTGTAACGATTGTGGGAATGCCAAATCTGTATCTACATTTCTTAAATATTCACTATCCTCTTGCCACATAGCCATTACTTCAGCATCTTTTTCTCTAATAGCTGATAATTTAATAGTTTTATTTTGAAAAAGATTCATTGTCATCTAAAACTCCCCCTTTTTAAATAGCGGGGATAATAATTCTAGCCTATTTATCCCCATTTTCCATATACTCTTGTATGAACGGGATACTTACAATAAGCGCTGATATTGGCACATCTCCTCTACATTAAATTAACTTCATTGTATAATTTTTCATTTATTCTAACAATAAAAAAAGACCCTCAAAATTTAGAGGATCTTCCTAACAACGAATCGATATTATTTCGTAAACATTTTCTCTGCTTCATCCATTGCCATTTTGTTACCTAAAGCAGAATAGTCAAGCCATGGTTGGTCATTTATAATGTATACGTGCTTGCCTTTAACAGCTTTTAAGTCTTTCCAAATTGGTGTTTCTTGAAGTTGTTTAAATGCTGCTTTTGCTTTATCGTCTCTATTTACAACAACGAAAATCGCATCTGCATCAAAGTCAGGTAATACTTCTTGTGAAATGACTTCGTAAGGACGGTTTCCATCAATTTTCTCCACACCATTTGCAGGTTGTAATCCTAAGTCTTGGAACAAAATTGGTCCCATCGGTCTTTTCGTACTAAATACACGTAATTCTTTTGCAGTCACGCGAATTGCCATTGTTTTTTCGTTATTACCTAGCTCTTTATCTATTAAACTTTTCACTCGTTTTGATTGTTCTTCATAGTCTTGAATATATTTATCCGCTTCTTTCTCACGGTTTACAAGTTTACCTACTTCTTTTAAATGATCTCTCCACGTACCTTCATCTAAATTGAAAGAATGTGTTGTTGCAATTTTTTCGTATTTCGCTAAATCTTTGCCAGCATATTTTTCATCAACATAAATTTCTGTTGGCTTTAATTGAAGTAACGCTTCCATGTTTGGATCTGTTGCAACGCCAAGTTTCTTCGTATCTTTCAGTTGCTCTTTTGCGTGCGGTAAGAAATCTTTTAAATCTCCACCAATAACAGAACCTACTGGTGTAATTCCTAATGCAAGTAAATCATTCGTTAAATGAATAGACATTGAAGCAATTTGGGGGTCATTATTTTTGTCAGTTTTTTTAGTTGCCTCTTCATTAGGTTTCGTTTGACCACATGCTGCTAATACTAACATACACATAATGCTAAATAAAATGGAAAGTTTCTTTTTCATATGTTCTCCTCTTTGAAGTATTTATTTTGTTTTTGTAAGTAAATAAAGAAAATACGGTGCTCCTAAAGCCGCTACTACTACGCCAGCCGGAATAGAGTTTGGCTCGAATACAGAACGACCTATCGTATCTGCGAGTACTAAAATAATCATTCCAATAATGCCAGCTAGCGGTAGGAAGTGCTGATATGTACTACCTACTAACTTCCTTGCAATATGCGGAGAAACTAAGCCGATAAAGCCAATTCCCCCTGCCATTGATACACTTGCACAAGACAACCCTACCGCTGTAGCTAAAAGTAGTAACCGTTCTTTTTGAACAGAAACACCAAGTCCTGCCGCTACACTATCACCTAATGACAATGCGTTTAACGTTTTTGATTTTAGCCATGCATACGGGGTTAGTATCAAAATCCAAGGTAATAATGCTAGAACATGAATCCAATCTCTTCCCCACACATTACCAACTAGCCACCTAGAAGCGAACGTATACGTCTCATCATTTAACTTGAGCGAGAAAAATAACGAAAGTGCACTAAAACCAGCTGAAACTGCAATACCAACAAGAATGAGTCTAATGGGAAGTAAACCTTTTGACCGATCACTCGCAAGCAAAACAATAAGAAATGCAGCTAACACTCCTCCGCCAAATGTAAATAACGGTATTAAAACCGATGCACTCTCGTTAATAGAATGAAAGAGAGTAACAAATACAATAAGCCCGAAAGATGCACCCGAATGTAATCCGAGAATACCAGGATCTGCGAGTGCATTACGAGATAACCCTTGCAAAATCGCACCGGAAACCCCAAGGCCAATACCTGCTAACATTGTAATAATTATTCTTGGCATACGATAATCGTACAGCACGGTTGCACTCTCAAAATCACCATAACCAAAAAGCGTTTGAATCACTTTGAGCGGTGCAATGCTCAGCGTACCTGTATTTAAACTAATCAAAATTACAGCGATACTTATACATCCGAAAATTGTAGTTACAGTAATAGCTCTCTTTTTATCCGTGTTAAAAAGATTCGTCACTTATAGCTCACTCCCAACTTTACGTGCTATATAGAGGAAGAACGGAACTCCAACAAGAGCTACCATAATTCCTATCGCAAGTTCTTTAGGAGGATTTACTGTTCTTGCCCCTAAATCAGCTAACACCAATAACATAGCTCCTAATAATGCTGACATAGGAATAATAAGCCGATAATTAACACCTACTAATTTTCTAGCGATGTGCGGAATGACAAGTCCTACAAATCCAATGGAACCAACAGCTGAAACAGACACACCTGCAAGAATGACTACTATAATTATCCCAAGTATTCTTGTACGGTTCGTTTTCACACCTAAATTCGTAGCAATATCATCCCCCATTGATATGAGTGAAATAGATCGCCCTAGCACTGTCGCAAAAACAATCGTTATGAGAATAATAGGCACTAAAAATTTCAAGTGTTCCCACTTCACCCCCGCAACACCACCAGCAAACCAAAACGCTAAATCTTGGCTTAAATCATAATAAATTGCAATACCTGAACTTAATGAGTGTAAAAGCGCTGCCATAACTGCTCCTGCAATTGTTAACCTCATCGGTGTTAATCCGCCTGATGTTGCTGATCCAATAATAAAAATGAGTACGGTACTTAAAACTGCTCCAATAAAGGAAACAATCATTAAGTAGGAATACGGCATATGCGGGAAAAAAGCAAAACTAAGTGCTACTACAAACATCGCACCTGCATTTATTCCGAGCACCCCTGCATCAGCTAAAGGATTTCGTGTTACTCCTTGCATTACAGCCCCAGCGACTGCAAAAGCTGCTCCTACAACTGCCGCACCAATTACCCTCGGAAGCCTTAATTCATAAATAATTTGATGCTGCGTTAATTTCGGATTATAATCAAAAACCGCTGCCCACACCGTTTGCAAATGAATATCCTTTGCCCCGAATGCAATAGCTAAAAATATAGATCCGATTAAACATAAAATTGTTAAGCTCATGAAACATATGAACTTAATATGTATCCAGCGATTATTGCCAGCATGTACAGTAGACTTATGTAACATGTTTCATTTCATCCTTTATATTCAGTTGTTTTTTATAATCATTTTTTATTTATAATTATTACTGATAATAATTATCATTTTCATTTAGATATTATATCCCCACTTTTTTTAAATAGCAAACTATTTTTTTACTTTGTTAAAATATGAAAAACACTTATTACAATCTCGTTCCAAAACTTACAAATACATGCAAAATAGAATACTGTTATATTTTTGAAATTGTAGTATACTTAGTCATTATTTTGATTTTTCTAATAAAAAATTTGAAGGTGACACAATGTTTTATGTAAAACAACTACTCTATTTCACTTACGAACAAGCATTATCTTGCTTATTCCCAGTCGTTATTTTTTTAACACTAGCCCTTTCAAAAATCATTTTGATTCCAGGGTTATACCGGTATGATTTCATACTCATCGTATGTCTTCTGATGCAATGGATTATGTACAAGACAGGTCTTGAAACAAAAGACGAACTAAAAGTAATTACTGTCTTCCATCTCATCGGCCTTTTACTAGAAATATATAAAGTACATTTCGGTTCATGGAGTTATCCTGAAGAGGCATATTCGAAGATTTTTGGAGTTCCACTTTACAGCGGTTTTATGTACGCAAGTGTCGCAAGTTACATATGCCAAGCTTGGAGAAGATTACATTTACAAATGCATCATTGGCCGAGGGCTATTTTTGCCGTGCCATTAGGAGCTATGATTTACTTCAATTTTTTCACACACCATTTTCTATACGATTTTAGATGGGTATTAACTTTACTTTTATTCATTGTATTCTCTCGAACTTTTGTGGAGTTTTCCTTACAAGGAGTTACATATAAAATGCCGCTCGTTCTCTCATTTTTCCTAATCGGATTCTTTATTTGGATTGCGGAAAACATCGCTACCTTCTTCGGAGCATGGCAATATCCAAATCAACGTGAAGCGTGGAATCTCGTTCACTTAAGCAAAATTAGCTCCTGGTTCTTACTCGTTGTTATTAGCATTATGATTGTTGCACAACTCAAACATTTGAAGGAGTCGAAAAGGTGATACTGCTTATGTAAAAAAATTAAAAAACAACTTATCTTCCCTACTTGTCCAATAAAAAAGAAATCCACTCTGCAAAAACAGTTAGCCCATCACTCATTAGAGAGTGATGGGCCTTTTTTAATAATATTTTTTAAACCGTCCTCATAAAGTGAAACTTTAATCAGTGGGGGTTTTGTTCATCCCCACTGATTATTAGTTGAACCAATCGGACTTTTACGGGCAGTTGATCCCCCACCTAACTTCTTTGCTTTCGCTGAATTTTCAGGTGGGGATTTTACTGCCCGTTAATGCGGGATCAAAGGCATTATAGGTTCATCATAATTTACAACAGCATAAGCAGTTGCACATTATGAACCACTGCTAGCAGAAGAGGTTGCTGCAGAGGAAGCCGCAATCGTTGCCATCATAGCTGCCTGTTGTGCTTGTATGAGGACTTCTATCATAGTTTGTAAACCTGTGTTGGTAGCTTTACTTTCCTCACCTTTCTGACTTACGAACAGTTGAATAGCAATAAGAATATTCGTATCTGTATGCCAACGGAATAATTTCTCCCCCTGCAATTTTTCAATCAACGCTTTAATAGAATGAATCTCTTTTTCTCCATCCTCAAGTAACGCTAGTAGCCCGATAGCTGGATAATGCATCTGTTTCACTTTTACCTTTTCTTGTTTTAACAAATTCCATATGTTTGTGCATGTTGCAACTAACATTTCTTCACGGACATCCTTCTTTAGCGAGAGGATATGACTTAAAAACTGAAGATCATTCCCTTTACGCAAACCAGCTTTCGCTAGTTTCTGATAAAGACGTTCTACTCGGTCCATAAGTGTTTCTACATTCTCTGATTGTCCTGCTAGTAAAACCGCGAGCGGATAATCATTTGTACCAGTAAGAAAAAGATGATCCTCTTTCATGCGTTTATATACTTGCATCGAACGTTGAATGTGCGTGCCATGCTGTTCATTTTCTTCTGTTAAAAGCACAGCTGCTGCGAGATAGGTAAATATACTTCGGCTAAAACCACCAGCGACCAATTGTTCATATAAATCTAAAAAATTCCGAAAAGCTTCCTTGTAATCTGTAAAGTGAATATCTAAAGTTGCGGCCACTACAAAGCGATGATAAGACTTTAAGTATGAAAACATCCCTACCTGATTCTTAATATAACTACTAATTTCTAAAAAACGTCTGAGATCAAACAATTTATCACTACTTGCATACATAGCAGCAATCATCATTCCTGTTCGAGAATCACTCGTTTTCCATTTTAGTTCTCCCTTTAACTGTGCATATGTATGTGTGTATTGCTCCAACTTTTGTTCCAATGTAATCATAGTATTCCCCCATTTTCTAGTTCCTCTCTTTTATTATACGTATATTCCATATTTAGGAATACCCTATTTCATACAGATTTTGCAACCTTATACTTTCTTCTGTATTATTTTCAATATTTTTCTATTAAGTAATACAAAAAAATAATAACTACCATAAAATTTAGGATGCTTCTTTATCCTAATAGGTTGGTTTTCTTTCCTTCTTCATCAGCATCACGATGATTAGCGTTCATAATCCTTCAAGAAGTTCAACAACAAAAAAGGATAGATAATAAATTATCTACCCTTTTTTGTCTATATATTATTTAACATTACCAAAGACTAAAGAGCCTTAATAATACGTTCCATCGCCTTCATTTGCCCAATATGGTCTGCTTCATGATAAAGCATCATACCGTAAAGCTCTCCAACTGTTTCCAACCCTAAAAATAGCTCTGGAAGTTTATTTTCAAATGCTTCTGCTGGAATTTCGTTAATACGTTTTGCTTGTTCTTTTAATTGGGCCGTTAACACTTCTAACGATGGTCCTTCTGCTTTCCATTTAGATGGTCTTGATCCATATCCAAACATATCTGGATATTCCGTTGGTAATTGTTTAAACTCTCTTCCGAACATGAATGTTTCCGCTGCTGTTAACACGTGACCAATGTGCCAACGAATTGTATTGTTAAAGCCATCCGGCTGCGTATCCGCAGTTTTATCATCTAATGTTTCCATAAATTTAAGTAATGCCCCGCGCGTTATTTCAAATTGTTTTAAGCCAACTAGTCTATTCATTTTATCGTTCCCCTTCTTGATGTACTATTTATTATGAACTAAGAATGTTAAACTTATTAAAGTTTCACCTTGTTTAATCTATCAGAAACAATTAAAAAACACATCTAATATGCTTAGTAAAAATAATAAAAAGGTTCACCTCTCGTAAATATAGAATTACTTACTACACAAATAGTTTAGTAAATAAAAGAGGAGTGTAGTTGCATGTTACATGTTTTAAAACAACAATATAATCTTATTAGCTCTACAAGAGAAACTCTATTTTCGTTTTTGGAAGAAATCTCACTAGAAAAATTACATAGCACTGTTCCGAATTTCGGAAGCGGTAGTATTATAAAGACGCATATTCATGTAGCCGATTGCTATCGATACTGGCTTGGATCATTCGCATTCAAACAAAAGCGAGCAGATTTTTCATTTGCTAGTGATTATGAAATTGAGCATGCAGATGTCACGAAGGTCCGTGCTAGATTTAAGTTAGTAGATGAAACTGTACAACGTTTTTTAGATGAATACAATGACCGTTGGCTCGAAAATATAGCAAATGAAGTGAAATGGCAAAAAGAACCTTGGAGTACAACTCCGCTATGGCTTTTAACTCATACGGAGACACATGAGTTTCATCATAAAGGACAAATCGTATCAATGGCTCGTCACCTTGGATACACACCTCCTGATACAGACCTTAGTTAGTTAATTACTGCAACTATACTTAATAAACACAAAAAGAAAGAGCACGTTTTGATTAATCTTTTTCAAAACATGCTCTTTCTTTCCGTAAATAAGTTAATCGTTTATTATATTACTTGCTCACCTATAACACCTGTTAATTAAAAGACTCCCTCGTTACCTCAATAAATTGCCGTAACGGCGATGCCATCCATTTATCTTTATGCCAAGCAATTTGTGTATAAATCGGAGAAATTGCATTTTCTAAATGTAACTCTTTTATCGTCCCTTCTCGTATATCTTTTTCTACTACTATAGCTGGTAACACGGCTATACCTAAATCTGCAATAACACATTGTTTAATTGCCTCTACACTAACAAACTCAATCTTATTTGCCGGATACACATCTTCCGTACGAAACAGCTCTTCAAATAAAGTTCGATACGAGCACCCTAGTTCTGTTAACAAAAGTGTTTCCCTCTCTAAATCTTTTATAGAAACGGAAGTTTGTTCAAATAAACGATGCCCTGGAGCAGCTACTACTTTTAATTCTTCTTTCATAAGCGGCTCCACATGTAAAGCATCTTCTGTTTTACATTCGTCCAAAATAAATGCAAGATCGACTTTTCCCTCCATCAATTGTTCTTTCGCATCTTTATTGGAATGTGCGGGTTTAAATATAAGCTTTATTTGAGGAAATTGTGCTTTAAACCTCTTTAATATAGAAGGAAGTCTATATGTACATTGACTCTCTTGTGCACCGATTATTAACGTACCTGCTATTTCCTCATCATCTTTCACTGCCATTTTCGCTTCGTTACTAAGTGCAATCATCTTGTCGGCATATAGTTGAAACTTCCTGCCCGCTTCAGTTAAGAAAAGACGTTTTCCTAATCTTTCAAATAATGGTGTACCAAGCTCTGCCTCTAACGTTTTAATTTGCGCTGTCACGCTCGACTGAGCAAAGTTCAATTTCTTCGCAGTTTGCGTAAAATTCAAAGTGTCCGCTGCTACTTTAAATGTAATTAATTGTTTTATCTCCATTTATCATCCCTCTTTTCAATCAGTATTTCCGATTGATTCCATCGAAATAATCCTCTTTGTCTATTGATATTTATATTGTATGATAAAGAGCATCGACAAACAATATAATGGAGGTATTCCATATGAAAGCACTTTGTTTCGAAACATTCGGAAACGCTGATGTACTACAATATAAAGAAATACATGATCCAATCATAAATCCAAATGAAATTCTTGTTCGCACGAAAGCAATCGGTTTAAATTTCGCTGATATTTATAGACGCCGCGGCGATTATCATCTCGCTGGCAATCCGCCTTATATATTAGGTTATGAAGGCGCTGGGATTGTTGAAAAAGTAGGTGCTGAAGTTACTACTATCCATCCTGGAGACCGTATTGCATTTGCTGATGTCCCATTTGCAAACGCAGAACTAGTAGCTGTTCCATCAGAGAAAGCAATTCCACTTCCTGAATCTATCTCTTTTGAAACAGCTGCTTCTGTATTATTACAAGGATTAACTGCACACTATTTAACAAAAGATAGCTATCAAATAAAACAAGGTGATATAGCTTTAGTACACGCTGCGGCTGGCGGTGTTGGTCAACTTCTCGTTCAGATGATTAAATTACAAGGCGGAAAAGTAATTGGTCTAACATCATCAAAAGAAAAAGCACAGGTAGCTACGTTAGCCGGCGCCAATCACGTATTTTTATATACTGAATCCTGGCATACGAAAGTACTTGAAATGACTAGTAGTGCTGGCGTAAATGTAGTATATGAATCAGTAGGTTCTACATTAGAGGAAAGCTTTAGCGCTACTAAAATTGGTGGTACCGTTGTATTTTACGGAATGGCTGGTGGTAATCCTGCGCCTGTAGATCCACGTATGCTTATGGATACTTCAAAAACTTTAACTGGCGGAGACCTTTGGAACGTTCTTACTACGTATGAAGAACGCAAGCAACGCTCTACTCAATTATTTGATTGGATCACTGCAGGAGAATTAAATATCGCGAGTCCTAGGACATTCTCTTTACAAGATGGTGCCCGTGCTCATGAATTATTAGAGAGCAGAAAAAGTACAGGGAAGATTTTATTAATCCCGTAATCGTTCCAATTTAAAAAGGAAAAATAAACATATAAAAGAGCATCGATTACGATGCTCTTTTATTATGGAATTTTATTCGTTTCTTTTTATTTCAGTAATTTCCAGCTCATCATATGAAATAATGTCGATTATATGGTTCAAACAAGGAATTTGATAGTGAATGAACTGCTCTTCAGGAAATATAAATTCAGCAATTGTTCCTGCTTTAACAAAATCTAAATATCTTGATTTTGAGTAAACTCTAAAAATTCTACCTTCTGAAATTTCGTAGTCATCCATTACAGTAAACGATTCATTAGTAACGGAGTAAGCAATATACGAGTCAAAATCCAATTGAACAATTGGCAGATTGTCATCAACATCAATGGATGATGCTTCTATTTCAACCTCATCTGTAATTTTCGTGAGTCCCTTAGTTTTGTTAACTTTACACCTATCAATAAGTACCCTCAGTGAATTTTCTTCAGGTTCAAACAATTTGTTTAAATATATATATCCTTTAAATTCCATCAAATCTTGAAAATCCATTACTTCCCCCCATTTTGAAAATCTATCTGAAACAGTTGCGATTCTCTTTACATTACTACTCAACCAAGATTTTATACACCTATTCTAATCAACTGTAACATAAATCATTGTACACTCTTACTTTATGTTGAAAGTGGTACTGTTTTTGGTACAAAGTCAACGAAAAGTGATTTAAATCAATAAAAAAAGACCCTTCCGCTTATGCGAAAAGGCATACGAACTTATTTGTTATTTTGAGTAAAACTCACCCTAAAGAGATTTCATTAAGATCTTTCTAGCTTCGTTTTCTTATTTCTATTTGAGATATAATTATATTTCTACACTTTCTTTCCCTTTTGCAACATAACTCATATCTCCAACCGACTCGACTGTATATGTTCCATCTTGATATACAATCTTCGTCACACTAGCATTTTCCACTCCAAGTTTTGTTTTGCTACTGTCTAACATTTCTATTAAGGTTGTAATCAAAAGCCCATGAACGACAACTAAAACATTACCGCCACCATTTCCAGCAGCTTCTTCACTAATTTTATCAATCTCTGCTTTTATACGAGTAGAAAATAATTCCCAATCTTCCGCCTGTTTCGTAGGGTCTGCTGCTCTAATAAGATTAATCACTTCTTGAATAGAAAACTTCATGAGTTCTTCTGGTGATGCAACGCCCGCAGCTTTTCCAACCACATCCCACATATTTTCAAGCTTTTCACCTTCAAAAATACCAAAATTTAATTCTCGTAAATCTTTCCTTTTCTCAAGTTTCAATTTTGATTGCTCACTATATTTTAATACTAAATTAGCAGTTTCAATCGCTCGGCCGCTATCACTACTATACGCATTTGTAAAATGAATATCTTTTAATCCCGTTCCTAAATTTGTGGCAACTTCCACACCTTTTTCTACTAACGGAGAGTCTGCCCAACCTTGCGCGCGATGATTCGTATTTAATATTGTTTTACCGTGTCTCGTAACATATAACGTAACTACATTCTCATTGCTATCTTTTTCTCGCTTATTCATTTTATTCTCTCCCTTTACATTTCTATATCAATTTTACCACCTTAATTATTCATTGAGCAAAATATATGTAAGTAGATTCGTTTAATAAAAAAGCTACCTTTCTGTATATTCCTACAAAAAGGTAGCGTATTTTATGATTACACTTCTTAACTGATACCCCTACTCAGCAAAAGCACTCGAATATTGTACAATTCCTTCTACACCTTCAAGAGCATTTTCTGTTAATTCCATTACCATAAACACTTCTTCAGGCACTTCAAATGGCGCTTTTATATTCCACTCACTTGCTTTCTTAAAACCAAATTTCGGATAGTATTCTGGATGCCCTAACACAACAACCGATCCATATCCAAGTTCTTTCGCTTTTTCTAATGCAGCTACAATAAGTTTCCCGCCAATTCCTCTTTTCTGATGGCCCCTAGTAACCGACACTGGCGCAAGCGCTAATGATTCTACAGACGCTCCATCTTTTTCTATTGTAATTTTTGATAACATAATGTGACCAACTATTTCTTCATCTACCGCAACGATAGATAACTCTGGAACAAACGCGTCACATTCTCTAATACGTTTTACAAGTTCATGTTCTTTTTTATCACTAAATTCTTCACTTAAAAATGCTTGTTGTACAACTTCTTCTGTTTTTCTATAATCGTTTTTTTGTTCTTGTCTAATTGCTACCATTTTAACTTATCCTCTATTCTTTCTTATTTCCTTTTCAATTTTACGAAGCGCTTTTTTCGATCCGCGCTCAATATCATGCTGCATTTTTCTTTCTTTATAATCAACAAATAGTGTATTTAAATCATATCCTTCTGGGTATAATTCTTTCGCCGCTACCTCTAAAGTAATACGTTTTACATTCACTTCAACGAATTCACCGTTATAATATACAACGACATTATAGAAATTATCTTTTTCCTTATATACAATCCCGAAATCGTTATGATCTAACAATTTCACACGGTCGCCTTTTCTGTATTCATAGTGCTCTTCTCTTTTTTCCTGCACGAATTTCGGTTTTCTAATTTTACTTTCATTCACTTTTTCTAGAGCGTATTCTTTATTTCCCATATACTCTTTCGCTCTTTGCAGTACATGTTCTCTCACATTCATTTTATTCGCAATCCAAAGTGCATTACTTTCACCTGATTTACCGATCACTAATTTATAAAGTGGCTCTAGTGTCTCACTATTAAATTGCATTGCTGCGTTCATAAAATCACCATGCATTTCTGAAAAGCGTTTAATTTCACCGTAATGCGTACTTGCAATTGTAATACATCCCGCAAGGTAAAATTCTTCTAAAATAGATATCGCAAGCGCCGCACCTTCACTCGGTTCTGTACCGCTTCCTATTTCGTCAAATAACAGTAACGTATTATTATTTGACATCCTCATGATTTCAGAAAGATTTTTCATATGAGACGAAAATGTACTTAGTGCATTTTCGATACTTTGATTATCACCAATGTCTACAAATACATTTTCGAAAATAGCAATTTCTGTTTCTTTATCTCCAGCGATATGAAGGCCTGACATTGTCGCTAATGTTAACAATCCGATTGTTTTTAGCACAATTGTTTTCCCGCCCGCATTTGGTCCTGTAATAATTAAACTTCGATAGCTTTGACCGATTTCAAAGTTCAATGGTACTACTTTCCCACTTAAAAGCGGGTGCTTACAATTCACTAAATGAATGTAGCCATGATCATTTAATTTCGGCTCTATTCCATCGATTGATTTACTGAACTTCGCTTTCGCAAATACCATATCATATTGACTAATCAATTCCATATTAATTTTTATATGATAAATATTTTCTAATACCACTCCTGATAAAGTCGCTAAAATTTGATACTCTTCCATCGCTTCTTCTGCTTTCAAACTTGCGAGCTCCGCATTTAACTTTGTAACCGTATGTGGTTCTATAAATACAGTAGAACCTTTAGCCGAAGCTTCAACGATACTCCCGGCAACTTGATTTTTATAGGTAGATTTGATTGGAATCGTATAGCGATCATCCTTTTTACTAATAAAGAATTCCTGAATATACTTCTTATTTGCACTACTATTTAAAAACTTCGTTAAACGTTCTTTTATTTTTCCATCAACAGAATTAATGTTATTTCGAATTCGTTTTAACTCTTTACTAGCCGCCGCATCAATGCTATTTCCTTTAATCGAAAAGTTAATTTCTTCTTCGACACTTTTAAATTCAGTCATTGAATTTGCATAAGAGGCTAATACTGGAGCAAAGAATTCTTTATCTAGCATAAACCTTTTAATCTTTCGGCACCCACGTAAAAAGTCTGAAACGCTCACTAACTCTGCTGGGTCTAAAATCATCCCTTTTTCTAATTTTTGAATTGTACTAGCGATATTGGAAATTCCGAAGAAAGGAACATGCCCTTCTGCATCTACTATAGCTCGTGCTTCTGTCGTTTCATTTAAGCGATTTCTCACTACTTTTATACTTGTACTCGGCTCTAATTTATTTAATAATTCCTTACCTAATCCACTTACACAATATGATTTCACTATTTCCATTAATCCGTTATATTGTAACTTTTCAAAAGTCATCGTATTCATTTTGTTTCTCCTCACTATGATTGATTTATATCATAAATGAAGATACCTACTCATTAGATTCCAATGAGTTCTACATTATTCAATTACCATTTTTATACATCAAAAACATATACAAAAAAGCTGCGGGGATACCGCAGCTTTTACATTTACAAGGCAAGTGTAATAACATATGAGGAAATAAGCCATAAAAAACAGATGGCAATCCCCTTATTACACGCTTTATAAAGTATTGTAGGTATCTTCATAGGTTTCGAAATAAATCCATGACAAAATTAGGGGTATGATGTACATAAAAATCCCCTGGTCTCATCCGATTTATTTCATTAAATTTTTCCTATTTAGTACCTACCGCACTCACAAAAAGCACCTCTCATTAATTTATATTATAGTCATTGAAATCTAATTTACTGAAATCATCATACTATATGTTTTGTAATAAGTAAAGGTGCCAGACTATTGCCTTTCACACCTGAGGAAGGTCCCTTTTTTCACTTCGTAGACTGTAAAACTTTCATATAATCAGCCTTTTTCTCAAGGGTCTTTTTCGCATCTTCAGCCGTTAATATATAATCTACTGCAATATTTTTTAATACATCCTTATTAACGTCTGGCAGCTTAATCGTTATATCTTCCACACTACTCTTACTATTTTCAATCGTTTTATTAAATTCCTTAATAATTCTTGCAGCCTCCGCTAATGTTTCCATATGTACAGGATTGTTTACATCTAAAACAGTATTACTTCTAAAAACTGCCGTATAATACTGCTTCAAATTTTTCTTCGCTATTTCTTTCTCGGCATTCTTATCGAAAACAGTATCCCCCGCCTGTATTTGAGCGAAAATAAGGATAGTATTATTCTCTTTTTTTTCATAATATGTATTGAATCTTTCTTGTAAATCATTCGCTTCTTTTTTTATTTTATAGTTATCATTATTTACTTTTGGAGAGATTTGTCCCTCGAAAGAAAGTTGAAATTGCAAATACGGTTCATCGACTTGCTGTACAGAAACTATCCGCCACTTTGGACCAAGGAAATCTTTTCCGCTATCCAGTGTTTCAACTTGGTTTAGTTTAACAGAAATACCATACTCCGATTTTGTATAACTTTGTGCTTTTTGTTCAAGTTCTTCATCCGTTATATCACATGATGTTAATAGTAATAAAATAAATACTATGCTATATTTCATTTTTGTTTTTTTCATATTTCCTCTCCTTTTTCTACTACTTCCTATACAGAAATACCCTTAAAAATTTAAAATTACGATTTATATAAAGAACTTCCTCTAATAACCGCTACATCAAATTGTCTCCGCTAACATTAATAATAAAAACTCATCATCTTGCTTTAGAAAGCCCTAATAACCAAAAGTGTAAAAACACCCATTCATTATTATTTTACACTTATAGTGTAATTTTACACTATAATCATTTTATCGTAAAGCAAATATAACATCTATTAAAATCACGTTAAAAACATACTAATATTTAGTTCTATAGCAATCACAGTACGATTTTTATTATTACGAAAAACAATATATAAATCTTTTATATTCAACGCTCGGTCGTACATTATAATTTTTGAAGCCTCCCCATTTCAGGCAAGGCTTCTTAATTTCCAGCAGGGATTTTTTGCAGTTTGTTGTATTTCATAGTTATACAGGAATATGACTCATATTTAAAAAGGAAATGATTATGACTGAACTTAAAGATCGACTACAAGTAGATGATAAAGAGAAATGGGATTTAACGGATATTCACCATATATTTGAAGATTAAGAAAGCGATTTTCATAAAATTGAAGTATTAACGAAAGAATTTCACGAGTTGTTGGTGGTTCTGGGGTAAGAGCTACATCCGCCAGAACTGATCTATTACCTTTAAACCAAGGAGATGTTCTTCGAGTACGAATAAGAGAAGCCACGGGTGACATTATTTATTCCAACGCATCTCTTGTTGTTTCAAAAGTCGACTAGTTCATTTATTAAAATAAAAATTCAGGTATGATAACAATATAAAAAGAAGAGGAAGACTTATATTTCAGTCTACCTCTTCTTTTCATCACCAATTTACTGCTGAACATATATGGAAACTGAGCCTCCACTTACATAGAATTGCCCCAATCCATCCTTATTAATTGTTACAGTATTTGTTTGATTACCCGTAATATCGTACCATACTTCCCCAGCGTTATTCTTTCCAACATCCATCCACTTTGATCCTCCTGGTCCATCAGAGATTAATGTCGCTAAACCAGAATTAGCATGTACACCATCACCCTCTCTTGTCCAGCCAATCACATCTGGATGGTCCAAATAATCACGTTGCGTACCATATGCAAAGTTTTTTCGCGCCGTCAAAATCGGATCAATTTTATCTTTTAACGCTGGAATTTCATAACTACTATTTCCGCTTGTCCCATAGTAATCACCATAGAAAACTGAAGGATAGCCCTCTGCACGTGTTAAAATAAATGCATATGCCAACGGTTTAAACCACGGACTTACTACAGATTCCAATGACTGCCCAGGTTGAGAATCATGATTCTCAACGAGAGTAACTGCGAGTGCAGGGTGATTTTGCATTACTGTTCCATTTAAAATATTTCTCATATCATAATTCCCATTTCCTGTTGAAGCATAATGAAAATTGTAATGAAGCGGTGCATCAAACACAGATTGATTATAATTGACTTTCGCTAAATAATTGTTTAAAGCCTGAATATCATTTTGCCAATATTCTGCTACCGTAAACATTTCTTTCCCCGTTTGCTGTCTGACATGATTTACCCAATCGCGTAAATATTCATGATCAATATGTTTAACAGCATCCAAACGAAAACCATCTAAATTTAATTCATTCGCATACCACATTCCCCATTTTTTCATCTCATTCGCAACATCAGGATGATCAAAATCAAGATCTGCATACATCAAATAATCATAATTTCCATTCTCGCTAGACACTTCCCAGTCCCACGCTTTACCTATCCCCCTAAATTTATAAATTCGATTTAATTTTCTTCCTTCATCCCAATCCGTTCCGTCAAAATGATACCATTTCCATTTGAAATTAGAATAAGCATCTCTGCGCCCTGGAAAGTTAAAACCCGTCCATGCACTAATTTCATAATCACCTGACACTTCAATATTTCGATTGTTACGGTCTACCTCAACAGCTGTTACGGTTTCAGTATAATCAGCCCCACCTTTATGATTCATAACTACATCACCGTATACGTCGATGTTTTGCTTATGTAAAGCGTCAATTGCAGATTTCAACTGTGCTTTTGTCCCATATTTCGTCCGCACCGTTCCTTTTTGATTAAACTCTCCCAAATCATATAAATCATAGGCCCCATACCCTACATCATTTTGCGAAGTCCCTTTATATGCAGGTGGTATCCATACAGATGTGATTCCTTTATGGGCTAAACTTTCAGCATCAGAACGCAAACGATTCCAATGATCCCCATCATTCGGAGCGTACCACTCAAAATACTGCATTAGTGTTCCATTGTTTATCGTTGCTGCTTCTGCCTTGTTTCCCTCATATATATTAGGAAAAAGCAAAATAAAAAATAAACAGACTACCGTAATCCTTTTCAACATATTTACACCATCCCCTTCAAGAAAACGTTTGCATAATTCTTCAAATTATTATAATATTCGTTCTACAGTTAGTAAAGTAACAATCTTTTAATCTCTCACATTATTTTTCAAAATATGAATTCAACTATTCCACAAGTACCCCCACATAGTTTAAAATTCACATCGTATTCAAAATTGTATACAATTTATCTATAAAAGTATGACGGAGGGATTTCTATGACAGACTTTCAAAAACAATTTTTCGCACGTTTACATATAGAAGAAAAAGAAACCGTATCATTTGAAGATTTATCTCAAATTATGTATAGAATGGCGCAAACTGTTCCATTTGAAAACTTAAATGTTCTCGAAAATAACTTTAAAGAAATATCAAAAGAGAATTTAAAAGAAAAAATTTTAGTAAACAACCGTGGCGGTCTTTGTTATGAACTAAATCCTACTATGTATTACTTTCTTAAAGACTTTGGATTGGATGTTTATTTAGTTTCAGGGACAGTTTATAATGCTGCAAACTCTATATGGGCTGTCGATTCCGGACATATCGCAACTGTTTTAAAACATCATCATGAACTTTATTTAATTGAAGTAGGATTCGGATCATACTTACCTCTTGCACCTGTTCCTTTCTCAGGTGAAGTCGTTCACTCAGTAACAGGAGATTATCGTGTTCGCAAAGAAACAACTGAAAAAGGAAATTACATTTTAGAAATGCGTAAAAACAATGAGTTTCTGGATCAATCTTCTAATGATGATTGGACGTTAGGTTATGCATTTTATATAGAAGAAGTGGATGAAACGAAAGCAAATGCAGCACAAAAAATCATCGTTGAACATGAGGGCTCACCATTTAACAAAGTACCTCTTATTGTAAAACTTACACATGACGGACACGCTTCTTTAACAAAAGATAGTCTTACAATAACAAAAGACGGTAAAAAATCTAAAGAAGAAGTTACAGACGAGCAATATACAAATCTTTTACATTCGAAGTTCGGAATTACACTATAACTGTTTAAGCCTTGCTATTTACAGCAAGGCTTTTCAATTTTCAGCAGGGATTTTTTGCAATTTGTTGTATTTCATAGTTATATAGGAATATAACTACATATTTAGAAAGGAAATGATTATGACTGAACTTAAAGATCGACTACAAGTAGCTGATAAAGAAAAATGGGATTTAACGGATATTTACCATACAATTGAAGATTGGGAAAGCGATTTTCATAAAATTGAAGTATTAACGAATGAATTACACAAGTTTAATGGAAATATTCACGATGGCAATAGTTTATTAGCTTATTTAACAAAGAGTGAAGAAATTTCTAGCATAATATCTTTAATGTTCGCTTATGCACGATTACAATCTGATCTTGATACACGCGATACTGACGCTCAATCCCTCGTCGATAAAGTATCACAATTACACGTGAAAGTAAGTGCGGCTAAATCTTTCTTTTCCCCATTCTTACTTAGCGTAGATGAAAACACATTACATGCTTACATAGAAGAAGCAGAAGGCTTACAATATTATAAAGAAGACTTATTTGAACTATACCGTTATAAAAAACACGTATTGAATAAGGACCAAGAAGAGATTTTATCACAAATGGGTGAAGCACTTTCCTCCCCGCAGCATACATTTGGCATGTTAAATAATGCAGATATACTATTTGGCGACGTGACTACTGCTGATGGAGAAAAAGTAAATTTAACGCGTGGAATGTATGCAAAGTTAATAGAAGATGAGAATCGTGAGAAGCGTAAAGAAGCTTATAAAGCTTATTACAAACCATATGTTCAGTTAAAAAACTCTATCGCTTCTACTCTATCTGCTGCTATTAAAAATAATGTTACTGTTTCAAAGCTAAGAAAATATCCATCAGCTTTAGAAAAATCATTATTTGGCGATATGGTTCCGAAAGAAGTATATGAAAATTTAATCGATACGACGAAAAAAAACATTCAATCATTACATACATATAATGAACTTAGAAAAGAAAAATTAAATGTAGATGAACTAAGACAATACGACTTGAGTGTTGATTTAGTAAAAGGTGTAAAGCAAGACATTCCATACGACGAAGCGTTTGACATAATGATCGCGTCACTAGCTCCTTTAGGTGAAGAATATATCGAAACATTAAAAAGCTTTAAAGATAAACGCTATATAGACGTGAGAGAAACACCTGGAAAACGTTCTGGCGCTTATAACTTTGGTGTATACGGTGTTCATCCTTTCATTCTTTTAAATCATCACGATGATTTAAATAGCCTTTTCACTCTAACTCATGAATGTGGCCACGGTATGCATACGCATTACTCACACGGATACCAACCAAGAATTTCTGCACACTATACTATCTTTGTTGCAGAAGTCGCTTCTACAGTAAATGAAGTGTTATTAATTCACTATTTATTAAAAGAAGCAAAAGAAACGAACGTGCGTAATCATTTAATTAACCATTTTATCGAGAGCTTTAAAGGTACTTTCTTTACACAAATCATGTTTGCTGAGTTTGAAAAGATCACACATGAAATGGCCGAGCAAGGTAAACCATTAAATGCCCAAGTCTTTAGTGAAATTTATGAAAAGTTATTTAGAGAATATAATGGCGACTCCCTCATATTTGACGAAGAAGTAAAATATGGCTGGTCTAGAATCCCTCATTTCTACCGTCCATTTTACGTGTACAAATACGCAACGGGCTTCGCCTCTGCAATCCAAATCGCCGATAAATTATTAAGCGGCGATCCAAATGCTCAGAAAAATTATATTGAATTCCTTAAAGGTGGAAGTTCTGACTATCCATTAAACCTACTGAAAAAAGCTGGCGTTGATTTAACTACGCCAGAACCGATTGAAAGTGCACTAAATCGTTTTAGCTCACTTGTTGAAGAGTTTTCAGCATTGTAGAAAAAAGGATGCAGAGTATATGCTCTGCATCCTTTTTTCATTTGAATCACTTTACTCTAAATGCTGCTGCGTCACACAATGAATCATACCACCATACGCATACAATTCATTTACATAAACACCAACAACTCTTCTACCTGGAAATTGCCCTTCAATAATTTGAAGCCCTAACTTATCATGTTCATCACCGTATATAGGAACCAATACAACTTCATTGCCAATATAAAAATTCAAATACGAACCTTTACAGTCTGCCTCTTTTACCACTTGTCTTGTTACAGGTACTGGGATGAGCTGAAATGGATTTCCATCTATATTTCTTGCTTGTCGCAATTCTTGATAATGTTTTTCTTGCGCCTCCAAAAGGTACGACTCTCCTTCCTCAAAAGGATCATATTCATATAGAATCGTATTTTCATTTACAAAACGTGCTGCACCATCAATATGGTAATCCGTATCTTCATCATAATTATCTTCTCCGCGAATACCAGTTATCCATATAAAATTCGTTACTCCCAAATACTTCGTTAATTCCATTTCAATCTCTTCCTGGCTTAGTGTAGGATTTCGATTCTCATTTATAATAGAAGTTTTCGCTGCCATTAAGGTCCCGTTTCCGTTTACCTCAATTCCCCCGCCCTCTATACAGACACTAGATTCAACTTTTGGAATGCTATACCTCTCACTTATTTTAGTTGGTATTATAGCATCGTTTTCATACGGATATTTATCCCCCCAACCATTAAATACCCAGTGTGTTAGGCGGAGATTTCCCTCTTTATCTTTCACAAAGATTGGTCCATTATCTCTGATCCAAACATCGTCAGTTTCCTGAACTAAGAAATCAATTTTATCCATATTTACTTTTTTTTCCATTAGATTTGATTGGACATGTACTTTCTCTTCCTCATCACATACAACAATATGCACATTTTCTCCGTAATGAAGCTCCTTTGCCATCGTTACCCAAATATCATCTAACTTAGCTCTGTAACCTTCACCTCTATGCGCTTTATCATGAGGCCATTGGAGCCATGTCCCCTCATGTTTCTCCCATTCTGCAGGCATATAAAACAAACTATTTTCTATATTTCTCATACATGTTCACCCCTTCTCTGAATGTAAGTACAGTCTATACTTTGACATCGTGTTAAGGTCAACAGAAATATATTCATTTACTTGTAGTAATTTTATAAAGCGATTCTTTATTTCTCCTTGTGATACACTATTTCTCCTTGTAAAACCGTCACTAAAACTTTCGCATTCGGAATCTTATCGGCACTCATTTTAGTAATATCTTCATTCAGTAATACCATATCAGCTGATTTCCCTACTTCAATCGAACCTGTAGTGTTATCAAGACCTAGCGCTTTAGCTGGCTTAATTGTATAGGCATCAATAGCTGCGTATACATCAGACAAGCCCTTTTCATCAATGCTTAATGCATTCGAAATCGTCACAAGTGGATTCAGTTCATTTACATCCCAATCACTACTAAGTGATACATTTGCACCTGTTTTCCAAATTTGTCCTAACGGCATAATTCGTTTCATTTGCTGGTCTGTAAAATACGTACTTGCCCAGCTTTGTTTAGGATCTTCCGCAAAATCATGCCCTACTTGGAAATCAGCGCTAATACCTAATTTAGCAAAACGATCTATATCACTATCTTCTACCATTTCCACATGCGTAAGCGTATAAGGCTGATTCGCCCCTTCTTTTTTCGCTGCCTCAATCGCATTTAAACTCTCTCTTACTCCACCATCCCCAATTGTATGAATGAGTGCACCGTAACCAATTTTATTAAGTTCCGTCAACCACCACTTCATTTTTTCTTCTGGAATATAGTTCAAACCATACGGCGTTCCTTGAAACCACTCAAATTTATATTTTTCAAGCGTTTTAGCTGTACTATTAATACTAATTCCATCACTATACATTTTCACTTGATTAATAAGCATGCGGGATGACAAATCATCACGTTTAATTTTCTTAAAATACTCCATTTGTTCTGCTTCATTTAAATTCGGATATACCCATGGACGAAGTACTACTCGCGTTGTTAACTTTTTTTCATCATGTACTTTATTCCAAACATCTAACCAGCCTCGTTTCCAATAAAGACGGCCATCACCAACTGTAGTTATACCATTCTTCGCAACTTCATCTAAACCGTCTAACAAACCGTCATAATTCTTTTCAAAAAGTTTCGGCTGAGAATTCCATGCTTTTTCCATCACAATATCTCCAGCTGTATCATAAAGAATACCAAAAGCTTCTCTTGTCTCTGAATCCCGAATGATTCTTCCACCCTGCGGATCTTTCGTATCTTTATTTATCCCAGCTAACTCCAACGCTTTCGAGTTAACCCATACAGAATGGGAGGTTCTTTCCATAATTAATACTGGATTATTAGGAAATAACTCATCAAGAACTTGTAATGGAGTTTGTTGTTCTGACTTTTCGTCCATATCTTTTAACAGCTCTTCCAAACTAAATCCCGTTCCACTTATCCATTCGCCATCTTTCACATCTTTTTTACAAGCCTTTAAATACGAGCGTTGTTCTTGCAGGGAAGCATCTGGTGAGACACTACAATTCCCTGCTGCTGGTGATTTTGCTTCAAATATATGATTATGATTGTCCACAAAACCAGGGAGGATAAAACGTCCTTGTAAATCCACCACTTTCGTATCTTCATTTATAAATCCCTCTACATCCTTGTTTGAACCAACAAATGTAATTTTCCCCTCTTTAACGGCTACAGCCTCTACGATGTCTTGCTTTCCGTTTGAAGTATAGATTGTACCATTTTTAAACACTATATTTTTAGGTAACTGATTAGGTAAAACAGCGCTACCACTCTCACCTTCTCCTACTCCAGAAGTACATGCCGAAATCCATACCATACTTAGAATCAGACAAATAATCATGATTGTTCTTCTCATATTCTCTCTCCTTTTTATTATGATAAATTGCTTTCGTACATAGAATAAGGATTGACATAATGTTAATGTCAATCCTTATTCTCATTCTATTTTCGTAACTAAAAAACAAATTTGTGTCACATACTCTTCTGCTAAACAATCACATTCAGGTCCCTTTATATAAACTTCATATGGATGACCATCTATTTTATAACCGTTCTTTTCCACCCACTCTTCTAATGCCATATAGGCATAACCTATATAGTCATAGCTACCATAATGCATAGTAGTAACAATTTGATGTTGATGTATCTTTTTTATTTCGTATCCTTGTAATCCATCTTTATCGTCACTATCCATAACTGGAATTCTTAATTCAAGATCACTGTGACCCGGCATAAACTCTTCATCATAAAAAACAGTAGAAGGAGAGCCTACTATTTGCAAACTATTTTTTTGTACTTCTTCATATAAGTCATAAAAATAATCATCCATATGATCTATATCTATTTGTAACCTTTGAGCAATTACTGTTATTTCATTTCTCGTTCCATTTAATATATCGTAATTTCTATGGCGAGCAATATTTAAAGCATGATTCATATTGACCATTTCATTCATTTCAGAAATAACCTGTAAATTTTGTTTCACCTCATGAGACAACTCTATAATTTGCGCTTGCATATGGTGAATAAATGAATCTTGATCTGATGACTGCAGAATTACTTTAATTTTCGGCAAAGGAAACTTGTACTCTCTGAGCTTTTTAATTTTCAGTGCTATTTCTAGCTGCCCTTGCTCATAAAATCTATATCCATTTACCGGATTCACATATGCCGGTTTCAATATTTCCTCTTTATCATAATGTCTTAGCATCCGTGTACTCATTTTACAAATCCGAGAAAATTCAGTAATTGTATACATATACATACCCCTTGAGTATATTTCTTTTTTAAATTTATTTACTAAAACCAATCAAAAAACTTTTTAATTGAAGAAACTTCATTCTGATTACTCAATCCTTTCATTTTTGAAGGTAACAAATGACTCGGACAATACCACGTTAAACAATTCATTGCGCCTCCCATAGTCGAAATGTCTCCTACATGAATTTGAATAACTTGTTTCTCTGTATGCTGTTGAATATATCGTAAAACTTCCCCGTCTTTTGCTAATCCAAACTTAGGAACATAAAGGGCATCACATGTTTCTAACATATTTATATATAAACCTTTTGCCGATGCTATTTCTTGATCATATTGTCCTTTCTCTGTATATGAGGAAGGAACAACGATAAATTCAGCTTCTGGCATTTGCTCTTGAATAATCTCTTGCACATGATATCTAAATTCATTATCACCTAGAAAATCACTAATAAACATTGTGTGTTCATCAATAAATTTAACCATTCCGTCCGCGTGCGCAAGTACATCTCCTTCTTCAGCAGGAATAATAATAACCCGGCTCACATCTAAGTCCCACTCTAATTGCTCAATTATTTCCTCTTCCGTCCAATCATCGTTGTCATCAAATATGCGTTCTGTTAATATAACAGTATCTTTTTTATTCCAAATAAGATTGCCACCATCCAATATTAATGGTGATTTCACATACTCAAAGTCATTTTTCTTCAACCATTTATTAAATTGTTGATCTAAATATCGTCCCTGATCCTCTGGTAAATAATTTGGGTAATATTTAAATTTAACAAGATGATTCGTTACAACTGGCGCAACATCTCTTAACCAAATATCATCATACTCAAAGAAGTTTGTATGAAAGTCTTGCTCTTCAACAGATAAAGATATAAGTTGATCCGCAATTGATTTCTTTTCATTTAAACATTCATTAAAGTAAATCAAGTCTTCATAAAATGGTTGATAATATTCATTCGATTCGTCTGGTATTGCAGTAAAAATAATGCCATTATGTTTTTGTTCCATATTATTTACCTCGCTTTTTAATAGTAGTTACATAACTGATTTTACAAAGCCAACTATTCCTCAATTCATGTCTTTTTTCATTACAACTCATGCAACATGTACATTTCATGAATGGATTATAGCATGGAGAAATATTATATATTTATATAAAAAATATAAAGCTGACGTTAAGCCTTAAATTGACTCTTGACAAGTTTTTTAAATACCATATTTTAAAACAACAATAAATGATTAAATGATTTTTTTATCACGATTCAAACCCATTACTTCTAATAGATCGTTTTGATTATATAAATTCACTAAATGCATTTCTACTCCTATACAAATTCCTTCTAGCGGAAGATCATTTGGATCCTGACCAAAGGGATCTTCAATTTCAACCCCTATTGCTTCAATACCTATGAATGCAAAACTTATAAACGTAGTCGCAAGTACTGTAAACCATCCGAGACTATCAACAAGACCAATCGGTAAAGTCGCACAAAATATAATCAATAAAATTTTTATATGAGCAAAATATGCAAAAGGAATAGGTGTTGTTTTGATACGATCACATCCACCCACAGATGTAAGTAACGTATTCAAATCCGTTTCCATACTAATTATCGCATTTGGATGAATTTGCCCCGTTTTCAAACCTTTTGATAGTATAGTTTTCAACATAAAAACTATACTAATCGGTAAATGATTGGACTCAACCAAAAATGCTTTTTCCTTCTCAGAACAGACAGCAAGCAATGATTTCACTTCAGATAAATCTTTTTCCTCCCTCAAGTGCCCTTTCGCTAACTTTGGAAATGCAATTAATAAATGTAAAAATTTTATTTTTTCCTGCTCCATACTCTTCCCTTTAGAATCCCAATGACACAAAAAACTAATTGCTAAATTTCTAGTACAAGCACCAATCGTGCCAAATAGCTTTCTACCTTCCCAGTACCGATCATAGGCAGTATTCGTACGAAACACTAATAGTAATCCTAAAGCTCCTCCGACGATTACCCAAGGAGTCTGATTTATATTTATTTCTGCATAGTAATAATTAATCACAGCTACTATCGTTGAAATACACGTATATAATACGATTTGTGGGAAAATATCTCTTATAATTGTCCCTTTTAATGTAAATATTTGATGTAAACTATTTTGATTATTGTAATGAACCATATTTACAAAAACCTCTTTCTCTATTAACCTTTTATTCTTTTAAATCATGAAAGTATACAATTAAATAATAGACTCATAAACCCTATCATTATGAGGCTGGTTAAGATTATTTCTTTCAATACTGTTACTCCTTTTTTCAAAAAGATAAAATACCTTATTTATTCAACAACAAATCTTCACTCTTCTAAATCACGACGCATTATTTTAGAATTTGCAATGAATAAAGCACTAATTAATACAAGAATCGCGCAAGCATATAACAATGAATCCATTGGACTATCATGGTCTATAATAATTAGACGAACAATAGCCGTAATACCTATATATATAAAATAACGTAATGGAAAATGAAAGTTCATTTGAAAATACTTTATAATCATTACGATGAATTCAAAATATAAAAAGAATACGACGATACTATCAATCAAATGATAACTAGATTCCTCACTATTTAATTTAAGTTCTTGTATAAATTGAATAACTTCTTTCATAAGAAACACACTTAAAACCATTCCCAAACAGATCAAAGCAACATTTAAAATGTACTGTAGAACGATAGGGAACAACGAAAAAACTCTTTTTATATTCTTTAACACAAATATTTTTCTCCTTTTCCATATAAAACAATAATGACAATATATTTAATTATCATTACATCAAAATTATACATTTTATTCTTATTACAGATGTTAAAACAAGACAAAATAAGTAAAAATAGCATTTCACCTATTTTGTCTATAAAGCAACATAACGAAACTATAATCGATTACTTCAATTGAATCGGTTGTTGCTGTGTAACACAATGAATCATTCCGCCATTTTTATAAAGCTCTCTCACATCAATACCGACTACTTTACGATCTGGGTATAACTTCTGAATCGTATCGTTTGCGATTTTGTCATTTGGGTCATTATAGTTAGGCACCAATACAACTTTATTCCCAATATAATAATTGATATACGATCCCTTATAATCGAGAGTTTTTCCACCTTCTAAAGTAACTTTATCTTTACTAAGCGGTAAGTATTCATATTTATATTTCTTTCCTGAAGCATTTTTTGCATCTAACAATTTATCCATATCTTTGTTTGACAAGCCCCATTCAGCCAAGTCATCTTCTTTCATCGTTACAATGGTAGATTTATCATGGAATTTAGCAAATCCATCAATATGAAAATCCGTAATATCTAAATTAGGCACTCCATCTAACCAAATAAAGTTTGTCACCCCAAGGTCACTTATATATTTTTCAATTTCCTTTTCTGATAAATCAGGATTTCTATTTTTATTCGTTACTGCACTTCGAGTTAATAAAGCAGTCCCATTGCTGTCTAATTCAATTGCGCCACCTTCAAGGACGAATTCCCCCCAATCAATTCTTTCAATCCCTAATTGTTTACTAACATTCTCCCGTACACGGGCATCATTTTTATAAGGAGTTTTCTTCCCCCAACCATTAAATGCTGGATCTAATATTTTTAGATTTTTATTATTGTCATAAACAAAAATTGGTCCACTATCTCTTGCCCAAACATCATCAGTAGGCGCTATAAAGAAATCAATCTTCTCCATATTTAGCCCTTCATCTGTTAGAAGCTTATTAATTCGCTCTTTTTCTTCCTGATCATATGCAACAATGTGGACTTTTTCACCCTCAGTTAAAGTACTTGCCATCTTAACCCAAATAGGTTCAACTTCTTGTTTATACTCTTGACCGTATGTGTATTCATGTGGCCATTGTAGCCATGTACCTTCATGTTTATCTTTTTCATCCGGCATCGTATATTTCCCAACGTTTTTCTGTACCTCTACTTTTTCACCCTCTTTCCCTTTAGCATTTTCATTATTCCCTTCAAAAGAACATCCACTAATAATCGCTGTAGATAATGTAGCTATTAAACAAAACTTTACTACTTTTTTCATTTTTTCAACCTCCTGTTCGTGTCTCCAATAATGTAAAGCTTCACATAGTGTGAAGCTCAAGCTTTTTCATCAATGTAAAAATTACCAATTATTCTTCCGCATGATAAATTACATAATTTCAATACAAATAGATGACATTCACAAAACAAATCCCCTATATTTAACATTAATATCATTTAACTTCCTTCATAAATTTATTCTAATATTAATCCCCTCTCATACATGCTTGTTCACTAAATAAAACATTATTAAATAAAAAAATCGGTATTGATAATTACATATCAATACCGATTTTAAAATAATTATTTTTCTTCTATTAAATCATTCGCTAATTTCCTAAACTCTTGATTAAATGTATCATTCATACCATTTTGTACGTTAGAGAATAATATTACAAACGTTCTTTTATCCCAGTTAAAATTATTAAAAGTGTTCCAACCAGCTAATACACCATGATTATGATAATAATCTGGGTAAATATAGAAACTAAATCCATACTTTCTAGCGGGTGATACAGTAAACATATCTGACAAACTTTGTTTAGAAAGCAGCTTCCCATCCATAATTGCCTCATCTAACCTTTTCATATCATCAACTGTAGTGTACATTTCACCACAACCATATAGCCAATTCATCCTTAAACGAGGCGTAGCTACTAACTCATTATCTTTTTTCGTATATCCTTCTGCTAAAAACATATCTCCTGGGAAAGTGGCACCCATCCCAGATTCATGCATTCCAACAGGAGTAAAAATGTTTTCTTTCACATAGTCAGCAAGTGGTTCATTTGTTATCTTTTCTACAATATATGCAAGTACCATATAATTATAATCTGTATATCTCCATCCCGTTCCTGCAGGAAATTGTAACGTTTGCGCTCCGATCCAAGTTACTAACTTTAAACGTGACGCTGCATCAACACTACCTTGCCCCTGTTCTGGTAACCCGGACGTATGTGTTAACAAATTTCGTAACGTAATGTTTTTATCTGCTGGAAACGATGGAATATACTTATTTACATTGTCTTCAATATTTAATTTCCCTTTTTCTCTTAGTTGCATGATAGATATTGCAACGACTGTTTTCGTAATAGAACCAATGCGATATTTCGTTCTTGGCGTTGTTAATACATTATCTTTTACATTCGCATACCCGTAACCTTTTCTTAAAATTACATGGTCTTTACTAGCTACAAGAACACTCCCATTAAATCCTTTATCTTTTAAATATTGATCTAGTTTTGCTGCTGCAATCTCATAACGTTTTTGCTGATTCGCATCGACTTTCGGTTTATCATTTTCAAATTTATTCTTATAACCTGAAAATGCCTTCAAATTATATTTCTTATCTTTATTTGCATATGTTAGTGCAGCGACACTCCCACAAAAAACAGCAAAAATAAAGAAAACAATTAGCCATTTCTTAAACATATAGGGACCCTCTTTTATCCAGTTTCACTTTATATTTTTCCATTCTATTCTATATCTTTTAATTTTCAAACACTTTATAATCTATCTATCATTCATTATATTACACTAGATTCCTTTTTCTCACACTCAAATTTTAACTACTCTCTATTGTAGTTCTTTTTTACAAATTTTCTACCTAACAATCGGATACATCCAACTTTAATTTACATTTTTTATGTAACATTCGTTACACATTAGCAAGAATGGAGGTGGTGATTTGAAAAAGACCGATAAACGCAATCGTTTAGATGATATGATGTTTCATTATCGAGTAACAAAAAATGATATAGTTTTAATTGAATATTACGGAAAACAAATCATGATTTTAAAAGGAAATGAAGCTGACAAATTTTTAAACAAAATAAATCGGGCAAATAACGAAAAAGAAAAACAACTTATTATAGCTAAAATTACAGGTAATTTCAAAAGAGGAAATGAGCGTTAATGAAAACGAATCTCATTTCTAAATTGATTATACAGCATATAAAAAAAGAAATGTCACTCCCATGACATTTCTTTAGGTTTTCTTCATAAAAGATTTACATTTTTAATATTCATTTACTTTTACATAAACTCACTGCTGAAACGCTTAGTAATGCAGCTATACCCATCAATGCATATGTGTAGCCTTTCCCATCTACTATATAACCAAACAAAGCAGGTGCAAAGATAATAGCAATTTGATTAAGCGTAAGCGCAAAACTCACTGTTAAACCTACCGATTCCTCACTTGCAGACTCAGCAGCTTCGACCATAAAAAGACTAAACCAACCAATTGCAAAAAAGCCTAACAGTCCGCTTACCACAAATACTGCCCCAAGTCTCATTGTATGTATACTCATCACAACAACTAAAATTAAGAAAAAAGAAATACATACACATATAAACAACGGTGTACGACGATTCCCTTTGTAATATGTATCACTTATTGTAGCTAATATAATTCGGCCTATCATTCCTGCAAATAGCATAATCGAAAATACTTTCCCTGCTAAAATAGGTGTTATCGATTTTTCAACAGTTAAAAATTTCATAAAATGTCCGACTAATATCATTTGTAAAGAAATCATACAAATACCTGTAATAAAAATTGGATACAGCTCTTTTTTACATATCACCTTTTTTAATTGCATCCAAAAAGAAAGCCTTACATATTCTCGGCTAGTGTGTTCTCGGGGGATCGATTCCTTATAAAATATGAAAAACAATAACCCACCTACTATACATATAGTTGCAATAACATTTATCGTATAAGATAAACTAAATTTAAGTGTAAGCAAAGGGATCGTAACTCCTGCTAACGCCCCGCCAATAGGTATACCAGCTTGCCGTATTCCCATAGCTAATCCGCGCATTTCTTTCGGAAACCATTTCAAGATTACTTTACTTCCCCCTGGCTGGGATACGCTATAAAACGTTCCTATTAAAAGAAGGACAAATAATAGCCCCATAAATTCCCTTGCTATATGAGCAAGTAAAAGCGCCCCGCCAAGTAATACAGTGCTCGCTCCAATTAATATTCTTTCGCTATATCGATCAAGTAACCTTCCGACAAAAAGCATACAAAACAGCGGACCTATATTTACAGCACTTATTAACAACCCAACCTGCATATTCGAAAGTGCATATTTCTGTTTCCAAAATAAAGCGAGTACCCCTACTCCATATGTTATAAGTGTTGCACTTGCCTGTGCTACCGTTGCCAAAGTTAACATGATCCATTTATTAGAACTACTGTACTTTGCAATTCCCCCTTCACTTATCAACGTTATCTCCCCCATATCCCTTTCATTGTATGAAGGTTCTGATATCATGTAAAATAAGTGTTAATAATAGAATCCATCAAAAAAATTGATACCTTTTTCGGGGTGATAATAAATGGACATAAAAGATTTAACGGTTTTTTACGAAGTTGCGAAAGTAGGAAATATATCTCATGCTGCTAAAAACTTAAACTATGTACAATCAGGTGTAACGATGCGTATAAAACAACTAGAACTCGAGTTAGGTGTGCCTTTATTTTATCGAAACGGAAGAGGCGTTACTTTAACTTCTAACGGAGAAATTTTATTAACATATGCAAAACAAATCATCCACTTAATGGATAAATCCATTCAAGCTGTCCAAAGTAACGGAACCGAGCCAAAAGGCACGTTAAAAATCGGGTGTACAGAATCGACAACAGCCGTTCGTCTCCCACCTATATTAACGACCTATTATGAAAAGTATCCAGAAGTTGAATTGATTCTAGAAACAAATACGACAGACCAATTAACTCAGCTCGTTTTAGAGCGAAAACTAGATGGAGCTCTTATCGCTGGAAATATTCAGCATACTGAACTTCATACACTTTCATTTCGAGAAGAAGAACTCGTTCTCATTAGCAAGACTCCTCTATCTTCCTTTAAAACAATAGGAGAACTGAATTTACTCGCTTTTAGTCAAGGATGTTATTACAGAAAACTATTAGAAAACTGGCTTCAAGAAGAAGGGATTTCACCTAAAAGAATACTAGAGTTCGGAACAATTGAAGCAATACTTGCATGTGTAAAATCAGGTATGGGCACGGCTATTATGCTGAAATCTATTATTCCAGATTACGAACATGTTTTATCTTTAAAGACATTACCAAATCACTTTAAAAAGGTTCCTACTACCTTTATTACTCGAAAAGATATTTTCCACTCAGCTGCCTTGCAAAAATTTATGGAGATGATCAACAATGCGTGAAAAGAAAATACGCGGCATGAAACGAAAAACAAAAACTCTTATAAATAGAATTGCAGACGCCACTAAAGCATTTCCATCTACTTTCTATAACGGTGCATACTGGCATATGCCTTTACCGGGCACTCAAGCTTTTATCGATTCTATTAAAACACCTAGAAAAGTAAAGCGATTATGCATTCAAACATTATTAGATAGAGCGGATCTTTTAATGAAAATGAAACCGAACGATACAAATACATATCGAGTCGTTGTTATGATTACAATAGCAAGTTTATGGCACTCACAAATCATCATCTTTAAAAACAATGACTACTTTCACAGTGTTTTCAATAGAGATAACGAATTTCAAAAATGGATTCCTCTTTCCAATGAGTTCGACTTCGGGCATGAATGGGGAATATCAATTTCTAACAGCATCCAAACATTGCATTTCCAAGAGATAATCAAGGATGAAGATGAATTTTATGATGAAGTAGAACTTTTGTTTATAGGAGAGTTATCATAAAAGGGGAACTGTCAAATGAAAAACTTCCCTTTTTCCACTAAATAACATCGCTATATAATGAATTTAACGTTTCACTATATAGGAGGTTTTCATATGGTAATCCCTAAATACCCTGAAGTCCCATATCTTACGAAAAAACAAATTGAAGAAATAACCGAAATCACTTTCCTAAAAGAATCAACACCACAAGAGTGTGATGCAATTTTCGTTTTCGGTGGTTCCCATCCTGGTAATTGGCAAGCTCCTCTACATGCTTATCAACAAGGTTTAGGTGCACAAATTATCGTCACAGGTGGTACTAGTTTACATGGAATGAAACATCCAAACTGGGATTATGGAGATTTATCAGAATCAGAAGTAATTGTTAACAAGTTAATTGAACACGGTGTACCAGAAGATGCTATCATTTTCGAGAAAAACTCTCTCCATTCTATCGCAAATGTAATTGAAGCTAAGAAGATTTTTGATTTTACAACAATTAATAGTTTACTGTTTGTATGTAAAAGTTTAGGAGCAGGTCGGCAATATAGAGTATTAAAAAAACATTTACCAAAACATATAACTTGTATTCCATATACATTTGATACAAGTTTTGATGGTGATTTTATAATTAACAGATATAGTTGGATGGAAAATGAGAAAAGTCGCTCTATGATTTTCGGAGAATACTTGAGAAATGTTTGCTATGGTAGAAAAGGCGGAATTGAACCTCCTGAGAAAGAGATTGAAGGATTAGAAAAATACGTATCATATTACCAACATCTTGCATAATATTTTTTCAACATAAAAAATATCGGGAAGCCAATATAAAGGCTTCCCGAACATTCTAATGATGCATAAATAACACTAAAATTACTTTTCCTCTTTCATTTTCCCACATTTCAACAAAGAAAAGATATTCATCTGGGACATCTTCTAAAGATACTGGTTCACCAGTAAGACAAATATTATTGTGATATTTTGTATCCCATTCGGTTCTCACATCATCTATTGATTCACGCTCTAAATTACTTTTTTGACCGTCAAAATAATGGGATATAAATACTTCTTCTATTCCACCGTTAAAAACCATTTGTTTCATTTCTTCTAACGTAGGATTATTAGGATAACTTTATTTGAAACTACTATTTCATTGTTGTACAATCGTTTACTTTCATTGTCTATAAAATAACCTTTTCTTCTCATAACGCTCAGCCCTTTATGTTCATTTTATTATACAGATAAGGCATAGCTAGCGGTATATTATCATAGACGCCTACCATTGTACACATATTAAGCCAACGCAGACGGCGGCAATAATTGCGGTCCTTTCCCCGTGCGCGCCAATACCCAATCATCGTAATACCACATTTCTGTTTGACGGCGGCTCATCATATAATCCCAGCGTACTTCCCGCTCAAATTCAATGATTTTTCCGTCACCACCAATTGTCACCCAGTTAAAACTTCCGTTATTATGCATCATCTTTATCCATAGAACAGGAAACTCCACAGTTTGTCTCCCGTCAACATAATGTCTCGTTTGTTTTTCCATACGAAGTAAAGTTAGGCCCTTTGCATATTGTCGATCAACCTTTTCCATTACATCCATCGCTATTTTCTCTGCCTCATCCTTATGAAGTAGTTTATTAGAGTATACTGGCATCATATTCGTATAACTTAAAAGATGCTTATCCTTTTGAGAAGTAATCGTTGTTATATGAGAACCACCGTAATTTAGTCGTTCTTCTGCTTGATAACGATGTATTTCAACATTTACACCATCACGCAATTCTTCATGCTCATGCACTAATTTTACATACTTCGGAATTGGTAATAACATTGAAACTTCCTTACTACAGTTTTGAAAAACATTTAATTGATTAGCCATTAAGCATCTCTCCCTTTACTCGTTTCGTTTTGAAATAATGCTTTCGGTACTTTCGAAAGCATTGTCGTAATCTCTCCTGTATAATAAACATATAATTCATGCATCGCTCGTGTACATGCTACATAAAATAAATTCCGTTCAGATTCTTTGCTATACATGTCATTTGAAGCATCAAATATAATAACAGCGTCAAACTCTATCCCTTTTGCCAAATAAGTAGGAATAATCACAATGCCTTTTTCATAAGTCGTATTTTCTTTTTTTACAAGATGAAAATCTAATTTATCCCCTATTAACTCCATAGCCCTTATACATTCTTCATCTGTTTTACAAATGATTGCAATCGATTTATGACCTTGCTTTTGCAAATCTCTTGCTTTATCTATGATACTTTCTGCGCGCTCTCGTTCATCATTCACTTTTACACATAACGGCTTCTTCCCGTTACGGTTAAAAGCTTCAATTTCTTTTCCATTTGGAATGATATGTTTTGTAAATTCAATTATCGGTTTTGCCGAGCGATAACTACGGTTAAGCTGAATTGTTTCTACTTTTCTATTTGCAAACAACGTTGAAATCATATCCATCCCTCTATTGCTAGCGTGTGATAAAATGTTTTGATTTACATCTCCAAGCATTGTCCATTTCGCCTCCGGAAACAGCCGCTTCATAAACGCTAACTGAAATGGTGTATAATCTTGTACTTCATCAACAAATACAAATTTAACAAGGTGATTCGTTTTAAATCCTTCAATTAACTCTTTTAAAAACAAATACGGCGCTGCATCTTCATACGCTAATTGTTTTCTCTCCAACCGATTTACTGTTTGTTTACATATCTCTTCCCAACCATCTGGTACAAAAACATCTTTCTGGATGGTTTCAAAGAACTGCTGAAATATTGCAGAATGATTTACAAAAGCTAAAGATTTCACCTTTCTTCGCAATGAACGAAAATGTTTTCTCACTACATATTTCGTTAATAATTCATGTTCCTGCTCATAATAATCAAATTGGTTATCCTTCTCTAATTTTTCATAAAAACGATTGTAATCTTCTTTATTTAAATACTGAACTTCTTGTTCTACCCAGTCTTTTTTCGCTTCTTTCTTTGCAAATTCATTTATCTTCTTAAGAATCCATTCCGCTGTAAGCTGCATTCGATTCGGTATGGAAATAGACGTTTCTAACGCATAAAAATAATCATCTATCGTTCTTGCCTCAATCAACACTTCACCTTTAAATGTGACATCATGAAATTCTAGTCCTTTTTCACTTAGACTTCTCGCATATTTCTCAATCAGTCCCATAAATTCAATTGATGATTTATATTGAATTCCTTTTAGTCTCGTTTCATACATGTTTTCCTGTTCTTTCGTTAACATGTATTCTAGCTGTGAAAAAGAATCTTCTACAATAAAACTTTTGCTGATCATATGCTCCACATACGCCTGAAAAGTCGTTTGCTGCATATTTTCCTCACCAAGCTCTGGTAAGACGTTAGCAATATAGCTATTGAACAACTCATTCGGAGAAAATAGCAAAATTTGATCCGCGTTTACTGTCCCGCGGTAACGATATAATAAATACGCAACCCGTTGCAGAGCTGCTGAAGTTTTTCCACTTCCAGCCGTCCCTTGCACAAGTAATACATCACTTTTATCGTTTCGAATAATTTTGTTTTGTTCCTTTTGAATTGTCGCTACAATACTTTTCATCTGTTCACTTGCATTTCTTCCTAACGCTTCTTGAAGGAGTTCATCCCCTATCGTTACACCTGTATCGAACATACTTTGAATGTTACCATTTCGGATAATATATTGACGTTTCAAAAGTAAATCACCTGATATTGTCCCCATTGGTGCTATATACTTTGCACTTCCTAAAGAATAATCGTAATAAAGACTAGAAATAGGTGCGCGCCAATCATATACTAAAAATTCATCTGTCTCTTTATCATAAAAAGAGCCGATACCAATATAGATCTCATCAGTATCCGCCTCTTGTTCTTCTTTAAAATCAATTCTTCCAAAGTAGGGTGTATCTTTTATTTTCGTTAAAAGATTATATTCATTTTTCGCATGTCGATGGGTATGCTCCCTTTCCGAAAGAATCTCGGCCTCTTGCCTAATACTGGCCGCCGTTTCAACCGCCTCTTTAATATTATCTATATTTACTTTTACATCTTCCCAAAAGTTTTTTCTTATATTTACAATTTCAGACTTCACCGAACCAACTCGGCTGTCCAGCTCATTCAGTTCCTCGTCTACTTTTTCAATGACTACATTTACACGTTGTTGTTCTTCTTTATAATGACTCATATAATCTCCCCCTCTCATTACGTTTCCTGATTGAAAGCCTTATATGATACGAAGTTCTTTACTTTTGAAAAATACCACGCGCAACAATTTCCCATGACTTTTGAAATTCTTCGTTTATCTTCTCTTCTTTCCATCGCTCAGAAAAAGTAGGGTGGTAGAACGGTGATAGGAGTCCAAAAATCATATGCGCTAAAAATAAACTGTCTTGTTTTTCAATCTCGTTACGCTCTATCCCTTGATTTATAACCTTCTCCAGTTGCCTAACTAATCTTTCTTCGTGTTTACGGATAACAGCATTCTTTTGCTGCACTAACGAACTATTCAATGTAAATAGCTCTTCATTTTCCAGTAACTCTTTCTTTTTAAGTTGGAACAAACATAAGAACCACTCTTGTAAAATCACTGCTGTTTCTCCGTCTTCTCCACTAATTTTCTCAAGTTGGTCCGAATACTTTAATAACCATCTTTCCAAAATAGCGTCGCGAAGTGCTGCCTTACTACGAAAATAGGAGTATAAAGCTGCATGACTAACATCAAGCGATTTCGCAATACTAACAAGCGTCGTCCTACTCCATCCATATTTAATCAATTCCTTTTCCGCTGCATCCAAAACAACATTTCTCGTTAATGCTTTTTCTGTCATTTTTCTCACCGTCCACTTTATTTACATAATAAAATTATCTTCTGTTATTTCAACAACTTACATTTTTTATTATTTGTAAGTTACAATCAAAAAATTCATCTTTCAAGTAGGTTATAAGATTAGCACATCTGCTTACAACTTACAATATTTTATTTTTGTAAGTTGTAAGCAATAAAACCACCGCTTTTGAAATACAAGCGGTGGTTTTATATTAATTACATAATAAACGATTCATTATCTCTTCAAGTAATATACCCGGCTTTACTACCTCATTTTCCGTACGCCATCCAATAAATCCATCTGGTCTTATTACTACCGCTCCCCCATTTTCTATCCCGTATAGTTTTCTAAAAAAGTTACCTTGATCGATGAAATCACCAGCTAAACCTACCTGATACACTTTTATCTTTACGCCTAATCTCGATGAAACAACATTTGCAGCTTCAGTCCAAGCACTAGACTCTCCTCCAGAAAGTAATACAAAGTTGCTACCAAATAGATCAAGTATAGAAACTTCTTTTCCTTCATAAGTTCCCCAAAAATGTGGCGCACGCGTTCCCGGGCGTCCGTTCAAATCAACTATATCCATTCTATGCGGTGTGTTACTTTCGTCTATAATTGCTTCTGAGCAATACTGATACCCAACAGTGACAGCTAAACTATCCAAATTACTCAAATTACCTTCCTCTCTGCCCGCAGCACGAAATAATATACTACTCGCGTGGTCCGTTGTTAATTTTGCAACAGGGTATCTTTCTTCATGATATGTTTCTAACAATTTTGGTTTTGCTGCCCCTTTTATAACAGCCGCTAATTTCCAAGCTAAATTATGCGCATCTTGTATTCCTGTATTTGAACCAAATCCTCCTGTTGGCGGCATAATATGCGCTGAGTCGCCAACTAAAAAAACGCGATTTTCTTGAAATTTTGTAGCTGTACTTTCAGTCGCTTCCCAAGGTAAAACACTTAATATTTCTGACTCTACATTTGTGCTTCCAATTGCTGTTTGAATAATTTGTTTACAGCGTTCTATAGTGAAATCCTCTGGTCGCTCTCCTTTTATTGGATCATAAGCTACATGATAGATCCATTTACTCACGTTATCGACCGGAATAAGTGCACCAAGAACCTCCGGATGAAGTACCATAGAAAAACCAAAGGCGTCTCCTTGTATAAATCCACTTAAATCAGCCTCAAAATAAATATTCATATAATAGCCACCGATTGTACCGCGACCTTCAGTTGTAATCCCTAAATGCTCACGTATTTTACTTTTGGCTCCATCTGCTGCAATTACATAGTCACAATGTATGACACTCTCTTTTTCTGTTTTTCGATCTCGAATCATTGCTATTACTCCGTTTTCATTTTGTTCAAAAGAAACTAATTCATGATAAAAAGATAGCTTTCCGCCTAATTTTTTCACGTATTGTAACATCATCTCTTCTAAAATAATTTGATAACACGCAGTTTGTTTTGATGGACTAATCTTTTCTATTTTTTGAAGTAACTCTTCATCGTTTCCGTATTGAGTCGCTCTCATTTGTTCCAATTCTTCTTTATTCACCTCAGCTATTGTATGAACTGCTATTCTTCCTCGGCAGTTCTCTAATGCTTTACCTGCCAATTTAATTCTTTGTTCCAAACCTAATTCTCGAAATAACTCCATCGTACGTAAAGTAAGACCGCCTGCTTTCGGATGAATGGCAGTAGACGGATGCCTTTCAATAAGTAAGTACTCAATGTTATGTTTTGCAAGAAATAACGCAGACGCTAACCCGGATAATCCCCCTCCAACAATTAAAACTGGTACATAATTCGATTTCATATATTTACCCTCCACATCATTGTTCTGAGCTCAGTGACATAAATATAATCAAAAAACCAACAAAAATATAGACTTATATTTCATTTTGAATTATCATATAGATAGATTACGCCCCAAAATTTCTTTTACCTTTTCATACATTTATAATCCACCTGAATTGTGTCTGTATGAAAGTGTAAAACAAAAGAACTTACTTTACGTTGAATCATGTTCTATCGTAAAAATCAAAAATAATACAAACATTATAAGCGGTCATAACCTTATGGATTATATAAGGTTGCGGCCGCTTATTTTATTGTTACATCATTTTTTGTTTTTAAAACTTCATCTATTGTGTTATGTAGTCCTTCCAATCCCTTTTCTATCTCCCTATAATTTTCAACAATAAAAAATTCATTCGTCTCGATTTTCTTTCTCAATATTGCAGCTCATACAACAATCATGTAGCATTACCGTATCGAAGTAATGGTCCATCATCTTAAACCTTTCGACTCATTACCAGGAGGTATAGTGATTAAAATGAATAAACAAGAACAATTAAATGTTATAAAAAAAAATTTTGTTGATTCTCAAAAAGTATTATTGGCAATTGGTGATGAAACACGTCAAGCTATTTTGTTAGTTCTCATGGAAACTGAATGTCAAACAGGATTACGTGTAGGAGAAATCACGCAACAAACACACCTTTCTCGACCAGCGGTATCACATCACCTTAGGCTTTTACGAGAAGCCGGTATTATTTTAATGCGAAAAGAAGGTACAAAAAACTTTTATTATATTGATATACGTACAAAATTAAGTTTATTAAAGAACCTTGTATTAGATATTGAAAAGCTATTGCACAACTTTTATTGAAATTTGGAGGTATAAGAAATGAAAGCGATGATAATTGATAAATACGGCAAAGTTCCAATGCGTATGGCAGAGGTACCTACTCCTGAAATAAGTGAGCATGAAGTGCTCGCAGAAATTCATGCAGCTAGTATTAACCCAATTGATTTTAAAATACGCGATGGCAAAGTAAAAATGTTACTGAAATATGAAATGCCCCTAATCCTTGGGAATGACTTTTCTGGTGTCATCGTAAAGGTTGGATCAAAAGTGACTCACTTTAAAGTCGGTGATGAAATATATGCACGTCCAAGAAAAAATAAGATTGGTACTTTCGCGGAATATATAGCCATTCATGAAGATGATATAGCCTTAAAACCGAAAAATTTAAGTTTTGAGGAAGCGGCGTCGATTCCTCTCGTTGGCTTAACATCCTATCAAGCTTTACATGACATTATGCAATTACAACAAGGACAAAAGATTTTGATTCACGCTGGATCTGGTGGAGTTGGTACTTTCGCAATTCAGTTAGCAAAAATAATGGGCGCTACCGTTACAACGACTGCTAGTGAGGCTGGTGCGAATTTAGTAAAGTCTCTTGGCGCAGATGAAATGATTAATTACAAAACAGAAAAATTTGAAGATATACTAACAAATTATGATGCGGTATTTGATACAATCGGTGGTACAACACTTGAAAAATCATTCAATATTATAAAAAGCGGAGGCAACATTGTTTCCGTTTCAGGGATGCCGAATGCTCGATTCGGTAAAGAATTCGGTTCAGGATTTTTCAAAACACTCTTATTTTCATTAGCAAGTAAAAAACTTACTGCACTTGAAAAAAAACATAATGCTCAATATTCATTTTTATTTATGAAACCAAGCGGAGATCAATTACGTACTATTGCAAATTATATTGAAGCTGGAAAAATCAAACCGGTAATCGATCGTGTTTTCCCTTTTGAAGATGCTCAAAAAGCAATGGAATATTCGGAGGCTGGAAGAGCAAAAGGAAAAATAATTGTAAAAATTAAATAATAATAAAAACTCATTTTTTTAAAATGGAGTTTTTATATTTGCTGTTAAATAGACATAGTGCAGTGAAGTCCTTACAATAGATTTCAAGGGGAAATATCATATTATACTTTTAGCTAACTTTACAAAGAATACATACGTACAAATACATAATAAAAAAAATAAACAAGGAGGAGATAAAATGACTAAAAATAATGAAGCTGGTTGGAATTTAGATAATAGTTATACGACTTTACCACAATCATTTTATACAGAAATCCCCCCTACTCCCGTAAGTTCACCGGAGTTAATTAAACTAAACCATTCATTAGCAATATCTCTTGGCTTTAATCCAGAAGAACTGAAGAAGGAAGCCGAAATTGCGATTTTTGCTGGTAACGCAACACCAGAAGGAGCTTATCCATTAGCTCAAGCATACGCTGGGCACCAATTTGGTCATTTCAACATGTTAGGAGATGGTCGTGCCCTCTTAATTGGAGAACAAATTACCCCTTCAGGTGAACGTTTTGATATTCAATTGAAAGGTTCTGGCCCTACTCCATATTCACGCCGAGGAGATGGTCGCGCTGCCCTTGGACCAATGCTACGTGAATATATTATTAGTGAAGCAATGTATGCACTTGATATTCCGACTACTCGTAGTTTAGCAGTCGTCACAACTGGTGAACCAACATATCGTGAAACAAAGTTACCTGGAGCAATTTTAACAAGGATAGCAAGCAGCCATATACGCGTCGGTACATTTCAATACGCTGCAGCTCGTGGCTCAAACGAGGACCTTAAATCACTAGCCGACTATACGATAAAAAGGCATTATCCAGAAATTGAAGCTCATGAAAACCGATATACTGCGCTACTTCAAGAAGTCATTAAACGACAAGCAAATCTCATCGCAAAATGGCAACTCGTCGGCTTCATTCACGGCGTAATGAACACTGACAACATAACAATTAGTGGCGAAACGATTGATTACGGTCCTTGTGCATTTATGGACAATTACGACCAAGGAACAGTATTTAGCTCTATTGATACACAAGGTCGCTACGCATATGGAAATCAGCCATATATGGCCGCATGGGACCTCGCGCGATTAGCTGAATCTTTAATGCCGATTCTACACGAAGACGAAGAAGCAGCCTTAAAAATTGCACAAGACGAAATTTCAAAATTCAGCGTGCAGTACGAAAACAATTGGTTCCTCGGTATGAAGAAGAAATTAGGACTATTTAACGAAGACGAACAAGACAAAGCACTTATTGAGAAACTTTTAAAAATGATGGAGAAATATAAAGCGGATTACACAAATACATTCCGTTCTTTAACTCTTAACACGTTAGAAAGTAGTCCTCTCTTTGGTAGCGATGAATTTAAAGAATGGTACAATCAATGGCAATCTCGATTAGAACGACAAGAAGAATCGAAAGAGAACGCCTATGAGATGATGAAAAATAATAACCCATCAATCATCCCAAGAAACCATCGCGTAGAAGAAGCACTAGAAGCTGCTGTTACAGGTGGAGATTATAGCGTAATGGAGAAACTTCTTGAAGCTTTATCAAACCCTTATGCATACTCTACAAATCAAGAAGAATACTGTGTTCCACCTGCACCGACGAATCGTCCTTATCGTACTTTTTGTGGGACTTGATTATGTAATACTTTTAGAAAGGTGTATTCTTATAATTATGTGCACCTTCCAGAATAACCTTATTACTTTTTCCGGCACTAACTTACATGCTAAAACTGAAGAAACAGTAAATCTCCTAGATTAAATATACGTGTGCCATGGAATTACACAAAATAAAAACCGTTTGCCACATCCTAATTTACGGTGTAGCAAACGGTTTTTATTTTTTTATATTATATGCTTTTTTTCAACCGCCAGTATGTCCTTCAGAGTACTTAATAACATCTACAGGCTTTACATTCTCTTTTGAAACTACAAAACCACCGAACGTGAAGGTTACAGCTGTTATGATTCCTAATAAACTAATAGTTACCTTTTTCATTTTAGTCCCTCCCTCTCTATAGCTTTTTTTCTTGATTGAGAACTTGAATAGAAATATTCACTTGCTTTAAGTGTATTTCCTTCTTCATAGTATTTTAAGGCTAAAGATTCTTCATATTTTTCTATATTCTCATATAGTTCTTCTCGATTGAAGTATTCAATTCCTTTTAAAACAATATTTTCAAACTCATTCGCAGCTAAATTGTCATTCATAGACTTTAAGATCATTAGGCGATGATAAAATTCTTCATTTTTCAACTCACCACAAATTGTTAACGCTTTTTCAATAAGTGTATTTGCAGTTTCTTTATTTTTCAATTTAAAATGTTCTCTTGCTTCAATGAATAGAGCTTTATAATTATTTGGAGATTTTTCATTTACTTCACTAATATATCGAATAGCTAGTTCAGATAAATTTTGACTGCCGTATAAAAACGCTAAATTGTGACGGCTATAGAGGCTAGCGTGTTCTTCCCCTAGTCTTTTAAATACATCTAATGCCGAGATTAAGTATTCTTCCGCTAACTCATACTCTTTTAAGTGAATACACGTTAATCCATAAAGATTGTCACAATACCCTATATTTAATTCAAAATCACGATGTTTAGCATAGATTTCTTTAGCCATCGAAACTTGTTTTAATGCCAAGACATATTGCTGTTTATGACAACTGAAAGTAGACAGTTTGAAATAGAATTCTGCGTGTTCTAATTCATCTGGAAGTTGAAGCAATTTCTTTTCCGCTTCTTCATATAGTTCTTTAGCCGAAATATAGTTTCCAGTTATAGTGGAATGCATCGCTTTAAAAAAATAATAATAATATGATAATAAACTATCAGATGGTTTACCAAGTGCTTCTATTTTATTAAAACTATCTTTACTAATACTTAAGCTATCTATTAGATACTGGTATCTAAACTCTAATAGAGCGTAATATAACTGTACATTTGGATCATTATCAATACCTTGGATTTGCTTATCAATTTCTTTTTTCAAATTTCTTGATTCTGTTATATTTCTTTTGCGAATTTCATGATATAAATCGCTTAACATGTGTATGATTCTTTCATTTCCTTTTATTTGAACGTTCATATCATAGCCCCCTTTGTTTACTTAGTTTCATTCTCATATTACCATAATTAACTTTCTTTTCTGACTTTATAATATTGAGAAACTTTTAAAGGAACAAATACCAATAAGATTATTATTAAATGGAGCACTCTATCTTTGAACTCAAGTTATGATACCAAAAGGATAGAAGTAAGTTTTTACCACCACTTATATTTTGCTGTTATCCTTTAATCTCCTTAACTTCACTGACTTTATGAACGCTAATAAGCACTTTGCAGAATAAATTCTTTCATTCGTTCATCTTCACATTAATTATTATAAAACTCATCTCTCATCAACTCCGCAATCCCCCTACTCCCCTCACTACCAACTTTCTCAAGTTCCTCCACAACTAAATTCCGTCTCTCTACCGAATGATTTTGACTTAACTTCGCTTTTCCTTCTATTTTATTTATCTTTATTTTGAATCCAACTATCCCCTTACTTAATCCTCCCATATAATTCGGGTCTACATCATTAAGTGAATAGGTACTCTGTGGATCTTCATATGCATGTACTAAATCTTGAAGAGAGTCTATTAATTCCTTTTCATCCTCAACAATTTCTAATTCACCATATACATGCACTGCAACATAATTCCATGTTGGTACTGCATTGTTTGTTTCATACCATGACGGTGATATGTAACTATGCGGTCCTTGAAATATAGCTAGTGCTTGCTGTTTCCCACCATCTTTCCACTGTTCATTCGGACGTGCAAAGTGACCATATAATGTAAAGGTTTCTCTATTCAGTAACAACGGCAAATGCGTTGCATATGGTTCCCCGTTATGTTGAGAAAATAACGTCGCAAAGCTATTTTGTTCAATTATTTCGTACTTCATCTCTTCATCTTGTATTGTAAAATATTTTGGTATGTACATAATCTCCCTCTTTTCCGATCTTTTATTTCTCATTATATTTAGGAATCGTATCATTCAACAGAGCCAGTTTATATTTGTTTTATAATGACAGCTTTCTATTCCAAAAGAATAGGCGGTATGTACTTCATGCCGCCTTAGTGCATTTTTTCTAATATATTTGTAATGAATGCAGTCTTACCCTTGCTATAGCTGGCTCGATTTTCCGACTCTCTTGCTAACTTTTCCTTTAAGCGCCCATATTCAATAGCAACATCGGCATATTCACGAAGGTAATCCCGAAACACTACATGTCTCCTCAACTCTTCACTATTCTTATCACACACATATAGATGATGTTCCATCCAAACTGTACTTTTCCCGCTCCATGGAACGAAAGCATCCTTTCGTCCAAACGCCTCTCTCCCTTTGAAGCTCCATTCTTCTTGATGATAGTATCCTACCGTTTCAAGCTTTTTTACTACTCCAGGAAAAATTTCGTAATCTTCTATTACTATATCAATATCTAATATTGGTTTAGACGAAAGCCCTTTAACAGCTGTGCTCCCAACATGTTCAATGGACAAAACAAGTTCTTCCATTGCATTGTTAATGAGAGATTGTAGTTTATAAAATTCACTTTCCCATTTGATGTTATATTCTTCGATAGTAATTCTCTGCTTCAATGTATCCCTCTTCTCAAAATATATATAAAAACAATTTATAACCTCTGAATGTGAGTATCTTTAAAATCCGTCTCATATTTCAATCCATATCCAAACATTCGATCCATTCCGATATGTGCTGTCCATATTAACCCTATCATAATAACGATGTCTACCTTAAAAAAGACACCTATTAGAACAATTAATATGGATATGATATATGTGTGAAATAAATTATAAATTTTAGCACCAACATGGTTATTTATCCCATACGCTACCATTGATAAATCCGGTGCTAAAAGGAACACCAAAAATATAATCCAACTAAATTCATATATTGAATACGTATAAATCGTGGCTAAGAATACCACTAGTCCTTCAAAATGTACAATACGTTTTTGCATTCTTCTTCATTCCTCTAATTCAAATGATAGGTTTCTCTCTTATTTTTCAATATTTACCGATAAATTCTTATCACTGAAAGTATCCTTTGCATTTTTTGACCAAACGGTTGCTAATATCGGTCCTGCAATGTTATGCCATACTGCCGCTAATACACTTGGGAGTGCAGCAGCTGGTCCAAAATGTGCTGTCGCCAGTGCAACACCTAAGCCTGAATTTTGCATTCCTACTTCAATTGAAATGGCTCTTCTAGTTCCTTCATCTAGCCCAAGTACAAACGCTGTTATATACCCGAGTAAAAAACCGAATGCATTATGGAGCATAACTGCTACAAAGATAAGAAGGCCTGAAGAAGTAATACTACCTACATTTGCTGAAACAACTGCAGAAACAATAATTATAATTGCTATAACTGATATTAAAGGAATAACTGGCATCCCTTTATTAACGGTATTAGGGCAAAACTTCTTCACTACTAGTCCTAAAATAATAGGCACAATAATGACTTGTACTATAGAAAGAAACATAGACATAGGATTTACTGGCATCCATTGCCCCGCAAGTAATAATAAAATGAGAGGTGTAGCAATTGGTGCTAATAAAGTTGATAATGAAGTCATTGCAATAGACAACGCTAAGTTCCCTTTCGCTAAGTACACCATAACATTTGATGCAGTGCCACCCGGTACTGAACCGAGTAACACTAATCCAGCTGCTAATTCCGCTGGTAGATTCATAACGTAGGCTAGTACGTATGCGACAAGTGGCATAATAATAAACTGAGCACATACACCGATAATAACTGGCAATGGTTTTGTAGCAATGATTTTGAAATCAACAGCCTTTAATGTTAATCCCATCCCAAACATTACCACTCCAAGTAAAATCGTTATGTAACTATTTAACCCAAGAAATGGCGCGGGAATGAAATATGCAATAGCTGCAATACAAATAACCCACAACGCAAAATATTTTCCAGCTATATTACTTATCGCTTCTAGTACTTTCACCCAATCATCCCCTATCCTTTAATTGAAACACCTTATTCGGATTCAAAATATTTTGCGGATCAAGAGCTTTCTTTATTTTCTCCATTACTAAAAGCGCGGTCCCATGTTCTTCTTCTTGATACTTCCGCTTCCCTATTCCAACGCCATGCTCTCCTGTACACGTTCCGCCACGTTTAAGAGCATACAGTACAATATTTTCGTTTATTTCGTCCCCTTTTTTCACTTCATCTTTATCGTTCGGATCAATCATTAATAGCACGTGGAAATTCCCGTCTCCTACATGGCCAAGAATACCACCAACAAGACCAACTTTATCTAAAGTCTCTTTCGCATGCTGTATTGCACCAGCTAATTCTGAAATTGGTACACAAACATCCGTACTCATTAGTTTTTTACCAGGATAACTATGAACGTAAGAGTAAGCTAAATTATGTCTTGCATCCCATAATTTATTTCTCGCCGCAGTTTCAGTTTCAAAAGCAACTTCTTTACATTTATGATCAAAAACAATTTCCTTCGTAAACTCGATATCTTGCGTTAATCCCGCTTCATTTCCGTGAAATTCTAAAAACAGTGTTGGTTCTTCTCTATAATTTGTTTCATTATAATGATTTACTTGTTTCATAGATAGTTCATCAACGAGCTCTATTCTCGCAATTGGAATACCAGCTTGCAATATGTTAATAACAGCTTCAACTGCATCACTTATAGCCGGAAACGATGCTCTCGCAGCCATAACATGTTCTGGTATGCCGTATACTTTTAATGTTAGCTCTGTAAAGCATCCAAGCGTACCCTCTGATCCTACGAAAATTCCATTTAAATGATAACCTGATGATGACTTCGCCGCTAGATTTCCAGTATGTATCACTTGTCCATCAGCAAGTACCACCTCTAAATCACGAACTTGATCACGCATAACTCCATATCTCACCGCTGTCGTTCCGCTTGCATTCGTAGCAGCCATTCCACCTAACGTTGCATCTGCACCTGGATCTACACTAAAAAACAGACCGTACTTTTTCAATTCTTTATTGAGCTGAGAGCGTGTCACTCCCGGTTGTACCTTCACTAGAAAATCTTTCTCTCTTATTTCAAGTATTTTGTTCATTAATGAAAAATCAACTGTAATCCCCTTTTCATAAGGAATTATATGACCTTCTAAACTAGAACCTACTCCAAATGGAATGACAGGTTTTTTATGCTCACTCGCTACTTTCATTATTGCTCTAACCTCTTCCGTCGTTTTTGGAAAAACAACTACATCAGGTAAACTACTAGTATGGTAAGATTCATCTTTACTATGTAACTCTCTTACTGTCTTATTAACCACTACTTGATCTTCAGGAAGTACATCCTTTAATTCATTTACTAAACGCTCAATTGTTATTTCCATTACGTACTCTCCTTTTATATTATTTACTCTACATTAATTATACCATTTTTATACAAAATAATCAGAATAGTAAGTTTACCTTGTTTACACATAAAAAAAGAACTTGCAGCACACGCTACAAGTTCTTCTTAACTACATTTTAGATGATTTCTTTATTAACAGCATAAACCAAATTAATGTGAATGCCATCAGAGAATGAGAGAACCCTACAATATAAGTTAACCCTTTAAAGTCCGCTCCATTTAGTTGAAGAAGACCTCTCGCTGCCAGCGAACCTAACATTAATGTTAACGCAATATTATGTAAAATAAACCAGTTATTAAATCCTTTCACTTCATGAAACGCGAATACTTTTGCTAATCCTAAAGCAATTAAAAAGAAGAAAAAGCCAAGCACTAGCGTGTGTGTATGCAAAAGATTTAATAGTGTAGATCCTAGAATCCCTTTAAATTTTCCATACTCTCTAGCGAATATTCCTGATAGTAAACCAATAATTAAATACGTAAACGATGCATTATATAATTTCTTCATTATGTACCTCCTTAAGTAGAATGTGTAGTGCGTCATATTTAGTAATAATGATAGTTATATAGTAAAAACCCCTAGTTTCCTAGGAGTCATTGTATAAGCATCTCACTCTTTACAGTCAATCCTAATTATAAAATATCCTTTTATACAAAACAACCGAACTTTATGTGAACAAGCAGGGCTCTATTAAAATATGTTGCGCTTTTGTGTTACACAATCCATACTAATTATTATAACTTTTAAAGGGGGTGCAATAGATTGATAGTTCTTGAAACTGAACGACTCACTCTTCGTTGGTTCAATATACAAGATGCTCCGTTCATTCTCGAGTTAGTAAACGATCCTGCATGGATTCAGTTTATCGGTGATAAAAGGGTTAAAAACTTAGAAGATGCAAAAAATTACATCTTAAACGGACCTATCGATATGTATAATAAAATGGGCTTTGGTCTTTACTTAGTTGAACGAAAAGGAGATCTCACTCCACTTGGTATGTGCGGCCTTATTAAAAGGGATTCATTAGAAGATGTTGATATCGGCTTTGCCTTTTTAGAAAAATTCCGTTCAAAAGGATACGGCTATGAATCAGCTGCTGCGGTAATCGAATACGGTGTACATAAGCTAGGTATGAAACGAATTGTAGCAATTACTTCTATAGATAATGCTGCTTCAGGCAATCTGTTAGAAAAAGTAGGATTGCGATTCGAAAAAATAATTTCAGACTCAGGAGAAGATTTAAAATTATTTGGGTATAACGCGTAATAAAAAGGTCGCCATTCATGGCGACCTTTTTGCTATTTCACTTCTACCGTATAATTCCCTGATCCCCCACCATATTGATATACATGTAAATAATACTTACCTGGATGCGCATTGTAGCTACCCTCTAATTTACTTCCTTGCGTCTTAGCATACGTAACATAATTATTTAAATCAGCTTCTGAATAAAGAACCCAGTTTACTCCAATATTATTTTCCTTCGTTACGTTAATTTGAAGGTTTTTTGCAGTTTCCACATTTATTTCAAAGTAATCACTCGTATCACCGTTCCCTAAACTAGCACGTAAAACTTGATTTAATTGCAGTTTATTTGCTGTCTGGAATGAATTGTTTGATTCTTTTTCTACACTGTTATCTTCTTTCTTTTGAACCGTTACATTCGTTGTAACAGTATTAGTTAATCCTTTATCATCTGTTACTGTTAATTTCGCTGTATACGTTCCTTCTTTTGTATAAACGTGCGTTGGGTTTTGTTCATTACTTACAGTACCATCGCCAAACTCCCATTTATAAGAAACAATTTTCCCATCTTCATCTTTTGATCCATCGCTTTTAAACGAGATTGCTTCATTCACATTTCCGCTATACGGACCATTTATTACCGCAACTGGTGCTTTATTCACTGCACCTTCTTCTGTATTAATGCCGTGGAACACAACATCATATTCAAACTGGCCTGATGCATTCACACGGTAATTCACAAAGTACGCAGTTACTGTTTTATAACCTGTCCATTCTTTCGCACTTAAACGTTTTAACGTATCATTAACGTTTTGCGTAATTGTTTTCCAGTCTTCATTTTCTCCTTTTGCAGCTGTTCCTGTATATGTTCCTTGTAGTGTAAATGTATTAAAGAACTGAGACTTATTTTTCTTTACCGATACATTACTTAATTTTGCTTCTGCTGTAATTTCTGCTGCAATATCCGAAACTGGTTTCGGTGCGTGAGTTGCTAAATAATCGTCTGATACTAACGGAACGTTATATTTATCACGATTATCAACTAACATTTGCATATAGTCTTGATATTCTTTATTTAAATTCGCATCTTTACTTAAAGCAGAGCGATAAGCATCATATGCTGTTACATCATTTTTTCTAATAAGATCATGAATTTTATCAAACATATCATATCTCTTGTTGTACATATAAGATTGTAAAGCAAAGGAATAGTTATAAAAATCCCAAGTTCCATACTGTGCATTTAACGTCCGTTCTGCTGGATAACGTTCTGCTGGATTTGAAGATAGTCCTCCTATAATGCTCTTTCTTGGAACGACGTTGTCCGTTCTCGTTGCACCTGCAAAAAACTCAGCATTCCCTTCTTCAAACCAAGATAACCTCTCATTCTCATACAGCTTACCTTGTCCCCAAAGTCCTGGCACTTCATATCTACCTTGTAAGTAATGCGTGAACTCATGGCGGAACAATTCCTCTAAGCTATAAATACTTTCTTGTGGCGTACGTTCATAAGTAAAGAACGTACCTGTTCCTTCTATATAAAGACCACCGTTATTTGTTTCATATCCGTACAATTGACGGTTAAATTGATATTCATCTGGGCTATTATAAATAACCATCGTTAATACATCATCAGGATTTCCTTTTTCTAAGGGCTGGTCACTTTCAACGGTACGATGGAATTGTGCCTTCACTTCTTTTGCTGCCCAATATAGGCGTTTTACTTTTTCCTCAGTCACTTTATCTCCAGCTTTTAAAACAATTGCACCATCATCAAACGTATACGTTTTCGGTAAATATTTTTTCTTACCATCTTCTCGTATTTGATCTAAATTAACCGTATTTCCATTTGCATCTTTTCCGCCATAATTCGTCGTAATTTGCTCAGCTGCTACGAAATATTGCTCACCTAAATAAGGATAGATTTTCATCGCATCTGTTACAACTTGTAATCCTTTTGTCCCTGTACTATGGAATGTGCCGAGTCTACCTGTATAATAAATACCATTATTAATAAGCCATCCGTTTTTCTCTGTAATCGTTCCCATTAACGCGAATCTACTTAACTCATTAATATAACTATCTATTCTCTGATACCATACTGTATCTTTCGGTGCTTTTCTCGTATCGTACAAATACGATTGAATATCGTAATCAACACCTTGCATAATATCGTAAATCGCATTTCCAGCTGAAAGATTATCTACCAATGTAGAAAAATTATCATTATACTGCTTAAAAATCTTTGCAGCCGATGTTACCGTTTCCACATCACTCGAAGCATTTCCTATTAATTTTCCGTATGATGATACAACTCTATTTTGTTCCAATGTACCGAGCTTGAAATTTGGATTGTTCGCAATCGTTTTTAACGCCGGCAAGCACTTGTCATGATAGCTCCGCTCATTAAGTTTACTTAATTCTGCATTATAAAAACCTAAATAAAATCCAGAGCGCAATACCTCTACTAGTGTCTCAATTCCTTTTGAATCATCCTTCATATAAGCTTGTCCTTGCTGCTTCAATTTATCAATAATCGCCTGCATCCTACTATCATTTTGATAGAATGCAAGGCTGTCCTTATTAAACTGAAATAGCCCCGTAATTTGCTCCCAATCGATTGTTACAAGTAAATCTACTAATTGTTGATTGCTTAATTGATTTAATTCAGCAATTGTATAAGTTTTCGCTACAGCTAATTGCTTACTTTCCTTTTTTACTTCAGGCGGTCTTTGCGATAAATCAGCAAATTGTAGCCTTTTCTCAAAAGACTTGCTTTCTAATACTTTCGATGAATGAGCTAATTCTTCCACTGGCAGTTGTACACCAACCGGCTCCATTTTTAGCACATTTCGATATGAAACTTGCTCTCCCTTAGTATCTTCCGCCAATATGCTTCCTTGAAAACTCCCTAACATTAAACTAGCAAAACTTACCCCTACTAAAACTTTTTTTGAATAGCCTTTTATGCTCTCCCCTACCTTACATATTTTAGTGTCCCACACCATTATTTTACTATTCTGGCTATTTATTCTGTATTGAGAAAAAAGAAGGGAACGTTCACACATGTATCCATTCAAAGTGAAATTAACACTTGACTTCACATGTGATTTATGTAAAAAAAGGATAGATAATAGCGAAATTCCTGCTACATCTATCCTATATTTCAACACTATGATTTTAACTTTATAAACGTGATTTCCGGTAATGTTTGCATATACTGAATGAATGCATTCTTTTCTTCAGGTGATATACTTTTCAGCTGCATTCCTACCTTATAAACCACACCTGTATCTTGCTGTAAAGCTTCAACTTCATATGAAATTATTGGAATACCTTGTACTTGTAGCGTCTCTAATATTTGTTGCACCGCTTCATGTTTATTCATACAAATTTGGACTGTAATATTTTGCGAAAATAAAAATCGCAACTTAAAAATACGACTTACAATCTCTAAACCAATTAAAACAAGAATCGTAGCTCCAATCCCTACTACATACATACCCGCTCCAATTGCTAGCCCAATTCCTGCTGTAGCCCATAAACCAGCCGCTGTCGTTAACCCTTTCACTGCCTGCTTTTGAATAATAATTGTACCTGCACCTAAAAACCCCACTCCACTAACAACTTGCGCTGCAATACGACTTGGATCAAGAGACATATGATCTTCAAATATAATATCTGAAAAGGCATATTTTGAAACAACCATTATTAAAGCACTCCCTACCGCTACGAGGAAATGAGTCTTTAATCCCGCTTCTTTTGATCGAATTTCCCTTTCAATACCAATCATCGCTCCTAATAAACCAGCAACACCGATTCGCATAATAAAATCAATATGTAAGCTCACGAACACTTCCCCCTTTCATTCATTATAGATAGATGCAACAAAAATTATCACACACATCCATTTATCGATATAAAATCATTCCATTAAAATTCACTTAATATCCCGATATATTTATGTTAATATTTTAAATATTAACATAAATAAAAACATCCTACTTTTCATACGAAAACCTTTAAATTTCAAAGCACAACTCATTTTCATTTGAAAACAGAATGTGGATTGCATGAAATGAAGTTGAGAAAATAAGAAAACGCTTTCATTTTATGCCGCAATTTTTGTGAAATAATACATAAAATAAAAGGAGCTTACTAACAATGAACGTCTCTTTACTTACACCTACTACCGATTTACAAGAAGAATACTTAGATTTCTATAACGAATGGAAAGATAGCGGTGAAACGATGATTCCGTGGGTTATCTCAAAAGATCCTGCCAACTTCCCAGCTATGATTCAAGAACTACTCGATGCCCATAATGGAATAAATATCCCTGAAACTTGGGTACCGGATTCTACATATTGGCTCGTTACAGCTGAAAATAGAATTGTAGGAGCTGTTAATATACGTCATAGTTTAACTGATCATTTGTTTAATGCTGGAGGCCATATCGGTTATGGCATTCGTCCTTCTGAAAGAAGAAAAGGCTATGCTACGAAGTTACTAGCATTATCATTAGAAAAAACGAAGGAATTAAACATCACGAAAGCACTTGTCGTTTGCGACGAAGTGAATACGGCTTCAGAAAAAACGATTTTACATAACGGCGGTCTTCGTGATGAAGATTTCACTGAAGAAGATGGTAATGTTGTAAGAAGGTTTTGGATTGAACTATGAATAAATCATCCAACGAAAACACTCTTTTTATAAAGAAATATAAAGCAAGCAATGAATTAGAAGTAAAACAACTTATTGCTTTATACAATGAAGAATCTAATCTACTTCACTTATTACGAAATAATAAAGTAAAATGTGCGTATGTTGCCTACTATAACAAAGATGTAGTAGGCATTTTTATCGCCTGGAGCAGTAACTTCCATCCATACTGCACATACTTTCGAATATACACGAACCCTCTCTGCTCAAAACTACAAATTAAAAAACATTTATTAACTGAGGTTCAAAAACGAGAAAAATTCACTCTACCATTGCAGACTTCCATATGGGAAACTTTAGCTCAGCTAAAAGCCTTTTATGAAGAAAATAATTTTATTGAAATCCGAAGAACATATATGCCGATATTAGACTTACAAAAAATAGTTCTTACCAATACAGTTCTTACTTCAAATTATCGTTTACAAACTATATCAAATATTTTATCCGATAATAGTTTACTTAAAAAACTAGCTCACTTAGTAAAAGCAAATTACGAGCATACTCACTTAGTAAATCCTGTTGCCTCATTCCCTCTCGAAACTTGGCAAGAAATGATTTTGGCTGATGATGTACTACTAGATGGGAGCTTTCTCATTATAGATGAAGAGAATCAAATTATTGCGTACTCTTTCCTCCATACATCAGAAAAGGATAATACGTTAGAATTAGGATGGTGTGGGACTCACACTACAGAAGATTTACCATTACTGAAACTGCTCGTTTTCGAACAAACTACATATGCAAATAAACACAGCTATTCTTTCATACAAGGTGAATTCGATTCAACGAGTATATATGCAATGGAAATATTAAAATCCTTTCCTTTTAATCCTTGCCCTACTTGGATTACGTATCAAAAAGAAACCAGAAAGTGATTACACACTTTCTGGTTTCTTTTATACTGCTTCTATTTCAAACTGTACTGTAACACCACTTGGATCCACTACCGTAAATCCATTTGAAGTTTCATTTAGTTCATGTTGTTTTTCTATTAATCTTTCTTTCACTTCATCTAACGCTTCTTTATGAGGCAGTACAATCGTATACACTTTTAGTCCCGTTGCATATGCTGGTGGATGTGGATTATTTACCCCGTTCCACGTATTTGCACCAATATGATGATGATAGCCTCCTGCCGAAATAAATAAGCAATCATCTTCACGCTGTTGTACTTCAAAACCTACTGTATCTACATAAAACTCATGTGCCTTCTCAACATCAGCTATTCGTAAATGTACGTGCCCAACCACCGTTTCGGCTGGTAGGCCATCAAACTCATAATCAACGAGCACTGCTAGTTCTTTTAAATCAAGTGGCGTACTTCCTCCTGGCCCTTCTCCCCACTGATCTCGCGGTCGGTCTGCATATATTTCGATACCATTACCCTCTAAGTCTTGTAAATAAAACGCCTCACTATACGTATGATCACTTGCGCTATTAAACCTTGAAATTGGTAAAATTTCATTTGAATATGTATAACGCCCTTCTTGCTCAGCTGGACTATCAATTACGTTCTTATTACGAAGCACACCAAATAATGCCGAAGCAAAAGCCTCACGAGTCGGAACCAAAAAGGCAACATGATATATACCAGTCGTACGTGGTTCTTGCAGTACCCCATCCTCCAACTTTTCAAGAACAAGCAGCGTATTCTTACCACCCTTTCCAGATAAATATGCTTTATTCCCCTCTTGTTTAATTACTTCTAATCCTACTACATTCTCATAAAAAGCAATTTGACGCCCTAAATCTTTAACTTTAAATTCCACATGACCAATATATGTTTTCGAATGAATTTGTACCATGAATAGCTTCCTCTCCAGTTCCCTTTAGTTTTTTATGTAAGTTGATAGGCAATAGGCCCATTCAACGAATACACCTTAATTTTGTTTTTTTGTAGCATCAATTTTTAGCCATTTTTTCGATATATCGCTTAATGTTCCATCTTGTTCTAATTCTTTTAACGCTTTATTTATATCTTCTAACTTTTCACTCTTTTTTGCAAATGGAAATGCAATCTCTCCCCATTCAAGTGGACCAAATCCTACTTTCACATTATCTAGTTTCGCCTTTGTTATTGTTGTTTCTACTTGAACTTTATCATTATAATAAGCATCGACGCGTCCAAATCCTACTTCATTCAATTCCGCTGTCGGATCCTCTGAGTATGTTTTAATCGTAAAAGCATTATTTTTATTTAAAGCTTTTAACTCTTGCTCTCCTGCCGTACCAAGTCCAACACCTACAGTCTTCCCTTTCAGATCCTCTATCGATTTAATTGTATTATTATCTTTCTTCACTGCGAAAACAGATCCTGAATACACATACGGGATTGAAAAATCATATTTCTTTTTTCTTTCCGGAGAAACGGATAGTTCATTTGCAATCGTATCAATACGACCAGAATCTAATAAACCAAATAATCCTTCAAAATCAGAAACATTCCATTCTACTTTATATCCAGCTTTTTTAGCAGCTGCTTCAATAATTTCAGCATCAAAACCTTTTACTTTCTCACCCTCTTTAAAAATAAATGGACTACGACCTGCAGAAGTCCCAACTTTCACTACTTTTTCATTCGTTTTTTCACTTGATACGTTTGAACCACATGCAGACAAAGCTCCAACTGATAATGTTAATGCTATCGTTAGTAATAATGACGATTTCCTCATAACTCTTCCTCCTAAATAACGAAATGATTTCCTTCTTCAGATGCATTTAATTGTCGTAAAAACTTTTTCGTACGTTCATTTTGTGGGTTTCTAAAAATCTCTTTTGGCGTTCCCTGCTCTACGATAATTCCATCTGCCATAAATATAATGCGATCCGCCACCTCTTTTGCAAAATTCATTTCATGCGTAACAATAACCATCGTTATATGCTGTCTTGCCAAGTCTTTAATAACTTGCAGTACCTCATTAACTAATTCTGGATCAAGCGCAGAAGTCGGTTCATCAAACAATAATACAACGGGATTTAAAGCCATTGCTCTAGCAATCCCTACCCTTTGCTGTTGCCCCCCTGATAACATCGTTGGATAAAAATCTTCTTTATCAGCTAATCCTACTTGTTTTAATATTTCTCTCGCTATTCTCTTTGCCTCTTCTTCACTTTTTTTCTGTACAACCGTTAATGGCGTTGTAATATTTTGCAGTGCTGTTTTATTTTTGAATAAATTATAGTTTTGAAAAACCATAGCTGTTTTTTGCCGTAATTGTATTATTTCTTTTTTATAAATTTTCTTCGCATGAATCTCTAAATCTTCAATTCTAATACTTCCATCATTCGGTTGTTCTAATAAATTCAAACATCTCAATAGGGTCGATTTCCCTGAACCAGAAGGTCCAATAATTACTACCACTTCCCCTTTTTTCACAGTAAGTGAAATTCCCTTTAACACTTCATTAAGTTTGTAGGATTTATACAAATCACTTATCTCAATCACATACTTCACCTCATTTCTGTTATAAATACGGCGCATCAAGTTTCTTTTCTAATTTTTTCTGCCCCCAGCTAATTGCAATTGTAATAATCCAATACACAATCGCTACCGCTAAATAACTTTCCATATAACGATACGATTGAGCAGCTAACATTTTCGCTTGTGCTAAAATTTCAGCCACCCCAAGCGCAAAAGATAACGAAGATTCTTTTAACAATCCAACAAAATTATTTCCAAGTGACGGCACTGCTACACGAATAGCCTGCGGAAAGATAATTTGCCGCATGGCTTGTGCTTTTGTCATCCCTACTGATAAACAAGCATCCATTTGCCCTGATTCAACAGCATTTAATGAACCTCGAATTATCTCTGACAAATAAGCAGCATTATTTAAACTGAGACCAATTAAGGTTGCTTGCATAGCTGTAAGTACTGTAAAAGCCGGAAATATTTGTGGCAATCCGAAATACAACACAAACAATTGAACTAATAACGGTGTTCCTCTAAAGAAAGAGATATACACCCTTGCAATTGGATATAAAAATTTCGGTTTGTTTTTTGTTATGATTGCCAAGCCAATCCCTATAAAGAAAGAAATAATCATGGAAACAACAGTAATCCCTAAAGTTATGTATACATACTTAAATAATTGCGGAAAACTTTCTAAAAAATACGTTACATCAAATTTCATTCTATCCCCCCTCTCTAAACAAAAAGCTCTTCTTATACATATAAGAAGAGTTGAATGTTAATCCATTTCCCCCCATCTTCCAAACGCATCATTCGTTTGCTGGAATTAGCACAGTACTTTTGTAGCCTGTTGCTGAGATTTCATCGGGCCAATCCCTCCATCTCTCTTGATAAGAAAACTAATAAATTTTTCCATTTATTAAGTTGTTATTATGAAGAATACAGCTGAATTAAAACAATGTCAATAGGAAAACTAAGAATTAAACCCAGTCTTTTTTTCGTACATACGAACAATACGCCATCAAAATTACTCTTCTTAATAAATTGCACACAAAAAGCCGGTACTTCTAACAAACTTAGAAATACCAGCTTCCAATCTTTTACTCTTATAGCTTATGATATTTATCTCATTTTATGTACTTCAGCAACTAGCTTTCCACCTTGTATGCCCATATACAACTTAACAGGAGCATCATTCGTGTTTTCAAATACTAAGTCTAAATATGGATACGCAATTGTAGCATCTCTTCCTTGTGGTACATAACCTACTGTTTTAGAATGTGTAGTTCTCTCTACCATTTTCAAACCAGCTTGATCTGCCGCATTGAATAAAGTAGATGATGTTTGACAAACACCACCACCATATCCATCTACTAATTTACCATCTACAATTTCTTTTCCTAATTGGTACCCTTTATCTGGTGTTGTATCTCCAATTAGTGCATTAAAAGAGAAACGGTCTCCTTTTGCTAAAACAACTCCACTTACGCTCTGAGCAGATAAACGAATATTTTCAATTCGACCACCTGTTGAACCACCTAAATTCGTTTCATATCTACCAATTACAGTACCACTGCCTTGCGCATCACTTAATGTTGCAGTAGGTTTTTTCTCCACAATTGGTAACTGATAAGTAGAATCCCACATACCTACATTTAATAATTTGTCTACTAACTCTTTTTCCATTAATTCATACGAAGGTTTTCCTTCTTGCCATGATCCATCAGGCGCTATACGCGAAGGGACCATCTTTTTATCGACGCTTTTCCCAACTTCACCAGCAACCTTCGTTACCGATTTTTTGAATTTCGCTTCATCTTCAAAATAGCCTAAACTCGATAAATCTAGTTTCTTCACTTCAGTACCAGTACGACCATCCACTAAGCTAATTGAATCCTGTACATCAGCCTTAGCCTCTACAACGTTCCCACCAATATCACTCACTAATGCAACATCACTTACTTTTGCGCCACAACCACTTACTATAGCTACGCATAGCACCCCTACTAATATACCCTTTATTTTTCGGAACAATATACTCTCTCCTTTTCCCCAACATCATTTCTTATGTATTATTTCATTTTTATGTATGTTTTGTTACAATCATTTTACAATATATTTAGAAAATGTTACAAGTTATTTTTTACTCTATCTAAATTACTCTTTTCTTTTGTAAATGTCTATACATATTAATATAAATTTTCGAGTTTGATAAGATTGTAACTTTTATGTAACCTATCCCTATCCAGTATATACCATTTAACGCATGAAATACAATTGTAAAACTCTTTCATTTCACCTCTTTATTCACCTACATGCTTCATAAAACGTAATGCTGATTTCTCATATATGATCATTATTAAACAACTGAAACCAAATTTTTATAGATCAAAACAATCAATCCCTTCAGCGCATCTAGGTATTTGCCGTGCCACTACTCCGCTTCTGCACATACATTATGGTGAATTTAACCTAATTATAAAGAAATGGAGGATGTGTTTATGTATCCCTACAATCCTTATGATCCATATAACCAATATGGTTACCAACCTCAGTATGATTTAGAGACACAATACCAACAATATATAGATCAATCAGAACAAGTTAATCCATATGATCAAAATCGCCAATTTCAACTTCCAATCTCTTTCCCTGGTACTGGAAACCGTCAACTAGAACGACGAGTAAATGAGCTTGAGCAAAGAGTACGTCAACTAGAAAACACAGTTGAGCGTCATACGCGTAGATTAAACCGCTTAAATCAGCGTTTACGTACAGTAGAAAATAGACTAAACATTCCATTTTCAGCATTAGAAGACGGCTTTTAATTTCGAAAATAACAAATATATAAGGAAGGGGCTCCCCCTTCCTTATATAAATTGACGAAAGTTTTTTCCATCTCTATACTGATAAGAGTTAATGAAATGAAACAAGGTGATAAATATGGATTTTGAAATAAATTTTCTTTCCTTTTATGTAGTACAAGTAGAAGGAAAAGGTGAAGCAGTTGATAAACGCTATAAACATTTTCAAACATTAGACGCTGAAGAGTATGAAGATAGCTCTTTAAAAGAATTTTTGAATGGTGAATTATTAAAAATTTCAAAGCGAAAAGTAGAACGTCACGCAAAAACAGAACAAGCCCCAACCAAAATTGGTCGCTTTATTGTAGAAGAAGGACATGAACTTGATTCAAACCCTCATTACAACCTTTTTAATCGTATTCGCTTTGCAGAAACAAAAGAAAACTTCAAAGATATGAGCGAACCTCTCGTTTATACATATCTTGACACAAGCGCTGTACGTGGTGGTGTATTTTTAATCGCTCAAGCAAAACTACGCAAATACTTTGATGATCCATTCGTTTTCGTTATGAAATGTGACTTTGAACCGAAAGTTGCTTCTATTTCAGATGAATCAACACTGATTCGTAACGTTGAAATGGCCATCACAACAAAAAACATGAAATCTATCCAATATCCGTACATGCCTGAGGAAGGCATGGTCGAAGTAGGCGAACTAAAAATACACCAAGCATCACACGCCCGTTACTTTGAAGACTTCTTAAAATTCGTCGAATACGAACGCTCTATGCCTGAAATTATGAAAACACAAGTAATGGACATGGTATACGACCAAATTGAAGATGTATTTGAAGAAGGTACTGAAGAACGCGAACAATTCGACCAAGCGATGGAAGTATGGGCCGCCAGTCCGAAACGCGAAATTATGGAACAATTTTCAACCGAAGAAGTAATGGAAGCTACCGCTCAAATCGTCGAGCATGCTCCTGAAGTAGAATTAAAGTTAAAAGCAGATCATATCTCTGTGAAGGCGTTGCTTGCTGATTTCGGAGACTTAATACATATTGCAAAGGTAAACGACCGCTATGTATTAATGATTGAGGCTGACACACTTACGTTTGAAAAAGGCTTCTCTCCGATTGAGTTTCTGAAGCCGGATGAGTTGCAAGACGTAATTGAGCGGATTGAGAATAAGCAGCAGTATTCTTATGATCCGAACGGGAGTGAATAAATGCTTCCATGTACTAAACGTTATTTACATAAACAAACTATTTAGTATCTTTTTGTTTTACAGCATTACATGCTCGCTATTTGGAACATAGTTGCCATTTATATTAAAAACCGATTCTACTAAGAATCGGTTTCTCTGCTTTATAACAAAATATGCTTATTTTTAAATTTTTTTGTAGGGTCAAGTAGATCCCTTCCTTGCTCTACAAGCGTATTTCCATTACAGATATTTGCTTCAATATTTCTAGTTGACCAAGGTCCTTCTATAAGTTTTTGGTGTCCTTTTAGTCACTATGTATGTTGGTAAAATTAAAATTTCACTTCACTACCTCAAATTTATTGTACTCGTAAAAAGATAATTGAAAACGATATTTTGGATGCTCTCTCACCCAATCGTAGGCTTCTTCTAAAATATCCATTATATTTTGCGCGTCATTAAGTTCACTACATTCATTCTTTTTCTGTTTGCATAGAGGGCAGAACCCACTCACTATCTCGGCATTCATCGCACGAATAGTTTTACTTTCTAGGTCAACTACTAGACGAAGAATAAGAGAATGTTCCGCTTTTGTAGTCACCATCATTTCAGCAATCCCATCCTCATTCCAAAAGACTCCGTTTAATTCCATCTGTACGTTGACGTCTTTAATATCCAAGTCTACCACTATCACACCTCCCTTGTATAAAAATCTTATCTTACTCTTATATTTTAATCGTTAATACCCCACGGTTAAAATATTAAAGATCGCTTCCATTTAACTGTCCACTCTTTCATTTCTATGAGTTCTTATTTTATTAATACATTTTACAATTCTTACTACGCCTTTATTTTCAAAGCAATTATAACAACAAATTAATTTCTATTTAATATGAAGACTTTATCCACCGTCAAAGCGATAAAATTAAATTTATGTAGTTAGAAATGGAGGAGGATCTCATTTAACCTCTGTATTCTCCTCCATCTCAGCCAAATACCTAAGTTGCCGCTCTGCCTTTCTCACTGCAGTAGGAAAGTGTTTTTTTAGAAGTTCTACTGCAGATTCACTTATATAATATCTTTCCGTTATACTTTCCCACGTGTCACTACTTTCAAATACACTCCATACAAAAGGACGCTCTGCACTTTTTTTCATTTCTTTAAATGCCCATTTTCGCATCTTTTTTTTCGCTTTTTCTGTTAGTTTTCCGTTCTTTACAAGTTCAAGCTCACCATGTCTCTTGTATCGCTTATTAATATCTCTCTCACTATATGCTTTAAGAAATATATTCGCTGTATTCTCAGCATCTGCGAAAGCACGATGTTGCCTACCTTCCCACGTTAAATCAAGCTGCTCCACTGCAAATTGTAAACTTGGTGTATGCTCAAATAATTCTTCATACGCCTGGAAAACAAATTTTTGCACATCAAATCTGCTCTCTTTTTCCATACATGGGCATTCTACACCATGTAATGTACAATCGTGAGATAGAAAACGATAATCTTCTTTTCCCCATGAAATAAATATAGAATCTTCTCCGATAAACTTAATAAATTTCTCTATAATTTGAGGGAACTTTTCTACACCAATTAAATCTTTCTTTGTAATTCCAGTTAATTTTGTTGTATGACGAGTTAATGGGGCACTTGGTTTTACTAACTCTGAAAATTCTCCAATAATCTTCATTGTACTCACATCTATTTTTACAGCTCCAATATCAACTATTTCTGACGGATCTTCCGATTTATACGGCCTAAAATTCCTTTCAATATCAAACACAATAAAATGTGTAGCGTTTTTCAATTTGTATACCTCTTTCTAATTCCTATTAATACGAGAAGCCTATTTAACAGCTTTACTTTATTTTCAGTATCTATTTATACATGCAGTTTATACATTTAATTATAAACTAAAAATTCAGTCTTTTTTATAAATATACATAGTAGGACACCCATCAAAAAAACGCAAAAAAAAGAAGGGCAAGCCCTTCTTTTTTTCATAATTACTTCTTGTTTACGTTTGTAGCTTGAGGTCCACGGTTACCTTGTTCTACTTCGAAAGTAACTTCTTGACCTTCTTCTAAAGATTTGAAGCCGTCGCCTTGGATAGCTGAGAAATGAACGAATACGTCTTCTCCGCCTTCAACTTCGATGAAACCGAAACCTTTTTCTGCGTTAAACCATTTTACTTTACCGTTTTGCATTTAAAAAATCCTCCTACAATGTACCTATATGTACATATTCATTTTCAACCACTTTACAATAATACGTCATAAATTAAAAAACTGCAACCCCCCGAAGGAGATTTAACATTGCTACCCCCTTGGAAGTTACAGCTCATTTAAATCTCTATATTATTAAAAGTAAAATGGTTTAAAGTAACTATATCATATCAATATAATAAAAGCAAAGTTTTTTTACTAAATAACTTCTTTCTCCCATTGCATCGCTTTTAATTCACCTGATCCAGCTACAACATAGTCTTCTTTTTCATTCACAATGCGCCAACCATGCCCTTTAACCGAGTCACATACTGTAACAATTCCTTCATTAAGATGCACTCGGCAAACCGTGCTAACGCCCGCCTTATTTTGCGTTGAAGTCGTATATAACACATGTTGATCTACACTTAAATCTAAATAGCTACTAGCTTTCTGCTCACTTTGACATGTATGCCAATATAGTTTTTCATTCTCAATACTTTCATCTATTTTACGAAAAGAAATATTACCGCCAATTCCTTTACACGATCCACTTGCTGCTACTAAATAAGAATTATGTATAGTCAACGCAGAAATCATTTGATTCATCGCTATTTTAATTCTTCTTAATTTACGTTTCTCTAAATCAAAAAACCAAACACCACCATATTTCGCATGTATTTTCGTACCGATAAATAAGTAATGTTTATATAAGAATAACGAACGAATAGACGGTGCATCACTACCATAATCAAGAAATGGATGAATGGTCTCCCATGTAGAACCGAAATTATTGGAAAGATACAGTGTTTTATCTCCATGAGCAATGACAGTTCCTTGTACATTACTACACACATTCCAACTCGTTGCTTTTGTTGGAAAGCGCTGGATTGTCCACGTTTCTCCACAATTCATACTACGAATAAAAACTCCTTCATCTCCTACCCCGTAAACTACATTACCTTCACTATGTAAATCTCGAATTCGTTTTTGGAACCCAGTTAAAATCTGTTTCCATTCTCCATCTTTTTCAATGAATAAACCATTATATGTAGTAGCTAACAAAAGCTTTCCATCTCTTAACTTTGTAATAGCGGTTGCACTGAACTCTGTTTCCACGTTGACACTCCCATTCCTAGAACTTCTTAGCAAAAGCAATTGCAAAATTACTGCATTTTTCAACGTCCTCTTCATCTTCTGGAGCTAATTCAATTTTCAATCCTTCTTGTACAAGCTCTGCTCCGCATTTTACAAGACGTTCTTCAAATATCGTTACCGCTTCACAAAACAGTTCATACGCCGTATCACCTGATCCAAAAACAGCCACTTTTTTACCCGTTAAATCTATATTTTCTAACTTATCATGGAAATCTTCCGCTTCAAATGGTAATTCACCATCACCCCACGTATAAGATCCTAAAATGATTCCATCATAAGCTAATAATTCTTCAGCATCCATACCTTCCATCTCTTGTAATACTACTTCATGATTAAAGGCATCTAAACTTACTTTAATTAAATCAGCAATACTCTCTGTATTCCCTGACATACTTGCATACGCTATTAAAATTTTCGCCACTTTGGCATCCCCCTCTTACAATAAATGATTCTCATTATATTAATAATGAGAATCAATTTCAATTATTATTTTCATCCGATTTATATCCTTTTCATTTATGTTAAAAGAAATCGTACATCTGACTATTACTTTTTCATTTTGAGTATTAACATTCATATTCGTCTATTGCCAAATCTAGTTTCTCAACTTATTGTATATACATCCTTTCACATTTAATATGTTGCATATATAATGCGAAAGGCCATTTACACATTTCATTTTTTTCAGGTAACAAACAATTTCGACTTTACAAAAAGAGGAGTCTTTATAATGAAAAAAATTTTTATTAGACTTTTAAAAATATCATCCCTTTTGACAGCACTATTATTAACAGTGGGTGCCAGTATTCTATTTGGCACTTCATACGGCCATAATTTACGTGTCATCGCAGCGGAAAGTATTTTAACGTCTCAACATCCGCAATACGCAAAAATTACATTACTGTCTGATAACGAGTTAAATGATATTTCTCAATCCATTACAAATCCAAAATGGAAAAATAGCGAGTTTGCCAATACAAAACTTTCAAAACAAGAATTAGAACGAAAGAAAAATTTACCACTAACTGTTTCGATTGAAACAGTTAGTGGTAAATTAATGACTATTAATAATCCATTAAATGTAAAGCTCGTTACACAACAAGGTTCACAAGGAAAAGACGTTGGGGAAAAAATATATGTCATGGCAAAACGAAACCATGCACTTGCTGCTGTAAATGCTAGTGGGTTCTGGGATGAAACGGGGCATGGTGGTGGTAAAACAGGCATCGGTATTGTTATGGAAAACGGGAAGGTCATAAACACACCGCAAGACATTAATACCCCTACTCTCGTCAGTGGACTTACAAAATACGGACAAATGGTTTCAGGAGAGTTTTCTGCTAATCAACTGTTAAATAAGAATGTCGTTTCCGCTGCTGGCTTTATGCCTCAACTAATTGTAAATGGCGAAAAAATGATTACAAATGATGGCGGATGGGGCTATGGTCCCCGCAGTATTATGGCTCAGAAAAAAGATGGATCAATTATGTTTTTCACCATTGATGGAAGACAACCTCATAGTATCGGAGCTTCTTTAAGAGACTGCCAAGATATTCTTTATGAAAAAGGGGCCATAAATGCAATGGCAATGGACGGGGGCTCGTCAGCAACATTGTACGCAATGGGAGACATTTTAAACATCCCTTCAACCTTATCTCATAAATCACGCTATTTACCAAACGCCTGGATTGTTACCGCGAACCCTAAACAACAAGTTCATGTAACGATAGATGGCAGCCCAGCAAGCTCTCAAAAGATTTCCGAAATGACAGGATCTACTGCTGTAGCTATAAATAAATAAAAAAGAACGGATGACTATACAATCATCCGTTCTTTTTTATTACTTTTTAAAAATACCAAATGGTTTTCCAACTGGTAATACAACTTTTCCGAAGTGTGTATTTAACACGGCTGCTGCTGAACCATAGAAAGATAATAATGAAATACATAGTTCAGAATACGCTGCTAAATTATGCATTGCGTGCGGCATAACACCTAAAGTACTTAATGAAAGACCGATAAATAAGAAATCAATAAGGACGAAAATCATAAATAATACTTTATGTGTTTCCATTGCACCAATTGTCATAAAGATCGTGAAAATCAAGTATCCGATAAAGGCTATACCAAGCTGTTTTGAATCTGCAGTTTGGGCTAATTTTTCGCCAAATACTCCAAGTTGAATTAACCAAGTCATTCCAACACCTAACCAAAATAGGCCGTACGCACCAAATGCTGTTGTACCGAACGTATTATTATGCTTTGCATCGTGAATGCATGCAAAGATTTGTGCAAATCCTCCTAAAAAGATTGCCCATGGTAATACAAGTGAAACGCCATCTGTTAAGCCTAACTTTTGAGATGATGCTACAAGTGTTACCATCGCTAATCCAAATAGACCAATTCCAGATGGATCTGCTGTTGTCATTTTCACATGATGTGTAGTAGTTTGATTGCTCATATAAACCTCCTGATTATAAACATACTCGAATACAATACTTAAATCAGAAGGCTATGTCAATGGTTTTTTTTGTATGTTGTCAGACCTTATTCCCTATAATAATCGAATACACTTTGGGCCATTTCATACGGTTTTATATTTACATTTGGCAACTCATTTACCGGCATCCATAAAGGAATATAACTCCCTCTATCTTTCAGCTCGAACTCCTCGCCTTTACCACTTCCGAAAACTCCACCTATAATATGGGCATTATAATAATACTCCGTACCTTTATACTCCACCTTTGCAATCAGATGCTCCACTTGTATATGTACCCCTAATTCTTCATAGATCTCTCGCTTCGTTGCTTCTTCAGGTGTTTCTCCTTTTTCAATTCCCCCGCCCGGAAAAACAAAATACATTTCATCTTCTCGAACACGTTTTATAAGAGCGATTTTACCGTCCTGTACAATAATAGCTGCACCACGATTTCTTCTCACTTTATTACCTCAACACCAATCGCAACTGTTCCCCATTCATTTTCTTGTTCTTTCGTATATATTTCGTATGTACTTTCTAACATTTCTTTTATACTAAGTTCTTCACAGTCAAATAATTTTTTATCAATTTGTTCGTACATTGCTTTAAAGCTTTCGTATCGTTTTATCTCCGTTACTTTTACAGCCATCGTTTCTGCTGTCGTAGGGTTCGTAAATACAATTTCATCGTCTTGTTTTATAAGTTGACGTTTTTTATCGTATAAGCGTACTTCATATACTTTTTTCCCTAATTAAATTGACTGAAAAGGTTTATTATATAATCCCATTTCGTATCTCATACATTCCACTCCCTTTTATTCATCTTGCCTACTAACATTTTTGCACATTACTATTTCATACAACATAGTTCGCCTTACTTCACCTTGCATATAATGTTCCATATCCATTACTTTCTTTAGAGAGGATGCTAAAATTGGTATGTTATATTTAAATCAAAAACCTGAATATAATAAATATGATATCGGTGATTATACTTACAGTAAAGTAGGCCCTATTATTTTTTCTTGGAATGATGAAACAAAATTAAAAATAGGTAAGTTTTGTTCATTAGGAGAAGAAGTCGTTTTCGTACTTGGCGGTGAACATCGTGCTGATTGGATAACAACTTATCCATTTAATGTCCTCTTCGAAGAAGGAGCACACATTACTGGTCATCCTTCTTCAAAAGGTGATATCGTAGTCGGCAATGATGTATGGATTGGTTATCAATCCTGCATTTTATCTGGTGTTGCAATTGGTAACGGGGCCATTATCGGGGCCAAGAGTGTTGTTACAAAAGACGTACCTCCATATGTAATCGTCGCTGGTAATCCTGCCAAACTAGTTCGATATCGTTTCCCGCAAGAAATCATTGAAAAACTAGAAAACCTTGCATGGTGGGACTGGGACATTTCCGTTATAAAAGGAGCTATTCCATTTCTACTCTCCAACAAAGTCAACGAATTTTTCACTTCTCCCGAAGAAGAAGCTACTTGATCCAAACAAAAAGAGCATCCTATTCTTTCAGGATGCTCTTTTTGTGTTTATTTTTTATTTATTTGCAACTGATTACACGGAGAACAGTGAAATGGAATTTTGTCTAAACAATTAAAGTTTGTTTCGCAAATTTGTTCTATCGTTGGAACGAATGGAATGACAATTATGTTACTATCTATTATTTGTGTAACAGGTGGCAATACTGTGCCTACTTGATGTTCAAACCGAATACTCGCTTCATTAATATAATTTCCTGAACCACTTGGTGCACTCTCAACTACTACTTGAAACGAAACTGTCCGTGCTTCACCAGGGTTTAAATTTCCTATAAGAAATCCTGATACTGGGCTTACATTGGGCACTGGCGTATTATCAACCATTACACTTCCAGGAACAAATCGAAAACTCCCATCTAACATATCTTGAAAACGAATATTTTGTATCGCTGTATCCCCCGTATTCGTAATAACTGTGGTAAACGTAATAACATCGCCTATCGTTGCTGTTTGAAGATCTGCCGTTTTTACGACTGTCGTTGAGACATTTTGAGGAATAAATGGGATAACGACTGTATTACTATCGCCTTCAACTACTACAGGCGGCTCATTCGGATTTACAGTTGCGAGCCCAGTCGCTGTAGCAGTATTTGTAACTAAATTATTTATTTGTCCTCCCGTTATTACAACTTGGAAATTAATAATTGCCGCATCATTCGGCTGAAAATCACCTAACGGAATACCCGTATTCGGATTGGCAAATGGAAGAGGTACATCATTTACCGTTACCGTGCCATTTATAAATAACGTATTTGGATCAATGATATCTGTTAAAACAATATTCGTCACAGGAACTGTACTATCATTTATAACGGCAATGCCGTAAGTGACAACATCTCCTACCATTGCTACTTCAAAGTTTGCTCCTTTTGCAACAAATAAGATTGCAGTGTTTACCGTTACAATAACTGTATTACTCGTGTCCATCACTGTAACTGGCGGCTCTCCTGGTACTAAAATATATTCTGCTAACACTCCAGCGACGTTCACTACTGTACCACCATCTGGAAAACTCGTAATTGTAGCTTCATATGTTACTATCGCCGTCTCACCGACTGGAATGTCTAAAATCGTAAATCCAACCTGCGGATTTACTCCTGGACGCGCTACTCCATTTACCGTTACACTATTTGGTACAAAAGCCGCTTCCGGAGATAGCACATCAATAAATTGAACATTCATTGCATCAGCCGTACCAGTATTTAATATGCGAACACGATACGTTACCGTTTCTCCTACTCCAACAATTGAATGATCTACTTCTTTCAGCATATCTAAACTGCCTCTATTTACTGGTGTGACTGTCGTATTACTTGAATTCGTAATTGTAAACGGTGGTTCTCCTGGAATCAATTCGAAATCACCAGTTACTCTCGCTGTATTCATAATGCTACTAGAAGGTGGAATTGCGATTACATTTACTTCAAATGTGATTAATACGCTATCCCCTACTGCAAGATTTGGTAATGAAAAGCCTACAAAAGGATCTAAACCTACTTGTGGAATCCCATTTATCTGTACACTTCCAAGAACAAATTCTAAACTAGCGGATGGAACATCGATAAACTGAACATTCGTCGCCAGTACCGTTCCTGTATTCGTAACTTGCACACTATAAATTAACGTATCTCCTAATCGCGTTGCTTGTTTATTTACAGATTTTATAACGCTAAATCTTCCTCTATTCACCCTCGTTATTGTCGTATTACTTGGCTGATTTACTACAACTGGTGGTTCTCCTGGTACTAAAGTAAAACTCCCTGTTATATTTGCAACGTTCGTAATTGTTCCTGATGACGGGATGTTTGTAACTGTCGCTTGAAACGTCACTATTACCGTTTCTCCAACGAGTATATCTCCAACTCCAAAGCCAGTAATCGGATTTAAGTTTGGTTGCAGGGCTCCATTTATCGTTACACTATTTGGAACAAATGACGCTCCTGCTGAAATCATATCAATAAACTGAACATTGTTAGCTGTTACTGTTCCCGTATTCGTTATTTGCACTGTATACGTTAATACATCGCCAACGAGAGTCGCAGCCCTGTTCACCTGTTTTATAACATTAAATCGTCCTCTATTTACAGTTATGAGTGTTGTATTGCTTGGCTGATTTACTACAACTGGTGGTTCTCCTGGTACTAATATAAAGCTTCCAGTCACATTTGCCGTATTGGCAATCGTTCCGTTTGATGGAACACTGACAACTGTTACTTGGAATGTGACTTCTACACTTTCCCCTGGATTTATATCTGGAAGCGAGAATCCATTATTAGGATTGAATCCAGGTTGTGACACACCATCTATCGCTACACTGTTCGGTACAAACATTATAGACGAAGGTAATATATCACTATATTGAACATTCGTTGCTACCATTGTCCCTGTATTTTGAACTACTGTTGTATATGTGATTGTATCGCCTATTGCAACAATTGGCTGACTTACTGATTTTAAAACATTCAAACCAGTTTCATTTATTTCTGTTAATGTCGTGTTACTTGTCGTTGTCTCAGTAATAGGCGGCTCTGTCTCACTTACAACAAATGTCGCTGTAACATCTACAAAGTTTACAACTGTTCCACCTTGAGGGATGATCGTTACCATCTCTTGGTATGTGACAAGCACAAAATCATCTACAGGTATATTTGGAACTGTAAAACCGATAAAAGGATCTAATCCTGGTTCTGGTACTCCATTTATGCTCACACTTCCCGGTACAAATTTTACACCAGAAGAAGTCGTATCGATAAATTGAACATTCGTCGCTGGCACTGTTCCGAGATTAAAAATCAATACATCATACGTTAAAATTTCTCCTACAGTCGCTACTTCTTTATCTACTAGTTTTAACGGAAAAATAAACGCTATATTAATCGTCGTAACGACTAAATTTGTTAATATCGTTTCCGTAATCGGTGGTTCTTGCGGGTTTGGTTGCGAAGTAAATGTAACGTCTGCATCATTTAATATGACTTCATTATCTGGAATTTCTGTAATCGTCACTTGGAACGTTACCTCAATACTTCCGCCATTAATTAATAATGGCGTAACTGTAAATCCTATTTCTGGATTTACATCCAGTTGCTGCACCCCATCTATCGTTACACTATCTTCTACAAATGTCGTCCCTTCTGGTATGACATCTTGGAAGAACACATCTGTAACAGGTATAATTCCTACATTTGAAATTAACACGGTATACGTTAATACATCCCCAACTGTTCCAGTTGCAACGTCAACTGTTTTTGTTGCTGTTACTTCACCAGGAGGAGGTAACGGTATTGTAACTACTGTCGTATTACTTGAATTTGTCGTTGTTACAGGTGGTTGTAAAGGATTTAATAAGAACGTGGCTGTAGCAGATGCCGTATTTAATACTGCTCCGCGCGGGGATGGCGCAACTACTGTAACTTGGAACGTTACAGTCAATGATGTCCCAGCTGCAATATTAGGAATCAGAAAACCAACATTTGGATCAAACCCAGGTTGTGGCGTTCCATTTATCGTTACACTATTTGCTACAAATGTTGTTTCTAGAGCAATTGGATCAATGAAAGAAACATTCGTCGCTAGTACTGTGCCGTTATTCCGAATGACAACAGAATACGTGTAAGTTTCTCCAAGTGCAGCTTGTTGTACAGATGAAGATTTTTGTATATTTAACTGTGCCGTATTTACTTGTGTCACTACAAAGTTACTATTCGTAACATTCGTTATAGGAGGCCCTGCCGGATTTATAAGGAAACTTGCAGTAACATTCGATTGATTTCTTATATTCCCTCCGCTTGGAACAATCGTCACTTTAACTTGAAACGTAATTGTAGCGGTTTGCCCGACTGGAATATTTGTAACTGGAAAACCTTTCATAGGGTCCGCACCTTGCTGAACGACTCCATTTATCGTGACACTATTCGCTACAAATGTAGCTCCAGATGGGATTGGATCTTGAAAAATAATATTTGTGGCAGGAACAGTTCCTGTATTTTGAACACGAATCGTATATGTTAACGTATCTCCTATACCTGCTTGTGATGTATTTACACTCTTTATTACATTAACTGAACCTACATTCACTCGCGTCACGACTATATTACTAATCGTTACAATTGTAATCGGTGGCTGCAAAGGACTTACTTGAAAATCTGCAGTTACATTTGCATTATTCGGAAGTACTCTATTCATTGGCACACTTGTGATTGACACTTGAAAAGTGACCGTTACCATCCCTCCTACTGGAATATTAGCAAGTGGAAATCCAGTTGTTGGGTTTAAACCTGGTTGGGGCGTTCCATTTATCGTTACACTATTCGCTACAAACGTTGTTCCAGATGGAATCGGATCAAGGAATGATACATTTGTCGCTGCTACTGTTCCACTATTTTGTATAGTAACTGTATATGTTAGCGTATCTCCTTTACCAGCTTCACTTGCATTTACATTTTTCCTCACATTTAACCCTGAAGAATTCACCACTGTCATAACAGTATTACTTGGTACTGTTACAGTAATCGGTGGCTCTGTTGGATTTACAAGGAAATCTCCAGTTACATTCGCATTATTTACGACATTATTTCCTTGGGGAATTTCATCAATTAATACTTCAAACGTAACAATTACACTCGCACCAGTAGGCAAATTATTTAATGGGAATCCAAGTTCTGGGTCAGCCCCTTCTTGTAAAACACCATTAACCAATACACTATTTTCAATAAATAATGTCCCTTGCGGAATTGAATCTTGGAAAAATACATTTGTAGCTGGTACACTACCTGCATTAATTATTTCGATTGTATATACTAAAACATCCCCTACCGTTGCAACACTCGTATTCACAGATTTTATAACTTCAAAGCTCCCTGTTTGTACTGTCGTATTCACGACGTTACTCGGAACAGTAATAGTAACTGGTGGTTCACTCGGATTCACTTGAAAACTTGCGGATACAGTTGCACTATTTAAAATATCTTCATTTTCTGGATCCTGTACAATTAATACGTCAAATGTGACTACAACGGTTTGAGCCGCAGGAATATTTTGAAGAGAAAATCCTGTATTCGGATTCAATCCACTTTGCGGTACTCCATTAATCGTTACAGAATTTGCAACAAATGAAACAGCGGAAGAAATAGTGTCTTGGAAAAACACATTTGTTAACGGAACGTTTCCTGTATTTTGAACGGCAATCGTGTACGTTAAAGTATCTCCTACTGCCGCTTGAGCTGTATTTACTTCTTTTATTACATTTAAACCACCTGTATTAACTTGTGTTACAACTGTATTCGTTTGTCTATTAATCGTTACTGGCGGCTGATTCAAATTTCCAAACGTGCCGCTCGTATCTAAATTCCCATTGTCATTACAAATTTGTGATTGAAAGAAATTATTTGCGGGATTTCTCGGTCCGAATAATGCAACTGTAGCATTAGCGTTCGGCCCAAAACGAAGTTGATCTCCAACAATGTTAGAATCACCTTCTTGAGCAGTTACAAGTACTCTTCCTGTAACTGTCCCCGTAGACGGCGTTGCAAAACCAGAAATAATAGCATCAACTGGTGGCGATGAAGCATCGATGATTTCTTGACCTGCATACACTGATAAATTTCGAAGTGGTAAACTCGCATTTTGATAAACTACCTCAAGTGTCCAGCCTACCGATCGACTAATAGTTGAATTGGCAGCAGTTCTCGCAGCAGGAACACTCCCAGTTGTATATGTCCCCGCTCCTCCTCCATTAACAAAGTTTGTTACATTGGCAGATCTAACGTAATAAAACTGATTCCCAACTGATCCTTGTTGAGCAGTTGCAGGATCTGGTGCAACTGAAAATGTTCCTGCTGGTGTTGTAAACGAAATATTATCATTTAAAAATGCAGTAACATCCTCAGTATCAGTCCTGTATGTGCCAGCCCACACTAGTTCTGCGTATAAAAACTACTCCCTGCTGGAAGGTTTAAAATTGCACTTGAAGAATTTAATGGCCAATCATTTGTCGTTCCTGCTGGGAACCCTGGCACTTGAAGCGATGTATTTACTGTAGTAAATACATCAATCGTACCGAAGTTATTGCCTGGTGCAGGAGATGTAGGACTGAGTCCCAACGTGTTCCCAGTGAACGTGACGGCACCAGTTACTGTCGTTGTAAAGCGATTCATAAAAGGCACATAATCATCTCATTTCATTTATAGTAAAAAGTGCTCTATACTATAAAATGTAGACAAACTATAGAGTGTACGTTGTCCAACAAAATTCCGCACATACGAGAGGGGTTTATAAAATTATGCGCTACGTAATCATAACAGGAACTTCACAAGGTTTAGGTGAGGCGATTGCCACGCAATTGTTAGAAGAAAATACAACGGTCATCTCTATTTCTAGAAGAGAAAATAAAGAGCTTACTAAACTCGCAGAGCAAAATAACAGCAATTGCATTTTCCATTCCTTAGATCTTCAAGATGTACATAATTTAGAAACTAACTTTAACGAAATCATTTCATCTATTAATGAAGAGGCTGTATCATCTATTCATTTAATTAATAATGCGGGCACAGTTGCACCTATGAAACCAATTGAAAAAGCTGAGAGCGGACTGTTCATTACGAACGTTCAAATTAATTTACTTGCACCTATGATTCTTACCTCCACTTTCATGAAACATACGAAAGATTGGAAAGTAGATAAACGTGTTATAAACATTTCATCTGGCGCAGGAAAAAATCCTTATTTCGGATGGGGAGCTTATTGTACAACGAAAGCTGGCGTAAATATGTTTACACAGTGTGTAGCGACCGAAGAAAAAGAAAAAGAATATCCAGTAAAAATCGTCGCTTTTGCACCTGGTGTTGTTGATACAAATATGCAAGCTCAAATTCGTGAAACAAATAAAGAAGACTTCATAAATTTAGATCGATTCATCGCATTAAAAGAAGAAGGAAAGCTACTGTTACCCGAATATGTTGCGAAGGCAATTCGTAGCTTACTAGAAACAGAGGACTTCCCGCAAGGTGAGGTAATTCGAATTGATGAATAACAAAAAGGCACGCTATACTAGTGTGCCTTTTCATTCTACTTCTCTAAGAATATAAGTACAGACTCCATAATCTCTTCATAACCAATTTCTTGATAAATTTTATTTGATGTTGGATTTGCCAGATCAGTATATAATGTCGTTGTTCTGTAACCTTCATCTAACATACGTTGACTAAGTGCAGCTACACAATTTGATGCGTACCCTTTTTTCCGTTCTTCTTTCGGCGTATATACGAAATTAACTGTTATATTATTTGTAGTTGGTCTTGTTTTTGCAGCTACAGAGACTAATTTCCCGCCAACCTCCAGACCAAATAGACGGTTGGTAGTTATTAATGTATGTGCGGTTTGTTTCGCTTCCTCTTTCGTAGTAGGTAACTTCACGTCTTCACAAAATTGATATATCCATTTTTCTATTAATGGTAGCTCATCACTATTTATCGTACGAAAAATCCCATCGTTCCACTTCTTCTTTACTCGTTTTAATTCATATACACCTTGCTCCATTCCAACTACAATTTTTTTCTGTTCTAATATCGCAATCTCTTCAGCTAACTTCTTTATGACTTTCTTATTGCCAATGAAACCAGGAATATCCGGATATACTTTCGTTAACTCCTTTGCAAGTTCCACTATATCCTCTTCCGCAATTTCAGAAGTTGCAACAATCATTTGTCTTTCCACAGTTTGAAGAAATACAATCGTAACCTCTTCTCCACGTTTCGCTACCGCCATAAATATCGGTTCTTGAACAACTTGTAAAACGCCTAATATTAAATTATTTGCCTGCTCATTCTTTTCTAAAAATGATGTAACATCTTCTTTAAAACGGAGAACCTCTTCATATACGTGTAATTGAATCATCGACAATCTCTTCCCTCGATTTATATTTTAATTAAGTATTGGCGATTAATTCATTAAATCCTCCTTTTACGATTCAATAATATTTGAAACTAATGTGTTCAAATCATTTTCAGCATGCAAAACTCTCTTCTTTTCCTTCTCAAATATCTCTTCTTCTTTTCGAAAAGATTCTTTGCGTTTTTGAATCATACGCTCCATCTCTTTTTTACTCGGACCACCATATACATTTCTTTTTTGAATAAAAGCTTCTGGTGATATAATTTCTTTCCACTCTTCTTCTAATAAAGTTACTCTTAACTTTTCTTGCAAGTACATATTTACTTCTTTGAAATGTAATTCATGTAATTCTTTCTTCTGCTGCATAGACATATTCGCAATCGTACTTGCTGCATGATGTGCATGCCGGAATGGTATTTCATAGTTCTTTGTTAAAACATCTGCGAAATCTGTAATCGTAATCGCGTGTTTATATGAACGACTTTTTAACGTTTCCGCTTCTACCTTCATCGTTCGAATAACTGCGTTCATAATACAAAAAACACGAATCGCCTTTTCGATTCCTTTATATAAATACGGCTGCAAGTCATCCTCCGTATCGACAATATCGCCAAATGGTGTATTATGAATCATTTGAAATACAGTAAAGGCTTCCCCTAAAGCAGTACTCGTAATAGCGCGTGCATGTTCAATTGAAACAGGATTTCGTTTTTGCGGCATAATGCTACTTATTTGTACATATGGCTTCGCTACAGTAATCCCATCGTATTCTTTCGTCGCTAATAGTAAAAAATCATGAATCCATCTACTTGTGTTCGTCATAATAACCATTAGCAACGAACTAACTTCTAATAAATAATCCGCTCCAGCGACAGCATCATATGAGTTCTCAATTACATTTGTAAATCCCAGTAGCTGTGCCACTCGCTCTCGCTTAATCGGGAAACTTGTTGTAGAAAGGGCAGCTGCCCCCATTGGAGAATGATTTACAAAATGATACGCTTTTCTCGTTCGTTCCAAGTCTCTTTGCATCGTATCGTAAATTGCTAAAACATAATGACCAAATGTTGTTGGTTGCGCTGGTTGTGTATGTGTATACGCAGGCATAATTGTTCCCATATGTTCCTCAGCGAGCTCCAGCATACTTTCTTGCAGCAATAAATGATGTTCCATTAACCGTAATACATATTGCCGCAAACTCATGCGATACATCGTTACACCCATATCATTTCTACTCCTACCGATATGCATATTACTGACAAATTCACACTTTGCTTCTTGAGAAAGTAAATGTTCAACTAAGAAAAAAAGATCTTCATGTTGCTCTGTATATAGCAACTGATCCTTTGGAATTGCCCCTACCTTTTTAAGTGCTGTTAATATAGCTTTCGCTTCTTCTCTTTTCATTAGCTTTTCTTCAGTTAACATAATAATATGTGCCCTATGCACTTGAAACATATCTTTCAATAAATAATTACGCTGAAAATCAAATACATGCTGTAGTACACAGTCTACATATGTTTTCCCAGGGAAATCAGCGCCTTCATTTTTAATAAACTCTTCTTTACTCTGTTTCATCACCTTTTCCCCTTTCGCCTAAGTATTACTACCCATCATACCCAGCGATAGCTAAAAAGTGCTTGTACATAAAGTGAAACTTTAATCAGTGGGTGGTTCATCCCCCACTGATTATTAACCTTCACCAATCGGTCGTTTACGGAATAAAAATAAACTCGGCGCTCATAGCACCGAGTTTATTTAATAAAAGTCGCATCATACTTATCACTTTGCAACACTTGGAAGTGTAAATTTGCTAAATGTTTACGTATTTCAGCACTGTCATCTTCATTTAAATTATTCGCTAAAAATACAATTTCTGTACAGTTCCCGCGTTTATCCATTGCATAAACCGCTTTTGTAACTGTCCATGGTGTATAACCATTCTTTTGCCCCGCGTGTCTAAATGTTTTACGATATTTCTTGGCACTCATATCCGTTTCAACGATATCCGCCCACACTTTTTCTTCTGCTTCTGTCAAGCCACCTTTATGATTTGCCTTTTGAAGCAATACCATATAATCGTTTGCAGAAGCAGCCGGCAATCTATCCGACCAAATTTTATCGTAACGTTCTTCCAAATAAAGAGGAATTTCCTTCTGTAATAATGGGCCCTTCTTTTTTAAGCGTTCATGAATAATCATCGCATATTGACGATATTGCTCTTGAGACATTTCTTTTAGCTTTTTCTCTATTTTATATTTTGGAACATGTAGTTCTTTATGCAAATATCCCGGAATGTATAAAGATGAAACGATCGGAAATAGTGGTTGATGTGCAGGAAGCGATAAACTTTGTAAATTACGATTAATGTTATCTAATCCTAACACTTCCATTAAGTACTCAGTATTCGCATTTGAACTGAACTTAACCATACCTTTTGCAACTTCCTCTAAAGAGACTGCTCCTTCAGTTATTTTTTCTTTTTTTTGCAAATAACTTTGCCATCTGTCTTGTGCACCACCATCTGTATTCGGCACATAATAACGATTCACATCATTAATTGAAACGAAACTAGACGGGTCGATTTTCCCCTCTGTAACTTGTTTCGTATATTCAAGCGCCACAATTAACTTCATCGTACTAGCAACTGGCAATACAACATCTGGATTTACAGAATACACAACTTTATCATTTCTCTTTACTAGAAGAGCGCTATTTTTTTCATCTTTATGTTCTTCAATAAAAGATGCTATATACTGCGCATCATCATTATTTGAACTCCACACTTTTTTCACTAAAAAGTTACCCGAGATTAGCAAAACGAAAATACCCACAATCACTGCGCATACTATAGTTTTTTTCAAGTAAAATTCCTCTCCTATTGTGTAACTCTTCTCTATTTATCTCTTAAAAACAAAATAATGGAGATGATTATTTAAATAATCATCTCCATTATTTTAACTTGTATGCTCCTATTATGTCTACGTCATAATTTTCACAAAATCTTCAAGAAACTTTTTATAATGTAATGACCAACCAATTCTCACCCAATTTTTCAATGCTTTCGCATCAGGTTGCGGGCGAAAATCAGCGATACTTTCTCCTTTTGCAACTCCAACCGTATCGACATCAACACGGCGATACACGTAATCTAAAAGAGATGGATTTGCCGCTACCATCATTGTAACAACGTCATGTACTGGACTACCTGTTATTTTTGGATTTAACTTTTTATAAGCTTTATAATAATACGTAAATATCGGTTCAATTAACTTATTAAAACTTGTTTTAGAGTGTTTCGTAATATACTTTACCATCTCCGGCGTAATAATAGCTTCAGATGTAACGTTAAGTGGCACTAATGTCACATTCTTGGCATTTTGCATAACTAATTGCGACGCAATGGGATCACCATGAAAATTCGCCTCCGCGACTGGTGTAACATTACCAGGCATTAAGAAAGCACCGCCCATTATATAATACTCTTTCACATACTTCATCATCGGTTTTTCTAAAATAAATGCTGTCGCTAGTGTCGTTGATCTGCCAGCATCAACAATGATTAATTCACCTTTATACTTTTCAAGAATATCAAAAAATGCACAAAAAGGTTTTATATTAGGTGAAAATGCTTTTGGCGGTTTAATAGGACCTAAGCCATCTGCCCCATGAATCTCCGGGTAATACGTCACAAAATCCCCGGATAAAGGGATTTTCGCACCATTAATAACAGGTATATCTTCCCTTCCCGCCATTTGCAATAAATATGCCGCATTAGTCGTTGCTTTTTCTTGCGTTACATTCCCGTATCCTGTTACAACACCAACAATATCAACATCAGGATGCATAATTCCATACATGATGGCTAAAGAGTCATCAATTCCCGGGTCTCCCAAAAACAACACTTTTTTCATCGACCTCAACTCCATCCCCTCAGTTGTTATTAATTTATGAATAGTCATGGATATACAGAATAAAAAAGAATAAATTCATACGAAAAAACGCAGCCCTATACGGACTGCGTTCTCCATCTTATCTAGACGTTTTTCTTCATAGTAACCATACTGCCAATGATGTAAGCAATAAATGCAAAGCAGATTGGGAAGACAACTGTATGTATACCGAACGGGTTTGGATAGAAAAGATGAATACACATATATGAGCCTACCCCAACTAAAATGGAAGCGAGTGCTCCAGTTGCATTTCCCTTTCTCCAATATAAACCTAGTACAATCGGCCAAATGAACGCCGCTTCTAAACCACCGAAGGAAAATAAATTTAACCATATTAAAAAATCTGGCGGCTTAATAGCTGCAGCATATACGAGTAATCCTACGATACCAGTAATCAAAAGACTACCTTTCTTTATCGTACTATCTGCTGCATCTTTATTTATGTAATTCACATATATGTCCTTAATAATTGACGAACTTACAAGTAAAAGTAATGAGTTTACTGTAGACATTATCGCTGCCATTGGTGCAGCCAAGAAAACTCCAGCTAGCCAAGGTGGTAACACTTCCATCGCGAGTAGCGGCATCACTTTATCTGGTACCGTTATACCAGGAAGTACTACTCGTGCAAATACACCAGTTAAATGCATACCAATCATAATTGTACCAACGACAATCGTCCCAATGATAAGCGCTTGATGCATAGCTTTTGAATTTTTATAAGACATAGCACGCACACTAATTTGTGGTAATCCAACGACTCCGATTCCAATTAAAATCCAAAACGATGTCACATATGATTTCGTTAAACTGCCATCTGCTCCAAATGGTGTGATTAAATTCGGATTAATTTGAATGAGTTCCTGCATAATCTTTTCAACTCCACCACCAGCAATGACAGTAGCAATTAAAATGATTGTTGTTCCGACTAACATAATGATTCCTAATAACGTATCTGATAAAGCAACTGCACGAAATCCACCAATTAGCACGTACACAAGTACAGAAAATGTAAATAAAAATAGTGCTGTTGTATAAGAAAGTCCTGTTAGTGACTCAATTAATCGTCCGCCGCCAACCCACTGGGCTACTGTTGCTGAGAACAAAAAGATTATAATACATAACGCAGAAAGAACAACTACCGCTTTATTATTGTACCTTCCCTTTAAATAATCAATAAGCGTAATCGCTTCCATCTTCCTTGCGATAATCGCAAACTTTTTACCGATAACCGTTAAAACGATATATCCTGTTACAACTTGAATCGCTGATAATAGCACCCATCCAAGTCCCATATTGTAAGCAATACCAGGCCCACCGATAAAGCTACTTGCACTACCGTACGTAGCAATCATTGTCATAGCTAATAATAAGCCGCCAAGCTCACGTCCACCAAGAAAATATTCTTGTAAAAATTTATTATTAGCAGTTGCTTGTACACGTCTTGATGCGTATACACCAATTAAAAACACAATGATAAATGAAATTATCATTGGAATGATTACATACCAATTCATCTCTTATTCCTCACTTTTTTCTTCCTCATCGAGTGAAATATCTTTAAATACAAAACGAACAACTAAACTAAGCAAAATAACCATTACGATAAATCCAACGATACAGCTATAAAAAAACCATGATGGAAAACCTAATACATATGTATATTCACTTGGATCCTTGCTACCAAGCCCATAAGCAAATCCATACCATATTATAAAATTAATAATAGCTAATCCAAGACCAATTAACGCTTCTCTATGAGCAATTCGAAAGCGCGGATCATCATGATAATTCTTCATTTTCTCCCTCCTCTCACGATGTATAATTGTACCACTGTTCTTCTAGTTTTTCCTACTAGAAAACAAAAACGCGCAGGATTTTTTGTAATTGTATAGAAATACCATGTATCATTACATATTTTTTACAATTGTAACACAATTGAAATTTGAATTTTCAGTGTTTATTATTTATGATTTTAATTAGAGGCTTTTCATCTAGTTCCCACATCCTTGATTTCGGAATAAACGCCGTCTCGTACTGCGTTTACATTATATTTTCAAGGGGGTTATACAATGAGTCAACTAGCTGTAAATCTTCATGAAAAGGTAGAGAAATTTCTTCAAGGCACGAAAAAGTTATATGTAAATGGATCTTTCGTTGAAAGCGCTTCCGGTAAAACATTTAAAACACCTAACCCTGCAACTGGCGAAACACTTGCTGTCGTTTCTGAAGCTGGTCGCGAAGATATTCATAAAGCTGTAGTTGCAGCTCGCATGGCTTTTGACGAAGGTCCTTGGTCTCGCATGAGCACTGCTGAGCGAAGCCGTCTTATGTACAAGCTTGCCGATTTAATGGAAGAACATAAAGAAGAGCTTGCACAGCTCGAAACGTTAGATAACGGAAAGCCAATCCGTGAAACAATGGCAGCAGACGTACCACTTGCAATTGAGCATATGCGCTATTACGCTGGCTGGGCTACAAAAATCGTTGGTCAAACAATCCCTGTTTCTGGTGAATATTTTAACTATACACGCCATGAAGCCGTTGGTGTTGTCGGTCAAATTATCCCTTGGAACTTCCCACTTCTTATGGCAATGTGGAAAATGGGTGCAGCCCTTGCAACAGGATGTACAATCGTTTTAAAACCTGCAGAACAAACTCCACTATCCGCCCTATACTTAGCTGAATTAATTGAAGAAGCTGGATTCCCGAAAGGCGTTATTAATATCGTTCCTGGATTCGGTGAATCAGCTGGACAAGCTCTCGTTAATCATCCACTCGTTGATAAAATTGCATTTACAGGTTCTACTCCAGTCGGTAAACAAATTATGAGACAAGCATCTGAATCATTAAAACGCGTTACATTAGAACTTGGTGGTAAATCACCAAACATTATTTTACCTGACGCTGACTTATCTCGAGCGATTCCAGGTGCGCTTTCTGGCGTTATGTTTAACCAAGGGCAAGTATGCACTGCTGGGTCACGCTTATTTATTCCAAAGAAAATGTACGATAATGTCATGGCTGATCTCGTTCTATATTCAAAAAAATTAAATCAAGGCGCTGGTCTAAATCCAGAAACTACAATCGGACCTCTCGTTTCTGAAGAACAGCAAAAGCGTGTAATGGGCTATATCGAAAAAGGCATTGCAGAAGGTGCCGAAGTACTTTGCGGAGGCAACAAACCATTCGATCAAGGATATTTCGTTTCTCCAACAGTATTTGCTGATGTAAATGATGAAATGACAATTGCTAAGGAAGAAATTTTCGGTCCAGTTATTTCCGCATTGCCGTTTAATGATATTGATGAAGTAATTGAACGTGCGAATAAATCACAGTTCGGTTTAGCTGCTGGTGTCTGGACAGAAAATGTTAAAACAGCACATTATGTTGCGAGTAAAGTACGTGCTGGTACAGTATGGATAAACTGTTATAACGTCTTTGATGCAGCATCTCCATTTGGAGGATTTAAACAATCCGGCCTTGGCCGTGAAATGGGATCTTACGCATTAAATAACTATACAGAAGTGAAGAGTGTTTGGCTCAACTTAAACTAATGAGAAAGAACCTGATCTATCCGATCAGGTTCTTTTCATTATGTATTCCTTTAAACCTGCAGTCCCCCGCTCACGTTTAATACTTCTCCCGTAATATAAGATGCATAATCTGACGCTAAAAAGGCAGCTGCGTTTGCAATGTCTTCCGGTGTTCCAATTCTTCCAACTGGAATCGCTCCAACCATTTTCTCTTTCACTTTATCTGGTATTGTTTTTGTCATATCAGTATCCATAAATCCTGGACAAATCGCATTACACGTAATACCAAAACTCCCAACCTCTTTCGCTGCTGTTTTTGTTAAACCTACAACCCCTGCTTTTGTAGCTGCATAATTTGCCTGCCCTATGTTTCCTTCTCTACTAATTGAAGATATATTAATAACACGTCCATATCCTTGTTGTCTCATATAAAGAAGTGCTGGCTGCATACAATAAAAAACGCCAGTTAAATTCACTTGTAATACTTGCTCCCAAGCAGACTTCTCCATCTTATGTAACATTGCATCTCTTGTAACCCCAGCGTTATTCACTAAAATATGTAGTGTACCAAATTTTTGAACCGCATATTCAATTAACGACTTCGCTTCATTTTGATTGCTCACATCACATCGATATAAGCTCACTTCATATCCTTCATCCGATAACTCACGTGTCGTTTTTTGTAGCTTCTCTTCATTTACATCACTAATTAATACTTTAGCTCCTAATTTTGCAAAAACCCGTGCGATTTCTTTTCCAATCCCCTGCGCAGCACCTGTTACAACTGCTGTTTTTCCATTTAACAAGTCCATCCCTATCCCCCATTTCTATTAGCTATACTGTATATTTCGGCTCTATGCTTTCCAAATCCTCTTTGTATAAAAAAGTCTATTTGTGTCAAACTAACTTTGCAACGTCGCATAAAGTGAAACTTTAATCAGTGGGGAGTTTGTTCATCCCCCACTGATTATTAGCCTTCACCAATCGGGCAGTTAATCTCCCACCTAGCTTCTTTGTTCCATCTGAATTTTGAGGTGGGAGTTTTACTAACCATTTATGCGGGATAAAACACAAGGAGATTGTGTCGAATGAAAAAAAAGAATGTAAACCGAAACAAATCTGCTGATGGCATTGATGTTGAGTTCTCTCGCGAACTCGCTGACCACAATGACTTAGAAGCAAACGCACGTGCAAATGCCGCTGATGCACGTCAAAAACGCCAGTCATCAGAAAAATAAGGCACTACAACGTTCCTTATTCTTTTCAACAGGGACCTACTACCCGAAAAATAAACCGAGAGCCACTCTCGGTTTATTTTTTATATTTTTTTATATAATGTGCCAAAGCGAGCAATGGATATATATGTCCGTAACTATGATACCGAATATAAAAGCCACCCGGTAACCCGGTACCAGTAGGATATTCTTCATTCATAGTAGACTGCGCGAGCAAATATGAAATCCCTTTTCGAATAATTGGTGTTTCTTGATCATAGTAAGAAATGAGTGCATCAAGCGCCCACGCTGTTTGTGACGGCGTGCTAAAAGGTAAAGAAATAAATTTTTTCTCTACACTACTTTGACAGGATTCTCCCCACCCTCCGTCTTCATGCTGCAAATGCTCGAGCCATGAAGCTGCTTTTTTCAACGATGGATGAGTAGAAGGCACTCCTAATGCACGTAAGCCTGTCATTGCTGCCCATGTACCGTATATATAGCATATCCCCCATTTTCCATACCATGATCCATTCTGTTCCTGTACATCCATTAACCATTTGACTGCTTTCTTTTTTTGCTCTTCAGGCAATTCATTCGGTGCATACGTTCCGAATAATTCTAACACCCTACCTGTAATATCTGGTGTAGACGGATCAGTTATCATATCAATCGCATTTTCAATCGGTAAATTCGCTAGTAACTGGCTCGTTACACCTCGTTCAAAAGCTCCCCAGCCTCCATCATTGTTTTGCAATCCTTTTATCCATCCGACGCCTCTATCCCATGCACCATCTACTTTACTATTCCCTCTACTTCGCGCTAAGGCTCTAAGAGCAGCCGTTGTATCGTCTATATCAGGAATCGTTGTATTCACATCTGAAAATCCCCAGCCGCCAGCTATAATGGACGGTGCGTGTACACTCCAATCCATTTTCTTAGTCTGTTGTCTTTGTAGTAAATATTCCGTCGCCTTTTGAATTATCTTATTTTCTTTTATTACATTAGCTTCTTGCAATGAATAGCTAAGTAAAGCGGTATCCCATACGGTAGAAGGAGAATTTTGCAAATGACTTCCTCTGTCCATCTTCCATATATAAGATTTTAATCCTATCACAGCTTTCTCAATAATTGGAGACTGAATAGAGTGCCCTAGTGCAAGCAAAGCATAAATCATATAAAACGTAGCACTGGCGTAACTATATAATGTTCCATTTTCATCTATACGCTCCTTCATAAAGCGCTCTACTTCTTCGTATCCTTTATGATGTAACGATAATGGATAAGATATTACCTTTTTCACATCACCTAAAAACGATTGAAACAGCAGAGACCGCTCCTCTCGAAACCATTGCCCACCCCCACCTGCAATATGATTTAAATTTGGCAATAACTTTTTCTCTACACGGAATCTCTTATTCATACAAATCATCATCGGAATTAAATGTATACGTGCTGAGCTGCTTAGCCCAAATATACTGAGGGGGGAGTCATCTTGTAAAAATAATATTGGTGTTGGAAAGTGAAAAAGCGCAGGAAATTCATATTCTCCATGAATCGCTAATAAAAATTTCGTCATAAAATGAGCACGAGAAACTCCCCCGTGTTCCTTAATAAACGTTTCAGCTCGCCTCATATTCATATCTTCTTTCGAATATTTTTCCGAAGCAAGTAAAGCAGCATATGCTTGAATCGTCGCGGATAAATTCCCTCCTTTTTCATCTTCGTATAATTTCCAAGTCCCTTCATTTGTTTGAAGAGATACCAACCTTTTCACAAACGGTTCTATTTCGTCATTTCGCCCTAATAATTTGAGTAAAAAAATCATGTGACAATCCGTTAGCAATGCTCCTTCAAAACAAAATGACCACGTTCCGTCTTGCCTTTGCATCGTTTGAAGTGCAGTCGTTCTCCGCTCTATCTCCTCACGCACTTTGTCATATAGTAGCACACCGCTCACCCACCCTTTCTAAGTCCGTATACGATATTCGAAAAGCTAGATAAATATGTATGAAAACAAAGAAAAGCAGAACGTGTATTACACACATTCTGCTTACAAACAATACCCAACCCCGACAACAATTCCTAATAGTGCACCCACAACAACTTGATACGGTGTATGTCCAACGAGCTCATTTAACTTTTTATATTCTGTTTGTCTACCATGAAAAAAATCATTCAATATTTTCGCTTGCTTACTTACCGCAAGCCTTACTCCTGAAGCATCGTACATAACAATAATGGCAAAAATAGTGGCAACCGCAAATATTGGACTCTCCACACCTTCCACCACTCCGACACCTGTAGCAAGTGCAGTAACAGTCGAAGCATGCGAACTTGGCATTCCACCTGAAGCAAAGAACTTAGCAAAATCAAACTCGCCTGTTTTTATTAATTTAAAAACGACTTTCGTTAACTGTGCTAAAAACCAAGAAATTATAGCTGCTATAAGTGGATCATTATGTAAAATTGTTTCCATGTTTTTCAGCTCCTCACTGACTATAATGGAATTTCTATATAATATAAGTATAAAGAAAAATGCGTAGAAAATACTACGCATTATGATACTTTTGCTGATTTATTTTTAATAAATTTTGGTTGTTTCTGTAGTAGAAACTTTGTTTTCGCCATTGAAAAGACCAATAAAGCAATCCATATACAGAAAAACGCAATCATATGAGTAGATGTGAAATGTTCACCAAAAACGAACACACCTAAAATTAAACTAATAGTCGGTGCGATGTATTGTAAAAATCCTATCATATAGAGCGGAATAAGTTGTGCCCCTTTAGCAAAATAAAAGAGTGGTAATGCTGTAACAATACCCGCACCTATTAAAAGAAACGTTGATATTGCCGAAATAGAACCGAACGAACCGAAACCATGCACTCCTGTCATAAACAAATATATAAGTGCAAATGGCGTCACTAACATCGTTTCCATCGTAAGCCCGATTGTTGCGTCGTAATTTAATAATTTTTTCGTTAATCCATATAATCCAAATAAAAAAGCAAGTGAAAGAGAAACCCATGGAATTGATCCGAAACGTACCGTTAAAATAACAACACCTAATCCAGCTAAACCAACCGCAACATATTGCCAAAAATTAAGCTTCTCTTTTAAAACAACTGTACCAAGTAAAATACTTATAAGTGGATTAATATAATACCCAAGACTCGCTTCGATTACATGGTTATGATTTACTGCCCATATGTATACAAACCAGTTTCCACTAATAAGTACCGAAGCAATTGTTAATGACATTAATAATTTAGGTCGTTTAAAAAGGGCCACTAACTCCCCACCAAACTGACGAAACCTCTTCGTTACTCCTAAAACTAACAACATAAAAACAAATGCCCAAACGATGCGATGCGCTAATATTTCATCTGCCGGTACTTCCTCCACCCATTTCCAATAAATCGGAAGGACTCCCCACATCGTATACGCACCCGCCGCATATATAATCCCCTGCTTTTGCTCTGCTGTTTGACTCCCCATCTTCCCTGTTCTCCTCTTCTCTTTTTTTCTTCATTATAAGGTCTCATATACTTACTTTACCAATATTCAATCTGCATTTCTTTCGACATTCCTCTTACAAATCCCTTATATGTATAAAAACACTCCTACTGTTATAATCACGAGCACTGGAATACCGAAGACAAATTTACTTTTATGTGTCTTATGATGAAACATATACATACCAATCCAAGCTCCAACCGCCCCTCCAGCTGCAGCTGATAAAAATAACGTACTTTCTGGCGTTCTCCACTGCTTTTTCTTTGCTTTTCGCTTATCAAGCCCCATCATACTAAATGCTATAACGTTGATAATAATAAAATAAATCCATTTCATCTCTTTCTCTCCCTTAAAAAATTCGCTTTATGTTAACACGAAAATAAGGTGCGTACAAATAAAAATGGCTATAGGTTAAAAATAAATCTTTTTAGCCTACAACCATCATTGTAATACCTTATACTCTATTTCTAATCTTACTATGCTTTTTCGCGTATATAAAATAGATAAAAATACCTACAATAACCCAAATTGCAAAACTGATTAAAGTAGTCTTAGAAAGATTTAATGCTAAATATAAACAACTTACTATCGCAAGTATAGGTAAGAATGGAACTAACGGAGCTCGGAACGGTCTTTCCAAATTAGGATGTGTCTTCCTTAATACAATTACAGCAATAGACACAAATATAAACGCTGTTATCGTTCCCACATTCACTAAATTCGCCAACAAATTCAAGTCCAATAAACCTGCTAATACAGCCGCAATAATACCCGTAATCCATGTATTAAAAAATGGTGTTTGATAACGTTTATGAACACTCGAAAATCTTTTTGGTAACAAGCCATCTCGGCTCATCGAGTATGATACTCGAACAAATGCGAACATAGCAACTAACAGAACTGTTGTTAAACCAGCTATCGCTCCAACTGATAATAGACCAGCAATTCTATCCTCTCCTACAATACGCAGTGCATACGCAACTGGATCAGCTACATTCAGATCCGTAAATGGCACCATTCCAGTTAACACAAATGAAACACCAACATAAAGAATTGTACAAATGCATAAAGAGACCAGTAATCCGATTGGAACGTTACGTTGTGGGCGTTTCACTTCCTCTGCTGCTGTTGCAACTGCATCGAAACCTAAAAAGGCAAAAAATACAGTAGCAGCTCCTCCAATAACACCATGGTATCCAAAAGGAAGAAAAGGCTGCCAATTCTCTGGCTTTACATATTTTGCTCCTACAATAATAAATACTAAAATAACAGCCAGTTTAATAATAACCATTATATTATTTATACGTGCGCTTTCTTTCACACCACGACTTAGTAAAAATGTAACAACTAAAATAATAATAACCGCTGGCAAGTCAATAATTCCGCCATTCCCCATCCCTGGTGCAGAAGCAATGATTGCCGGAATATGAATATTAAACCCTAGTAGCAATGACTGAAAATAGGCTGACCATCCCGCCGCCACCGCAGAAGTAGCTAATAAGTACTCTAACATGACACACCAGCCAACTATAAAAGCAAAAATCTCACCTAATGTCATATATGTATACGAATACACACTTCCTGAGACCGGGACTGTAGATGCAAATTCAGCATAACAAAAGGCTACACAAGCACATACAATTGCAGCTAACATAAAAGATAATACAATTGCTGGACCAGCATGTTTCGCTGCTACAATACCTGTTAATACAAAAATGCCTGTACCAATAATTGCTCCAATTCCTAAAAGCGTTAAATCAATTGCTCCTAAAGTTTGTTTTAACACTTTTTTCTTTTCTTCATTCATTGCTTTCTTTATAAATAAACTCATTCGTAGAAACCTCTTTTTTCAAAATTATCCCTTACTCATTACAATCTTTATTACTGTTGCTATTACACATTAATAATATTCATGTTTTACTTTCACTCCCTATATAAACTCCACACATTAAATGGTTTAAAATCAGAAAAATCAATCTTCTGAAAACACGCTTGTTAACAGTCATGTTTTTAGAAGATTGATTGAATTTATCACACAATTAATTATATTGTCAACAATATAATTAATTCACCAACATTGAATAATTATAAGCAAAATAGCATTACAAAATATACGATCCCAATAACAAACACTGTCAATTCCCATTTTAATACACTTTTCATTATTTCAAAATTCATTTTTATACATTGAATTCAATGTAATCCCCGTATGTAAACACAATAAAACCAGTCAATTCATTATATAAAAATAACTATTCATCTTGTTAGACCGATTAACTTCCCTACAAATTGCAAACAGTATTTTCACTTAGGACAATAAAAAAAGCGCAGATGTTCATCTGCGCTTTATTCTTCCGCTTCAATTTCTGTACTACTATTATCGATATGTTCCTTTCGAGCTTCTTCTTGCAGCTCTGCTGAAGTCATTCCATAATAAATTTCTGGATATAATCCAAATATTTGATATACACTCCCTAAAAACGGCATCGGAATCCCTCTTTTCTAAAGTTGTATTGCCATTCTTAAGGATTCCCTTTTCGCTCATTATACATTCGTTTTTGGTGCTTCTTCTTCATCTTGGACATGTAATAAGTTTTGCCATTTTTTATAAGGTGCACTATTTGGATCTACATACCCTTTCGCATACGAACGATCCCACAATTGCTTAATAAACATCTCTTTTTCTTTCTTCGCAACCATATCCGCGCCTGTTCCGTAGTAATTTTGGAAATACAGCTCAATTTCATCAAGGAGTAGCCTTAACAAATCGTCAGATGTTTCTTCTAACGTCGGGTCATATTTCGCCTCACGGTCATACATTAAAATCATATCTAAAATATTATGGACATGCTCTTTACGAAGCCATCTAATATCTTGAGCACCTAATACAAATGGATGTGTATATAAATGCCCACCTTGTATCATTGCCTTTTCTTGTTCTTCTTCAAACCGGGACAAGATGTTTTCATAAATAAACGGATTATGAAGCAATGCTCTGTGCAACTTATAACTTTCGTTTGAAATATTTTTCCCCATCGACTGGATTAAAAAGCTACGGCCGACACCATTATATTGATACACGAATTGTCCATCAACAGCAACTAAACTAATCCAGCGATACATATACGCGTATAGAAGAGCACGATTACATTTATCGTAATCTAACTTCGTTTGCGTTGCATTCAAGTCTGGCATAAAGGCTGGTAAGTGCCAATATTTATCTAAATGCGGCGTCAAACTAGATTTTTTACTATTTAATTTGTTCACGCGGCGATAATACGATTGAAAGTAGTCACCTTTATCGTTCATAAAGCCATTTGCAATATGCCCAGATGAAAGCTTAGGAAAATCTTGTAGCGATAATCCATAATGAGCACGATAACAAATCACTTCAAATGGTGAAAACGCCTCGTTTACCGTATCTTTTTCTTTAAACATTTCTTGCAATAACTCTTCTTGCAATTCTTGTTTTAAAGAAGGGTGTACGCCCCAATATTGTAATTCTCTATGATGAGAAACTTTCGGAACGAACGGACTTGCTAAATGGAAGAGATCTTCAATTTTTTCACGAACGTATTCATCACGATCACGCTTCTTGAAATCTGCTTCCTTTCGCAGTGCTTCAACGATATTAAGCTCTAATTTGTCACGATAGCGCACTTGAAGTTCGTCATAACAATAACTCAATATATGTTCACGATAGAAGTCTTCAACCTTTTTCGACTGAATTTCTTCGGCCTTCGCATCACGACAATATTCCCCGTACAAGCTCATGTAAATTTCTGCTGATATATCTTTCGGTAGTACACCTAAATTTAAATGTTGCTGCATATCTTGCCAAATCTTTTCTTGCAATTTCTCTTCAGCTAATACGTATACATTCGTTGGGTTCGTTTTCCCCTCAAATTCTTTGCTTCGTTTTTGAATTTCAAACAATAAATTTTCACGTGTTTCGTGTAAGTTATCAAAAAATCTTTCCCAATATTGAATCATTTTATCAACTGCTTGGTATAGCGATTGATACACGAGTTCTAACAACATTTCTTTACGATACTCACTTAATTTGTGCACATATTGCGTTACGATATCTTCAAATTCTTTTTTGAACAAACGTTGCTGATTATAAAACATTTTCCCTACCCAGCCTTGTTGCTGAGCAATTTCAACGCGGCGAACAGCCGTTACCGTTCCATCAATATTACTCACATTAAATTTCTTATCGTAGTTTTGAATTAAATTACGCTTTTGTTCATTATTTTCATGTAGTCGATTCATCTTCTCTACTAACTGCTTTCGAATTTCATACAGCATAAAACGTGATGCGACTGGATGGACAGGATCCGTTTTCTTTAAAAACCATGTATTTAATTGATACGACTGTCCTTCTGAGCCACTCGGTGTAAAGCGATCTGATTCGATCATATCATATAAAAGGGTAGTTACATGTTCATGTACACGGCTCGGAATCGCATACGCATATAAACGAACTGCATGATCAACTCTCGCTACTTCACCTTTCATTTGTTCCATTATTTTAAGTTTCGCAGCTGATATTTTGCACTCATGCTGCAGGCGGTTTAATTCCTCATCTTTTTGCACTGTACGGTGTACATAGCTTTCAACAGCCTCTAAAAACAACTTAGACTTTGCGACACCGACCTTACCGCCCTCTGCTCCTTCACGCGTCTCATTGAACATTTGTCTATAAAAAATATGGGCCTGCTCTGGACGAGTAGCAAGATGCTCTAAATCTTCTAAATAACTTTTCCCGCGCTCTGGCTTTTCACGCTGCATACCACGTTTGACATCTTGGTCGTATCTTTGCTTCTTTTCTTGAAACAGTTGATCTAAATGAAGCCAAGATTCATCTAAACCTTGAACCGCCCATTTTAAAGCACAATATTTCAAAACGTGCTCATACGGATAAATAAGTTTTGCCGTTCCTGCTCCGCAATATCTACCTTTCCCGCTCGATTCTGCCAATTGCTGAATTTGATTATCTTCTTGTGCAAAATGATTTGCAGACATTGGACTAAATAACTGTAAATGAATTGTATTTGCCATTTGCTCCATATAATCTGATAAATTGTGCAAATGGTGCCCATGTAAATTTTCATAATCATATAAGAAGCAATAATTGTACGGTAAATGATGCTGCTTTATCGTATGATTCGTTCTTCCATCTTCATCCACTTGATCAGGACGATATTCTAATTCAATCGTGACGCCGCCTCGTTTTGATAATTCACCGGTAGAGCCGAGTGTAATAGCATGTAATTCTTTTAACGAGGCATAGCCGTTTGCTTGCACCGTTTCAAACTCTTTCGCACTAACCGTTCTCGTCTTCACTAAAACGTCTGGCATTAAAAACGCACCGCGAATTAAAATGTTGTGATGCTGCAATTTTTTCCGAAGCATTTCACGCAAATATAATGCGATTTGTAAAAACATCCCTGAACCTGTTCCGCCAGCTAGTGACGTTACAATAATGACACGTACACCATATTCTGTCTGATCACTTGTAACCGGAAAAATCTTCTCGATTTCTTGCCAAAACGATGTCAGCTTATCTTCTTTCATCGCTGCACGTAATGCTAAACGTGAAATGACACGCAACTGTCCGGCCCCTTCTGTTAATGGTTTATCAAGTATAGTCGGGTCCATCGGAAACCACTCCGGAATCGTTGGATCTCCTGCAATATACTCCCTCGGTGTTTTACTCGAGCTCGTTTGCGTCTTAAACTTTCGAATATGATCAAATTTACTCAATGTATTCACATCTGTATCAAATACGTGCATTGCTACCTTTTTTCGGCGCTCCTCAGGCAGTTTTTCATATATTTGATGTGTCACAGTACTACCGATTCCACCTAAACCAATTAATATCGTTGGAACTTGTAATGTCATGTGAACCACCTTCCTATTCTTGCTTGTTTAAAATAAAAGGGGAAAGAGCGCAAAGAACCCACCAGCTCTTATCCCTATCCACTATTCACATTCGTACCTGTAAATTTCCTTACCATACCCTCTATCAATTACTAAAAGTTCATTTGGATACAGCGTCTTATGTTCCATCCCTACCTCATCCTCTGTTATAAACATTCCATCAATAATCATCCCAACTACTTGTGACTCTTTCGCTACAAATATAGATTTCGATCCTTTTTTCGCTATTAATGTTACAGATTGCACCGTCTTTCTTTCTGCTCGGAATGGAATACCAAAATAGTGCTTCCACCATTTATTTTTAAGTAACTCTGGTTCGGATTGATAAAGCCAATCTTTCGCTACTTCTTGATCCCATTCATAATATAATAATGCTTTTCGGTGAAATCTCGGACGAACAATCCATCCTAAAATAATAATTCCTACTACTAAAAGTAATAAAGTGATAGGAATTACAAATTTAAAAATGAGCGCATATTTCTCAAAAAATGGCGCATTTTCTATATGAAGTACAATCTTTTCCTTTACTTCTTGTAATTTTGAATCATTAATCGTGATGGTAGCTTCTACGGTGCCTGTATCTGTAAAATTGAATGTGTCGGAGTAATAAGGTCGAGGATAAACGTAAATTTGATTATCATGTTGTTTTACTTCATAGTTGATTGATTGATTGGATGTGACACCAGTAGATTTTAATAGTTTCTTTACAGCCTCTTCTGTCATCGGTTTACCATCTAACTGCGGCTGTAAAATAAATGGTTTACTATTTTCCAAATTCGTTACCTTTTCTTCGTAACCTTTTGTAACAGTTTGAAGTGTTAATTTTGGTTTTTCAGTTGGTTCAATCTTGAATTCTTTCGTCTGCCTATAAAATCCCTTTATGTTCATATGAACTTTTCCGCGTACTAACTCTTTGCCAACTTTTGTCTCATAATAAAATAAATGTCTTTTATCATCCCACTTCATCGGATACTGCTTTCCGTCTATTTCTACTTCTGCTTCAAAATAAGAAATTTGAATTGGTAGCTCCGTAGGTTTTGCTTCAATAACAGCCGTTACTCCTTCGTACATTTTCTCAACATTTTTTCTATCTTTATCATCTTTGTCATACGTAGAAAGAGTATAATTAAGCGCTGGTTCAACAAGTACTTGTAACCCTTCTTTCTCAATATCTTGATCCACTTCTATCGTATATGTCCCTGGCTTAATCACTTCCTGATTCGCTGTACTTACATGCACAATATTTCCGAATAATTTAGCTTCTCCTGGTGCATGTATGGAAAAAGAAGACTGCACTTGTAACGGTTTAGAAATTTGCATAACTTTATATTTAGACAAAGACGATGATTGTCGTACAAGCGTCATACGCTTTAATGGGAACGGCGTTGTAATTTCTATTTTTTTCCCTACTATTTTCGTTTTGACAATTGTTTCAACCGAGGAGAAAGGGTCACGATTGGCAACCAATGCTGCCACTTGATTTACACTTTTTACAATGCCATCCTCACCACTAGATGGCATCGTAACACCATTTATCTCTTTCTTCCATATTTCTTTAAACATATTTAGCTGTTCTTTTTCTTGCTGCCCTAAATCCTCTTCCATCGTGATTAAGACTGGATGTAAAGAGATCTTTTTCGAATCCATTTCTTTCTTAAACTGTGCTAACTTCTGTGTAATTTGTTTTTTTCCGCCAACCTTATCTTTCTCCAAATCATTAAATGCCCCGTCAGTTAATACAATAAGCCAAAATTCACGTTTTCCATCTATATCTGCTTCCTTTTTTATAGATTGCATCGCCGTTTCTACTGCGCTAAATGGAGTATTTAAATATGTTTTCCACGCGCCGATCCCATCAATTTCTGTTTGCTTTCGATCCTTTGTTAACGAAATGTTTAACGGATCATTTGGCTTACTCATTGGAACGTAAGAAAATTTATCTTTCTCATCTAATAGCGCAACTAAACTTTGCAAGGCGTAATTGGCATACTTCCAGCGATCGTTATTTCTCATGCTGCCCGAATCATCATATACAAGTGAAACGACCCTTTCTTTTGCCTCCTCTCCTTTTGCAAAAACTGAAAAAGGTAAACATATAAATAGAAACAGCATGAACGTGGCACAAATTCGAATTTTCATGATGAGGCTTCGCCACCTTTGTAGACAAATTCCTATGTTTAAATTTATGAGAGGAAACAAGATATATGACTTGTATTTTAGGACAACAGTTCACAACAAGTACATTATGTAAACAAAAATGAACTACTCCCATATTATATTTTGAGTTTTTTCCTTATTATATATATCTAAAATAACACATAGCTTTCATACTTTTCCCACTATAAATTCCACCACTAAAGTTTGATTTTCTTTTCAATACAAGAAATAAAAGAGCACGCTATAATTAGCGCACTCTTCATTTTTTCACGTATACTTCAACAATCGGATTTTCCTTTTGATCTGCATGTAAACGTATATTCTCTTCACTTGTATTGTAAATACTAGCTAACAGCATAACAGTTAGTAAGTTAGGTATCTTCGCATCGCTTCCGTATTTTCTTTCAAGCGCCTCCTTATATTCAAAATCTAAATCTCCTTGCACATATGTATACACTTCAAAACCATCCTTCAAATTACATATGACCGTATCAATAATATCCGCCCCCACTTGTTTCTTTATTTCCCCCCGCAATGCTTCAATAAATTCTTCCCAAGGAACTTCGTACGTCTGAAATTGGTCTGTAGATTTCATTTCTCTTCCTCCTCGTTATGTATCCTGTATCCTGTTCGTATATTTCCCCTTTCGTATAACAATTATGATAGATAGGTCATTCGTACAAGCCGCACTTGTCCTGCTTACATATCGTATTACGGTAATACGGAAGGAGGAAAGAACATGCATAGAAAAAGATGTTATGATACATGCCAACGTTATTTCGGTAAAGTTGTTCGAATTGAAGATCGTGATGGTCGCATTCACTTAGGCAAAATAATCGATGTAACAAACGATTCTGTTTGGATTGAACCAATGCAACAGCGCTCAGCTTTTGATACAGGATTCGGATACTATAACGCATATTCAAACGGTGGATGTGATATTTGCGGTGGTATTAGCAGATGTGATAACTGTGGATTTGGATGCGGTGGTGGATTCAGTGGTGGATTTAGTGGCTGTGGATGCGGCGGTCGTGGTTGCAATAGTTGTGGCTGGGGCGTTGAACTCGGATTTGGCTTTATTTTTGGAATTACTTTGGCTGCATTATTTTTCATCTAACATAGTAAAGAGTTGACTATTTTTAGCCAACTCTTTTTCTCTATTTTTCACATATAAAAATGCGATGACCTAAAATATGTTGGTACATAAGCAGTACTTGTTCGTGTTGTACCCACGCCTCATACAATTCTTCTGGAATAAACGGTGATACATTCCACTCCAGCTCTTCCCTATGTCCTGCAACTGTTTCTGCAATAGTTCCGCCGCCCGCAATTGTAATTCTTTTAAAATTTGCTGCTTTAAATAAATGAATCCACTCATTTTCAGTTAATAATTCTTTCATACCGTATAACTGTCCAATCTTTTCTTCCTCTTTCTTCTCAATATGCTTTTCGGTAATCATTTCAATGACAACAAGCTTTCCATTCTTCTGTAATACACGATAACATTCCGAAATAACCTTTTCTTTATTTGTAAAAGCGAGTATAGATTCTCCAAGTACAAGCTCAAATGAATCATTTAAACACGGTAATCCTTCTACATCGCCTTGAATCAATTGTATATTTAAACCATCAAACAACCATCTATCTTTCGCTTTTTGAATCATAATTTCATTCTTTTCAACCGCTGTCACTTTATAACCCAATTCTTTTGTCATATACGCCGCTGTTTTCCCCGTGCCGCAACCTATCTCAAGAACATTTGCTCCGTGTCTAAGTGGCAATTGAGATAGCAATTGCTTTGTTAACGTAAAACCACCAGGATGAGCACTCCCTATTCCGTAATAAGCTAGAAAATCGATGTATGTGTTTCGTTTCATGGGATTCTCCCTTTTTTATTTTATATATTCCAGAAAGGGAGAAAAGTGCATAAAAAAAAGGGCGCATCGCGCGCCCTCTCTTTTACTTATCTTCAGAAATATATGCCCATTTGTAGCTGTAATCTCCACCAACTGGATGGTGAATAATACCTTTTACTTTCGCTCTTTGAACAAGAGCATCACCACGTTGATATAACGGTGCAATTGCAGCATCTTCAAGTAGCATTTTCTCAGCTTTCAGTAAGCTATCCCAGCGCTCTTTCGTTTTCGTTAATAACTCGCCTTTTCCTTTTTCTACAATTTCATCATATTTCGGATTTGAATATCCAGTTTGGTTATGAGGTCCATTTGTAACGAACATATCAATGAATGTCATTGGATCTAAGTAGTCAGGTCCCCAACCAGCGTAAGATAAATCATAATCTAGATCTGATTCTAATTTTAATTTTTGTTTAAACGGTTGGTTTTTCAAGTTCACTGTTAAGCCCGGTAAGTTCTTCTCAAGCTCTCCTTTTAAGAACTCACCTACTTTTTTCGCGTTATCGCTATCGTAGTTTAATAGCTCAATCGTTACTTGCTCTTTTCCAAGCTCTTTTTTCGCTTTTTCCCAATGCTCTTTTGCTTTTTTTACATCTGTTTTTAAAATATCTCCGTTATCTTTACGGAAGTCTTTTCCATCTGGACTCTTCGCAAATTCTTTTGGTACTAAGTAATCTGCAGGTGTAGATCCGTCATTTAAAATTACATTCGTTAAGCCTTTTTTATCATATGCCATTGCAATCGCTAAACGTAAATCTTTGCTCTTTAATACTGTATCTTGATTACCACGTTTTTGGTTTAATCGTAAGAAGTACGTTGACGGTGTTTTTTGTGTAAAGAAGTCTGGATTTGATTTATATTTGTCAACCATTTCAGATGTAAGTGCCGCACGATCAATTTGTCCACTTTCATATAAGTTTACACGTGTACCGCTATCTTTTACTACGTTAAAGTTGATTTCATCTAACTTAACTGTTTTATTATCCCAGTATTGTGCATTTTTCTTTAACTTCCAACCTTCTTCATGTTTCCAGTCTGTTAATGTAAATGGTCCGTTGTATAACGTTGTATCTGATTCTAAACCGTATTTTTCTCCTTTTTCTTTTACGAATTTTTCATTTAACGGATAGAATGTTCCGAATGAAGTTAATTCTACAAAGTACGGAACTGGATTTTCTAATTCTACCTCTAATGTGTAGTCATCTACAGCTTTTACACCTAACGTATCAAGTGGTGCTTTCCCATCATTAATTGCCTTTGCGTTCTTTAAATCAAACATAATGTATGCATATTCCGCTGCTGTATTTTTATCTACCGCACGTTGCCAAGCATATACGAAATCTTTCGCCGTTACAGGTTCTCCATTTGACCATTTCGCATTTTTATTTAATGTGAATGTATATTTTTTACCATCATCACTCTTTTTATATGATTCAGCAACCCCTGGTGTTGCTTTATTATCTTTATCAAGTCGATATAACCCTTCCATTACGTTGTTTAAAGCAAGAAACGATACTTGGTCTGTCGCTTTTGCTGAATCCATAGATGGAATCTCTTGGCTCTCTGTTAAATTAAGTACTTGTTTTGCAGCTAATTTTCCGCCTTCTTTTTCGCCGCTTTTCGGCGTTGTGCTTGCCTTCTCTTTATCCCCTGATCCAGAGCAAGCTGTTAATGCCATACTCATTACTAGAACTGGTGCTACAACCGCTGTTAATTTTGTCATCTTTTTTCTCTTCATTTTTTTGTACCCTCCCCAATTATATGTACGATATTAACAGTTAGAGATTCTCTATTAACTTTCGTTATCAGAAAATTCTTATTAATTAATATTCTACTGTTTTTTCGAGTTTTGTAAAGTAGTTTTATAAATTTTCTAAATATTTATTTTTTTATGATAGTAACTTGTTATTTTACTATTACTACTATATGAATTATCCCCCATCTACTATATGTAAACATCCCCATCCTTATTCTTCTCTATTGCTAATTTCTATATTTTCCTTATTCATATGAAATCTTTTACTATCATTTATCTTTCCAACCGTTGAATTTCATTCTAATATCCTACAGTAAACTTTCAAATGTGTCCTCAACGTTTCTCAAAAATTCAATAAGCCTTATCCTCCTTATACTAAAAAAAGCATTTCAAAAGCATATTAGCCACTTTTGAAATGCTTTCATGTTATTTCTTTCCGCCATCCTCAGTTACATACGCCCACTTAAAGCTATATTCTGGACTGATGTTGTGTTTCACAATGCCTTTTACATTCGGTTTCATTACATATGATCTTCCTGTTTGATATAAAGGTACTAATCCAGCATCTTCTTCAAGGAATAATTTTTCTGCTTTCCCTAACGCTTCCCAACGTTTCTTCGGATCAGACAGTAATTCATTACCTGCTTTTTGTACCATTTCATCGTATTTCGGGTTTGAATAACTCATTTGGTTATATGGGCTCTTCGATTCAAACATATCAATAAATGTCATTGGATCCGCATAATCTGGGCTCCAGCCTGCATAAGAGATTTCATAATCTTGCGCTGACTCTAATTTTAATTTTTGTTTGAACGGCTGAATTTTCGTATTAATCGTTACACCTTTTAAATTTTTCTCAATTTGATCTTTAACATAATCAGCAATCTTTTTCGCAGTTCCATCATCATAGCTTAGTAATTCAATTGTAACTTGATCTTTTCCAAGTTCCTTTTTCGCTTCTTCCCATGCAGCTGCTGCTTTTTTTGTATCTTGTTTCAGACCATTTTTAAACGTGTCTTGGTAATCTTTACCGTCAGGTCCTGTCGCAAGCCCTTTTGGCACCAATTGATCTGTTGCTTTTGATCCATTATTTAAAATAACATTTGCTAAACCTTTTTTATCAACTGATAATGCAATTGCTTCACGAAGTTTTTTACTCTTTAACGGTGTATCTTGTCCGTTACGCTTTTGATTTAAACGTAAGAAGAATGTACTTGATTCTGCATACTCACCGTATTCATCTTTATTCGATTTATATTTATCTACAAACTCTCCTGATAGTAGTGTGAAATCAATTGATCCTGTATCATATAAATTTACTTTCGTAGCAACTTCTTTTACTACACTATAATTAATTTCTTCTAATTTCACAGTCTTATTATCCCAATATTTATCATTTTTCTTCAACTGCCATCCTTGTTCATGTTTCCATGAAGACATAACGAATGGCCCGTTATACACCGTTGTATCTGCTTCTAAACCAAACTTATCTCCTTTTTCTTTTACAAACTTTTCATTTAATGGATAGTATGACGGGAATGCTAATAAATTTAAGAAGTACGGTACCGGTTTTTCTAATTCTACTTCTAGCGTGTAATCATCTACCGCCTTCGCTCCTAATTCAGTTACAGGTTTTTCTCCTTTATTAATCGCTTCTGCATTTTTTATATAGTAAGCAATAAATGCATATTCCGCCGCTGTGTTTTTATCAAGTAAGCGCTGCCATCCGTATACGAAATCTTTCGCTGTTACAGGATCTCCATTTGACCATTTCGCATCTTTACGCAGTTTAAACGTATATTTTTTACCATCTTCGCTTTTCGTACTTGATTCTGCAGCAGCCGGAATAGGCTTATTATCTTTATCAAGGCGATATAATCCTTCCATTGTGTTCCCTAAAATTTGTGCCCCTAACGTATCAGTAGATTTAGAAGTATCCATCGTCGGAATTTCTTGGTTTTCCGTACGATTTAATACTTGCTTCGCTGCATATTTAATATCAGATTTTTTTTCTTCCCCACTATTAGATGTAGTAGTCGTTTTCTTCTCCCCACCTGATCCAGAGCACGCTGTCAATGCAACACTCATTGCTAAAACTGGTACTACAACCGCTGTTAACTTTTTCATCTTTTTTCTCTTCATTTTTATACCCTCCCTAATTATATGTACATTACCAACCCTTGAGAGACCCCTTGTTAATGATTTACTTTTCAGAAAATTATAACTAATGTTATTCTACTCTTTTTTTCGCATTTGTAAATAGTTTTATTTTAAATATTCTGATTTTTATCTTCATAAATTAGTATGATTTATCCCCCATCTACTATATGTACGTACTATACGCCTTATTCTTCTCTATTTAACTGAACTAAAAATTAGTATTTTTAGCTCACTAAAAAAAGCATTTCAAAGTAGCTAAGCTACTTTAAAATGCTTTTTTAACTCTATTATTTTTCAGTCACGTATGCCCACTTAAAGCTAAATTCTGGACTGATATTATGTTTTACTACACCTTTTACATTTGGTTGTAAAACATAAGAATCTCCACGTTGATATAAAGGTAGAATCGCTACATCTTCTTCAAGTAATGTTTTTTCAGCTTTTCCTAACTCTTCCCAACGTTTTTTCGCATCACCCATTAATTCAGTACCAGCTTTCTTCACCATTGCATCATATTTAGGATCTGAGAAGCTCATTTGGTTATGAGAATGCTTAGACTCAAACATATCTAAGAATGTCATTGGATCTGCATAATCTGGATTCCAACCACCGTATGAAATATCATATTGTTGCTCAGATTCTAATTTTAGTTTTTGCTTAAATGGTTGAAGTTTAATGTTAACTGTTACACCTTTTAAGTTTTTCTCGATTTGATCTTTTACATATTCTCCAACTTTTTTCGCATTACCAGTATCATAGTTTAAGAATTCAATTGTAACTTGATCTTTGCCAAGCTCTTTTTTCGCTTCTTCCCAAGCTGCTGCAGCTTTTTTAGCATCTGGTTTCAAGCCGTTTTTAAATGTTTCTTGGAAGTCTTTACCGTCTGGTCCAGTTGCTAATCCTTTTGGTACTAAGAAGTCAGCTTCTTTTGATCCATCATTTAAAATTACGTTTGCTAAATTCTTTTTATCAATTGATAGTGCAATTGCTTCACGCAATTTTTTGCTCTTTAATGGCGTGTCTTGTCCAGCACGTTTTTGGTTCATACGAATGAAGTACGTACTTACTTGCGAATATGTGCCAAATTCATCTTTCTTATTTCTATATTTGTCAACGAACTCTCCGTTTAATAAAGCGAAATCAACTTGTCCGCTATCATATAAATTGATAAGAGTTGCTGGCTCTTTAACAACACTGAAGTTAACTTCTTCAAGTTTTACAGTCTTTTTATCCCAATATTGATCATTTTTCTTTAATTGCCATCCTTGTTCATGCTTCCAATCTTTAAGAACGAACGGTCCATTATAAACTGTTGTATCAGACTCTAAACCGAACTTCTCCCCTTTTTCTTTTACGTATTTTTCATTTAATGGATAGTACGATGGGAATGCTACTAAGTTTAAGAAGTACGGTACTGCTTGCTCTAACTCAACTTCAAGTGTAAGGTCATCTATCGCCTTCACTCCTAGTTCAGCTACAGGTTTTTCTCCTTTATTAACTACTTCTGCATTTTTAATTGGGAAAGCGATAAATGCATACTCAGCAGCCGTTTTTGGATCTAATAGACGTTGCCAAGCATATACGAAATCTTTCGCCGTTACTGGATCACCATTTGACCATTTTGCATCTTTACGTAGTTTAAATGTATATTTTTTACCATCTTCACTTTTCGTACTAGATTCTGCAGCAGCTGGAATAGGCTTATTATCTTTATCAAGACGATATAATCCTTCCATTGTGTTCCCTAGCATTTGTGAAGATACTGTATCAGTTGATTTTGAAGAATCCATCGTTGGAATCTCCTGTGTTACTGTTCGATTTAAAACTTGTTTTGCCGCTAATTTTTCCCCTGACTTGCTATCTCCACTTGAGTTTGAGTTTGTGCTTGTCTTTTTATCTCCGCCTGATGTAGAACATGCTGTTAGTGCCATGCTCATTGCTAAAACCGGTACTACAACTGCCGTTAGTTTTTTCATTTTTTTCTTTTTCATTTTTTGTACCCTCCCTAATTCTAAACGATATCTATTTAAGAATTTTCTGATAATTCTGTTTTTCTTTATATATTTATCAGACGATTCTTACTACTTCTTATTCTACTAATTTTTTAAAATTTGTAAAGTATTATTATTAAAAATTTTTAAAAAATTATTTTCTTACAGTAATATTCATAAAAATTCCATATAATGTTCAAATTCTATTGCACATTCATATAAATGTGCCATTTTAATAGTCTTTATTATATTTACACATTAAATATCTGTGAATTATTGTTAATAAATAATGTATATTTTTAGAAACTCTTTTCCTACAAAAATAAAAAAAAGTCAGCAAAGCTGACTTTTTATCCGGCCATTTTCTCTCTTTTCATTTCCTCTACTACTTTCATATACTTCTCATCATCAAATTCATTTTCACTTTTTGCAACAACTACAGTCGCAATACCGTTACCAATTAAATTGACGATAGCACGTGCTTCTGACATGAAACGATCTACACCTAGTAAAAGTGCTAGCCCTTCTAACGGAATAACATTCATCGCAGATAAAGTAGATGCTAGTACAATAAATCCCCCGCCCGTTACTGCTGCTGCCCCTTTAGATGTAACTAACAAAATAGCTATTATAGTTAATTGTTGACCTAGTGAAAGATCGACGTGAAAGACTTGAGCTAAAAATATAGTAGCCATTGATAAATAAATCGTTGTTCCATCTAAGTTAAAAGAATAGCCTGTTGGAATGACTAAACCTACTACCGGCTTCGAACACCCGAAGTCTTCCATCTTTGTCATCATTCGCGGCAGTACTGATTCTGATGATGATGTCCCCAGAACAATAAGTAATTCTTCTTTAATATGCACTAAATATTTCCACAAACTAAATTTATACAGTTTACAAATAAAATTTAAAACAACAAAAACAAATAATGCCATTGTCGCATATACACAAATCATTAATTTACCAAGTGGAATAAGTGTACTTAAACCATATTTACCAATTGTAAACGCCATTCCACCGAATGCTCCAACCGGTGCTAATTTCATTACAATTGATAAAATGTTAAAAAATACTTTCGATAATCTTTCAAAAAAGTCGATAACAGGTTGTCCATTTTTCTCTAACATCGTTAACCCTGCACCAAATAAAATGGAGAAGAATAACACTTGTAATATATCACCTTTTGCAAATGCCTCAAACATATTAGAAGGCACGATATGTAAAAAGAAGTCCATCCATTGCATTTCTTGCCCGCTTTGTACATATTGTGAAACATCTCCGCCCTTTAACTTTGAAGGATCTAATCCATCTCCAGGACGTACGATATTCGCTACGATAATACCAATGACAAGAGCAAAAGTTGTAACAATCTCAAAATATAATAACGCTTTCCCACCAACGCGTCCTACCTTTTTCATACTTCCCATACTTGCAATACCAAGCACAATTGTTAAAAAGATAATTGGTGCAATGACCATTTTTATCATATTAATGAACGTCTCACCAATTGGCTTCATTTCTTGTCCAACACTAGGCCAAATCGCTCCTACTGCAATACCACAAATAATTGCCACAATAACTTGGAATGTTAAATTCTTTACAATTTTCATTTTCAATACTCCCCTGTTTCTTTCATTTCCCCCATACTATTTCTACCGATGACAATCATTTATTTTATGTGATAGCCCCCTTGCTATTTAACTTGAACCCCCGTCATTATGTTACACTATTATGTGTAATTTTTAAATAGTATATAACAATTAAATATAAAAGATATACTATTAAATAAAAAAAAGCAGATATAAGATCTGCTTTAATTTTCCTCAATTTGTTTCTCACTTAATCCAAGATGTGTTCTGAGTGTATTACTCAAATTTTGTAAGTCTTTTTTATTAGGATTATAATAATATACCCGTTGCCCATTTGGGCCATTTGGTAAATATAAATCATCACCATTTAGCTGAATCTTCTCAACTGAGCAATCTAAACCATATTTATAAAAAGATAAAATATCATCCAGTGCTAAATTTGTTTTAAAATCACCCTCGACGGCCTCAACCATTTTCTCAACTTTTGTAATAGACCCTACATTTTTTAATTTACTTAAAATCGCCTCAATAACAAGTTGTTGGCGCTGTCCTCTCATTGCATCGCTATCAATATGACGAGTTCTCGCCAAAGCAAGTGCTTCTTCCCCCGTTAATTTCTGAACCCCTTTTTTCAAGTGTATCGTATCAGGTTCATCTTTACTATTTTGTTCAGTAAATTCAACCGGGACATCTACCTCAACACCATCGAGCCCATCAACAATTTTAATAAATGACCCAAAATTAAATTTCACAAAATAATCTACCGGTACTTGCAGTAACTTCTCTACTGCCTCAACGGAAGCTTGTGGCCCTCCATCTTTTCCGTTTTTAACGAAACCACTTCCATATGCGTGTGTTATTTTATCTTTTTTCTTTTCGATTGGAACATATGTATAAGTATCTCTTGGTATACTGATTAATTTCACTGTCTTATCTTCTTTATTAAACGTAGCTAACAATAATGCATCCGTATGAAATGCACCATTATAGCCCTTTTGCCGTTCTTGATTTTCATCAATTCCCATAATTAACATTGATACGTTGTGTGTAATTGGCTTTACAGCTTTCTCACGTAAATTTGATTTTTCACCACGCGATAAGTTCAAATTAGATTTTTGTACGAGATTAGAAGTTTTCATATATACATAAGCACCGTACCCAACTCCGCCAAATAGCAATACTCCTAACAATACACTTATTATCGTTGTCTTTTTATATTTTCGTTTATTTTTCTTTTCTCTTGAAGAAGAGTTATACTCCATATAGTTACCCCCTTTTTATTCAGATAAAATGTTTTTCATTTTTTCATAATTAGCGCTATCCTTTTGAAATGCAGTCTCTTTCAATCCTTTGTTTATTTGTATCCATTCAGTCGTGATCGAATATTGAATCATACCTTCATGGAAACTAAGGAACTTTAGCATAATCCCTGTATTTTTCTCTACAACCATTTCAAATTTCCCTCTTAAATCTTCAGATGTACTTACAGGCATTTCTATATTTATTGTTCCTTCTATTTTGTAGCAATCAAGTCCAAGATACTTCGTTTCTTTATAATTCCAATCTTTATATCGAATTAATAGATCAGCAAATTCTGATTGAATACTATACTTCGTGAATCCTACATATTCATCATCATATCTTTTTTTCTCGCCTGATTTTCTCAATAACCTTTCCGTAGGATTTAATTTTAATAGTTCATTGTTTCTTTCTTTAGGGCTCCATTTCGTCTCTTTATATGTGTAATTCTCATCATCAAATTCTTTTTTCGTGCCCTCATTATATATAATTGTTCGTTTTTTCGTTAGTTTATCTTCTTTCGAAGAAGTACCTCTTTGTTTCTCCGTATCAATCGCATACTTATATGTTGTAGCAATTCTTGATGAGCTAGAATATTCCTCAAATTGTCCTGAAATATTTTTAAAATGATCAATGGAATCTAGCATCTTTTGATGAATCTTTTCTTTATCTGGATAATTTACGTTCAATTTTATTTCTTCTTCATTTTCATAATCTGAAAACGCCTTTTTCTTTACATATTCAAATACTCCGCCGTTTTGAGCAAAAATTTGATCAGAAAACTCCGACATAGACACAATTGAAAGTGCTAGAACAGCAGCACTCATAACCATCATATAAACTCTGTAACCTTTCTTTTTTACTGGAAGATTATGTATTGTACCATTTATCTTTTCATTTAATTCTGGCGGTACTATAATATTCTCATCTTTTATTCTCTTTTTTAATTTCTCATCAAATAATTTTTCATTATCCATCCTATACACCCCCTATTCCATCTTTAATCGTTTTTGCAGTTGTTCTCTCGCACGTGACAATCTCGATTTCACTGTTCCTTTTGGTATTTCTAAAAGCTTCGCAATACTATCTTGATTCATATCCTCATAGTAATAAAGCACCGTAACAGCTCTTAATTCTTCATGTAACGATTGAATCGCATTACACAAATCTATATCTTCATACTGATCACATGCACCCATATTGTAATCATTCTCTTCTGTCACAATTACCTTTTTATACGACCTGATAATATTGTTACACTCGTTCATTAGAATTCGAATTAACCAAGTTTGAAAAAACTCTTCTTTTTTTAATTTTTTTATATTTTCATAGGCTTTTAAAATTGTCGTCTGTATCGCATCCTCTATATTTGTTTCATCACGTAACATAGCCTTTGCAATACGATACATCTTCAATTTTTCTGTATGTATAAGGACCATAAACGCTTCATGATCACCTTTTTTCGCTAAGGAAACATCTGTTTCTTCTTTTACAATCATTTTATATAAAGGGATTACTTTCACAATTGCTCCTCCTGTTTCATCCTCACTTCAAATTTAACTTTACATGTATTAGACGGTTGAGCCTAGAAAAAGGTTCATTTTTTCGAATATTTCCATAAAAAAAGGTAAACATTCTTCATGTTTACCTTTACTCAGATGTAATCCTAAGGAAATATCCATCTGGATCCAGAACCTTAAATCCCCTCATCTCCCATGGATAAGTTTGAATCTCTTCTTGTATTGTGCATCGCTTCTCTTTACAACGTTCATATAAGTCTTCAATTCGGTCGACAACAATAATTAGCTCAAAGCCATTCCCCTTCATTTCTTTTCGATTGTAAAAATAGTGATTTGCATTCAATGTTGAATCATTAGCTAATAATAGAGAAAACTGATCGTGATTAAATCGTGCTGCATTCATACTTCTTTTATACAACTTTAAACCAAATATTTCTTCATAAAACAATAATGACTTTTCAATATCATGTACATTTAGCTGAACCCGGAATAAATGATCCACTAGTTTCCTCCTCATCAAAAAAGCCCACTCATATAGTGGACTTTCTACTCTATAACGGTAAATCCCTCTTCCTAAACACTACAATTGCTAATATGAAGATACAAAGCGCTCCAACAGTTAAGCCTATACTTACCGGCCATATATTATATGTTCCTTCAGCAATTTCTTTCGGACGAAACAGCGTAAATAATGATAGATTTTTCATCCACTCTAACTTATCGCTTAATTTACCTACCATATCTAATACGAAAAATAAGATAGTTAAACTTGCTGAATAACTTAGTGCTTTTCTTTCATCATTACATATACAAGAAAAGAAAAATGAATAAGCACTAACGACTAAAAATATTAGCCCTCCAACTACGTTTATCTTCAAAAATAATTCTTTATTTAAGTTATTATCTTTTAAAAACCATTCTGCACCTAATATACCCGCTACATAAGTGACAATTACAATGATTAGTAACCCCAATATGAGAACAGTAGCTTGCGTGATTGCAATTTTCACTCTAGATACAGGTGTTGCTAGCAAGTATGCCATTGCGCCTTTATCTACATGACGAGCAATTAAATGCGTTGCAACCGTGACACAAAAAATTGTTAAAATGATAATAAACAATAGGCTATAATATTCACCAGCTAAAAAATCCATTACATTTTGAATTGGACTTTCCATGCCAACAATTTTTTTCACACTATCAGGCATGGCACTTATTAATTCATTTAACCCTTTCGCTGAAACCATCGATGGGAATATCCAAATTAATAACCATAAATAAAGAGCTGCACCAGTAGCATAACTCAAAATACTTTTTTGCGTTTCTTTCAAACTAGCTAAAAATAGTTGCTTATTCATGCTTTACCCCTTCTTTCTTATCGTAATAATGCATAAATAAATGTTCTAAATCCGTCGCTCTCGTTTGTAGTGCAGTTACATTGTAGTTTGAAATTATTTGTAAAACAGTTTGATAATTTCCTTGCACAATAATTGACGCCTCTCTACCTTTCACTCCTTCAAATTGCAAATCACATTGTTTAAGAGACTCTATTTCTTCTTGAGATGATACTGTTACATCTATTACTTGTCTTCGCATTCCTTGTAAATCATGAATATCTTCTACCGTTACAAGACGTCCATCTTTAATAATAGCTACTCTGTCACAAGTTCTCTCAATTTCAGTGAAAATATGCGATGACATAAGAATCGTTTTCCCTCTTTGTTTTTCCTCTAATATTAAATCTATAAACACTTGTTGCATAAGTGGATCGAGTCCTGATGTCGGTTCATCTAAAATTAGTACTTCTGGATCATGCATAAATGCAGCAACAATCCCTACTTTTTGTTTCATTCCTTTAGACATTTTTCGAATTGGTGTTTTCACATCGAATTGCAGACGCTCTATCAAGTCATCACGTCTCTTCGTTTCCTTCAGCCCACGCATTCCTTGCATCAAATTTAAAAACTCTAATCCATTCATTCCTTCAATAAAAGAAATTTCTCCTGGTAAATAGCCAACTTCTCTTTGAATTTTCGCAGCATCTTCCCAACAATCTAATCCGAAAATTGTCGCTTTACCAGCTGTCGGTTTTATAAATCCCATTAAATTACGAATTGTTGTTGATTTCCCAGCACCATTTGGTCCTAAGTAGCCAAAAACTTCCCCTTCTTTCACTTCAAATGTAATATCAAACAAGCCTTTCCCATTTGAAAACTGTTTTGTGACATTTTGAACTGAAATCATAAGCCCACCTCATTTTTTGAAATATTTAATATGTGATATTTCAAAATTATTGTACTCCTCATCTTTCATATTCGCAACAACTTTTTGAAATATTTATATGTACATATTTCAAAAATATTGTTTTCAATTATTTTTTCTTGTATATTTTAAATGAGGTGATTGCTTTGAACGGCTTTGAAAAAGTGAAAGAAACGAAAAAACGTGCCATTAAAGATGCGGCCTTTAAATTATTTTCAGAACGTGGATTTAATGAAGTGAAAATAGAACATATTGCAAAAAAAGCAAACGTTTCTCAAGTTACAATTTATAATCATTTTGGAAGTAAAGATGCGTTATTTAGGGAGCTTATACAAGAATTTATAATATCTGAATTTCAATATTATAAAGATCTTGCAGAAGAAAATTTACCTTTTCATGATATGATGCAAAAAATGATTGTAAGAAAAATGAATACTGGCGGGTTATTTCAGCCTGATATGTTACTACAAATGATGCAAAGAGACGAAGCGCTCAGAGAATTTATTTATAGTTATCAAAACGAAAAAATCCTGCCTTGGTATTTAGAAATATTAGAACAAGCACAGCAAAAAAATGAAATTAATCCACACCTTTCAAAAGAAATGATGTTACTTTACATTCAAATGTTCACTAAGTTAGGCGATGATTTCGGGGCACAACTTCTTGAAGGAGATCGAGAAAAACATATACAAGATATAGTCACTATGTTTTTTTACGGTCTTTCTGTTCCACAAAAATAAAAAAGACACGAAATTCGTGTCTTTTTTACTTTACCGAAATGACTTTACCCGTTTCACTACTTTCAATAGCTAATTGAATCACTTTAATAACATCTAAACCTTCTTCTGCTGTTACAGGTAGTTTCTCACCATTTACAATACTATCTCTTACACCTTTATAATACATTTCATAACAGCCGACTTCTGTCGGCATACGTACTAATTCTTCTTCTGTTTCTATAGTAGCAAAATTCTCTTCAGAGTCTGCTCCATAACCGTTATCGCCTGGCTTCATTCCATTTTTTAATTGTTCTTCCTGTGAATCCATACCATACTTCACGATAGAACCTTTATCTCCATGCAGTGTAAAATGTGGACCTGCTTGCTTTACGTAACTGCTACTATGTAAAATGACACGCTTTACTCCGTAGTGAAGTACAACATGGAAGTAGTCATCAATTTCTGCACCTGGTCGTTGCTTTATTACATCAGCATGTATCGCATCTGGTTTCCCAAATAATGATAATGCTTGATCAATTAAATGTGAGCCTAAGTCATATAAAATTCCCGATCCCGGTAAATTCTTTTCTCTCCAGCGATCACGTACATGTGGGCGGAAACGATCGAAATGCGCTTCATATGCGTATACATTCCCTATTCTTTTTTCTTCTAACAATTTCTTTATCGTTAAGAAATCATTATCAAAACGGCGATTGTGATACACACTTAAAACGACATTATGTTGCTTCGCTAATGAAATAAGTTCTTCTCCTTCTTCAATTGAAACAACGAATGGTTTTTCCACAACAACATGCTTACCATGTACAATCGCTTCTTTTACATATGGAAAATGAGTTGTATTCGGTGAAGTAATAACTACTAAGTCAATATCAGCACGATTTACTAATTCCTCAATTGTGCCAATAACTTCAGCATTTGGTAATGCTTGTTTCACTACTTCTTCTTTTGATGATAAGATAGCACGAATATCATATTCTTCTATCGTTTGTAATAACGGGATGTGAAATGTTGTACTAGAAAATCCAAATCCTACAATCCCTACACCTATTTTTTTCATGTTGCCCCTCCATTTATCCCGCTACTTGCGGGCAGTAAGACCCCTACCTCAAAATTCAGCGAAAGCACAGAAGTTAGGTGAGGGATCAATTGCTCGTAAAAGCCCGATTGGTGAAGACTAATATTCAATGGGAGATGAAGAAAACCCCCACTGATTAAAGTTTCACTTTATGAGAACGATTTCATTCCACTATTATAACAAGATTATTTTTATACACATAATGATTTGCTTATAAAAAAGCATCTTGCTACTATTCATAGCAAGATGCTTCCTTTATTCCGGTCTTTTCTTCGTCCACGTTTCTACAACTTCACCAGTATCATTAACATCTAATACTAAACTACCGTTACTATACCGGTCTTTATTTCGATACGCTTTCGGATCAATTTCTTCTACAATGTGTTTCTCTGTCTTCATGTAAATTAGTTCATCGTCTCGCACAATTTCAATACCGACAATGCGGTACGGATTACGCTTTAACTCTTTGAAAATAACAAGACCTCGCTTCGCCCTCGTTGATTTCTCAATCTCTGATGCTTTTAGACGTTTTACAGCACCTCGCTGCGTCACGAGAATAAGTTGATCTTTCTCACCATTTAACGGTTTACCAGAAGCGACATAATCATCTTCTTTTAAATTAATTGCTTTTACACCAGCGGCCCTTACACCAACTGGACTTACTTCATCTTCATGGAAAATAAGTGCATATGCACCATGAGTTGCAAGAACAATATCACTCGTTCCATCTGTCGCAAATATATCAACAACTTCATCTTCTTTTTTCAAGTTTACAGCGACGAACGCTCTTGAATAGCGCTGTACTTTATATTGGTTTAATTCGGTTTTCTTAATCATACCGTTTCGTGTAACAAATACGATAAATCGTTTTTCTTCTTCAAAATTCGGTACGACGGTCGCCCAGATAATCATTTCATCCCGCTCGAGTGAAACGAGATTCGCAACGTGTTGACCTAAATCTTTCCAACGAATTTCTGGCATTTCATATACAGGAAGATAAATATAATTTCCTTTGTTCGTAAATAAAAGAACGGTTTCTGTCGTGTTTGTATCGAAACGCTCAAGTAAGATGTCACCCTCTTTCATACCGAAGTCTTTCCCGTTCGATGCATTATGTGAACGCCAGCCTGTTCGTTTCACATATCCTTCTTTCGTTACAGTAACGATGACATCTTCTTGCGGAATCATAACTTCCACATCAATTTTAATTTCCTCAATTTGTTCTTCAATAATAGCACGGCGATCATCACTATATGTTTTCTTTACTCTCTTCAAATCTGTTTTAATAACTTGAAGTAGTCTTTTTTCACTTTGTAAAATCGACTGTAACTCTATAATTTTCTTATTAAGCTCATTTGCTTCTTGTTCTAGCGCCGTAATATCTGTATTCGTTAAACGATATAGTTGCAACGATACGATTGCTTCTGACTGTGCTTCTGTAAATCCAAATTTCGCACTTAAATTATCTTTCGCATTACGCTTATCTTTAGAAGCACGGATCGTTTCAATCACTTCATCTAAAATCGATAATGCTTTCTTTAAACCTTCTACAATATGCTGACGATTTTCTGCTTTTCTTAATTCATATTGTGAGCGTCTTGTAACAACTTCTTTCTGATGCCCAATATATGCATCCAAAATCTTAGTTAATGTCATAAGTGTCGGACGACGATTATTTATCGCTACCATATTAAAGTTGTATGGAATTTGCAAATCTGTATTTTTATATAAATAATTTAAAATACCGTCAGCATTTACTTCTTTTTTTAATTCTACAACGATGCGAAGACCTGTACGATCTGTCTCATCACGCACTTCAGCAATTCCATCTAGCTTTTTGTCTAGACGTAATTCATCCATTTTCTTAACAAGGTTCGCTTTATTTACTTCATACGGAATTTCTGTAATAACGATTTGTTGCTTCCCACCACGAATCGTTTCAACTTCTGCTTTTCCGCGAATAATAATTTTACCTTTCCCTGTTTCGTACGCTTTTTTAATACCATCAATCCCTTGAATAATACCACCTGTCGGGAAATCTGGTCCTTTAATAACTGTTAATAAATCATCAACAGTACTATCCGGCTTATCAATACGCATCATCGTCGCATCAATTACTTCTCCAAGGTGATGCGGAGGAATTTCTGTTGCATAACCAGCTGAAATCCCTGTCGATCCGTTCACTAATAAGTTTGGGAACATTGCCGGTAATACAACTGGTTCTTCACTCGTATCATCGAAGTTTGACACAAATTCTACTGTTTCTTTATCAAGATCACGTAATAACTCAGATGCGATTGGTGATAAACGTGCTTCTGTATAACGCATTGCCGCTGCTGGATCGCCATCAACACTACCATTATTACCATGCATTTCAACTAAAACATTACGTACTTTCCAAGTTTGACTTAAACGTACCATCGCCTCATATACAGAGGAATCACCGTGTGGATGGTAGTTACCAATAACATTACCTACTGTTTTAGCTGATTTACGAAACGCTTTATCATGTACATTTCCTTCTACATACATAGAATATAAAATACGTCTTTGTACCGGTTTTAAACCGTCACGCGCATCTGGAAGCGCGCGATCTTGAATAATATATTTACTATAACGTGCAAAGCGATCACCTAACACGTCTTCAAGCGGGAGGTCATGAAACTTCTCTGCTTGCATGTTATTCCACCTCCGTCTCCATAATCATTTCATTTTCTAAAATATTTCCCTCTTCTTGCATACCAAATTGTACATTTCGTTCGATCCATTTACGGCGAGGTTCTACTTTATCACCCATCAATGTCGTAACTCGACGCTCAGCTCTTGATGCATCGTCAATTTTCACACGAATTAACGTACGTGTTTCAGGATTCATCGTTGTCTCCCATAATTGGTCGGCATTCATTTCACCAAGTCCTTTATAGCGCTGTAACATATAGCCTTTACCGACCTTTTTTGTTACACCATCTAATTCTTCATCAGACCATGCATATTCGATTACTTCACTTTTCCCTTTTCCCTTACTTACTTTATATAAAGGTGGAAGTGCGATAAATACTTTACCAGCTTCAATAAGTGGTTTCATATAGCGGTAGAAGAACGTCAGTAGTAACACTTGAATATGTGCTCCATCCGTATCCGCATCGGTCATAATAACAACTTTATCGTAGTTAATATCTTCAACAGCGAACTCATTCCCTACGCCACCGCCAATTGCGTATATAATCGTATTAATCTCTTCATTCTTAAAAATATCAGCAAGCTTTGCTTTTTCCGTGTTAATTACTTTACCACGTAATGGCAATACAGCTTGAAAACGGCGATCTCGCCCTTGTTTCGCAGAACCACCGGCAGAGTCACCCTCTACTAAATATAATTCATTTTTCTGCGGATTACGCGATTGCGCAGGGGTTAACTTTCCGCTTAAAGTACCTTCTGATTTTTTCTTCTTCTTACCAGTACGCGCTTCTTCTCTCGCTTTACGAGCAGCCTCACGTGCCTGCGCTGCTTTAACTGCCTTTCTCACAAGAAGTGTAGCAACATCCGGGTTTTCTTCTAAAAAGTAAGCTAAATGCTCAGATACAATTGCATCAATTGAAGAACGAGCTTCACTTGTACCTAGTTTCCCTTTCGTTTGCCCTTCAAACTGAAGTACTTCTTCTGGCACACGTACAGAAACGATAGCCGCTACACCTTCACGAATATCTGTACCCTCTAAATTTTTGTCTTTTTCTTTTAATAGTGAAACTTTACGAGCATACTCATTGAACACACGTGTCATTGCTGTTTTAAATCCAGCTTCGTGTGTTCCCCCGTCTTTTGTACGTACGTTATTTACAAACGAAAGAATGTTTTCTGAATAGCCATCATTAAACTGGAATGCTAACTCTGCTTCAATTCCGTTTTGTTCACCAGTGAAGTATACAACTGGATGAATCGAATCTTTCTCTTCGTTTAAGTATGAAACGAAAGCTTCAATTCCTGTTTCATAATGAAATACATCTTCTAAATCATTACGTTCATCTTTTATCGAGATTTTCATTCCTTTTAATAAGAATGCAGATTCACGTAATCTCTCACATAACGTTTCATAATTGTAATTTGTTGTACTGAAAATCGTTGTATCTGGTTTGAAGTGCATTGTCGTACCAGACTCTTTCGTTTTCCCAATTTTCTCTAACGTCGTTGCAGGAATACCACCATTTTCAAAGCGTTGTTCATAAATGCTTCCGTCACGTTTAATCGTTACTACTAACCATTCTGACAAGGCATTTACAACTGATGCCCCAACACCGTGTAAACCACCACTTGTTTTATAGCCACCTTGACCAAACTTACCACCAGCATGAAGTACAGTTAAAATAACTTCAGGTGTTGGTTTCCCAAGTTTATGCATTCCCGTAGGCATTCCTCGCCCTTTATCAATAACACTAATACTATTATCTTTATGTATTACGACAGAAATTTCGTCGCCAAATCCCGCTAACGCTTCGTCAACGGAGTTATCTACTATTTCATATACTAAATGATGCAATCCACGGCTATCCGTACTCCCGATATACATACCCGGGCGTTTTCGAACGGCTTCAAGTCCTTCTAACACTTGAATTGCATCTTCATTGTATTGGAACTGATGCTTCGCCAAACTCCTTGCCCCTTTCCTAATCAAATCAGAACATATGTTTCTATTATAGAATAACGCCTCGACTATAGTTTTGGCAAGTTATCTTATCTCTTTTATATACCATTTTCAATAGAAAAATCCTTGTTTTTTCACAAGGATTCCTCTAGGCTACTATTTCAGAAAAATAATCGTTTGTCAACGAGAAATGGATATGTATTCCAAGATTATACATTCCAAACCTTTATCATGATCCAAATGATCAATATCCAAAACGGGATAACAAGTAACAATCCCCAAAAACAGCCTTTAAAAAATCTCATGATGAACACCTCGTTCATCTACCCCATCATATATAAGGGGCGAAATTAACATTTCCGTTAACAAAACATAAACTACTTTGTCATCGCATGCTCTACTTTAATACAACGATCCATTATTACAGTATAGCCTTTTTCTTGTAAAAGTTTATATGTACCTTCATCTTGTACTCCTAATTGTGCCCAAAAAACATCTGCATCAATCTCTACAAACTCTTTCGCAACATCCATTAAAAATTCTGAACGGCGGAATACGTTTACGATATCCACATGTTCTTTAATATCCTTTAGTGAAGGAACTGCCTTTTCTCCAAGTACTTCATCAACTGTTGGATTTACCGGTATAATGCGGTACCCCGCATCTTGCATTGTTTTTGAAACCATATACGATGTACGTTCTGGCTTATCTGATAATCCAACAACTGCAATCGTTTTGCTTTTCTTCAATACTTCACCAATTTCCGTACGGGTTGGGTTTTCAATTATCATAATTAATCCCTCCTATTCCCTTAGTATATCCGATAAAGAAAGTCTCTTTCAACATGAAAGAGACTTTCTTTTATCCATTATTTGCGGATAACCTTACTAATTAATGTTTCACCTTACTGATTCTTAGTAGCTGAATTATCTGCTAACGTAGCTGATTTCGTCATTTTTTGACCGTTGCGATAGAATGTAACTTCTACTTTTTCGCCTACTTTTTTCTTTTCATATAAATACTTACGGAATTGAAGTGAATTTTCTACTTTTTGATCATCTAATGCTACTACAATATCATATTGCTCTAAACCAGCTTTTTCTGCTGGTGATACTGGATAAATTTTACCTAATACAACGCCATTTGTTACTTCTTTTGGTACTTTTAATTGGTTTAATGCATAAGCTTGCACATCTTCTAATGAAACTACACCTACACCAAGAGCTGGTCGTTTCACCACTCCGTCTTTTTCAAGCGATTCAATAACTGGTTTTGCGACATTAATTGGAATTGCAAAACCAATCCCCTCAACTTCTTGCTGCGCAATTTTACTTGAGTTAATTCCAATTAATTCACCGTTTTGGTTAAATAATGCACCGCCACTATTACCAGGGTTAATCGCTGCATCTGTTTGAATAACTTGTGCTTGCCAGTCTGGACGTTTGTCCCCATCAATATCTACTGGGATTTCACGTTCTTTACTACTGATAATGCCTTCCGTTACACTACCGTCAAATCCAAGTGGGTTACCGATTGCAATTGCTTTTTCTCCAGCACGAAGTTTACTAGAGTCACCTAAAGTTGCAACTTTATTAACAGCAGATCCATCAATCTCTACAACTGCTAAGTCTAACCAAGGGTCCTTACCAACTAATTTTGCATCAACTTGCTTTCCGTCGCTCAATTTAACAGCAAGTTTATTTGCACCATCTACAACGTGGTTATTTGTTACAATATATGCTTTATTTCCTGATTTTTTATAAATAACACCTGATCCTGTACCAGCTGTTTGCTCTTGTTCTGCCGGTTGCATCGCAAACGGATCAATAGTCTTCTGCATATTAATTACACCAACTACAACATCCTTTGCCCCTTCAACCATACCTGGCAAATCAGTTTCGCCCTTCGCTTTATTAACAACAGGGGCTAGCGTACCTTCCACTTGTTGATTAGAATTGAATGATGAAACTGCCGCGCCATTATTTTGCATCCATGGCATGTAAGGTGCTGCAAAACTAATTGTAACAGCCCCGACTACAGCTCCAACTAAACCTGTAAAAAAGTATCCTTTTTTACTACCTGATTTTTTCATTTCTCTCGTTTCACTATGCTCTTCATTTAAATTCGGTCCGTCGTAATATCCCATGTTTTATTTCCCCTCTCTGGTGAACTCGTACTTTCAGTATAGTCACTTTTTGTGTCCTTCTTGTGAACTCATCGTGAAATCCAATTAAAAAAATACTCCTATCTATCATTGTAGACAAGAAAAGTATTTTTTGTACATTCCACCTACAAAGGAGAGTATAAATTTGCTATATCCCGAAGCTAAAGTGCATAGAGTAACTTAAAGGTTATTCTTCAAATTTATAACCCACTCGAATGACAGTACCGATATGCTTCGCTCTATCTCCTAGCTTATTTCGCAGTTTTTTAATATGTGTATCAACCGTTCGGTCATCACCGTAGTAATCATATCCCCATAACTGATCTAATAAATGTTGACGCGACAACACAATTCCTTTGTTCTCCATTAAATAAACAAGAAGCTCAAACTCCTTATGTGTCAATATAATTTCTTCTCCATCTACTAAAACTGTTCTAGATAGTCGATTCACTTCTATTCCAGCTAAAGACATAGCATTTTCTTCAGTTACGCCTATCGCACCATCCGCACGTTTCAATAATGTCTTTGCTCGAGCTACTAACACTTTTGGACTAAAAGGTTTTGTTACATACTCATCTGCACCTAGTTCAAATCCTAGTAATGTATCATCCTCATCAGAACGTGCTGTCAGCATAATAATTGGTACTGCTGACTCTTTTCTAATTCGTCTACAAACAGACCAACCATCTATTTCTGGTAACATAATATCTAACATAATTAAATCAATTGTATGTTCAGCAAATAATTCTAGCGCTTTTTTTCCGTCTTCCGCTTCGATTACTTCAAAGCCTTCATTACGAAAATAATCACTAACAATTTCACGTAATCTTCTTTCGTCTTCAACAAGCAATACTGTTTTATTCATATAACCTATCCCGCCTTTTTACTCTTTCAATCGAATAATACGTTGATTGGAGCTTCCGCGAAATGGAAGTGTTAAATCTTTTTTATCAAGTTCAAATCTTCCATCGACCAAAACATCCCCATAATGTAACAATTCTATCATATCATTATTTTGGTCACTCTGTATCTCTTCTAACGTATAACCTGTATAAATCCATAGATTTTTTTTCAAATCCTTCACAGCTTTCGCTACTTTTTTCACTTCAGCAGCTTGAAAGAATGGATCTCCACCTGAAAATGTTACATCAGTTAATGGATTACTTTCAATCTCTTTCACAATTTCCTCTACTGTCATTTCAGTTCCGTTGCAAACATTCCACGATTTCGGATTATGACAACCAATACAACGATGCGGACAGCCCGCAAAAAACACGACTGTCCGCAACCCTTCCCCATCTACTACACTATCATGAATGATATTCATCACTTTCATTTATGCTTCACCCGATCCATCTCTTCGCTACGTTTCGCACTATTCCACTTCGACATATCTCCCACAAGATAGCCAGTTATACGGCGAATTCTTTCTATATTAGTCTCGTCTTCATTTCCGCAGCTTGGACATTCATTTCCAATAACTCCGTGATAGCTGCAACATTTACAACGATCAACAGGATGATTAATTGAACCGTATCCAACGCCATGCTCTGCCATTGCTTGTACAATTTGTTTTAACGCCTTTTGATTATGCATCGCTGCTCCGTCTAGTTCAATATACGTAATGTGCCCTCCATTACATAGAGCATGAAAAGGTCCTTCTAAACGAATTTTATTTATCGCTTGAATGTTATAATAAACTGGAATATGGAATGAATTCGTATAGTAATTATGGTTCGTTATACCGCTAATCTCACCAAATTCTTCTCTGTCTTTTTTCACAAACTTCCCTGATAAACCTTCTGCAGGAGTTGCAATGATTGAGAAATTCAGTTGATGTTCTTCTGTCGCCTTATCCATTCTCTCCCTCATAAAGGAAATAATTTCATATCCAAGTTTCCATGACTCTTCATCTTCTCCATGATGCTTTCCTGTTAAAGCTACTAAACATTCCGCAAGACCGATAAAACCAATACTTAACGTCCCTTGCTTTAAAATAGGTGCTACAGAATCTTCAGGCTGTAATGTTTCTCCACCACGCCATACACCTTGTGAATATAAAAATCGAAAATCTCTCGCTCGCTTCGTACATTGATACGCGAATCTCTCTAATAATTGCTTAATTCCTAAATCCAAGTAATAATTTAGCGCTTCAAAAAACGCTTCTTTCGATCCACTAATTAGCCCTAATTTCACTAAATTAATAGAAGTAAACGACAGATTCCCTCTTCCTATTGCTGTTTCTTCTCCATGTATATTAGACATAACACGAGTGCGACATCCCATGTAACATACTTCACTTTCAGGTCGCCCATCATAATGCACTGCATTAAACGGAGCATCTAAAAATGAAAAGTTAGGGAATAATCGTTCAGCCGTTGTCTCTAACGCTAATTCAAATAAATCATAGTTCGGATCAGATTCTTCAAAGTTCACACCTTTTTTCATTTTAAAAATTTGAATAGGAAAAATTGGTGTTTCCCCTTTACCAAGACCAGCTTGTGTCGCTTTTAAAAGCTGTCTAACTAATAACCGTCCCTCTTTTGATGTGTCTGTTCCATAATTAATAGAAATAAACGGTACTTGTCCACCGCCCCTACTATGCATACTATTTGAATTATGAATGAACGCTTCACATGCCTGATACGTATCATTTTCTGTTTCTTTCCATGCAAATTCTTCTATTTGTTCTTTCGTAAGCGGATATGACTGTAGTCGTTTTTTATGTCTCAGTACGGTTTTTCTCACATATGGAGCTAAATCAATATCAAAGAGTGCAAACGATTGACCACCATGCTGCATGTTTTGATTCGCTTGAAAAATAATTGAAGAAAGCGCCAACGCACTTTTAATGTCTTGCGGTTGTCTCATATGTCCATGTCCAGTATGAAAACCGGTAGCAAGCATTTGTGCTAAAGGAATTTGCGAACAAGTCGTCGTTCCTGTTGCATAAAAATCCAAATCATGTGGATATAATATATTTTGATTTATCGCTTTTTTCACTTGATCTGATAGTAAATTTGCTACAGCATAGTACTTTGCACTCTCAGATGCGAACGTTCCCATCACTCCCATTGGAGATCGGCCATCTACATTTGCATTTTCCTGCATTAAATCTTGTTCATTACCGTGGACAATTGTCCCAAACACTTTCATTAATTCTTCTCCACGTGTATTTTGTTGTAACATTCATAACCCTCCATCAATATGTTGGTGTCTCTTGATTAAAATGTTACAACATATAGTCTTATTGTTTCTGTAAGAAATGTAACATTCCTGTGAATTTTTTTCACGAAATAATGAATTTTTCATTTACAAAAAAGAAATGTGCTCTTTACAAATGTATGGTACAATAAACGGGAAAAACTCTTTTTACCCTTTATCAACACATTTGAATAAAGGAGACTGAACTTATGGTTACTACATATCTTTTATTTATCGTTGCCTACTTACTTGGCTCGATTCCATTTGCATTAGTCGTTGGAAAAATTGGCTATGGAATCGACATTCGTGAGCACGGAAGCGGTAATTTAGGCGGAACAAATACATTCCGCACATTAGGGAAAAAAGCAGGTTTCATCGTTACAATTGCTGATATTTTAAAAGGTACATTAGCAACAAGTCTACCGATTATTTTCGGATTAGATGTTCACCCACTATGGTTCGGCTTAGCTGCTGTTCTTGGACATGTATATCCAATTTTCGCGAAATTCCGCGGTGGTAAAGCAGTTGCAACTTCTGCTGGCGTGCTATTATGCTACTCACCAGTTGTTTTTGCAATATTAGCTGTTGTCTTTTTCAGCCTTTTATTTACAACAAGATACGTATCACTTTCTTCTATGGTAACAGCTGTCGTTGCTGTTATTGCATCCATTGTTAGCGGGGATAAAATCTTCATTATTGCGATGTGTTTATTAGCAGGTATGGTTATTTATAAACACCGTGCAAATATCGGACGAATTATAAATAAAACTGAACCGAAAGCAAACTTTTCAAAAAAGCAAAAATAAGATCGTAACCCACATAACGCAAAAAGAAAACGTGAAGCATATTAATAGCGTCTTTTTGCGTTATTTTTTATACTAAAGAAAAAGCAACATAATCTGGAGGAACTATACATGAATCTTTCCGTAACAAAAGAAGCAGCACAATGGTATAAAAACGAATTAAACTTACAATCGGGTGAAACACTACGCCTTTTCGTACAATACGGCGGTTGCAGTACTGTGCAAAAAGGACTTTCTTTAGGTATTCGTAAAGATGACCCTGCACATCCTGCTGTTCAAACTCAAGAAGAAGGTATTAACTTCTTTATTGAAGGCGATGATGAGTGGTTCTTCGATGGACATAATTTATCTGTTACACTTAACGACGGTGATGATTTCCCTCAATTTAATTATGAAAAATAAAAAAAAGCGTGGCTTCTGCCACGCTTTTTTTATTTCTTTTTAATTTCCTCATATTTCGCATACCACTCAGGATATAATTTTTTAAATGATACAGGGCGGAACCCTTCTTTTTTTGCACAAATATTCGTTGTACTTGCAGTAATGCAAAGCTCATCATCACCGTTATATATTTCATAACCATATACAACACGAAGCGGGCTCACAGTATCAATCCACGTTTTCACAATTGCTTTTTCTCCGTAACGCATCGCTTTGCGATATGAAATTTGCAAATCTAACACAGGAGAAATAATTCCTTCTTTCTCCATTTCAACATATGAAAATCCTAAATCTTGTATAAGTTTCGTGCGACCTAGTTCGAGCCACACCAAATAATTTGAATGGTAAACAACACCCATTTGATCTGTTTCCGCATAACGGATTTCAACTTCATGTTCTGCTACAAACATATGTATTCGCCTTCTTTCACTTCTGCTGCCTTGCATACATTTAATCATAATACACCGGAATCAAAAATAAAATAAAAACAGTGAATCTTTTCCTGAAAGGAGCAAGCATATGATTCAAATTGTAACTGTTCGTAGCGGTGATAGCGTATATAGCTTGGCATCAAAATATGGATCAACACCTGACGAAATAGTAAAAGACAACGGATTAAATCCAGCTGAAACGCTCGTTGTTGGTCAGGCACTTATCGTTAATACGAAAGGAAATAATTATTATGTGCAGCCTGGTGACAGCCTATATCGAATTTCTCAAACGTATAACGTTCCTCTTGCTAGTTTGGCTAAAGTTAATAATCTATCGTTAAAATCTATACTCCATGTCGGACAGCAATTATATATACCGAAAGGGACAAAACGAGCAGTAGAATCCATCGCTTATTTACAACCTTCAACAATACCGATAAAAGAAAGTTTAGTAAATGCTACACGTGCTATTAATCCATTTTTAACATATTTAGCCTACTTCAGCTTTGAAGCAAAAAGAGACGGCACTTTAAAAGAACCAACGGAAACAGCTAAAATCGCTAATATTGCAACTCAAGGCAAAACCATCCCTATGCTCGTTATTACAAATATCGAAAACGGGAACTTTAGTCCTGAACTAACATCTGTTTTGTTGCGTGACCCAACCATTCAAAATAAATTTATTACGAACATTTTGCAAACAGCTGAAAAATACGGTATGCGAGATATTCACTTCGATTTCGAGAATGTGGCGCCCGAAGATCGCGAAGCATATAATCGTTTTTTACGAAATGTGAAAACACGCTTACCTAGCGGGTTCACATTGAGTACAACTCTCGTACCGAAAACAAGCTCCACTCAAAAAGGAAAATTCTTTGAAGCTCATGATTATAAAGCACAAGGGCAAATTGTTGATTTCGTCGTCATTATGACATACGACTGGGGTTGGCAAGGCGGGCCACCGATGGCTATTTCTCCTATCGGTCCTGTAAAAGAAGTACTTCAATATGCAAAATCTCAAATGCCTCCACAAAAAATTATGATGGGGCAAAATTTATACGGGTTCGATTGGAAACTTCCATTTAAACAAGGTAATCCGCCCGCAAAAGCTGTTAGTTCTGTCGCAGCCGTCGCATTAGCACGTAAGTACAATGTTCCTATCCGTTATGATTTCACAGCTCAAGCTCCCCATTTTAATTACTTTGACGAAAACGGTGTACAACATGAAGTTTGGTTTGAAGATTCACGATCTGTTCAAAGTAAATTCAATTTAATGAAAGAACAAGGTATTGGCGGTATTAGTTACTGGAAGATTGGTTTACCATTCCCACAAAATTGGCGTTTACTCGTCGAAAACTTTACGATTACAAAAAAGGGCTGACTTCCGTCAGCCTTTTTTGTACATTCTGTTAAGATTCATCTTTTATTTCACTTTTTAATGAATCAATACTTTCTAAACGTCTTTGATTTTTCGCTTCAATGGCAGCACGATCTTTTTCATTAGAAAGTTCCGCTGTTTCTTTTGCTTCATTAAAATTATCAATCGTATTTTGTACCATTTCTTGTAATTTTTCAGCGTTGTCATTTCGATTATCTGGATTCGGCATGTACTTCCCTCCTAATTCTTTTTACATACCATCTTAAATTACCTATGTTCCTTCAAATTTATACAAAAAAAGGAGAATGCAATATTCTCCTTTACTTTAACCGTTATCAACAATCGGTTGTTTACCAGTTTGGTCTTGCATTTGCTTCCCTTTATTGCCACCAGCTTTTTTCGATTGTGTTCCAATTTGATTTGGTGCAAAGTCTTTTGAATTCTTTTTCGGATTACCCATTACTATCGCCTCCTTAACACTAGTATCGTACTAGCGTTAAGAATTATTCAGCTTGCTTAAAAAGTTTCATTTCATAACGTTTTTCAATACGTTCTTCAATTCGATCGATTGCATCGCGATCGCTTAATAATTGTTGTTTATTTTCATTTACAAGTTCTTCAAACGATTTACGGCGACTTCTTCTCATGCTGCTCACCCTTTCTCCTTCGCTTTCTTACTACATAGTATGAGCAAATGAAAAACTCTTTAATCAGATTTGTAAGAAAATTTTATGTTTTAGTACTCCTAAAAAAACTCCGTGTATAATAAATTAAAATGCCCCCGAAATCGGGACACAGATCAAAACACCTAAACCATCTGCCCCAATTCCCTTAGTACTTTTGGTATATTTCCAAAAGGATATTATTTCCTACAGGTTGTTAAATCGATAAATTGGATCGATACGTTACCATTTCATTCATATCTTAATTCGGAAAATATTTTGAATTCCAAGCAAATGTCCCTCGATTAATATTGGCTTTAGTTGTAATATCCTTAAACGTATATAATCGAATCTACCCCTTTTTCATGTATTAATTTAGTTCCTGTATAATGTATTGCTTCTTTAGTACGAGCTATACGTAAATCAGTGTATGCTTTTGCCAATTTTTCCCTTCCTAAATTTTTTTAGACATATTTTTATAAAGTGTTCAGAATACAACAGATCGGCTATTTCTGTTTATTGAACGTATGAAATACACAAACTATAATAATAAATATAAATAACCGACACTATGTTGGTTAAAAAATAGGAGGTACAAAAATGAAAAACCAAGTATCAATAGTAGTTGAACATGAATTGAATGACGTAACACCAGAAATGATTGACTGGTGGTGGGATAATATCGATAACTCTGAACGATATAAACTATGGCACCCAGAAGAACATGTTGATTTTAAGTGGCTAGTTGATCCTAAAGTGCATGGGCATGTAGGAGCCATATCAGCTTCAATCGAATCTGCTGGGGATGGACTAGAATTCCCGCTAAGAATCAGATGGGAAGACCCTAAAGATTGTCCTATAAATACCCATTACAGCCATGTTTTAATGGGTTCATGTTTAGATGATAATGACGATGTAATTTCACAAGTAATACATCAATACGAAAAATCCGAGAACGGTACAGTAATGACTTCTACATTCATTTTTCCGAAAGGATTACCACCATTTATTAATCTAAGTGGTTTATATAAACACAATGTAGAAGAAATGAGTGAATTCAGTAATTTTTTACCAGAACTTTTCAAAGAAAATTTGTAAGATAACTAAACAGCTTTACATTTAATAAGCGACTAACTAGAAACCAAATTGGCCCCCACCATTTTAGATAGGACTAAAATGGTGGGGGCCTTTCAATATCAAATCAATCACATTACTTCTTCTCAGTAATGTACTCTGCTCTTCAAATGAAAAACAACTCCGTTACATTTACATACTTTGTATGCGAATTCAGGAGGTGTTTTTTCCTATACCACGATTCGGGTTCACTTCAAAATAGCACACGGAGTTTTTTATACCAAAACTTTTAAATACTCTTTTAATTTTTCTTCTGCATTCACTTCACTTTCTTTATAATCACGCAGCGCTCGTAATACGAAATCATACTGTTCTAAAATATAACTTTCTAATTTCAAGACATCCTCTAAGTTATTAAGCATAATTCTCGTATTACCAACTTCACTTTTTAACGCAGGTTCACATTTTAAACTCGTACATATTTCTTTCACATCATCTTCTAATATTTCTGTTAATATGTATTTCTTTCGCCCTTTTACTTTTACTCTCATAACCGGATAAAAAGCTTTTATATCTAAATAGCTTCCTACACTCATACAACGAATCCATTCAATATCACGGTTATTTCGTACAAGCATTTCTTTTACCGCTTCAAATACTATTGTTTCATCAAGCACTTCTTTCTTCGCTTTTCTTTTTCCTTCTTCTTCAACTGATGCACACCTTTGATAAACTGCCGCACACGTAATACAATCGTCAAATGCATTATGAGAACTTAAGCGAATTCCAAGCATTCGTTTTAACGTTTCAAGTTTATGGTTAGGCGCGTGTTTCATATATTTTTTCGCCAAAAATACAGTATCGATAACTTTATTTTTCGGCTCAGGTAGCCCAAGCATATTTACATTACTCTTTAAAAAACGCATGTCAAAAGAGGCATTATGTGCCACAATAACATTTGTATGTAAAAATGCTAAAAATAAAGGTAACACTTCTTCAATCGTCGGTGCATCCGAAACGCGATAATTTGTAATACCTGTTAAACTCGTTATTCGTTCCGGAATTGGACGCTCCGGATTCACATAGGAAACAAACTGATCTACTAGTTCATGATTACGATATTTCACTGCTGCAACTTGAATAATTTTATCATTATAAGGGTTAAATCCTGTTGTTTCAAAATCAATTACAACATAATCTAACGGTAAGGATACATTCCCCACTCCAGACACTCCTTTATCTCTAAACATTTATATTTCTTTTATCATATCACGAAGCTTTCACTACTTGAAAAAGAAAAGGCAGAAACGATTATATTCCATCTCTACCTTTTCGCCGTTATTTTAATTTAGCAATCCGTTTTTCCATCTCTTTTTGCGTCATCGGTCCAATAAACTTATCCTGAATAACACCTTTTGTATCTATAAAATACGAAGTTGGGATCGTAATTACTTTATACGCTGTTGTCACATCAATGTTCTTGTCCATTAAAATAGGAAAAGTAATCCCTTTTTCTTTAGCGAAATTTCTTACTTTTTCTTCTCCCCCTCCTTTTTCTGAAGGCGTATAATTTATTGCTAAAATTTCTACATTTTCTTTATGTTCTTTATAGAAAGCCTCCATATCAGGCATTTCTTGCTGACAAGGTCCACACCACGTTGCCCAAAAGTTTAAAATAACTTTCTTCCCTTTTAAATCCGATAACTTTACCTTCGTTCCATCTAATTTTGTCAATTCAAAGTCTGGTGCACTCTTTCCTATTTCAATACCGTTCCTTGCGATCATCTCTTTCATAGCAGCTTCACTTTTTGCTGGCTTTTCTTGTACTACTTGATCCTTTTTACCAAACTGATCATAAGCTGCATATCCCGCTAAACAAAGTAACACTACAATAATCGTAAGCTTCCGCCACATCTTATATCACCCTAACGTGTTTATCTTCTTATAACATAATCACAAAATACTATATACCTTATTTTAGCTTATACGGACAAGCTTGGAAATATTCACATTCAAAATAGTTAGAATATTTATAGTCTAGATGAAATATTTACCTTTTTATCATATAATTAGAAATAAATACAAAACCTGCGAGGTGATATGTATTTTACAATTACTTATCAACCCTTTTACTTTTGCTTTCTTCACTTTACCATTACTATGTATTTGTTTTAGCGGCTTGCTATACAAATTCAAATGGGCTGCTATTATTATTTCTTTTACTGTTCCACTTATTTTTTTCATTATCGTCTCGGGATTTGATATACACCTAACTTTACAAAACTTAGACGTTTGGATTAGTTATAGTGCTGTTTATTCTGTACTTTCCTACATAACAGCAGCACTAATACGAAGAAAACTGCACATGTAGAACTTTCAAAAAGGGGGATTTTTATGAATCTATTTGAAAAAATACTATTATATATTCTTAGTTTTATATTTTCCCCAATCGGGATTATCACTTGGATCATCTCGCTCTTCAGTAAAGATCCTGAAAAAAAGCAAGTTGGACGTATTTGTCTCTATATCGCTTTAATCTCATTTATCCTTTTAGCCGGTCTCGGTATTCTTAGTTTCTTCACGATGACTACCACCACTACTATACAATAGTTATAGAAAGGATGATTGTTTTGGGAGAACATCCTATTAGTAAAGAACTTCGCTATATACGAATATGTTTAGTTGTTTTATTAATCGTTCTTTTATTTTTCAACGGTGAAAGAGTCGTTGAAATTTCTACAAATCATGATGCCGCAGAAAACGTTTCAACCAGTAATATGACACAGATTGCTGAAAATACATTTGCTATTCAAGAATATAATCCATCACTAAGTAGCGAACATACGGTCAAAATTTTCAAATATAATCCGGATACAAATCAACTTACTCTAGTCAAAGAGTTTAGCACTAACGATCCTGAATCTTATACGTATCAACTTAATAAGAGTGAATAAAGATAAGAGCGCTATATAGCTCTTATCTTTTTATTAGCATCTCTTTAAACAATGACTTACAAGTTAATAATTCTCTAGGATCCCCACATTCCACAATACTCCCATTATTCATGACGACAACTCGATCCGCTATCATCGCCCTCTCAACATCATGTGTCGTCACAATTCTCGTTACATTCCCTCCTAGCCCTTTCAGTATATTCCAAACCACTTCTTGATTGTTCGGATCTAATCCCGCAGTTGGTTCATCTAAAATAATGAGATTCGGATTTGATACAATCGCTCGCAATAACGCCAGACGCTTTCTCTCTCCTCCCGAAAACTCTTCTCCGCTTTTATGTAGTACAGTCTGAATACCTTCAGATAACCTCCAAATAATCGGCTTCGCATTTACAAGTTCAATATTTTTTTCTAATTGTTTTTCTAGGCACTCTTCTCCGAAATACATATTCTCTTTTACTGTCGTTCGAAAAAAACGAGGTTCCTGCCATATAGTAGTCATACAAGCTTTATTACCATAATAAGCAATACTACCATTAGATGGTTTATATAAGCACGCGATTAATTTTAAAAGCGTCGTTTTACCTGCACCACTTTCCCCCACAATGATAACGAGTTCGCCAGGATTAATTTGCAAATGAATATTTTTAATTCTACATCTCTCTTCACCGTTCTCTTGAAATGAAACATTTGTTAATCTGATTCCCATCGCTCTTTCTACATTTCTGTATTCAGCCTGTATATCTAAAAAACAAAAAACTCGATTTGCCGAAGCGATTGCGACTTGCGTCATCATCAATAAATCACTCGCATAACGAACAGGGAAAAAAGCATCTCAATTGTAGCTAATACTGCAACGAGCGATCCAACTTCCATATCCCCTTTTATTATTTTTTGTGCTCCTATAATAAGAACAACTATATACGTGACCGTTTCAATCACCGTTCCAACTATTCCAATGCAATGTTGCATCATCATCTTCTTTACTTCCGTTTTATAAGATTGTGCTGTTACTCCTTTAAATAAGTGAATTGCCCATTTTTCTTTTAGTAAACTCCGTAAATCTTGTATACCTTTTACAAACTGTGACACCATCTCTACAACACTTGATTGATTTTTTTGAGCAATGCTTGCAATATTTCTTACCTTTTTCCCCATCAACATCGGAACCGTTGCACTTAAAAATAAAAATGGAGTTACCCACAATATGAACTTTGTATCTATATGTTGTAGTGCTATGAACGCACCTATAAATTGCGCAATAGCGTGTATATATTCTATTAATATAGAGCCATATAATCTGACCCAGTTTGGAATATCAGACACGACTAACGTTTCTAACTCTCCTTGTTTGACTTTCTCACTCTCTTCAAACGGTAATAGGAAAAAATGACGCAATACATCTATACGCTTCTCTCTTAATATTCGCTGACTCGCTTTTGAGCTTACATAATCAAATGAAAGATTGTTCACCCACATTAACAAGCGGCTAACTGTAAACAAAGTAATGTAAAGATATGCTCCCTTCAGCTCTCGTTGAATAAGATTATCTACAATTAGCCCCATAAATAGTGGCCGAGATAAATTTAAAATAGCTGCAAAAAGTCCACTGCATACAGCTGCTATTACTAATAATTTTTCTTTCTGTAACGGTAACAATATTCTTTTATATTCTTTCATGATGTTCCCTCCATTTTTTATAGTAAAAAGAAAGGGATGAAACCAAATGGTTTCATCCCTTTCCATAAAATAAGGAAGCTAACATACGTTAGCTTCCTTATCGTTCATTTCAATTATTTAGTTCGATACTTTAGACTCTTCAATTTTCTCACGAAGAACCATTTGCAGGATACCACCGTGACGGTAGTAATCAATTTCAACTTCACTATCGAAACGAGCTACTACTTCAAATTGTTTTTCATTGCCATCTGCATCGGTTGCAACTACTTTTACAAGATCGCGTGGTCTAACTGTTTTGTCGATTTGAATTTCAAATGACTCATTACCAACAAGACCTAACGTTTCAGCGCTGTCGCCATCTTTAAATTGAAGTGGTAATACGCCCATTAATACTAAGTTACTACGGTGAATACGCTCGAAGCTTTCTGCGATTACTGCTTTAATACCTAATAAGTTTGTACCTTTCGCAGCCCAGTCACGAGAACTTCCCATACCGTAATCTTTACCAGCAACAACTAGAAGACCTGTTCCATCTTCTTTATATTTCATGGCAGCATCATAGATAGATGTTACTTCACCAGTTGGCCAATATGTTGTATATCCGCCTTCTGTTCCTGGTGCGATTTGGTTTTTAATACGGATGTTTGCAAATGTACCACGCATCATAACTTCATGGTTACCACGACGAGAACCGTAAGAGTTAAAGTCAACTGGTTGTACGCCGTTTTCTAATAAGTAACGTCCCGCTGGTGTATGCTTACCAATTGAACCTGCTGGTGAAATGTGGTCTGTCGTTACAGAGTCACCAAATTTACCAACTATGCGTAAACCTGATAATGTTTCAACTTCACCTGGCTCTTTAGATAAACCTTCAAAGAATGGTGGGTTTTGAATATAAGTTGAGTCATTATCCCAAGTATATAAAGCTTCATTTGAAGTTTGGATTTCATTCCAACGCTCATTGCTGTTAAATACTTGTGCATATTCTTTCTTGAACAGTTCAGATGTAACAACGCTTTGAACTACATCTTCAATTTCTTTAGCTGATGGCCAAATATCGTTGAAGTAAACAGCATTGCCATTTGCATCTTTACCGATTTCATCATTTTTCAGGTCAATATCAACAGTACCTGCAAGTGCATATGCCACAACAAGTGGTGGTGATGCTAAGTAGTTCGCTTTTACAAGCGGATGAATACGACCTTCGAAGTTACGGTTACCAGATAAAACAGATGTTACTAATAAATCGTTTGCTGCGATTGCTTCTTCTAGCTCCTCTGCTAATGGACCAGAGTTACCGATACAAGTCGTACAGCCGTAACCAACTGTTTGGAAACCTAATTGATCTAAATATGTTGTTAAACCTGATTTGTCTAAGTATTCAGTAACAACTTTAGATCCTGGTGCTAATGATGTTTTTACGTATTCAGGTACTACAAGTCCTTTTTCAATTGCTTTTTTCGCAACTAGACCTGCCCCAATTAATACGTATGGGTTTGATGTATTTGTACAGCTTGTAATTGCAGCGATTGCAATTGCACCTGTTTTCATCGTTACTTCTTTATCTTCTAATGTAACCTTCACTTCTTTATCGAATTCTTGCTCATTAAATCCAAGTCCTTGTGTTCCAACTGGTGCTACAACAGCTTTGTGGAACGCATCTTTCATATCTGAAAGTGGAATTAAATCTTGTGGGCGTTTCGGTCCAGAAAGGTTAGATTCGATTGTATTTAAATCAATTTCAACAAGATCAGTGTAAATTGGATCTTTACTGTCTGCTGTATAGAATAAACCGTTTGCTTTACAGTATTCTTCAACAACGCGAATTTGCTCTTCATCTCTACCTGTTAAACGTAAGTATTCTAATGAAATATCATCGATTGGGAAGAATCCACAAGTTGCGCCGTATTCTGGTGCCATATTTGAAATTGTTGCACGGTCAGCTAGAGGCATGCTCTTTAGTCCATTACCGAAGAACTCAACGAATTTACCAACTACACCTTTTTGACGTAATACTTGTGTTACTTTTAATGCAACATCAGTTGCTGTAGTACCACTTGGAAGTGTGCCAGTTAATTTCACACCGATTACTTCAGGTACTGGGAAGTATGAAGGCTGTCCAAGCATTCCCGCTTCTGCTTCAATACCACCAACGCCCCATCCAAGAACACCGATACCGTTAATCATCGTTGTATGTGAGTCTGTTCCAACTAATGAATCTGGGTATGCAACTAAGTCGCCCTCAGCATTTTTCACCGCGTGAACAACTGGTGCTAAATATTCAAGGTTTACTTGGTGTACGATACCTGTTGCTGGTGGAACTGCACGATAGTTATCAAATGATTTTTGTGCCCAGCTTAAAAATTTATAACGTTCTTCATTACGTTTAAACTCTAAGTCCATGTTGAATGCAAGCGCGTCTGCCGTACCCGCTCTATCAACCTGTACAGAGTGATCAATTACAAGGTCTACAGTAATTTCTGGATTAATTTTATCAGGATCCCCGCCCATATCTGCCATTGCTTTACGAAGCGAAGCCAAATCTACAACAGCTGGAACACCAGTGAAATCTTGTAAAATTACACGAGATGGTTTAAACGGAACATCGATCTCTTGAACATCTTTCGTTCCCCATTTCGCTAAATTTGTAACATGCTCTTCTGTAATTACACGTCCGTCTACTTGACGAAGTACAGATTCAAGTAAAACTTTCACGGAATATGGTAATTGAGATACGTTGCCAACCCCTGCATTTTCAAGCGCTTTCAATTGATAATAATGATACGTTTTTCCATCTACTTCGAAAGTTGCACGTGATTGAAATGGATTATGTTTGACCATTATGTTTCCCCCCTGTTAAACGTGACTAAGTTGTCTGAATATAAAATGTAGACAAACTTTTCAATACCTTACGATAATATCTTATTACAACTTTCTAAATAAGTAAATAATAAGAAACTTATGGATTATCATAAGTTTTCTTTATCTTTCTAAATTTGAATAGTGTCCATGCTCTTTATTAATACTATTACCATAAAGTAAAGCGCTCTTTCAGCGTATTACTTTACGTTCATATATGCTATGAACAACTCATGGTTCGTCTATAAAAAATCATTATAGAGGTGAAAAAAATGGGTAAAAGAAAAGCCAATCATATTATTTCAGGAATGAATGCTGCACCCGCACAAGGGCAAGGTGCTGGTTATAACGAAGAGTTTGCAAATGAGGCGTTAACTCCAGCAGAGCGACAAAATAATAAGAAACGTAAAAAGAATCAGTAACAAAAAAACCAAAAGGTATGTCTGCCTTTTGGTTTTTTTCTAATGCTTATAACGTAATAACTCCGAAACCGTTACAAATCGATATCCTTGCTTTTTAAGCTCAGGTAAAATTTTCGATAACGCCGCCACTGTTTGGCTACGATCACTTCCTCCATCGTGCAACAGTACAATATCTCCACTTTTAGCATGTTTCACAACATGATTTACAATGGACTCAGTACCTGGATTCGCCCAATCACGAGGGTCTTGATGCCACGACCATAGAACAGTTTGATAACCAGCTTCTTTAGCTGTTTTAAATACAGCATCGTTAATATATCCGCCTGGAGGACGGAACAACAAAGGTTCTTTCACCCATTTTTTAAAGTATTTCTTTCCATCTAAAATATCATTTTCTAATTTTTCATCTGATGAATTACTCGCATACAAATGATTCATCGTATGATTTCCAATTTCATGTCCCTCTTTTAACACTTGCTTTACTAAATATGGATTACGCTGCACACGGAATCCAATCATAAAAAAAGTCGCTTCCGCCTTATATTGATGTAATAAATCTAGAATTTGCGGCGTGTATGTTGGATCCGGACCATCATCAAATGTGATTGCAATGACCTTTTCATTATTTGGCACTTCCCACGTTACATAGCCTGTTGGCTCTAATTCTTTTCTTAACAACATTTTAGCTTCCACTTTATCCACTTGAAATATATGTACTGCACAAATTAAAGAAAAAATTAATAGAATAATTTTTTGTTTCTGCATATTAGCGCTAAAAGTTTTGAGGTTGTTGAATTCACAACAACCTCATTTACTTTTCTAATTGATCTACATTTCGCATAATATTTTGGAGATTATTTTCGTATTGCTCAAGTTGTGGACGTTGTGTTTCCGAAGCTACTTCTAGCGCATTTTGAATCTGTTCATACGCTTCCTGGACCTCTTGGCGTAATTCTTTTAAATCATGACCGTAGTTTGGATCATTTTTCACAATGTTATTGAATATATTTTCTGCTTGTGTAACTCCTTGCTGTGCAGCTTGAAAAGCTTGTTGTTTATCTTTATGATATGGCATTATATGATCCCCTTTCTGTAATAGTTAGTCCCCTTTATCTTTACCCTTTTTTCTAAAAACATTCTCGTATAAATTCGCAAACTTCTCTCATTCTAAATAGAAAGAGGAGGTGTCACATACAATGGGAAAAAACAATCGTGAATCGAAAGAAAAAAAAGGACAACCTGAACCATTAAGCGGGTCTCATAAAGTAAAAAACCGTAACCATTCACGCCAAAAAAATCATGCGCATCATGATATGTAAAACAAAACATTCACACTAGCTACCTTTGCCACATACAATGTTTATATTTTTCCATTTATTCTTCACCCCTGGTTCATTCATGCATAACATAGTATGAATTGAGATTTTACGGAGGGTGTCTTACATGGGCAAGAAAAAGAAGGATTGTCTTTTTCATGTTGATGGTTTCGAAGAATGGATGGATCAATTTTGTTCTGATTCTTGTAGTAATTTTAGTTTTCCAAATCAAATTCATATTGACCTTTGTGAAACAGAACAAGAATACATTTTGGAAACAGATGTACCAAATGTGACTGAACAAAATGTACTCATTAAAAAGATGGAGACAGGCCTAAACATATGCATACTTCATAAAAATACTTCTTTACAGCGGACCATTCCTTTACCCGCTAATATTATTTATAAGAAGATGCTAGCCTGCTTAGAGAATGGATTTTTAGCCATTCATATTTCCAAAAATGACGTTGCCGATAAGCATGAAAAGAAGATTCTTTTTTCAAATTGAGAGTTAACATAAATACAAAAATAAGCCCCAGTAACTTGCTGGGGCTTATTTTATTTCGCATGCATTTCTATATTAGAATTTCTATCATATCTTTTTTTCAATAAGCCTTTTGTAACTAAAAGTACAGGAAATGCTATAGTTGAAAATATAGCTAGCGCTGAAAATACTACAAATCCATTTTGGTACCCGTAATAATCGAGAAGTACTCCTCCAAACCAAGGACCAATTACTACTCCAATTCCTGAAAAGCCCATCGCTCCGAAGTATGTTCCTTTCAGATTGGAATCAGCGATCTCATCAATAAATACATCTGTCATTGAAAACATTAAAACTTCTCCAAATGTAAAAATAATTGTACAAATAGCTGCCTCTAACATGGATTCTACTAGTCCAAATCCAAACAATCCCCCGCTCACAAATAACGTTCCAACCATAATAGACGCTAATGGCGTATACTTTTTACACATTTGAATAACAGGGTATTGAATAACTACTACTGTAATTGCATTTAAAGCTAGCATATATGAAAACAACTTCACTCCATCCTGAAATATATGTGCATTTGCAAAATATTGAGATACTGTCGTGGTTAAATGTGAAAAACCACTATTACTCAAAATAATCCCGACTAAAGCAACTAAAAATACTACATCCTTTCGCAAAATACGAATTGCATTTAACATTGTAACAGACTTTTCTTTATTTATTTTCTTTCGTTCCAGTGGATACTTCTTAAATTGGAACGCCAATATAGCTGTATATAAAATGTAAACTCCAGCGGCTACTAAAAAAGGAATTGTTGATTTTGCACTTCCGAGCTGTATTCCAACAATTGGTCCAATCGCAACCCCAACATTTATTGCACCGTATCGTAAGTTATAGACGAGTAACCGATACTCTGGTTTCGTTAAATCTGATAACAATGCTCTTGACGTCGGTTCAAAAAAGGACCTACATAATCCATTCAAAGCATTTAATAAAAAGAAACTTAAAACATGATCTGCCACTGAAAAACCTATAAATACAAACACCCAAACGATCATGGAACATATTATAATCATCTTTCGGCCGAATCGATCCGATAAATTCCCTCCGATAAAGCTAGCAAAAACTCCAACAAGTGCACTCGTTCCGATAATAGCACCCGTCATTCCAGCTGATACCCCTTTAACAGTCGTTAAATAAATTGCTAAAAATGGAATACTCATTGACGTGGCGAACCTCGCAAATAAAGTCCCTATTATAATTGTCATTCCTAACGGATGAATATTCTGTAACTTCCCCTTCATCTTCAAACCTACTCTCCCTATTCTTACATAAAAAAAGAAAGCAAAGGATCTGCTTTCTTTTCCTTTTTTATACTTGAGATGTTTGTACCCGAGCTGTTCGCGTTATGTCCATATCAATTCCATATGTAAACTGTAATTCCTTACAAACATCTTTAATTAAAATCGCGACATTATACGTTTCATTAAATTGTAAAACTATGCTTTCTACTTCTTCGTATGTATACTTATATTCTCCTGTAATGACACTTTTTAAATCAAAGCATTCATTAATACAAAGTTGTACAAGTAGTTGGTCATATTTTTCTAGTACATCTTCTTTCTTCCAAAGTAACTCCTTTACATATAACCGATCAAATTTCACACTTTCTCGGTTACAATCCGTTAAAATCCGGGTCATTTCATTTAGTTCTCGATATAATTCAGAAATATTTCTGCTTAAACTAAGCAGTTTATCTACACCGTTTTCATATAACATATTCATTCCACCCCCGCATTTTCTTCTTATTATAGCAAGAAAATTCTAAAAATAGTTTCTTTCTTCTGAAATATTAGGAAACTAATTTCAATTGCTTTACAATGAAACTAGCTAACACGAAAGGGGAAAGAAAATTGGAGCAAAAATTATATTACATCGACGCTTATACGAAAGACTTTACTACTAAAATTATAAAGCAAGATTATGATAAAGAAGGTAACTTATATGTTGTTTTAAATGAAACAGCCTTTTATCCAACAGGCGGCGGACAACCACACGACACTGGAACTTTAAATGGTATTCCGGTAAGTAACGTTGAAGAAGTAAATGGAGAAATTCGTCATTTCATAGTAGAACAATTACATACAGAAGAAGTAGAGGGTAAAATAGATTGGGAGCGCCGTTTTGATCATATGCAGCAACATACAGCTCAGCACATTTTATCTGCTGCTTTTTGGGATCATTTTAACATACCAACAATTGGGTTTCACCTCGGAAAAGAAACGATAACAATTGATTTAGAAACGGAAAATCTGCATGCAGAAACAGTTGAAAAGGCTATGCAAATTGCCAACAAAATTGTTTTTGAAAACCATCCGATCCGTATAGAGTGGATGAACTTAGAAGAAGCGAAAACATTACCTCTTCGCAAAGAACCGACTATGACAGAAAATATACGCGTTGTTATTATCGAAAACTATGATTACAACGGCTGTGGCGGAACGCATCCGAAACACACTGGTGAAGTAGGTCCTATTCAAGTACTAGGATGGGAGCGCAATAAAGGTAGTATACGCTTAACGTTTATCGCTGGCTGGCGCACACTAAAATTAATGGGTCAACAACAACAAATTATGAAAGATGTTTCTAAACAATTAAACAGTAGTGAAGCTGATATTCCAGCAAAAGTATCCCAACTTCTTACATCCCAAAAAGAAAACGAAAAAGCACTACAAACAATGAATGAAAAACTATTATTTGCAGAGGCAAATGAACTACTGCAACAGCCTTTAGAAATACACGGTGGTATACTTATTTCTAAAGTATTTACAAACCGCCTTATGCAAGAAATTGCAAAACTGTCTGCTATTATTACAGAACAACAAGAACATGCAATTACATACTTCGTTATTGAAAATGAGGACAAATTACAATGTATTCTTGCTTGTGGTAAAGCAGTGACACTCGATATGAATGCTCTTTTAAAAGATGCCCTTCCTACAATTGAAGGAAAAGGCGGAGGAAATAAAAAGAGTGCTCGTGGTGGTGGGAAAGCAATTATGAGTGGGGATGAGTTTTTAAATCAACTTGTTTCTTCTTTACAGTCAGCAGTGTAGATCATTTTATGAGTGGGATGTCATTGAACTCGATGATATCCTCTTTGCTGCTTTGCTTCGTACATAGTAATACAGTAAATGAAATTATATTAACGATTTTTCAAATATATCTATCATAAATCAAAATATATCAACGATCCTATAAGAAATATCGATTGTCCAACGACATACGACAATAAACACAACTTATAGAGTAAGAGGAGGCTGCTCCAAAATAACAGCCTCCTTTTATGTTTACAAACCAATATTTTGTTTTAATCCTTGGTAACTTCCTGCGTTCAAGAACTTTTCAGATGCAAGTTTAATGAACTTCTCAGAAAAACCATATCTACTCAATTCTTTGATCGGTACCATTTGCACATCTTGAATTGGATTATGATCAAATTCATTTGATGGTAACGTAATTTCCCCTGTAATCCTTTCAAGCAGAAACGTAATATGCAATAAAGATGGGCTAGCATCTGGTTTATCACAAACATAGAGCAGCTTCTTAATTTTAACTTCTAACCCTGTTTCTTCTCTCATTTCTCGAATTATCGCTGCTTCTAACATTTCACCGTTCTCTACCCTTCCTCCAGGTAAAGACCAATTCCGATTAGCAATTTTTTGCTTTACTAGTAACACCTTTTCATCTTCAGTTAAAATTCCGGTAACACGAACTTGCATTACATTTTCCATATGTAATCTCCTCTTCCCATTATATTTACAAATTAATCCTTCCACAAAAAGAACGTACGTTTTATAATTAAAGAAAATTATGGAAGAAAGAAGTTGTTACATTCATGCGTCCGCCTTTAACAAAGTCTATATCACTTGAAGATTTCCAAAACTATTATTGGTTAAAAGCAGAACTGCAAACATTTTGTCGTGAACATGATTTTCCAGCTAGTGGCTCTAAGATCGAAATAACCGAGCGTATCTCCCATTATTTAACTACTGGTAAAATATTAAAAAACAGCTCCGGTCAAAAGGTGAGTAAAGCCTCCCTATCCTATAAAGACCTTTCCCTTCAAACTGTTATTACTAACAATCACCGCTGTAGCGAAGATGTTCGTGCTTTTTTCAAAGAAAAAATCGGAGCAAACTTCCGCTTTACAGTAGCTCTTCAAAAGTTTTTTAAAGCGAATGTTGGAAAAACATATGAAGACGCGATAACGTTTTGGTATGAAGAAAACGAACGAAAAAAAGATCCTACATACAAAACTACTATCAGCGCGCAGTTTGAATACAATCGCTTTACTCGTGACTTTTTCGAAGATCCAAATAACAAAGGAAAATCAAAAGCTGATGCTATCGCTGCTTGGAATGAAATAAAAGCAAAACCTGGTAGCAATGTTTATACTCCTCAAAAAATAGAAAACTAGTTTAGGAGCTAGTCTTCTATTTTTTCAAATAATAGAGCAAGCCCTATCCCGCCCCCAATTCCTAATGTCGCAACTCCATATTTCATATACTCTCTTTTAGCCTGATAAAACAAGCGCGTTACAAGCATAGCTCCAGACGCACCGTACGGATGCCCGAGCGCAATTGCACCACCATTTACATTTAATTTTTCGTACGGAATTTGTAACTCCTTTGCACATGCCACAATTTTTGAAGCAAATGCTTCATTTATTTCAAAATAATCTATATCCTCTACTTTTAAATTCATTTCATTTAATAATTTATTCACTGCAAATATCGGACCAGTTCCTGGAAGGTTTGGATCCACTCCAACTACAGCACTGCGAACGAAACGAAGAACAGGCTTGTATCCTAATTTCCGGGCTTGCCCCTCTTCCATTACAAGAACAGCACATGCCCCGTCATTTACACCACACGAATTTCCTGCTGTTACCGTTCCATTTTGTAAAAATACAGGTTTCGTTCTCTTAATCATTCTTTCATAATTCATTTCTCGCTTTATAGATTCATCTAATAATCCATTAAAATAATGAGGTAATATCTCTTCTTGTATATATCCTTTTTCTAATGCTTGCAGCGTTCTTTTATAGCTAAGACAAGCATATTCATCTTGTATTTCTCTCGTTATATTATACTGCTCTGCAACATACTCAGCGGCTAATCCCATATCTGGATCCCCAATTATTTCAGGCGAAAACCGTGCTCTATTTTGAAAAGGTGACGTACTTGTACTCTCTACTCCCCCAGCGATATAACAATTACCTGCCCCGCCCCCGATATAATGACACGCAGTACGAATGGCTTCTAATCCTGCACCACATTGCCGATCAATCGTTACACCAGGTATATGATAACCGAGCCCTGTTTCTAAAGCAGATAATCTTGCAACGTTACCTCCTGGTCCAACGACATTTCCTAATATGACATCATCTATTTCTCTCTCAATTCCTTTGCTTAGAAACGTAAGAAGTGGTGCTGCTAATTGCTGAACTTCATAATCTTTCAACATCCCGTTTTTTTTACCAATAGGTGTTCTTTTCGCTTCTACAATAACCGCCCTATTCATATATCTTTTCCCGGTTTTCAATCATACTTTTTGCTTCGATACGAGCAATCTTCCCGCTATTTGTATAAGGTATTTCATCAACAAAGTGCCATTCTTTCGGTATTTTAAAAGATGATAATCGTTGTAAGCAAAAACTCTTCAATTGTTGCTTTGTAGCACTTCCTTTTACGATAGCGACAAGCTTTTCACCCCAATAACTATCCTCTACACCAACTACAACTATTTCATCAACAGCTGGATGTGTCTGTAGCACACTCTCTATTTCTTCTGGATAAATATTGATTCCTCCAAATAAAATCATATTCTTCTCTCTTCCAACAATATATATAAAGCCTTCTTCATCTTGATAGCCTACATCTTGCACTGTCATCCAGCCATCTGCAGTCAACTTTTGAGCTAAAACACCATCTATTATGTATCCTATAAAAAACTGATCACTTTTCACATACACAGTTCCTATCTCGCCTGTCTGTACTTCTTCTCCTACTTCATTACATATTCGAACTTGTACATTATGACAAGGTTTCCCTACTGAATTCGGTTTTCTTTCACTCTCTTCATCGACCAATGCTGTTACAAAGCTTAGCTCAGACGCACCATAAAACTCATATCTTTTTGCATAAGGTAACATATTCTTCACCTTTTCTTTCGCTTCAGCTTCCCATTTCGCTCCTGACGAAATAATTTTCATTTCATTTTCTATTACTCTATTTTCTTTATATAAAGACTCAAGCATCGTCGGTACATTATACATGACCGAAATATTTTCAGTTTCTAACTTAGCCAACACTTGATTTGGAATGAATTTTCTCATAATATGTACGGTTTGCCCTAAATACAATGCACTTATTGCTCCATATAAGAACAAAGAATGAACAAACGTCCCAGCTATTAAAATAGAATCTTTCTTTTTCATATGAAAGTCATGTACATTACACTCAAAACTATGAACCCACGATTGTTGTCCACGTAAAAATGCCTTCGCCTTCCCTGTCGATCCTGATGTAAATCCCATATAAAAAGGAGCATTTTCTACATTTTCTAAAGGTGGATTGGTAGTTGGATAATTCTCTATCATTATTTTCCATTCATCAATTTCAATTACTCTTCCTTCTTCATCCGATATATCATTTAACTTGTACCGTTCTGTCACCATCATATCTGGATTACTGATGGCTAGCCTTTCCTTTAGCTCACCCTGCTTCCATTTTATATCTAATGGTACACAAATCCATCCAGCCATAGCAGCACCAGCAAATAGTTGTAAAAATTCTATACGATTTTCTAGTACAATTGCTATAGTTTTATTCTTCGATTCTGTTGCGCGCAACCAGTTTGTTACTTTACAAACTGAATTAAACCACTCTTTATATGTTAATACTCTATCATTTTCCTTTATCGCTATTTTATTCGGTTGTAAAGAGGCATGCTGTTTATATTCTTTTGTAATCCCCATATGAGACGTCCTTTCTTTACAAAATAATAAAAAGAAACACGCAATTAGCGTGTTTCTTCTCTCTTATCCCGCATTTGTATATTTTCTATTCTTCAAAGCGGGCGTAATAATATGTTTCAATGAACGATGTAACCTTGTCACAAGAATTGCTGCTATAATCGCTTTTATGCAATCACCTGGTAAAAATACAACACTCACTTTCATCGTTTCCCATACGGAAATATCCATTACGAAAGCTTGTACAATGATACCAAATACATAAACTACGAAAATACCACCAATTATATTAATGCATAATACTTTTATAATAGAAACTTCACGTAAACGTTCAATTAAATAACCAATTACAAATGCTCCTGCAATATAACCAAGTAAATATCCTGCACTTGGCCCAACAAATACGCCAGGCCCCCCGCGTCCACCTGCAAGTAGTGGTGCTCCAACTCCTACAATAAGTAAGAAAATAAGCTGACTTAGTGCACCTAGACGTGATCCTAGCAATCCACCTGCAAGCATGACTCCAAGCGATTGCAATGTAATAGGAACAGGTGTAATAGAAAGAGCAATCGGAGGTATTAACCCTAACACTCCCATAATAGAACTAAATAAAGCGACGAAAACTAAGTTTTTTGTATTCATATTTGCTTCTCCTATTTGTAAACTTAAAATCCATTTCAGATAACATATTATAGGGGTTATATTATCTTCCTATTCACCTTTTGTCAACTTTATTTTATTTTAAGTTAACAAATATAAGTTCAATTATTTCTCTTTATGCAAATGCTCAAGTTCTTTCCGAAGCGCCTGTTTTAAAAACTTCCCAACAGATGTTTTCGGAATTTCCTCCATAAATACAATATCGTCTGGTAACCACCACTTCGCAAACTGTGGTTTTAAAAATTCATATAGTTCTTCTTTTGTAACAGTACTATTTTTCTTTTGTACAACACAGGCAACTGGACGCTCTTGCCACTGCGGGTGTGGGATTGCAACGACAGCCGCTTCAAATATAGCGTCATGTGCCATTAGAGCATTTTCAAGGTCAACTGAGGAAATCCATTCTCCCCCGCTTTTAATAACATCCTTCGTACGATCAACAATCTTTACGCACCCTTCCTCGTCAACCGTAACGACATCTCCTGTATATAACCACCCATCTCGAAAACCTTCGACAGTACGATCATCGTTATAATAGCTTGCAGCGATCCATGGCGCTCGTAAACATAGTTCTCCCATCTCCGTACCGTCCCACTTCACTTCCCCATTTGTACCGACTACTTTCATCTCTACACCAGGGACAAGATATCCTTGTTTCGATCTTATCTCAAGTTGTTCTTCATACGCCAAATCTGTTTCATAGCTTTTTAGACGTGCAAGCGTTACGAGTGGACTTGTTTCAGTCATTCCATATGCATGTACGAAAGGAACATTATATTTTTGCTCAAACGCTTTAATAACACTTTTCGGTGCAGCTGCGCCTCCGCATAGTAATCTCGTTATACTAGATAAATCGAAACTATTATTTTCTAACTCTTGTAAAACACCAAGCCAAATTGTCGGCACACCTGCAGCTATCGTTACTTTTTCAGTTTGAATCATTTCTAATAAAATTTTCGGCGTAAACATCGGTCCCGGAAGAACTTGTTTTGCCCCAAACCAAGTAGCCGCAAAAGGAAGTCCCCAAGCGTTCACATGAAACATTGGCACAATAGCCATTGCTGCATCACTTTCCGATAAAGCCGTCGTATCCGCTAATCCGAGTGCCATACAGTGCAACACTGTACTGCGATGTGTATAAACAACACCTTTTGGATTCCCTGTAGTCGCTGACGTATAACACATACCAGCAGGTGTGTTTTCATCAATATCTTTAGCAAACTGGAAATCCGGGTCGCCTTCTTCTAAAAGTTTCTCATAATGATATACAGGTTGAAGTGTAGTTTTTGGGAGTTCCTCTTTATCAGTCATAATAATATATGCTTGTACAGTCGATAATTCAGACTGAATATTCTCAATGAGTGGTACAAGATCTTCATCAATAAGTAAAATACGATCTTCTGCATGTTGAATAATGTATGAAATATGTTGAGGAGATAAACGAATATTAATTGTGTGTAAAACAGAAGCAATACCTGGAATAGCAAAATATGCCTCCACATGTCGATGATGATTCCACGCTAACGTTCCTATGCGCTCGCCTTCTTTAATTCCGAGCTTTTTTAACGCACTTGAAAGTCTTCTTGTCCTTTCCCCTAGCTGCTTATACGTTAATGTCGTAACTGTATCATGTGTCCGTGAAATGATTTCTTTCTTTGGGAATAGTTTTTCTGCCCTTTCCATCATAGAACTAATTGTTAGAGGTACATTCATCATCATATTGTTTACATCCTCCCTTTAAAGCGTTTTCATTTCGTTCATTATAACAGACTTCTACAAATAATTACGACATTTTTCTGTATTTTCTGAATTATTTCTTTGGAAATAATTCTAATAAATAAGAACCATGTTTTGAATACATACGATACAAAACATGGTTCTCTCCTATTTAAAAACTATCTACCTTTTTCCTTACTTTCTTTTTTAATTTGAAAATGAAACGATTACTGTACTCTTCATTTTCAACTAAAATTTTATACGTTTCTAACACTCCTAAAACGCGAACGAAAAGATAGAAACCTATAGCAATAAGAACAACACAGTAGGGATAATATTGTACTAACTCTCCTGAAGTGATATGCTTTTTCTCAAACAAAAATGGTATTGCACCCGCTGCTATGAAACAAAGTCCAACAATTACTACTACAGCATATTTCTTTTTAATAGTCGCATATCTTTTTGTCAATTCTTTTAAAAAGTTTGGATCAAATAGTAGTTCTTCCTTTTTCAATACATTGTATCGACTCTCTTCTATCGTTACAGGTACCATAATCGCTCCAATTCCAAGGACAGCAATAATAATGATAAGGAATGTAGACATTGTTGGATCTTCTTTAAATAATAAATACGGTATTGTAGATAAAATAAGCAAACTAAACCCTAATGCGATATATTTAGAAATTTTTTGCCCATATACTATATACCCTTCTGCCATTTCCTTACTTACATAATAACCATGTTCCTTTTCATTACTTTGCTCAGCAGTTTCTTTTAATAAGTAATCAAGCGATACTTCAAATACATTTCCAATCATTATTAGCTTTTCAGTTTCTGGAAAACCTTGACCGTTTTCCCATTTACTAACCGCTTGCCTTGTCGTGTTTAATTTCTCAGCTAATGCTTCTTGAGAAAGGCCTTTTTCCTTTCTTAATTTAAAAAGTTTCTCACCAAATCCCATATGTGTGTCCCCCCTTGTTTTCTTAACTAAATTGTATGTAAACATTGCCCCTATTTCTATCTTCCTGCGGTTGCACTTTGTCAACTTACGGTTGCGATTATGTTATATGGCGGTTTTGTATACGTTTTAGCTGTTTTTCTTCTATGATTATGGCGTTAATAAAACAACCCCTCTCAATAACCAATTATAACAATTAAAGGTAATTATTGTTATAAAAAAACCCAAAAAACTCCTTTATTCATTTAAAGGAGTTTTCGTTATGAACCATTCTAAGATGACTACTTTTTCTTCTATATATTTTTCTGTGTCATGTAATGAATGATGAGCATCTCATACAGTATATGTTTTTATCTCTTTTTTTAAGGCGTACTCATATATATGTAAAATTTCACTTTTATTAAATTAACTTAATGTAATATGTTTCGTATACGACATTTTATATTACCACTTCTCAACAATCATAACGGCTTCTGCTTAAACTTTTCATAATTCCGCACCTTTAATGAAAGGATATTCCCGCAATCTGTACAAATATAAGCATCTACTGGTGAAGATGTGAACATCGTCTCCTTTTTCCGTATTTGTGCATAACCGATAAACTCACCTTCTCCTATGTTTTGAGAACCGCAATGAGAGCATGTCTGCACGTCTTTCTGTTTCATGAGAGCACCACCTTTAATCTGTTTCCACTCCCTTCGACAGTTAACTTCCATTTCCCTTCCAAAAAACCTCTTATTCTCTTACATTTCAACAGGAATCTCAGAACGAAAATCGTATATGTACTATGAACTATATTAATTGACGGAGGAATCTTATGAGTACTATTATGACATTCAATGCAGCACAAGAAATTGAAAACGCAGAAATAGATATGCTATCTTCTAGATTAAAGGCATTACAAGCGATGTCAGAAAATCCAATGCAAGTACAATTGAAAAAGTTTGGGAGTGCTACTGCCTTTTCATCAAAAATAATCGCTGGTCCTACTTTTAACACAGTAAAGGGCATTGCATTTACAAATACAGACGAGATAGATGAAATCATCTCTTATTATCAATCACTACAAATCCCTTGCCGTTTTGAAATTACACCGGCTCAAGGCACAACTGAACTATTTCAATACTTATCTCAAAAAGACTTTTACCAATCTAGCTTCCATACCGCTTTATATAGTATACCGGGACAAGATTTTTCGCTCCCCCCTTCTAACATTTCAGTACGCAAACTGAAAGAAAATGAGTTTCATACTTTTGCAGACATTTATGTTCAGGGCTTTAACATGCCTTCATTTACAAAAGATGGCGTTCGTCGAAATAATGAAATTCTTTACAATCAGCCTGGGTGGCATTTTTTCATAGCCGAAGTTCAAAACACTCCAGCTAGTATAGGGGTACTCTACATAAATAAAGGTGTCGCCTCACTAGCTGCTTCTGCTACTTTACCAGAATTTCAACGTAAAGGTTGTCATACTGCATTAATTCAAAAACGGATTGAGACCGCTGTTGAATCCAATTGCAATTTAATAGTTGGACAAGCTCGCTTTGGTAGCGGCAGTCAAAATAATATGGAACGTGCCCATATGAAAATCGCTTATACGAAATCGATATGGACTGCAAAAGACATGTAATTAACATTCTTTCTATTACAACCTTATACATTTTATCCCACTATTCGTCGGGCTGCCCGTAAAAGCCCGATTGGTGAGGGCTGATAATCAGTGGAGGATGAACAAAACCCCCACTGATTAAATTTTCACTTTATGACAATTCCTTTTCTATCCCATCAATCATTTGAATATTCAAACAAGATTTGTTACGCTATTACTAGATACATCATTCAACTTGCAATATGAAAAGAGAATTCTACTCAAACTACAAGGAGGAGAAATGTATGACTAAACATGATTATGGTTTAAAAGAAAAAGTAGAAGGTGCCATTGATAAGGTAAAAGGCGAAGTAAAAGAAGTTGTTGGGAAAGTAACTGACAATAAAAAATTACAAGCCGAAGGAAAATGGGATAAAGTAAAAGGTAATGCAAAAGATACTGTCGGTAATATAAAAGAGAAAATACATGAATATAAAGAAAACAAATAAAAAAGAGCCATCTGGCTCTTTTTTATTTACCCTCATTCTTCTCTAACACATATAAATCTTCTTCAATATTCGTTAATTTCTCACTTACAAGTTTTCTTGCATCTCCAATTGCTTGATTGTATGCAAATGGTCCTACTAACTTTATCATTTCTTCTATTAAACGTTCTGCTTGGAAACGTCCAATCTCATCTAAATCTTCTTCAACGAAAAATTGCTGAATTTGTGCTACAAGCTCTTCTTTTTTATCATTTGGTATTTTTATGTTCATCATCATTCGTTACTCCTCTATATTTAAGATAATACTTTTCTTAACTCTACCATAGAAAAGCGATTTCCTGGACAAGTTTTTGTAACCCCTTCTAACTCCCTATGGCCGAGTATATTTCCTTTCTCTATGGCAAACTGCTTCATAAACATTTTACATAAAGAATATAATGAATTCATTTGCGGGGTAGTAGGATCATATTTATCAAAATTTCCCGTCATACATATTCCAATTGTGTCACTATTATTATCTTTCGCATGTGCTCCAATATGTAAACCTCGCCCTTCGACTACAGTTCCATCTTCTTCAATAAAATAATTGTAACCAATACCGCTCCATCCTCGTACTTTTTGATGAAATTCATGGGTTTTATACACATCCCATCCATCTTCTGACGTATGGTGGATAATAAGCTTATTTACTTTTTCTAAAGGGACTAACTCATCTTGAAATGTTAAATTTGCACATTTAATTTCCATATGAACGTCCTCCTCTTAAAAATCAATCATAATAACTGTTTTATCATCTGGTCTTATTCTATTTTCCCCTTCTAACTCTTCAATGATTGCTACATATTCTTTTATACTATTCTTTCTTATATATGCTACAGTTTGTTCTAACGACCACTCTGGGTGGAACAATCCATCTGAACAAATAAAGATCCCACTTACGTCAGCTACATGTAATTCTCCATGTTGTAAATAGGTCATCGCTTCCTTCATACCATTTGCGACTGAATAGCCATTTGGCATATTTGCAAGATAACGATTGTATTTCAACTGTTCCCGAACCTCCTGAAAAATTTGTTCTTCCGGGACTGGTAAACCTTTTTTTCGATCCTCTTCTCTCTTCTTTTTTGCACGTTTACTAATTCCTTGAACTGTATCTTTCGTTAATACTTGCATCGTTCCATTTTGAAGGATTGCGACAATCATACAATCACCTAGCTGTGCATATTCCAGTTTTTCGTCAACTATTCGAACTGCCGCAACACATGTACACCACAAATGATCTTTTTTTCTCGTATCAACCTTATAGTCTAGCATCTTGTTCTGTAATAACGCATTCGCTTTTTCCACTTCAACTTTTAAACTATTAATCTCCCGTAATGAAGTAAAATGACTTACAAATAAATGCGAAGCGATGTATGCTCCATTATGTCCCTTTTCATCACGAAACGGGACAAGCGGTGTTGCGCCATCACATACACCGTACATCATGTTATGCTCATTACAAAAAAATGAATCCTCACATTCTTGTTTTAAAGGGCTTTTCTGTTGATACGTCATTATCTCCATTTTTGTATCCCCTTCCACTTTTAAAAAATCAAACTTTTTAGACTACTCCGATTTCCCGAAATAAACTGTTTTTACCCAAAACTTTCAATTTCATATATAATCTTGAAATAATATGATTATTTAGTGAAGGACGGGAAAGAGATGGTCAGATTTCTTGGTGTTATTTTTGGTTCTATTATTATTGCAATTGCCTTTAATCTTTTCCTTATCCCCCATAAAATTTTAAGTAGTGGAATTGGCGGAATTGCTATTGTTTTAGGAATTGCAACCCCTGTGAACACAGGTATTATTAACTTTGTATTGAACTTACCTATCCTCATTTTAGGATACATAGGTCTTGGAAAAAAAGTAATTTTTAACACAGTTGTCTCTGTAATTGTATTATCTGTTGCACTATATTATATTCCTGTAAAAGTCGTGGCAACAGACCCACTTTTATCATCTGTATTTGGCGGTGTCATCGCCGGAGCTGGTATTGGTCTTGTCTTTAACTGCCATGGTTCAACTGGTGGATTTGATATTATCGGTATGTTGTTATCTCGTAAGCGAGATATTAAACTTGGTGGATTCCTTATTGCATTAAATACTGTTGTTGTTGTCATTGCAGGATTTTTCTTCACTTGGGATGTTGCCCTTACAAGCTTACTTTCAATTTATGTAACTGGTAAAGTAATTGATGCCGTTCATACGAAGCATCGTAAAGTTACACTTATGATTGTAACAAATCAAGCAGAAGAAATGAAAAAAAAGCTTCTTTCAACTGTAGTACGCGGAATTACATTACTGGATGGTGAAGGTGCTTATTCAAACGAGAAAAAACGTGTACTTATGACAGTCGTTTCTCGTGAAGAGTTAGCAAGTATGAAACTAACGATTTCCGAAATTGATCCTCATGCATTCGTTAATATTACGGAGACTGTTGAAGTATTAGGATTGTTTAGAAAAGCGTAAAAAACTAGGTGGACCTCCACCTAGTTTTTATTTTCCATAAATTCAATTCGATTTCCAAACGGATCTGACACGTAAAATCTAATCACATCTGGTCGTGCATTATCATCTATTATTTCAACACCTTGCTTTATTAACTCTTGTTTAAATTCATTAATTTTCAAAACATAAAAAGCTGGATGCGCTTTTTTAGCTGGATTAAAGTTTTGTTCAACTCCGATATGAATCTCTTGATTTCCACACTTAAACCAACACCCACCACGCTTCTTTAATTCCTCTGGTTTGGGGATTTCCTCCATACCAATTTTATTACCATAAAATTCTCGTGCTTCTTCTTCACATCCTACGGGCGCGGCTACTTGTACATGATCAATTCCTTGAATATAATTTTTCATATTCCTTCCCCCTCTTCTATTCTAATGTTATAACGAAAATACATTCATGTAACTTAGAAAAAATTAATAAAGCAATATAAGATTCTCTTATTATCACCTTTTTTTACCTTACACTAAAAATAAAAAAGAAAATTTATTATATAATTTCCATTTTTTATAGAAATACACATTGCACCTATATTATAGTTAGTACTAGATTAATCTTTTTAGATGCTAGTTGTACGGAGGAAATATTATGAGTCGTAAAAAATATTCATCTACTCAAAAAAAGCGTCATCCGAACGTATCTGGACGCTTGCGAAACCATATACAAAATCGTTCTTTAGCAGAAATGTATGCATCTCTTTTTGAACATAATCCTGATAGTATTATTTCATTGAATTTAGAAGGAGTTATTTTACATATTAACCCCGCTGCTGAAAGAATATTGGGTTATACTTCTAGCGAATTAGAGCGAAAAATAATCACTTCTATTTTAGAAGCACATATTTTTGATCAAGTACTACAATACATAAAAAATACTGCAGCTGACAATCAAAAAGAGTATATCGTCTCTATTTATCATAAAGACGGATATTCACTAGATGTCGTAACAAAATTAGTTCCTATTTTTGTTGAAAACCGTTTAACAGGTGTATACGCCATTATGAAACCCCTTGAAAAATCAGAAAGAATTGAGAAAACATTACAAGAGAGCGAGAAACGATTACGCACATTAATGAATTCAATGCCTGCGTTTGTTATTTTTAAGGATCATGAAGGGCGCTGGCTTGAAGCGAATGACTATGCACTTTCTTGTTTCAATTTCCATAACGTTCCTTATCATGGAAAAAGAGATAATGAACTCATTCAATATAACGAAGCGTATCGGGAAGCTTTTTTGCATTGTGAAGAAGTTGATGAACTAACATGGCAAAAAGGACAAATTCTTCACGGAGAGGAATTTATTATACATAGAGATGATTTCGACCTAATTTTAAGTATTTCAAAGGTCCCACTCTTCCACCCTGATGGCTCACGCAAAGGTCTTATAGTGATGGGAAGGGACGTTACCGAACTAAAAAAAACTGAAAAGTTATTACGAAAATCCGAAAAGCTTGCAGTAGTAGGACAACTGACAGCTGGAATTGCCCATGAAATTAGAAACCCACTCACTTCATTAAAAGGATTTTTAACATTATTGCATCCAGAAATAAATGAGGAAAATAAATGGTATGTGGACGTTATGTTGAGTGAAATTTCACAAATGGAATCTATAACAAGCCAATTTATGGCGATGTCTAAACCACAAGTGTTATCTATTCATACATGCAACGTACAGGCATTAATTGAAGAAGTTGTAACTTTTATTTTACCAACAGCAATTATGCATAGCGTTCATATCATCATGGATCATTTCGATTATATTTCTGACATTCAATGTGACAGTAATCAATTAAAACAAGTTTTTATTAACATATTAAAAAACGCAATCGAGGCGATGCCTGATGGTGGTAACATATTCATTCAAACAGCTTCGTTAGAAAATGATTTTGTTTCAATACGCATTATTGATGAAGGTTGTGGGATTCCTGAAGAGCGCATGGCTCGTCTTGGCGAACCTTTTTATAGCTTGAAAGAAAAAGGAACTGGCCTCGGCTTAATGATGTGCTATAAAATCATTCAAGAGCATCACGGTAAATTATTCATTTCCAGTGAATTAAACATAGGAACAACTGTCGATATCCAATTACCGATTGCTACAGCCCAGCCTGTAACAAACTCTTAACTATGCTACATTAATATAGTAAAAGACATCTGTTATAAGTAGTTGGGTTATTGTGGAAAACATCTACACTAATACGTTAAAAAGCTCAAAGTCCCTATATGACTCTGAGCTTTATTTTTGTAAACGATTTATTTTATTAAATCCACTCTTTTCCATGTTCACGAATAAACTGAATATCATTTTCATAATGTTCAAGATGCCCTTCATCTATCATCTTTTGGAAGTTCATATCGCCTTCTAGTGCTTTTCTTTTCATGTATTTACATAATCCCTCTAATCGTAGCAATACCATCTCCAGATAATCTTCTTCCATACCCCCACCGTAAGATTCAAAAAATAATTTAACCCTTTGCTTTATACGATCCGCATGCTGTAATGAACTATAATAAACTGCCTCACCTGTTTCTTTATAATAAACTCTACTTAATGGGACACAAGTGTAAAGAGTATAGGCTATGTCCCAAAGTCTTGGTCCAGGACCAGCAACATCAAAATCAATAATACCTACTGGTTTTTCGTTATTAAAAATAATGTTGTATATTGCAAAATCATTATGGCATACAACCTCTATTTTATTTGGAGTATTATCCATCGGTTTCCAATCATCTGATAACGGGAAATCACTCACAGCATCATGATAAAGACGGAGCATCTTCGCTATTTCTTTTAAAACATCATTAGACCACATGTACTCTTTTAAAGGATAATTACCGGCTTTCCCTTCAATAAATGATAATATCTCTCTATCTTTATCATCAATACCTAAAAACTTTGGTGCATAACTAAAACCTTTGTTTTCCAAATGTTTTAATAGCTTATGAATTTTCGTACTGCCTTTCTTTAATTCTCGTCGAACAGTATCTTCCGAACGATATACGTTTGAAACATTCCCTCCCGTTAGCATTTCTTCATTTTCGTAGTTTGCCATCTAATAGTTTCCCCCTCATTATTAGAAAAATCCACACTCCTGCTCATTAACAAACAGGAACCCCTTTACTTTTCTTTATATTTTAACATAGTTTTCCTATTCTCTTTTAATCCCTTAAATTACAACAAAAAACGGGTATAAAATCATAAAGATTTTATACCCGTTTTAGTCTATCATTTATGCCTGTGAAACCATTTTTTCATACCATTCTGTTGCCTTCTCTACTTCACCAATCGTTAATTGATGCCCTCTATTTTCCCAATGCATTGTTACATTAGCATTTGCGTTTTCTAATAGCATCTTCAATTCCTCTGACTCAGAAGGTGAACAAATTGGATCATTTGTTCCAGCAGCAATAAACACCGCTTTCTCTACTAAATTAGGAAGTTCTATCCCTCTTCTTGGGACCATTGGATGATGAAGAATAGCACCTTTTAATGCATTTTCATAATGGAATAATAAACTCGCTGCAATATTTGCTCCATTTGAATACCCAACAGCTACGATATTATCTCTATCAAATTCATATGTTTTTGCTGCTTCATTTAAAAATTCATTTAATTCCTTAGTACGGAAAACAAGATCCTCTTCATCAAAAATACCTTCTGCTAATCGGCGGAAGAAACGAGGCATACCATTTTCTAATACATTTCCACGAACACTTAATACAGAAGCTTTTGGATCAATTCTTTCTGCAAGCGGTAATAGATCTAACTCATTACCACCTGTACCATGAAGTAATAACAATACTGGTTTTGACGTATCTTTTCCTTTTTGAAAAACATGTTTCATCATAATTCTTTTCCCCTTCCAATCACTTTAGTCTAAATTTCTCACTTCAAATGGTAAAAGTGTTTGTTCAATCTGTTTTCTATGTGTTTCATATCGCTCCGGTAACTTTAAATCCTCACCCATCGTCTCTAAAGATTCGTCATGGGCAAAACCAGGAGGGTCTGTTGCAATTTCAAATAAAATTTCCCCGTGTTCTCTAAAATAAATCGCATTAAAATAATTTCGATCTTGCACAGGAGTTACACCGTACCCAAAGCGAGATACATGTTCTCTCCAATCTAGTTGATCAGCATCGTCGCTCGCTCTCCAAGCAATATGATGAACTGTACCAACGCCCATCTGACCGCGTCCGATTGTTGATAATTTTAAATCAATAATATTTCCAATATCAGCAGAAGAACGGAATCGAACAAATTCACCCTCTTCTCCAATTTTCTCAAGACCCATAACATGCTCTAATAATTCAGCTGTTTTTTGAGGTTGTGCAGATAAAAGAACAGCTCCGCCAAATCCTTTAATTGCTACTTCTGGTGTGACTTCTCCAAAATTCCAATTATTTAATTCGCCCTCTTCTCTTTCAACTAATTCTATATGTAAACCGTGTGGATCATCAAATTCTATATACTGTTCTCCAAATCGAATCATCTTTGTATACGAAACATCAAATTTTTCTAATCTATTTTCCCAAAACTCCATTGCATCTTTTGGCACAACATAAGAAGTAATTCCTACTTGACCGTCTCCAATAATTCCTTGGCGAGCACCTGCCCATGGGAAAAATGTAATAATTGTTCCAGGTTTTCCTCCTTCATTACCAAAATAAAGATGGTACGTACCTGGATCATCAAAATTCACTGTTTGTTTCACTAAACGTAACCCTAATACACCAGCATAAAAGTCTACGTTTTCTTGTGGATGTCCTACAATTGCTGTAATATGATGGATTCCCATTGTTTTCTTTTCCATTTCTTCCACTCCTTTTTTATTTCATTACAAAAAACGTTTATTCGCTAAATTTCATTATTCATTTTGTCCATATGATAAAGTTCAATCCGCAATACTATCTTTTTCAAAATTGAGGTATTTCTCTAAAGAACTAACACATTTCATTCAGCTCAGAAATTATCTCGAATTCGAGATAATTTACAAAAAAATTACAGTTCTTACAATATGCTTAGTTTAACATTATTTAAAATAATTTTTTATTGTTTTGACTACCCTTAAAATTTATCTTGAATTCGAGATTTATTATAATCTAATTAGTTTTTATTGTCAATGAGTATATCGTTTCACTTTTTCATCAAAAGCAATATTCTGATAACTAATACCCATACTACTATAATCAAAAAAGCCATACAAATGTATGACTTTTACCAATATTTTTTGTTCTACTATATGTTTACTTCTCACTTACAGCAGGAAACAATTCCGACAGAACAACTACCCTCCCCATCTCATCTTTAAATACAATATGTTCTCTTGTTAAATGGCGTGGGCTCTTTACCCCTGCTGCTGCCGCTAATGAAAACAAACTATATCTCATACTAATAACATAGTTCATTACTCGCCATTTTTTCTCATACGGATCTAATGCTTTTTGGTAGTGTGGATTTGTAGTTGCAACCCCCGATGGGCATTGTCCTGAATTACATTGAAGTGCCATAATACAGCCACTCGCCATCATAAATCCACGTGCTGAATTTACGGCATCTGCACCGATAGCTAAAGCAATCGCCACTTTATCTGGTGTGACTAATTTCCCAGAGGCAAACACCTTTAATTTATCCCGAACACCAAAATGATTTGCTGTATCAATAAATGTAAGTAATGCGGGTATAAGCGGAAGTCCCATACTATCTGCCATCGATTTATACGTAGCACCCGATCCACCTTCTGAACCATCAATTGTAATAAAATCTGGATAAATATTTAATTCACTCATTGTTTTTAATAAATCTTCCAGAGGCTTCTGCTGTCCAATTACGATTTTCATCCCGACTGGCTTACCACCGTTTTCTTGCAACTTTTGAATAAAGTAAAGTGTATCCGCTGCATTTTTTAAAAATGAAAATCGATTCGGTGAATTAATCGTCTCCCCTTCTCGTACGTTCCGAACAGAAGCAATTTTCTCATTTACTTTTTGTCCCTCTAGATGGCCACCACGTATTTTAGCACCTTGCCCAAATTTTAACTCGAACGCCTTAATATTACTTTCTTTCGCTTTATCCATAAATTTCTCCATTGAAAAATTCCCGTCTTCATCACGGTATCCGAATAACCCTGGACCAATTTGTGCAACGATATTCGCACCTGTATGTAAATGTTCTGGAATTACACCCCCTTCTCCAGTATTAATCCACGATCCACCTGCCATTTTCGCACCAAAACCGCTCGCTAAAATATAATTCTCTCCAATCGCACCGTAAGATGTCGCTGATGCTCCAAACATTCCATGTAGCTTCCATGGGTATTTACGATTTTCACCAACTATAATTGCATCGTCATCTTCATATAACCAAAGATTTGTTGTATCCGCTGTCAATTTCTCTCTTCTTGAAAATAATCCTTCTTTATGAATTACATACTTTTTCCCCTTACTTTCTTTCGTGAGATTTACACTTAATTCATCTGTTAAAATCGGAAACAATGTATTAGCAATATAATAGCCAGATGCATCAAAATCTCGTTTCGATCCAAAACCAAGTATTTCAGAACGATATTTCGCTAAGAACATAACACTTTGAAAATCGTAACGTGAAAAAGGTTTTCCATCCGTGTCATGATCAAACCAGTATTGCCGGAATTCCGGTCCTATCTTTTCAAGTAAATAGCGCATTCTTCCTAAGTATGGATGCAGTTTTAATATAGAATGGTGCGTCCGTTTTTTTATAAAAAATGTAATAATAAAAAAGACAATTAAAAGTAACATCAAAAAGAGCAATATACTAATAATAACGAGTAGAGTTTCACTCATCCCGCTTCCCCCTATGAAATTCCATAATAAAAGGAGAACACTTCATGTGTTCTCCTTTTATCCTTATTCAAATTAACGTAGCAAGATGCTCTTTCGCATCATATTCAACTAAACTTTCAGCATTTTTAATTCGATGAACAAAATCCGGATTAGCGATTAATGGTCTTCCAAATGCCGCTACATCAATTGTTCCTTCTTGCAGTGCTTCTTCTGCCTCTTTCGGATTTAAATTACCTACTCCTACGATAGTACGATCCCAATACTTTCTTACTAATTGATGAAAATTCATTTCGTCAGCAATAACTTGCGTATAATTCATCGTTGAAGGGTGAATCATCGTTAATCCAACTTCTTTGAACATATTTACAAAAGTTTCAATTGCAAGTTCAGGGTTCTCCCACATATAAGTAGGATTATCACCTTTGAAAGCAGAGAAGCGAAGAAGTGTTTTATCAGCTCCAACCACTTCTATTACAGCCTCCGTTACTTCTTTCATAAACGTTAACCTTTGCTTTAAGTCTCCCCCGTATTGATCAGTACGCTTATTCGCAAACTCATAAGTAAACTGATCAATTAAATATCCGTGTGCACCGTGGATTTCTACTCCATCAAACCCAGCTTCTATCGCATTCTTCGCAGCTTGTGCGTATTGACCGATAACTTCTTTTGCTTCTGCTAACGTCATTGCTTCTGGTGTATCAAACGGTTTACGAAAACGCGGAACATTCCCTTCCGCAGCAATTGCAGACGGTGCTTGTGGCATTTGACCACCAATTATTTCGTGATGACTCATACGGCCAACATGCCATATTTGAGCAATAATCGTTCCGCCTTCTTTATGTACTGCCTCTGTAACAGGTTTCCAAGAATCGACTTGCGCTTGTGTGTAAATACCTGGTACTCCTGGATTCCCTTTTGCTCTCGGACTAATAACAATTCCTTCTGTAATAATTAATCCCAATCCATCAGCAGCACGTTTTCTATAGTATTCGACTACATCAGCACCAATTACTCCTGTTTCATTATCCGCGAAACATCTCGTCATCGGTGCCATTGCTATACGATTACGAAGAGACCAAGAACCTATTTGAATCGGATCAAACAACTTCGTCTTTTCAATATTTTCAAAAGAGCCCCAAGCGTTTATATTTGTTCCTTCATAAATACTCGCTGCTTTATTATTTGAACTTGTCATTTTTCTTCCCCCTAAAAAAATTCTTACTACAATCGCATCATACTTACTTTTAGATAGTAACGTCAATTTATACGTCTTTGCCATTATAAATTCGAATATTAAACAAACAGAATGATAAAAACAAAAATTAAAAAGGTTTCCTAATTAGGAAACCTTTTTTTAGTTGACCATATAAGGCTAACAATTCGTTTATCTCTTTTACATAAAGAAAATAAACAATTATTATCTCCTCACATATGGAAAATCTCTTAACAATAGAAGTGGGAGTGGTTCAGTATTCTTCTAAAAATAATAACTTATATACCTAAAAAAATGAAAGCCCTACCTCTCTTTCATCCTTACGGCTCCTCGTCCGTGCCAGTGTGAATCAGGATTGCAAAAATCAAGTAACTATTTTATCGAGTTATTTAATTAAACCTCGAACATTCGTAAAAGAAATTAAAAAATAAAAATGGATTAGATTGTAGTAATAACAAAAGAGGTTAATGCTCTAAAAGTGGTTTGAAAGAGTTGAATGTCTTTGAAATGATTGATTCTCTATAATTATATTCCCAAAAAATTCAAGATCTTTTTTGGGATGTAATACATTATCTACAATGAATCTTAACAAAAGCTTTTTATTTGATTTTCTGTGATACCTTCAATTAATCCCAGTTCACTAATCAAAAATTCATGTGCGTTATCTAACATTTTCTTTTCGCTTGCATTAAGTGCTTTTTCCTTCTGCATACGTAATAAATCACGTACAACTTCAGCACCTTCTTGTATTTTACCCGTTTTTATTTTATCAGTGTTCAATTTATACCTTTGTTTCCACGTAAGTAATCTATCTGATTCTCCATGTTGAAAAACATCTATTATGTGTGTTAATGCCTTTAGAGTTGTAACTGGTCGTATATTTGAATTCAATATTTTCCCCATAGGAATCATTACTTCCATATTACTAGCCGACATTTTTATAACATAATACTGTTGTTTTTCTCCTGAAATTTCCTTTTCTTCTATGGCTTTAATTATACCTGCTCCGTGCATTGGATAAACAATGTTATCGCCAATTTGAAACAAATAATCCACCTCCATATATGGTAACCTTCTCAAGCATAACACACATTTATTTTTTTAGCAAAATTTTTATAATATCACAAAAATATTTTCCATGTCAATTTATTTACACATAAAAATTCAATCTGTACAGAAACACTAAAAAACCCGCATTTTTGTTACCTTTTCCTCCAATTTTATATACCTTGTAAAACAAAAAATACATCACTACATATAAGTAGCAATGTATTTTTATATAATGTGCAACATGAAAGACAAAAACGGTTACTTCAAAACTTCACACGCACAATTCTTCGCTTATATACTAACCTGTTTACTAATCGTTTCTCGCGCTAAAAGAAAACTCATAATCACTTGCGCAGCTACTCTACTCGTCATATCCCTAAAATCAAGAGTTGGATCAATTTCGACTATATCCATCCCTTGAACGAGTGGCTCTTTACCAAGGAATTCAATTGCATCAAGTAAAGTTGTACTATCCATTCCACCAGGACCAATTGCTGGACAGCCTGGCGCAAACGCTTGGTCTAATACGTCCATATCAAGAGAAATATAAATAGAAGTCACACCTTGTTTTCTTAATACTTCAATACTTTCTGAAATAAGATCTTTTATTTCTCGCTCTCTTACATCTTTCATTGTATACACTTTCACGCCATGCTCTTTTGCATATTCATGGTACGTACGTGCATTTGAAAAATTACGAATTCCGATTTGAACGAGTTGTTTTCCTGTAATCACATCATTTTCTAGTAAACTACGGAACGGTGTACCATTTGATGGACCACCATCATCTAAATTGCGTAAATCATGATGGGCATCAAATTGAATAATACCGACCTTTCCTTTACTATTTGCAAAACCTGTTATACTCGGGAAACTAATCGAGTGGTCACCACCAAGAACGATCGGTATCATTTTCGGGTTTACTTTCGTCAAGTGACCAACTGTTTTCGCAATTCGGTTATGACTTTCTTTTAAATCTGTCACATGCATCGTAATATCACCGCAATCATGAAGAACACTTTCTTTCATATCGTGTTCTTCTGTAATTGCGTACGTGCTATATGCATCTAACATCGCACGAATTGTTTTCGGTGCAAAACATGCCCCTGAATGACTAATAGATGGTTTAGAAAGAGGTGCACCAATTAAGGCTGCACCGAATATTTCTACGCCTTCCTCCCAATCTTTAATCATCTCACTCCATTTCGTTACTTCACGATCAATAAATTTTGCATTTTTCTTTAAATAGTGGCCGTGCTCCACGATTGTTCACCTCTTGTATATGCGATATTACCGTTCTTCCACACTGTATTTACATGACTTACGCCGTAATGGTACGGTACGTAAGCATAATTGTAAGCATCCCATAAAACTAAATCTGCCTTACGACCAACTCTAATTTTCCCAGCTACATCACCACGATTAATTGCGTAAGAAGAGTTAACTGTTACGGCATTCCAAACTTCTTCTGGTGTCATTTTCAGTTTCAACATCGCAATGCTCATAATAAGCTGGATGTTTTCAGTTGGACAGCTACCTGGGTTAAAGTCTGTAGCTAAAGCAACCGCTACACCTTCATCAATCATTTTGCGTCCACGTGCAAAACTTTCTTTATTTAAATAGAAAGTTGTCCCTGGTAATAAAGTCGCTACTGTATTAGAGTTTGCAAGCATTTCAATTCCTTTATCAGAAGCGCCAACTAAATGGTCCGCTGATGCTGCACCAATTTCAGCTGCTGCTTCCGCACCACCAAGAGGGTCGATTTCATCTGCATGGATTTTCACATCAAAGCCAAGCTCTTTCGCTTTTAATAAAAATTCTTTTGATTCCTCTACAGAGAACACACCTGTTTCGCAGAAAATATCGACGAATTCAGCTAATTGCTTCTCTTTCATTTCTGGCATTAAGTCTAACATCCATTGTAAAAATTCTTTTGATCTACCTTTATACTCTTTCGGAACTGCATGGGCACCTAAAAATGTGGAAACTAAATCGATTGGATGTTCTTTTTGTAATTGCGCAGTTGCCTCTAATTGTTTCCATTCTGTCTCATCATCTAATCCGTAACCACTCTTCGCTTCTACAGTTGTCACACCGAAAGATAGCATACGGTCTAAATGAAATTTCGCTTTTTGAACAAGTTCTTCTTTCGACGCCTGCTTCGTTGCATTTACAGTTGAAAGAATACCTCCGCCTTGTTCTAAAATTTCTAGGTACGGAACTCCTTGTAATTTCAGCGCGATTTCATTTTCACGTGATCCACCAAATACAAGATGAGTATGCGGATCAACAAGACCAGGAGAAACCATTTTCCCGCCGCAATCAATAACTTCTTTCGCCTGAAGCCCTTTTGCTTCTTCCGCTGTTCCAACGAAAGTAATTACGCCGTTTTCAATTCCAACTACACCGTTTTCAATAACAGGAAGCGTGTTCATCGCTTCCCGTCTTAACAAGCCATCTTCTTGATCCATTGTTAGTAATTGACCGATATTTATTAGTAAAGTGTCCAGCATGTTTTCTCCTCCTTATTTCATCATTGGAATGTTAACGCCTTTTTCTTTCGCTGTTTCAACAGCTAAGTCATATCCAGCATCTACGTGACGAACAACACCCATTCCAGGATCAGAAGTTAATACGCGCTCAATACGTTTTGCTGCTGCTTCTGTTCCATCTGCAACAATAACCATTCCAGCGTGAAGTGAATAACCCATACCAACGCCACCACCGTGGTGAACAGATACCCAGCTCGCACCGTTTACACTGTTAATTAATGCATTTAAAATTGGCCAGTCTGCTACTGCATCACTGCCGTCTTTCATCGATTCTGTCTCACGGTTTGGAGATGCTACTGATCCGCAATCTAAATGGTCACGACCGATAACGATCGGTGCTGACAATTCGCCATTTGCCACCATTTCATTAATGATGCGGCCAAATTTTGCGCGCTCACCGTAACCAAGCCAACAAATACGTGATGGAAGACCTTGGAACTCAACTTGTTGACGAGCCATACGAATCCAGTTACATAAATGCTCGTTATCAGCAAACTCACGTAAAATTACTTCATCAGTTTTATAAATATCTTCTGGATCACCAGAAAGCGCTACCCAGCGGAACGGTCCTTTTCCTTCACAGAATAACGGACGGATAAATGCTGGAACGAATCCTGGGAAATCGAATGCATTTTTCAAACCTTCATCAAAAGCAACTTGGCGAATATTATTTCCGTAATCAAATGTAATCGCGCCTTTTTCTTGCATAGCAAGCATTGCTTCTACATGTTTTTTCATACTTTCTTTTGATAATTGTACGTAACGTTCTGGATCTTCTTCACGAAGTTTCGCTGCTTCTTCTAACGTGTAACCTACTGGAATATAACCGTTTAATGGATCATGAGCAGATGTTTGATCCGTAACTAAATCTGGCGTAATATTACGCTTCACTAACTCAGGTAAGATTTCTGCTGCATTTCCTAACAACCCAATTGAAATTGGCTCTTTCTTCTCTTTATACTCGTTCGCAATAGTTAATGCTTCTTCTAATGATTCTGTATACAGATCACAATATCTCTTTTCAATACGACGATCGATACTACGCTTATCTACATCAATAGCGATCACAACACCGCCATTCATCGTTACAGCAAGAGGTTGCGCACCACCCATACCACCTAAACCAGCAGTAAGTGTTACTGTACCTTTTAATGATCCATCGAAATGTTGACGTGCCGCTTCACCAAATGTTTCATATGTTCCTTGTAAAATCCCTTGTGTTCCAATGTAAATCCAGCTACCAGCTGTCATTTGGCCGTACATCATAAGACCTTTTTTCTCCAGTTCACGGAAGTGATCCCAGTTCGCCCATTTTGGTACTAAGTTTGAGTTCGCTAACAGAACGCGAGGTGCATCTTCATGTGATTTAAAAATTGCAACTGGTTTTCCTGATTGAACAAGTAACGTTTCATCGCTCTCTAACGTTTTTAATGAATCAACAATTGCATTGTAGCTTTCCCAGTTACGAGCTGCACGACCAATTCCGCCATATACAACTAATTCTTCTGGTTTTTCAGCAACTTCAGGATCTAAATTGTTCATTAACATACGAAGTGCAGCTTCTTGAACCCACCCTTTCGTTTGTAACTCAGTACCTCTTGCCGCACGAATTGTTTGTTGTACTTTTTCCATTTCAATCTCTCCCTTTTCTTGTTTTATAGTGCTGCGTTTACATCCAATCTTTCTTTTATCGAATAATTCGTTTTTAACCAATGCGTGATATTTTCAATATCCGTTGAGAATATGCGATCATTTGTAATAGAAGGTACTTGCTGACGGCCTTGATGATAGAACGTTTTCGTTACTGTACTCATGTTTTCAATACCGCGATATTCTGCTGCTTGCATCGCACAAATCATCTCAATAGAAAGAACGCGTCTTGCATTTTGAATAATTTGATGTGCGTGACGTGAAGCGATTGTCCCCATACTCACGTGATCTTCTTGGTTAGCTGACGATGGAATTGAATCTACACTCGCCGGATGTGCTAACGTTTTATTTTCTGAAACGAGTGAAGCCGCTGCATATTGCATAATCATTGCACCAGACTGAAGTCCTGGCTCTGGACTTAAAAATGGTGGTAGATCATTTAATTGCGGATTTACTAAGCGTTCAATACGACGCTCTGAAATATTTGCAAGTTCTGCCATTCCAACTTTTAAGAAGTCCATGGCAAATGCAATTGGTTGTCCGTGGAAGTTACCACCTGAAATTACTTTTTCCCCGCCATCAAAAATAAGTGGGTTATCTGTCGCTGCATTCATTTCAATTTCTAATTTTTCTTTCACGTAATTTAAAACTTGCCAAGAAGCACCGTGTACTTGTGGGATACAACGAAGTGAATATGCATCTTGTACCCGAAGTTCTCCTTGCTTTGTTGTTAATTTACTATCATGAAGAATGTCACGAATTCTGCTGGCTACTTCTACTTGCTCTTTATAACCACGCGCTTTATGAACATTTTCATCAAATGCATCAATAATGCCGCGCAATCCCTCAATTGTCATAGAAGCGATTAATTCAGATTGATAAGCCGTTGCTTCAGCTTCTATATAAGAAAGAACTCCTTGCGCTGTCATCGCCTGTGTACCATTGATTAACGCAAGACCTTCTTTTGCTTCAAGTTCAATAGGTTCAAGTCCTTCTTCTGTAAGAGCGACCATCGCATGAACTCGTTTTCCTTTGTAGAACACTTCACCTTCCCCTAATAAAACGAGAGCAAGATGAGATAGAGGTGCTAAATCGCCACTCGCACCAAGTGAACCTTGTTGCGGAACGACTGGGTGAATTTTACGATTTACAAACTCAAGAAGCATATTTACAACAAGCGGTCTAACACCAGATACTCCTTTAAGCATCGTGTTCGCTCGTAAAATTAACATACCGCGTGATACTTCTTCAGGAAATGGGTCGCCTATCCCGCATGCATGTGATTGAATTAAGTTGTGCTGAAGTGCCTTTACATCATCTTTTTGAATAAGCACATCACTAAACTTTCCAAAACCAGTTGTAATACCGTAAACAACTTTTCCGTCCTCTACAATTTTCTCGACAACTTCGCGGCACTCTGCCACCTTTTGCATACTAGTTGGGCAAGCTGTTACACCTTCACCTTCAAGTAACAACCTCTTCATTTCTTCAACTGTCAATGTGTGTCCTGTTAGCGTAATCATTCTTTTTCCTCCTTATAAAGGCAAAAGGGGACCTTATCTTTTTAAGACAGACTTCTGTCCTAAAAAAGTAAGGCCCCCTTCTAACTAATAGACTATGGGCAAATCATATGTGATTAATTCCTAAACCAATCGCCTCATGCTCAGATCCTTTTACAGGTGCACCAATCGTTCCATATAATGCAACAGCAACCCATTCGCCTTCTTTTTTTCCGTCGTATGGTCTACCGCGCACAATCGCAAAGCGAAGTCCTACTGTACGAAGAACGTCTGCTAACTGAATTTGACCTCTCGTCACTCCGTACAAAGCTTCCATTATTGCATGATAAAGTGCATGTGTTTCTCTGTAAACGTCTGTTTCAATAACTTGGGTGCTTTTCGCCGCTGTTTCCATTGCTGCTACAACCTTTTGCGAATTCATAGAACCCACTTTCCCCGTACAATACTTCCAACCTTTTGGAATAGATAATACAGGGCTTTCATTCTCATCCGCAAGTGCCAACAGCATGGCCATACGACCAATTCGATGTGTTCCTTGAAGAAGCATGTGACTCTCTCATTTCTTTTGAATTATTTGAATATTACTTAATTTAAGAATATATGAAAACGGTTAAATCGTCAATAGTTTAAAATAATATTCAAACAATTTTTTCATCTTCTCAATTTGTGTACACAAATTATTTACATAAATTTTTCAAGCGTGCTATAGTCTCACTAACAGATGCAAAGGAGCGAAATTTCAGTGGCGAAGCGAAAAGATATTCATTTTCGAATTGAAGAAAAATTACTTGAAAGATTTGAAGCAGCACTCCATTACGAAAGTTTAAATAAAACAGACGTATTAACACATGCAATCCAGCAATTTTGCATAAAGGTGGAATGTGAAAAAATGAATGATGTAAAACGCCAATACAGCGTAAGCAACCATTTACAAACACGTATCAATACGCATAAACATTTTGAAGAGAAACGAGTGAATGTAGATGAAGTCGTCATGGAACATTTACAACTCCAAGGAGAAGAAAAAATATTAGAGGTCGGATGCGCTAATGGAAAATTCCTTTCCCTTTTACAAACAAACGGTCATAAAGGACATCTAACCGGCTTTGATCAATCGGAAACTATGCTTTCTGAAGCTGCAATAAAGAATAAAATAATTGAATGGAAACTGGGCGATGCTAGTAAACTTCCTTTCGACGCTAATTGTTATGACTGGGTAATCGCAAGGCATATGCTATACCACATGAAAGATGTCGAAAAAACAATTCAAGGATTCCATAAAGTAATTCGTCCCGGCGGCGCACTTTTAGCTACAACAAATTCCAAAGTTTCAATGCCTCGTATAGTTGAAATGTGTAACAGCATGCTAGACGCATTTGACTTACCAAAAACATCAGTAGCGGTAGCTCCATTTTGTTCAGAAAATGGTAAAGAGATACTACAATCTGTTTTTTCAACTGTTGAAGAAACAATTATTCATAATGCACTCGTTTTCCATCATGCCTCTCCAATTATAAACTATATTTCTAGCATGTTTCCGTCCCTGAATATACCTGATAATATATATCTTCACACTGAAATGAAGGAATGGCTAAAAGAAGAAATAGAAAATGAATTATCATTTCACAACGGTATATGGCGCGATCCGAAAACGATAGCGATTTATCAATGTAAAAAAGAAAAAAGCTAGCAAATGCTAGCTTTTACACGTTTTCCGGTAAAAGATTCTCCATCATCATATTGCCCTTGCCACCATAAAAATTTGTATTATGTTCGTTCGCTACTCCAAAATAAGAAGCAACTGCTATTCCGAATGGTACAAAAGCATGTCCTTGTGCTGTAATAATATTTGAGTGTCGCACAACTTCTTCATACACAAAATTTTCTACTGGAAAACAATCTATTTTTTTATAATCGATAGTCACTGTATACGAGATTTCTTTGAATAAGCCTGCTTTTGCTAGCACATACGGTCCAGCACAAATAGCAGCTACTAATTTTTCTTGTTCGTGAAATTGACGGATGAGTGAAAAGAGTACTTCCGCACCCTTCATATGTATTGCATCTCCGCCTGGAATAATAATCCCCTCATATTCTTCTACACGCACTTCACTTAATTCTATATGCGGTTGTACTTGCAAGCCTGTTTCACTTATAATCAATTCTTTTGTTAAACCCGCAGTAATGATTTCATATTTCTTTTTCAGCAATGCTGTTGCTACTGTAATTTCAAACTCCGCAAATGTTGGATATACGAATAATAATATTTTTTTCATAGTCCTTTCTCCTTTAACCAGCCCATAAAATATGCTTCTAATTCATCCACTGTTAATGTATTCGTGTCCACACAAGTTACAGGAAATTGTTTATACCATTCTTTTTCAGTTTCTACTAATTTAAATTGTTCCTCAAAAGTACTTCGATTTCTTGTCATATCATTATTTTTTCTATCATATACATTCTCTTTCGAAACGTCTAAATAAAAAATTGCATCCGAACGGCATTCTCTTAATTTATACAATTCATCTTTTAATTCTGTTTCTATATCCCACTCTTTCCCTATCACTTTCGGATAAAAGAGTGTATAAAATTCAATATCTTCTGGCCCACGATCAAAAATCACGACTGAACTTTTCACATTTTGAACCTCTTTTATTTTTGCTTCAATAAACATTTTTTGATTTGTAATAAATCCCTCTTTTGTACACATATCCAAATTTAATTTTTTTCGCTTTTCTACAATTTGATAAGGATTTTCATATATAACTGAAAGCCCACATCGCTCTAAGCTTTTGGCCAATGTTGTTTTTCCACTTGCCATCGGTCCTTGAAGTGAAATTACGTATACCATCCCTCTCATTCCCTTTTCTTATAATACATTGATAATATACAGAATTTTGAAAACTATCAACATAATATATATCACCTTGTTTCTTATTCTTATGTAACTTATAATAAAAAATAGAGATTATGACGGACGCAAAATAATGTAAGCTTGGAAATCCAAGCTTACATTATTTTTTGCTTTCCCTTTTCTTATAAAAAGAGTATACTAAATTAGAACGTATGTTCTTAATAATTACATACAGTAAGGAGATAGAACAATGGTATACGACACAAAAGCAATTTCTTGGAATGCATCTTTAAAACAACTTCAACGCCGCTATACAAACAAACAAGTTGACCGAAAAGAATTTGAAGATATTGAACTAATGGAATTCTTCCGCGATAACGACTACATTTCTTTACCTACACATATAAGCGGCCTATCAACAGCGCGTTTTACTTCTTACTCTATTTTCACAACTGAAGATAAAGATCGTAAAGTTGGCACACTTATTATTGAGTACGTTGAAGACGATAATAATAATTTATGTGTTGAACAACTATACTTCGTTTAAACTATAACGCTTGGTCAAATTGACCAAGCGTTCTTGCTTTCTATGAATCTCACTGTTTATAATATGAATAAAAGAAGACCGCAATCATTAAGGGGGGATATACTTGCTCGAAGGATGGTTCAGTTGGTTCATTGTATTATGGACTGTAATTTTATTAGGACTTATGTCTATCGGTGGATACTTTATGTTCAGAAAATTTTTAAAACGATTACCGAAAGAAGACGGCATGTCTATTTTAGATTGGGAAGCACACTACATTGATCAAACACGACACTTATGGGATAACGAGCAGAAACAATTATTAGAAGAACTCGTAAGCCCTGTTCCTGAACTATTTCGTGATGTTGCTAAATCAAAAATTGCTGGTAAAATTGGGGAACTAGCATTACAAGAAAATGCCTCTAAAATTACACAAGATTTAATTATTAAAGGATATATTATCGCCACACCAAAGCGTGATCATAAATTTTTAGTTAAAAAACTACAAGAAAAAGAGATTGATTATTCTAATTATCAATCTTTACTAACAAAATACCCTTCGTAAAAAAAGATTGCTAGCTTATGGCAATCTTTTTTAACTTACAGTTACTGATTTTGTAGCAACTAGACGAGCCTCTCCTAACTCTATTTGCAAGCCTACAGCACCAGCATAAATATAATCAAATGTATTTGGAATATTAACTGACGTAGAAGTTGATCCCGCTGTTAATACACCGTTCGCAGGAACATTCGTCACATCAAATTCAGCACGCCGATTCGTTGCAGCAGTTCCAATAGGCATATTTCGGTCTGCAAAGCTACCTACTGTATCTAAATTCCCTAAATAATTATTAACTTGTAAGGCGAAAAAGTTTGGATTAGCATTGTTAGGTCCTGAAAGTGCACTACCATTTAAAACAAATATATCTGCAGTCGCATCCGTATCACCATTAGGAATTCCAGTTGGAACCTTGAATCCATCAGAATCAGTAACTATTTCATTCCAAGTACAGGTTATTACACTCCCAACTAATAGAATGATTACAAATATCGCATCAGTTACGTATACTTCTCAGCCTGATCCTACTAGACCACCCGTCACAACAACGACAACGACAACAACGACAACAACACCACCAATTACGATAGAAGTAAACCCGAATGAGCCAAACACATTTATTAAGACTGCAAATGTAAATAGCGCCCAGCTTGGTGACTTCATAACATATACACTTACCTTCACTAACAATGGCACTATACCAGCACATAATTTACTCATTACCGACTCACTACCTCCTGAAGTTACTTTCTATCAGGATTCAGTAACAGTAAACGGCGTATTACGTCCTGGAAGTAATCCAGCTATTGGTATTCTTATTGAAACTGTCAATCCAGGGGAATCCGTTATCGTTCGCTTCATCGTACAAGTAACAAGCGAGCCACAAAATGGCCTTATCCGAAATACTGCGTGAGTTAGATATACACTCAGACCAGACCCTACTAAACCACCAATTCCTGTTGATGAGACTTCAGAACCTAACATCGTTCCGTTTATCGGTCCATTCGTCTCACCAAACTTAAATTATTTTTTTAATGGTGAACGTTTTATACGTCGCGGTTGGAACAGAGGATGTTAACAATATAAATAAAAAGACAGCGTTTTTGGCGCTGTCTTTTTATTTAATACATATACAGTTTTAAGTTAGCTTCATATCTTTTTCATTATAAAAACCGTCTTCTTTTTCCATTTCCTTCTGTAATTTCGTAAAGGAACGGTACATCGCAATTCTCCATGACACAATCATCGCAAACGCAAGTAAGAAGAACATGCCACTAAGTTGTCCTAAATCAAGAGATTGGCTTAAGTATGTTTTAAATACAATTCGCACTACAAGTAATCCAATTAATATAAAAACAAATGCTTTTGAACGCTTCAAATAAATCTCTTGCCCTCTAATTTCAAATTTAGATGTTTTAATAAGAAAAATAGAGAAAAACAAACCAACGCCAATAGCTTCTAACATTTCCGCTGGAGTTAATCGAAATTCAGGAAAAACATACATCAATGCTCCCGTGCTCATAAAAAATGGTGGAAGTATAATTTTTTTCAATGTTGCGGGTTTCTTAGCTGCTTTTAAACGAATAAACATCGCACCGACAGCCATACAAACAGCAACGATACTTGATAAAAGAACTATGTTCATATTTTCTCATCCTTTTTTGTGGCTATATGCAAAATATACTTTCATTATATGCTTTTCCGTTAGTATTTCCAACATTTTCACAGAATAATACTAAAAACCGGTAAAACCACCAAATAAACTTGAGAAATATACGATAATTTTCGTCATCCAATTAAAATATAAGAATATCCCCATGACAATCATAATGTATCCTCCGATTTTCATGAAAGCCATACTATTTCTTTTAATCCAAGACATTTTCGTAATAAAGAATGAAAGTACGAAAAACGGGATAGCAAATCCAAGTATGTAAGCAATCATATAAATCATTGCCGATTCTGGATTTGTTGCAGCTAATCCAATTACAGACACTAAAATAGGGCCAGTACATGGTGTCCACCCTGCAGCAAATGCCAATCCAATTAGAACTGAACCAAAATAACCACTCGGACGATTCTTAAAAGTAAATTTACGATCTTGCATTAAAAACTTCGGCTTAAACACACCGACAATTATAAGACCGAACACGATGATAAATATACCACCTAACTGTCTAATTAAATCTTTATAATCCGTAAAGATGCCTCCGATAAAACTTGTACCAAATCCAATCGCAATAAAAATAATTGAAAAACCAAGTAAGAAAAACGCTGTATGTATCATACTTCTTTTGCGAAGCATTGCATTTTCTTCTTTCAATTCAGAAACCGACATACCTGTTATGTATGATAAAAATGCCGGGTAAAGCGGTAAGCAACATGGGGAAATAAATGATAAAAACCCAGCGCCAAACGCTAAAAAAATACTAATATCTTGCATGATTCCACTCCTCTCCTTACATATTGTAGCAAAAACACATAAAAATACTATGAACAATTCGTGAACTCACTTTAACAACGTGATAATAAGAAAAACTACTCTTTCAAACAGTTTCTAATAAAACGTTTTCATTTCCTTCTATTATATAGAACAATCTCAATTGAATTATGAAGCTCTTTCTAGTTGTTACTAACATAACAAAGGTATCACAGTTTCTCAAATACTTAGCACATTACAATCAACTTCACACATATTGACCTGAAAAAATATTTTTTTCAAATGCTGTCTTTATACAATGTAACACTGATTTTACAATACTTTAATTATTATTAATTTCAAGATTATGCATAAATATCATACTTTTATTATTATTCTATAAAATGTCGCACTTTTCTTTCAGTTGACCCTTTATTTTTAATTTTGTATACTTCCCTCTAGTTATATATGTCCGTTACGGAACAATTTCATATAGATGGGAGGAATTTTTCATGCTTCGTTATTCTCTTTTAGTTTTATTAGGAGCGTGTAGTTATGGGATTTTAGCTATTTTTGTTAAGCTTGCATATGCAGAAGGATTTTCACTCGGAGAGGTAATTGGTAGCCAATATTTGTTCGGTTGGATTATTTTGCTTACTATTACACTTCTATTTTCTAGACACCGTGTTCCATTAAAACAAGCGTTAATTTTATTCGTTGCAGGAACATCGGCAAGCTTCACTGGAATTTTTTATTACGCTTCATTAAAAACTGTACCAGCTTCTATTGCAATTATACTTTTATTCCAATTCGTTTGGGTTGGGATTATCATTGAAGCAGTCGCAACGAAAACATTACCTTCAAGAGAAAAAGTTATTTCGGTTATTTTCTTACTTGTAGGTACATTTTTATCAAGTGGTTTACTAGAAAAATCAGCAGGTGATTTCGATACGACTGGAATCATTTTAGGTTTATTATCTGCCGTCACATTCGCAACATACATTTTCGTGAGCGGAAAAGTTGCTGTTGAAGTGCCTTCATTACCGCGCGGTGTTCTTTTAATGGCTGGTGCTTTAACTTTAGTAATGCTCGTATTCCCGCCAACATTTATTATGAACGGTGCCATTTCTCAAGGGCTTTGGAAATATGGCTTAGGATTAGGAATATTTAGTATCGTTATTCCGTCTATTGCCTTTACAATTGGCATTCCAAAAATCGGTTCTGGATTAGCGACTATTCTTGGTGCAGCAGAACTACCAGTTACAACTATTATGTCTGTATTCGTTTTAAAAGAAGCTGTACTATCTTCACAATGGTTCGGTGTATCACTTATTTTAATCGGTATCGCAATCCCGCAAATTGCATATGCAATGCGTGGACGTCATAGAAAACAGCATACTCATAAAAAAGTTGCAGCATAAAGTGAAACTTTAATCAGTGGGGGTTTTGTTCATCCCCACTGATTATTAGTTAAACCAATCGGGGATAAACGAGAGAGGATTTTCATTTGAGAATCCTCTCTTTTATTATTGTATAATTAATATAAATACTTCACTTAAGAAAGAGGGCATAATAAGTGGCATCTATTCCAGATCAATTAACAGAAAAACTTATTTCTATTCGTCGGCATTTACATGAAAATCCAGAACTATCATACGAAGAATTTGAAACAACAAAAGCGATAAAAAATTGGTTAGAAGAGGCCAATATCACTATTATGGATTCCAACTTAGAAACAGGGATTATCGCTGAAATTTCTGGTAATAAAAATGGACCAGTTGTAGCGATTCGTGCTGATATCGATGCTCTTCCTATCCAGGAAGAAACAAGCCTTCCATACGCTTCAAAAATACAGGGTAAAATGCATGCTTGCGGGCATGATTTTCATACGGCTGCTATTATTGGTGCAGCTTATTTATTAAAGGAAAAAGAATCTTCTCTTAACGGAACTATACGCTTTATATTTCAGCCAGCTGAAGAAAGCAGTAATGGTGCTTGCAAAGTTATTGAAGCTGGACATTTACAGGATGTACAAGCTATCTTTGGTATGCATAATAAACCTGATTTACCAGTAGGTACAATCGGTATTAAAGATGGACCACTAATGGCCGGAGTTGATCGATTTGAAATTGAAATTCACGGAGTTGGTACACATGCAGCTGTACCAGATGCTGGCGTTGACCCTATTGTCGCATCCTCTCAAATTGTTATGGCACTGCAGACAATTGTAAGTCGAAATATAAGTTCATCTCATAATGCAGTTGTTAGTGTTACAAACATCCATTCAGGAAATACGTGGAACGTTATTCCTGAAAAAGCTACGTTAGAAGGAACTGTACGTACATTCCAAGCTGAAACACGTGAAAAGATTCCAGCATTAATGGAGCGTATTATTAAAGGGGTTTCTGATGCACTAGGTGTAAAAACAAAATTCCGATTTTACCCAGGTCCTCCTGCTGTTCATAACGATAAAACACTCACTAATCTTTCTATTCAAATTGCAGAGCAAATGAATCTAAACGTTATCTCTCCTACACCATCAATGGCCGGAGAAGATTTTTCTTTTTACCAACAAAAAACACCAGGTTCATTCGTCTTTATGGGAACAAGTGGTACACATGAATGGCATCATCCATCTTTTACAGTAGATGAAAAAGCATTACCTATTAGCGCGGAGTATTTCTCCTTATTAGCCGAAGAGGCTATTCATCAATTAGCACATACAAAAAGCCGTTAAGTTAATCCTTAACGGCTTTTGCCTATGCGGTTAAATCTCGTTTTATAAATACTGTATAAGAAATCCCTAGAAATACAATTAAATACAGAAGAAGTATACAAGAAGCGAATGGGAATGTTACTCCATCAATAAAGCTTCCATTCTTTGAAATACTATATAAATCTGTGTTTGCTGGCAATAAATATTTCGCCCATTCATATCTAGTTGCTGCTATTAACGCAATATTTCCTGATAAAGCAAGAAATAGCGAAATACCAATTGCGCCGCCACTAGATCTCGTTAAAACAGAAATCATAAATGCAAACGCTGCGTACACAATAGTTGGCAACCACGATAAAACATAATACTTACTTACTTCCATAAAAATGTTTTGTTTTATTATATTTCCATCTCGGAAAATAAATTCACTCCATGCAGGCTGTTGGAATTTATAAATAACAAGTCCACATAAAGCTGAGAAAATCATATTAAATATAAACAATAACGCTGCAAATAACACGATCGCTAAAAATTTTGCTGTTAAAATTTTAAATCGATTTGCCGGACGGATCGTTAAAAACTTATATGTTCCCCAGCTATATTCATTCGCAAAAATTGTACTTGCATACACGAGAATAAACGGAAGCAAAATTGGAAATACAATGAAACCTGTATCTCTCATAAATGAAAGCGGTGAACTACTTGACGGTGCTATGTCCGTATCTAAATGCTTCATTTTAAGCAGATATTCCTTTACAAGCTCGTCCCCTGACTTTTCTGCTAAAATATCCGCTTTTTTCATGCCGAGCTTTTTCTCAATTTCTACAGTACGTTCTGTATAATCCACTTTCCACCCTTTTGTTTCTGGCTCTAAATACTTGACCGTAACCCATCCTAATCCAACAATTAATACTGCAATAACTGCAAAAGGAATAATCGTTCGCTTTCGCTTAAATATTTTATACAACTCGTTATAAACTAAATTAAACAATATCTTTTCCCCCTGTTAATTCTAAAAACTGCTCTTCTAGCGTTTTTCTTTCTTCATATACACGATAAACTTGAATGTTTTTCTCCATCAATGTACGAATAATATTTGGAATTTCTTCATCTTTCACGTTTATAACTAATTCGTTTTCTTCTACTAAAACATCGTATTCTAAAACTTCTTTCGCTTTATTCACATCATCTACACGTATATGTATTTTTTCCGTTTCTTCCTTTTTGTCACTTTGAATATTTTGTGTTGCGACATATTCTCCGTGCTGAATAATAATAACTCTGTCACACATTAATTCTACTTCTGAAAGTAAGTGACTAGATACAAGAACCGCCTTTCCTTGTTCATGTGCAATTTTCTTTATGTACATCCGCATTTCATGTATACCACTAGGATCTAATCCGTTCGTTGGTTCATCTAGTATTAATACGTCTGGATCATGAATAAGCGCCTGAGCAATTCCTAAACGCTGTCTCATACCGAGTGAATATGCTTTTACTTTACGATCAATTACTTGTCCCATCCCTAGCAATTGCACTACTTCATCGATACGTTCTTCGGTCACATTTCCATTCATTCTTCCGAAATATGTTAAATTTTCATAGCCGCTTAAGAAAGGATAAAATTCCGGTGTCTCAATTACAGCACCAATTTTCGCAGCAGTTTTTTCAAATTGCTGTTTTACAGATTGACCATCAATCCATACTTCTCCTTCTGTCATACGAATCATTCCAACCATCATTCGCATTAATGTCGTTTTCCCAGCACCATTTGGTCCTAATAAGCCAACTACTTCACCTTTTTTCACTTCAAAACTAATATTTTCTACTAACGTCTTTGAACCAATTCGCTTTGTTAATCGATCAACTTTTACGATCGCTTGCTCATTTATCATTCCATACAACCTTTCTTCTTAACTCTTTTTTTCAGTTCTTCCCACTGTATCATGATTAATAACATGTGTAAAATGAAGAAAAAGCCATGATTTCTCATGCCTTTCTCCTCGTTTCATATGACTTTTCATTTTTTAACCTTTGTATAAATCTACAACATTGCCACATCGATATTATAATGACGGTTATCATAACAACTGCTGTTACCATTATCGCATACAACGTAATTGGTGCATTTGTTACTCCTTGGATTCCTACTACTTTCATAAAAATAATAATAAATAATTTCAGAAATAACATACCATGAATTAATCCGAAAATGAAAGCTCCTCCGTAAGTTAATAATTGCTCCTGGCATAATAAACATAACATTTCTTTTCTCTTCATATTCACTACTTCATACGATCTAAACTCCTCTCTCCTACTCTGTAAAAGAGAGGCTGTCATTTTATAAGTAATGAACATACACACAAAAATTACAAATAGAAACATTGCATAAAACCACTTTACAAATATAGGTGTATATTCCGCTTTACTTATTACATCTTCATTGAACCGGAATGATATCATAAAAAAACAAACCATTGTATTCATAGCAATCCACATAAATTGTTTTAACCTTCTGATAGCAAATTTTTGTATATTTTTTCTCGCCAACCGAAATAAAGACATAAATTTCTTCCCCTACCTCACTTCATAACATACTCCTTCTATAATACTAGTGTATAAAAATATGACATTTTAAACATCGCACTTCAATCGGAATCTTTACTAAGCCTTTAGTCCTAGAAAATAAAATGGGAATAAAAACATTTATATACTATAATTGTAAAAAGGAGGGGTTATATGCGTATAAAATTACTGTTTATTCTTTCTTTGTTACTTTTCACTAGTTGTAGCTCACTAAAAAACAATGAAGGTGCCACTGTTAAACCATATAAGTTAACAAAAGAGCAATCTGATATTTTACAAATGACTCCTATAGGAGAAGGAAATAGAATGTTTTATAACGTTACAATCAAAAATAATAAAGATGAACTCCATGCTACAATTGACTATTATCAAAATGGTAAAAAAGTAAAAGAAATTGCTAACATAGCTTCATCACATTTTTCAGAAAAGAACATAAGGCTTTCATGCATAGCACCACATCTCCAATTTGATAAAGATGTACAAGAAAAAGGCCAATGGTATATTAATATCGACGGTGGTTCAACGCTTGTTCCTGAAGAGTCCCCTCCAATCGTAAATAGTTCTGCAACTACTACAATTCAATCTACTAAAAACGTAAAATACAATCAAAAAACGATTTTAGCCGCTGTAATCCCAACAAATAAAGAAACTATAAGCGTCCCTACAATTGATGAAGAAACGGGTATTGATCTACTCTTAAAAGAAAACGAACATGTTTATCTATTTAGTATCGAGCTAAAAAAACAATAAAGCGGAAATGCAATTTAGGTGCATTTCCGCTTTATTGTTTAACAAGGTGTAGTTTTGTGTATCTTAATTAAATCCCTTCTCCGTCATGATTACTGCTCACCCTTCCCATCTTCCACTTCAATCCTTTTTTTCTCTCTTGCAATTTTTAAGAACTCTAACAGCTCTGGATTACTATTCATTTTTTTGTAAGCCACCGACATTTCTGCTACAAAATTAGAATCGCATAGTTCCTTATATACAACTTCTGTTTTATACAATTTATTTGCTGATACAGGTATTACCGTAATTCCAATACCTGCTGCTACAAGACCCATGACAGTTTGATACTCCGTTGCTTCTTGTACAATGTGCGGACTAAAACCTACATCACGGCAAAGTGATAGAATTGTATCATATAACGCTGGCCATACTGGTCTCGTAATAAATACGAACGGTTCATCCCTTAAATCTTCGATATGTATTTCGTCCTTTTCAGCAAGCGGATGTGCCTTTGGTAAACATAACGTACACGAAAGTTTTTGAATTGGTTCTAACTCAAGTAATTGCGTTGGAATTGGCGGACGTAAAAATCCAATATCAATTCGATTATCATGAAGTGCATGCACCTGATCCGGTGTTGACAATTCATGTAATGCTACAGACACTCTCGGAAATTTCTTTCTATACTCTCTGACGATTGACGGTAAAATATCATATATTGCCGCACCTACAAAACCAATTGAAAGTGATCCAACTTCTCCCCTTTGCGCACTTTGTGCAACTTCTACTGCTTTTTCAATTTGTTCAAACGCTTTTTTTACTTCTTTTAAAAACATTTCTCCTGCTTCTGTTAATTCAACCTTTCTCTTCGTTCTTGAAAATAACATAACTCCCATTTCTTTTTCTAATTGCTGAATTTGTTGACTAAGCGGTGGTTGTGTCATTTGTAAACGAGCAGCTGCTCGTCCAAAGTGTAATTCCTCTGCCACTACAACAAAATATTGCAAATGCCGTAATTCCATTTTGGACACCCTTTTCACTTTCGATTAATACATCTAATATATTAATAACATATAATTTATATATTAGACAAATATTTCGAATGAACGTATAGTAGAAATTGTTAATTCTTTTTTACAATTTTTATGTAAAAAAAGAAAGAGGTGGTTACTGTATGAAATGGTGGAAGTTAAGCGGACAAATATTATTATTATTTTGTTTCGCTTGGACAGGTGAATGGATTGCAAAACAGGCACACCTCCCAGTTCCAGGAAGTATAATCGGTATTTTTCTATTATTAATCTCATTAAAATTTAATATAGTGAAAAAAGAATGGATACAAGACGGTGCAGACTTTTTATTAAAAGAACTTATTTTATTTTTCATCCCTTCTGCAGTCGCTGTCATTCGTTACAAAGATACATTATCACAGTATGGAATCGATCTCATTTTAATTATCGTGATTAGTACACTTTGTGTCACTCTCGTAACAGGACTATTAACAGAATTGCTATTAAAGCGGAAAGGATCAACACAATGATCGGCTTTCTTTGTTTGCTATTAACACTATTCACATATTGGGTATCTAAAAAAATGTATCAACGCTGGAATTGGAGCTTACTTTCTCCCCTGCTTGTATGCCCAATCATTTTAATTACTTTATTGCTCGGATTAGATACACCATACGAAACCTACGAATCTGGTAGTCATTGGCTAACAGAATTATTAAAGCCTGCAACGGTTGCTTTCGCGTGGCCAATCTATAAGTATTTTGATCTATTAAAAAAACATGGCACTGCTATTTTAATTAATGTCATTGTCGGTTCTTTTCTTTCAGTTATTACTTCAGCACTACTAGCTAATTTTTTTCAAATTGACTCTACAATAGAACAAAGTTTAGCACCGCACATTGTAACAACACCTATTGCAATGGCTATTTCAGAAATGATTGGCGGCATGTCACAATTAACAGCGGTTTTCGTCGTATTAACTGCCTTAACTGGAGCGTTACTCGGTCCTACGCTCATACGCATATGCCGTATTAAAACAGCGCTCGCAAAAGGTATAATGCTAGGTACTAGCGCGAATGGAACCGGAACATCAAAAGCATTTGAAATCGGTCCTATAGAAGGTACAATTGCAAGTTTATCAATGCTTTTAACAGCTGGAGCTAGTTTAGTTATCGTTCCGCTTTTTTTATCTTGGTTACACTAAAAAAAGCAAGTGTTTAAACACTTGCTTTTTTATTTATATATTTATTTAAAATCTTATAATCCTCCGGGAAAGATAGCGTTAATTCCTTCATTTCATCTATCCTCTTCCAAGCAATTTCATGTATTAACTCATCAGGATCTTGGATTTTCATACTACCGCCTATTTTTTTAACGACATAATAATGAACGTATACAGGAACCCCATATGTAATACCTTCTTTTTCGTATATTTTATTTACAACCTCCACATTGTAACCCGTTTCTTCCCAAACTTCTCGAATACAACATTCTTCTAGTGTTTCTCCATTTTCAAGCCCACCACTTGGAACAGACCACCTTTTTTCTTCACCCTTTTGCCCTTGCAACACCATTAAAATTTCATTTCTTTCATTTACACATACTGCTGCACAACCTAACCATCTTTCCATATACATCCCTCCCCTATAAAAATTCACCTTCTTTATCATTTTCTCCTTGAAAAAAGAGGAAAAAAGTAAACTAATGACGAAAAATCACATTAACTTCATAGACAATCCCTTCTTAGAAATTAAAAATGGAAGGATGAAATTATGATTTCTAAATATGTTGTGGAATGTGTTCTTTGTGAAGAAAATCGAAAACCTCGGCAGGCTATCGTCACAGTACCCGCCACTTCGCAGCTACTAGCAATCCAAAAGGTACGGGCTGAATGCACACGGCGCTTCGGAAAAACTTTATTATTGCAAACAGAAATTAAAGAAGAATTACTCATTGAACAAAAAGAAAGCTGACCATAAATTGGCCAGCTTTCTTATCCGATCATATTTTCACATGAAGATTAGGGGCATCCTCTTTAAGGATCGGGATTTACCCATTATGTACGTTCCATAATGGTCATCGAACAATATATTTCTATACAATAAACTATTGAATAGAATAGGGCAAAACTTGTTCGCATTTTTTAGAAAAGGGATAGGGATATAATTCAAGTAATACTTCGAATACTCGAACTTTACACTCATTATATTAAAACAAATTCTTTTATATGGGAAATATGAATTACTTACATAATTCATTCGTAAAATATATTAATAGTTTTCTTTACTCTACTAACAACATACATCCAGCTAGTATCGGTGTCATAATCATTGAAAACCTTAAAAGCATCCGAGGTGCATAATTTGTAAACTTAGCTCCTATATATGCCCCTAACATTGTCCCGATTAAAACTTGTACTAATAATACATAATCTAAATACCCTTCCGAACTATATCCAAGCCCACCTCCAATTGCGATTGGTAATATAACAAGCATTGTCGTCCCTACAGATTGCTGAATCGTTAATCCTAATAGAACTATTAATCCAAGTTGGATAAAGGGTGCTGAACCAATCCCAAATGAACCAGCTAACATTCCAGTAACCAGTCCGAGACATATACATTTAATCAAGTTATCTTTCGAAAGTTCGTTATGCCCTTTTAAAGACGACCGTTCCTTTTTTTGAAATATAATTAATCGAATAAACATAAAAATTGCAGATAAAAATAACATTCCCGCTGTAAACCAGTGTAGAAGATTCGCTGGTATTAGCGAACCAAACTTCGAACCAATAAAGGAACCAATCGCTCCAAATCCCCCAACAATTCCGCCTATTACAAACACAACATTCCCTTCTCTATAATGACTTACTACCCCAGATAATGTCGTAAATGCCATAGCAGTTAGAGATGTTGCAAGAGCAACGTGAATAGGGATATGGAATACTAAAGTGAGTATCGCGATGATAAATCCTGCTCCTCCTGCTCCGACAAACCCTAATAAAACTCCCATTAATAACATTGTTATAATAATTGCCACATATTCCCCCTCCAATATTCCAATTATCTATCACATGCGCACTTCTATACAAACAAAAAGCATCCTAAATGGATGCTCTTTCTACTTTTTCTATATTAATAATATGTACTTACTCTTGATTAATCAAAATAACAGCGGGACCAGAAACAACTACTCCGGCCACTTCTATCTTTTCAAATTCCATCACTGTAATAGATATAACCCCTTCTCTTTCCATCAATTCCTTACTCAGGACTTCAGTCGGTATTGATTTCACCGTCCTACCTCCTTTTCATTTTATACAAAAAACTACCCAATGCCTCTAAATATATGCATCACCTCCACTTTCATTCCTTATTCCAGTCAAAATTCACATCCCCTTTCTATAACATATTGAAAAATAAAAAAGCACTCGCCAAAGCGAATGCCTTTCCATTATTTACTCTCTATTACTTTTAACATTCTATTAATAAATGCTGCGGATTCCCCACGTGTTGCAGAACCTTTTGGCATAAACTCATTATTCTCATTCCCTTTTACGATACCTAATCCATAAACACGCTGAACTGCCTGTTTATCATACGCTAAATTTTGATCCGTAAATGGTAATGAAACTAAATTACCTTTTATATTTTTGTATTGCAATGCACGATCAATCATAATGACAGCTTCATCACGTTTAATCGTATCATTCGGAGCAAATATATCATTTCCTCTTCCACTTATAATCCCAGCACTAGCTGCACGATTAATACCATCTACTAGCGATAGATGAGCTGTGCTTAAATCTTTGAAATTCGATTTCCCCTCTGGTAATTGCAATGATCTTGAAACTAAATTCGCAAATTCACCACGTGTTACAAGGCGTTCTGGCCAGTAAGAACCCTTTCCATCTCCAACCATAATACCTCTTTTATCTAATTCACGAATATCCGCTTCATACCAACCACCAGTTATATCATCTTTATGATTCGCATCATAATAAGCTTTCGTTCCCTGTAAAAATGGCTCCCACGCATTATTCTTTATCATAATGGCCGGACAATTTTTTCCGCTCCAAAATTGATGTTTTTTCACATTTTCTAAAGGAATATTTAATTCCCCCATTAAATATGCTGCTAGTTTGCGAGCATTTTCCACAGCTTTATTATAATCACCATCTTGGTTGACAGCAATTTCAATTGCAATTGATTCTCTATTACCAGTTCCTTCTGCTCCATCTCCAGCATGCCAACCATTTTCATTTAATGGTAGATGTTGATAAATTTCTTTATCATCTACTGTAAAATGCCAAGATGCTGAACGATCAGTCGTTCCTGTTGCTTGGCTGTATAAATATTGTGCATGGTTTCTAGCATTTGCTCCAACACTATAATTATCTGTCTCATGAATTGTAATGTATTTTGGTTTCATCGCATTGCCTGGACGAATATTTTCATTTCCTGTTGGTACAATCATTTCCTTTAATGGTACACCGTAAATATCCGTTGTTTTCTCTGCTGATGGCGCTGCATACATAACAGCTGCACGTTTTGTACGTGTTGGTGTTGTGTCTTGAATAAGCGAGGCCTTTGTCCCTTCAAATTTTGCTGAAGGTGCATAAATCCATTTCACCTCATTATCTATTTGGACTTGGAACCACTCTCCAACTTGTCCAATTGCAATAATTGTTTGCGGTTGTAACACTTTCTCATCTTTATATGAATTAAATGGTGCGGAATATGTAGCTGTCTCTTCATTAATTACTAACTTTTCGTTTACCAAGCGATAAACTTCCTTAACCTCTACATTTCCTTCACTACTTTGTATCCATCCAGCTCCAGATGATGTTTCAACATAGTAAGCGTTCCCTTTTCGTTTTTCGGCTTTCACTACTTGATTAGAAAGCTGCACACCTGTCGCTTTTTGTAAATCAGCAGAATCAAATAAAGATGCTGAACTTATTATATGTACAAGAAAATCTCCTTGCGCTTCAGTTGTTACTCCTTTGTCCTCTCCACGCCCATCTTCATCTTTCATATGGTTTTCAATACTTTTTAAAGCTTGTTCGTCAGTTGAAATTGTTACGGTCTTTTCTACTGTGTCAGCATAGGAAAAAGTTGGAATCGTCACCATACTAAATACAATTGATGCAGCTAAAACATTATAAAATCCTTTTTTCATAATAATTATTTAACACGCTTATATCGAAATTCGTGTTAACTTCCCTCCCTAATCTAAAAAATTTAATACTATCTAGTAAACTTCTAAACTAAATAACCATTTACAATATAACAAACTCTATCTCATTCGTATAGATAGGAATGACTACTATTTGCCTGTTTTTTCTATATTGGAATATAGAAAAGAAGCTATAAAAGATATAGCTTCTCCTCTCACTATTTCAATCTCGTTGTACCTTATACTCTATAACTCTACCATCTTTATCAAATTGCAAAACAAGACATTCACTATCTATAGGAATGAAACTACGTTCATTCCCAAGATAGTATAGTGTAGTAATTCCCGTTTCCAAACTGCTTGTTTTCGTAGGGACCCCTAACAATTTTATAATTTCCTCGTTTGATTTCCCTATCAATTTATGCCGCTTTAATAAGTCATCTATCATATATACCCGTTTTTCCTCATCATTTAACCACCGATCCTGATTAAAGTTTGAAGTGTATTTATTTAAACTTAATTGTAAAGTGCATACTATCAATGGAATGAGAGCAACCATCATTACAATGAACAGCTGTTTCTTATCTTTATCACGTCCTGCTGATACATGTAAAACAGCCTTTTGAATAATAACTAGTAGAATAAAAGGCATTGCTACTACAAAAATACTCGTTACACTCAATGACACATGAACCATATCAATAACAAAGATAAACACAAGATACATTAATATATACAAACAAAAATAAATGTACAATATTCCCCACAATATAGAGCTTTTACCTTTCTCCACCTAACTCACCTACTTTATCCCGCTATTTACAGGCTGTGAAACTCCCACTTCAAGCCTTACTATGTTAGGTGGAAGTCGTGCTACATATAACAGCTCTGCTAATTAAAGTTTCACTTCGCAACATAATTCATCTGGCCAATCATATCTCTAATCTTTCGTAGTTCTTGAGCAGTATATATTACTTTACTTGTTAAAACTTCATTTCTGAAAAACGTTACAATTTGCTCTCTATCTTTAAATCTCGGCAATTCTTCATTAGAAAGATCAATAACTTCTTTTCCACCTTCATTTTCAAAATATACAATCGGTTTTATTTTTTCCTTTACAATATCTACTTGCATTTCTTCCAAACAATTATATAAAGTTTGAGATAGTATTTTCGCTTTATACGCTGGATTCCCTTCATTTCGAACTTGCAAAGTTAATGAAGTTCCATCCGTAATAAATTCAAATGTCTCTTCTTTTTCAATTTCATGTTGATACTTGCCAATTTCCTCAATCATAAATGAATATATACCTGCATTTTCTCTCGTTAAGCCATGGATTAATTTCCCTGTCCATTCTTTCGTCTCCAGTAGATAAATACCAGTTTTACATAAGATGAGATGATGGATTCGATTATCGTTTACGTCACGTTTATGTCTATCTTTATTACTTCTCATAAAGATATTCGGCACAATATGAAACTCATCTTCTAGTATGATTCCTTGCTCAACAAAACCTCGTTTCATATAATGTAATGTTTCATGTGTATTCACTTCAGCACCATTTTTGGTATACTCTCGTAAATCCGCAATTAAATTTTGAAACATATGTAGGTCATTACTATGCCTATCTTGCATTTCACTACGTTCTTTACTATGTTGAACAGCTAGTTGATTTTTCATCATACGCATATTTTCAAGTTCTCTAGCTGTACTAACTTGTAAATCATTATATTTTTTCTGTTCCATATTCTTTAAAGTACTTTGTTGTTCTTTATGCTCTGTAATCGTAGCTGCAATTTCACTTTCATACGTTTCAATCGCTTGTTTCTTTTCAAATTCTACTTGCTGGCTCTCTGATTCTAACTGTTTATTTTTATAAAACAGTACAAACACTGCAGCTAATAATATTAAAATTCCACCTATTAGCACATACTCCATATTTTTTCTCCTTTATTTCACGTCCGATTATTTTTATAAATATATCGATTATATTATACTATGCTTTTAATATACACTTAGTAAAAATTATATATTTTTTATAAAAAGGCATCTCAAGTAAGATACCTTTTTATAGTAAAACCGCTGGTAAAAACCCATTGGTATTGGTCAATTGTCCAATAATCAGTGTGGACAATCCTCATCAATTAAAGTTTTACTTTATTACACACCATATTGAATATAACTTGAATCATAGTATACCCATTGATTTGTCCCTAAGCAAAGCCATCCATCTTGCTTACTCCATACTCGATATGATTCACCATGATGTAACTGTCTTATAACATTCCCGTTTAATGATGGAGCGTCTCGCAGATTCACATTATCGCCAGTAATAGTTGCCACATAATGTTTATACTGAATATAACTTGAATCATTATATACCCACTGATTTGTCCCTAAGCAGAGCCATCCATTTTGTTCTCCCCAAACTTCATATGATTCGCCACGATTCAATTGGCGAATTACACTAGACTGTAAAGATGGTCCACTTCGTAAATTCACATTATCTCCATTAATTACAGCAACTCCATATACTGGTGTTGCATTATTAGGCGCGGAAACATTACCTCCACCACTTGCTCCATTTTCTTGTAAAGCTTCTAATGAAACAGCTGCTGATACATCACAATTTCCCACACCTGAAATTTGACCAGAATCTGTGTACTGCCATGCTGTCCACTCTGTCCATCCGCCAGCATCAGCAGGCGGTGTACTAGAATATCTGGAAATCCAAAGTGGAATGTCACTTAACCCGTTAATTCCAAATTCACTAATATACCAAACTCCTGTATATAACATTACATTTTTCCCAGTAGCTTGTTTCACATAATTCACGAAACTTCTTGCCCAATTCGATATAGTCGCACCCGTTAAACTACTATTGCTAGTATCCGTTGGCGATTCTAAATCTAAAACAGGAATTAAGTCCGTCTGATTACTCTGTAATATATTCACAAAATATTTCGCTTCTGAAATGGCATCATTTTGTTCTGGGTGCGCAAAATGATATGCACCGATTAATACATTCGCATTTCTTGCAGCTTGTACATTTTGAACGAAAGTAGGATCAATATAGTTCACGCCTTCCGTCGCTTTTGCATACGCCGCTGGAATACCTGATGACTTCACAGCATTCCAATTAATGTCCCCTTCCCAATGAGACACATCGATAAACGTAACATTTGAACTGGATCTATTTTGCATATAAAAGCTCCTATCAAATTTTTTATTCCGTATACAATATGTACAACTTAAGTTAGTGGACACGACGTTTATGCTATAGTAATAAAGTTCTAATATATTTATTTTGTCGAGATGTTTAAGAAGAAAGTGGAATTGAAACTACACCGTCCATCATAAACTCCATTAATACACTTTTAACATCCCAAAAGAGGCCTTGTAATTACAAGGCCTTTTGTAAACTCCCTTTATTTTGCAATAAATACATATTATAGTATAGCCCTTGTTTACTAAGTAACTCCTGATGTGTTCCTCTTTCTATGATTTCCCCTTCATGCATAACAAATATTTGATCCACATCTTGTATTGTAGACAATCTGTGCGCAATCGCTATCGTTGTTCTGCCTTTTCGCATTTGCTGCAATGCCGTTTGGATAGCCTCCTCTGTTTCTGTATCAATATTTGCCGTCGCTTCATCTAACACTAATACTTTCGGATTGGTTGCTATCGTTCTAGCAAAAGCAATTAATTGCCTTTGACCACTAGAAAATGCAGCTCCTCTTTCGACAACTTCTGTATCATACTGCTCTGGTAATTTTTCAATAAACGTATTCGCTTGCACAAATTTTGCCGCTTCCTCTATCTCTTCATCTGTAATCTCTTCATTATACATACGAATGTTTTGCTTTACATTTCCAGCAAATAAAAATGCATCTTGCAGCACAAGACCAATTTTCTTTCGAATTTCTTGTTCTTCAAACTTTTCTAAATCTACTCCGTCTATTACAATATTTCCTGATTTAATATTGTAAAATCTCATTAATAAATTCATAATCGTACTCTTTCCGCTACCAGTATGCCCTACGAAAGCAACCGTTTGCCCTGGCTTTACGTGAAAAGATACATTTTTTAAAACGTCACGCTTTCCATCATATGAAAAAGTAACATCTTTAAACTGAATTTCCCCGTTAGCTACTCGTGGCTGTTCACTCCCCATTTGAACAGGAGCTAAATCTTTATCATCCATTAAATGAAATACACGCGATGATGAAACAAGCGCTTGCTGGAAGAAGGATAGTTTCATCATCATCTCATTGACCGGCTGGAAGAAACGATGAATATAGTTAACGAAAGCATATAAAACCCCTACTTCAACAGGACTCTTTAAAGCATCGATTCCGAATAAACCAAGTACTAACGCAATTGCTACAATATGAACAAGATCTGTTGCTGGACGTAAAAGTAATGCATCTAGTTTCAATGTACGACGTCCAGCACTAAAATGTTTATTGTTCACTTCTTCAAATTCTTTTCTCATCCGCTTTTCTTGCCGGAACACCTGAACAATATTCATACCTTGAATGGACTCATTTAACTTTGCATTTAATACACTCAGCTGATTACGTACCTCTAAATAAAAAGCTGCACTTTTCCGTCGATACAACACCATAATTGCAAACATTATCGGAATTAATATGAGCGAAAATAGCGCTAATTTTACATCTAATAAAAACATCGCTACTAAAATCCCTACTAAAAAGACTACATTTTTCACGAATGTTGATAGTACACTAACATAAAAATCCTTAATCGCTTCTGTATCATTCGTTATGCGGGATACGAGCGTACCAATCGGCGTACGATCAAAGAAGCTTAATGACAATTTTTGAACATGTTCATACACCTCAACTCGCATATCTTGGACAATCTTAAAAGCGATATTTTGAAAGTACAATAAGTCTAAATAAGTAAATAATACTTTTAATAAATGAGCAATAATATACACTACAAATAGAGTTACAAGTGCTGATCGTTCAAAGTTACCTGGCACTAAGTGTTCATCAAGAAATTGTTTAATTAAAAAAGGACCCATCATTTCAGTTACAGTTGCACCAACTAGAAATAAAAATGCTAACGCTAATAACCCTTTATAAGGCCTCATATAAGAAAGCAACCTTCTTAAATCACTCCGTTTTTTCTCAGCCATCATACGCCTCCTTTCTCTACTAATGCCTCTAACTGCTGGCTTTCGTACATTTCTTTATACCAACCATTTTCTTTCATTAATTGCTCATGTGTCCCTCGCTGCATAACCCTACCTTCATCAATAACAAGAATAAGATTTGCATGCTGAATAGCACTTAAACGATGGGCAGTAATAATCGTCGTTTTCTCTGCCCTTTCTCGTTTCAATGCAGTTAAAATAGTTTCTTCTGTTTTTGCATCTACGGCTGATAAACAATCATCTAATATTAAAATTTCAGCATTTGTTAATAATGCACGCGCAATAGAGATTCGCTGTTTTTGACCTCCTGATAGTGAAACGCCCCTTTCACCTACTACAGTGTCATACCCTTCTGGAAATTGAAATATATCATTATGAATACAAGCAATATCAGCAGCCCGGGTAATTTCTTTATATGTAGCATCGGCCTTTCCAAAAGCAATGTTCTCCCCAATACTCGCTGAAAATAAAAAGTGATCTTGCGGTACGTATGAAATTGCAGAACGCACACCGTGAAGTGTTAAATCTCGAATATCCCGCTCCCCAACTTTTAATTCACCATTAAAATGATCATACTCTCGAATTAAACATTTTAACAACGTCGTCTTCCCTGCACCGGTACGTCCTACAATTCCTAACGTTTCACCTTTTCTTAAATTAAAGTAAATATCTTTTAAGTTTAATAGTTCATTCTTTTTATAAGAAAACGAATCAACAGCGAATGAAACATCACCACTTGCTATAGTATTTATAGCATTGTCCCTATTCACTACATCTGAAGTTTGTGAAAGTATCTTCTCTACACGATCATACGAAGCACGTCCACGCTCCATAATATTAAATAGCCATCCAAACGCTAACATTGGCCATACAAGTGTCCCTAAGTATGTTGTAAATGTTACCAATTCCCCTACAGTTAATTCTCCCCGTACGACTAATAATGATCCGTAACAAATTGCGATCAAAAATGAAAATCCGACAATTAAGGAAATCGTTGGATCAAATAACGAATCAATACGTGCAACTAGCATATTTTTATGTACGACATCTTCAGATTTTTTCCGAAATGCTTGTAAATCCTCTTTCTCTTGTCCAAGTGAGCGAATTACCTTCATCCCACTCATACTTTCTTGTACTTTATCATTGATTTCAGAAAACGATTGCTGTGCCTTATGAAATCTTCTATGCAATAAAGTTCCATAATAATTTGTAGAAATAGCTACAATTGGCATCGGAATTAAACTTAATAACGTTAACTTCCAACTAATTGTAAATCCCATCGCTACGAGTACACATCCTCCAACAGCTAATGAATCAACAAGTGTTAAAACACCTGACCCCGCAGTTTGCTGAATCGCCTGAATATCATTTGTTGCATGTGCCATCAAATCGCCTGTGCGACGTGATTGATAAAAGGATGGGCTCATCTTAGTAAAATGTTCATATAGATTCTTTCGCAGTTGACGAGCTAGTTTTAAAGAAGATCCAAAAATCATAATACGCCATAAGTAACGTAATATATACATCGTAATTCCTACAACTACTAATAGAATAACCCAGTTCAACAATTTTTCAGCCGTTAATGTTCCATTATTAATTTCATCTACTACAATCCCTAGTACTCTTGGCGCTACAAGTTCAAGAAGCGCGACACCAAATAACATAATAATTCCGATTATGTACGCTCGTTTTTCTTGCTTAAAAAACCAAGCTAAATTAAAAAACACTTTCATATTTATCCTCCTCCCTTAAAATGAGCGATGTTTTCAGTTTACCAAAAACACAGAATTTTTAAAAGTTTTAAACACTTATTATATCCAAAAGAAAAGGACACTCGGTAAGAGTGCCCTTTAGCGCTTATTTCGTTTGTTGCTTGTTCATCGCGCTCATCATTTGATTGATTTTCTTTTGGGAAGGTTTTTGCCCCATTTGCATCATCATCATTTTTAGCATTTGTTCGTTAATTGGTGGATTTTTTTGTAAGTAATTCATCATATATTTGCGGGCAATGAAAAATCCTAACGCCACGCCTGCTACTAGTGCTACTACGCCCACTAGAATACCTAACCACATTGGCATATCTTTTCCTCCTTCATGTTGTCTACCTTACAGTGTACTAAAACCTTTTCAATAAGACAAGATACTATTCGACATTTTTTACACATATGTTCGTACTTGTTTGAGAGGATTTAACCAGCCGTACTTTTTATTTTCATAATCCATCGCTAAAAATGTTAACTCACACTTTCTAAGCACCTCAAAGAAAGTTGTTTCCATGGATACATTTCCAGAAGTATTCATTCGAATATATTGTGATTTCACGACTATTTCGCCGTATTCAGCTCCTGTATAAAGCGTATGAGTATAATTTGTTCTTTCATATTTGCCAAGAACACGCAAAGCTTGTTCTAATTTATGATGAATTTTCATTACTTGTAACGGCATCGTAATATACGTCATTTGTTTATATAATACTTTTTTCTCCGAAAGGGACCCAGATTCTGAAAATCGAGCAAATAAATCAAAAAACAAATATTCACGACCAAAGTAAGCTTTCGCAATATCCTCTTGAATTAAATACAATTCATACGTTTTCATTTTTCCCCTCCCAATCTGGACAACCTTTTCCCTACATTATATAAGAGAAAATTTGCAATGATTGTCTGACTACGGAGAGAGAAAAAACTTTTTCTGTCGAAAAAACTCAACTACATAGAAAAATCTCCCCATGCTGGAGAGATTTTTCTAAAATCATTAAAGCATTTCTTTTACTTTACGAACAACGTTCTCTACAGTAAATCCATACTCTTCCATAATCTTCTCACCAGGAGCAGAAGCGCCGAATGTATCGATACCTAGTACATCTCCATCAAGACCTACGTAACGGTGCCATCCGATTGTAGCACCCATTTCAATTGCGAAACGTTTCGTTACTGCTTTTGGTAGCACAGATTCTTTGTACTCAGCAGTTTGAGCTTCAAAGCGATCCATAGATGGCATGCTAACAACAGCTGCATCAACGCCGTCTGCTGCTAGAGCTTTTTGCGCTTCAATTGCTAAGCTTACTTCAGATCCAGTTGCAATTAAGATTACATCAGCAGTTTCTTTTTTGCTTGCAGAAACTACATATGCACCTTTTGCTACTTTTTCATAAGTGTCGTCTTTTGCACCTTCTAATGTTGGAAGATCTTGACGAGTTAACACTAATGCAGTTGGTGTTTTTGTTGATTCTAGAGCTAGTCTCCAAGCTGCAACTGATTCGTTACCGTCTGCTGGACGAATAACAGAAACGTTTGGCATTGCACGAAGTGCTGCTAATTGTTCAACCGGCTCATGTGTTGGACCATCTTCACCAACAGCGATACTATCATGTGTGAATACATACGTTACAGGCAATTGCATTAATGCTGCAAGGCGAATTGCTGGACGTAAGTAGTCAGAGAATACAAAGAACGTACCACCGTAAGTTTTTAAACCACCATGTAGTGCAATACCGTTCATTGCTGCACCCATCGCAAACTCACGAACACCGTACCAAATGTTTTTACCGCTGTAATCAGCTCTTGTGAAGTCTTTTTCGTTATTCATGTATGTTTTGTTAGAACCAGCAAGGTCAGCTGATCCACCAAAGAATGATGGTACAGACTCTGAAATAGCATTAATTACAGCACCTGAAGAATTACGTGTTGCTGCTTTTGATCCTAATTCATAAGTTGGTAAGCTTTGTTCCCAACCTTCTGGAAGAAGACCATTCATTGCTGCTTGCAACTCGTTTGCTAATTCTGGATATGCTTGTGCATATTCACCTAGCATCGTGTTCCATGCAGCTTGTGCAGTCTCACCAGCATCTTGTACCGTTTTACGGAAGTTGTCATATACTTCTTCTGCTACATGGAAATCTTGTTCAGCAGTCCAAGCATATGCTTCTTTCGTTAATTTTGTTTCGTCTACACCAAGCGGAGAACCGTGTGAAGCTGATTTTCCTGATTTGTTTGGAGAACCGAAACCAATTGTCGTTCTTACTTCAATTAGCGTTGGGCGTTTTTCGTCAGCTTTCGCTTCTTCAATTGCTTTTGCAATTGCTTCAATATCATTTCCATCCTCAACACGGATAACTTGCCAGCCGTATGCTGTATAACGATCTTCTACACTTTCAGAGAATGAACGATTTAAATCGCCATCTAAAGAAATATCATTTGAATCGTATAGCACTACAAGACGACCTAAGCCTAAGTGTGCAGCTAATGAAGATGCTTCAGCAGAAACGCCTTCCATTAAATCGCCATCACCGCAAATAGCGTATGTAAAATGATCCACTACATTGTACGCATCACGGTTATACTTTGCTGCTAAATGTCTTTCAGCCATCGCCATACCAACAGCTGTTGCAATACCTTGTCCAAGTGGACCAGTTGTTGCGTCTACACCTGCTGTGTGACCATACTCAGGATGTCCTGGAGTTTTACTTCCCCATTGACGGAAGTTCTTTAAATCATCCATTGTTAAGTCATAACCAGATAGATGAAGTAGGCTGTATAGTAACATTGAACCATGACCTGCAGATAATACGAAACGATCGCGGTTAAACCACGTTGGGTTATTTGGATTGTGTTTCATAAATTGAGTCCATAATGTATAAGCCATTGGTGCTGCACCCATTGGCATTCCTGGGTGACCAGAGTTTGCTTTTTCAATCGCATCAATGGATAATGTGCGAATCGTGTTGATAGAAAGTTGTTCGATTGAATGTGACATGCTATTCTTCCCTTCGCGTATGTTAGTAAACGTTTTATACATTTATATGATAGCTTCCCACGCAAGATTATACAACATGTATCGACAAATATGTTGATGTTTTTTTGATTTTTTATAAAAAAATCAATGTTTCCGGGAATGTATGGGTATTCAATATGACATACTTTTTTACTGTTTTTATTTTAGGAAGAAAGGGAATTATCTGTATTTTTATGCAAAAACATTAAATTCTCAAATAAAAAATATATCATCCATCTTCCATTACTCTGCGAAACAAATGAATACAACGCTCTAACTGAACATAAAGAACATCCTCATTAAGACAATCTCATTTTGAATCGAAATACGATCAATAATAATTGTCATCAAAATAATACCTCCACGAGATCATTTGCTTAATATAAAGTGAAACTTTAATCAGTGGGGGTTGTGTTCATCCCCCACTGATTATTAGCCCTCACCAATCGAGCTTTTACGGGCAGCAGGGCTTCCACCTAACTTCTTTGCTCCACCTGAATTTTGAGGTGGGAGTTTTACTGCCCACAAATAGCAGGATAAAAATGAAAAGCATATCAATTCCACCTGCTCCTACTAATTCTAAAATAACCATCACGCGTATATTCTCCTCAATATGCTTATACTACATACACACCCTTCTCATAATCATTACTTCTACTGGAACCGGATCAACAGATTCGGTTTATTCACTTATTAACTTCTAAACAAGCGCATAATAAAAGACATATCAATAGATATGTCTAAATTCATCATTCACTATGTACTGAAACGATTGAAGTAGTATTACAACTGGAAAGCTATTACTCATGTATCTTTCTATTAATATCAAAAAAGATGGGCTATGCCCATCTTTTAATTTAATTTTGCATTATCTTGCTTTTTTAGAGCTTTTAATTTCGTCGGTGTAACATCCGTGCCTTCTTCGTTAACGACTTTAATTCCTTTTAATTCGTTTAACATATTTTGACGAAATCCTTTTAAATATTGTTCACGTAGCGATTGGCGCTCACGTTGTTCTTCTTCAGTTAAGCCTTCAGCTTTTGCTTTTTTCGCTAAGAAGTTAATGCGTTCAATGAGTTCGTGACTTGGCATCTCGAATCCCCCTTCTACTCAAAACTGATTATTATCATACAATAGTTAGTCCTCTTTATCAAGCAATTGCTTTGTATATTCTACATATCTTCGATGTACAGTTGCTTTTGAAACATCATGACCAAAACCACGAAGTGTTGCTGCAATTTCTTCAAAAGTTAATTCATTCCGGCGTAAACGTACAATTTCCTCAATTGGCACTTCTTTTTTCTCACGTCCTATACTTAAATGACGATTTTTCAAATTATTCTCCGGACGAAATCCTTTCTCTACCGCCCTTTGCATGCCACGCTTAATTTTCAAATTGTGAATCTTTCTTTGATACTCTTCCACAATTCCAATTATATCCAACACCATCGAGTCAGAATCCGAAAGTTGTAATTCACCATTATGCGTATGTGTATACACTTTTATTCCTTCTTTATGTAAACAATGCATTAATGCAATCTTCGCATTCCCTCTACCAAGACGCGTTTCATCTTGTATTAAAAGTACATCAACTTGTTCATCTCGAATTGTATCTAATACTTCTAATATACCATCACGTTCAATTGTATAGCCACTAGCCTGCTCTTCAATCACTTTTATCACATTCATTTGATAGCGCTCAGCTAAATGCAATAATTCATCCTTTTGACGCAATAATGATGTTTCTTGCGCTTCTTTTGTTGTACTGACACGCGCATAAACAATTGCATTCATTTTGAACCCTTCTTTCTCGCTTTATTTTCCCTCTAGTGTATCATAAATCTCCCTATTGTTCGAACTTATGTTTGTAGAATGTTTTTTCGCATGTTATACTTATTAATAAGAAAAACGAAAGAAAACGAGGTGTTAGAAAACATGGAAAAGTTAACGAAACGCCAGCAAGACATTCTCGACTTTATTAAGCTAAAAGTACAAGAAAAAGGATATCCACCTTCCGTACGTGAAATCGGTCAAGCAGTCGGCCTCGCTTCTAGTTCTACAGTGCACGGACATTTATCACGACTAGAAGAAAAAGGATATATTCGACGCGATCCGACAAAACCACGCGCAATTGAAATTTTAGGTGACAACCGAATGGAGACAGAAACACAATCTGTTATTCAAGTTCCAATCGTCGGAAAAGTTACTGCTGGTTTACCGATTACAGCAGTCGAAAGTGTAGAAGATCACTTCCCACTTCCAGCTAGTATCGTTGCTGGAGCAGATCAAGTGTTTATGTTACGCATTTCTGGAGATAGCATGATTGAAGCTGGTATCTTTGATGGTGATTTAGTTGTTGTTCGCCAACAACAGTCTGCATACAACGGTGAAATTGTAGTTGCTTTAACAGAAGATAACGAAGCAACTGTTAAACGTTTCTACAAAGAAAAAGACCATTTCCGTCTACAACCGGAAAACGCTTCTCTAGAACCTATCATTTTAAAACAAGTGTCAGTTATCGGAAAAGTAATTGGCGTATATCGTGATTTACATTAAAAATAATAAAAAGAAGATAATCCCCTTATTTATATAGGGCGTTATCTTCTTTTATATTTTGATAGATTTCCGTTCACTCAAAAGAATACATTACATTAATTATTAACGCGTTTCAATAGTAACGTCTCCAGCAGCGGTTTTACCGCTAATCTTTTTACTTCCATTACCGATCGTTATATTTTTATTTTCTTCATTAAAAATTGTCACATCTCCGGCAGCGCTTTGCCCAGTTACAACTGCATCTTGTGGTTTTTCCAATAAAGTAATATCTACATCTCCAGCGGTTGAACTTGCCTCTAAATCATATTTAGAATCATGATCAATAATATCTATATCCCCACTAGCCGTTTTGGCTGTTGCTTTCCCTATTACTTTTTTAAAATTCACCTCACCAGCTTTTGTAGATCCCTCCACACTCTTTGCTGTTACATGTTTCAAATCCACTTCTCCAGCTAGTGTTTCAACACTTACGCGGTCACTTTTCACATTACTTATTTCTATTTGTCCAGCCGATGAATTTACTTTTATCTCTTGATAAGAACGTTCAGGTACTAATATAGTCAATGCAGGCGCTTGAAATCCGAAATTGTAAAATGAAAAATCAAATGAAACACCTTTTTCTATTTCCCCTATAACTTTTAATGTGTCACCATCTTCAGCAATACGAATCTCCTGTTTACTTATGTCTCCTGTTTGCTTTACATAAAAAGAGGAATCAGGAGATTTTTGTACAACAATATCTCCAGCATCTAACTTAACTTCTACATTTTTTAGCGTTTCGTTTTTAATAACTTCTTCCTTATTTCCTTTCTCCACAGTTTCTACTGCTTTTTTATATGTTTGTGAAATCCCTATTACTCCAATAATGATACAAGCGATAGCTACTAATAATATTTTTTTCATCATCTACTCCCCTTTTATCATTTTGAAGTTCCATATTACATAGCGCACACATAATCTTTTAAACCACTTCGTACTATAATAAGCTACAATACATAACAACAAACCTACTCCAACAAACGTTATACTAACGAAAAGATCCAACCATATAAAAGTACCCATGAACACTTTTAAAATAACGAAAAATGGTGTCACTACACTAGCAATACCACCCACCCAAAAGGAAAATATAAAAGCTATAATTGCAATTAATGGGCCTAACACAATAATAAAGTTAAACAAACTAAGTCCAACCGCTGCCATGACAGCTCTTGTTATATTTGAAGTCGATGGGTCTTTTTTCATCTCATCAAAGCGATACAAAACAAGCAAGTCTTTCGCAATTACCTTCGGAGAGCCAAGCCCTTTTATTATTTCTGATTCAGTTTTCCCCTCTTCTATCCCAAATTGAAAATGCTCTTCATAATCAAATAAAATATCTTGTCGCTCTTCTTCTGGTAACTTTCTAAGATGACTTGATAATTCTTTAAGAAACCGTTCTTTACTCATCCCATTCCACCCCTTCAATAATTTCTTGAACACCTTTAGCAAAATCACGCCACTCTGTTACTAATAACGTAAGTTGCATCTCTCCTTGCTCTGTTAACTGATAATATTTACGGGGCGGTCCTTCCGTGGATTCTTTTAAATACGTTTGAAAATATTCCTCTTTCGTTAAACGACGTAATAGCGGATATACAGAACCTTCCGATATTAAAAATTTATTTGAAATTTGCTGAACAAGTTCATAACCATAACAATCCTTACGTTTTACAAGCGCCAATACACACAGTTCTAACACACCTTTTTTAAATTGAACGTTCAAGGACAATCCCCCCTTTCTTATTTCAGTACCGTTCAATAAACAGTACCTATTATATCCATAATATACCATCAGGTACTGTTTATTGCAAGGTACTATATTTTTGCAATTTTATTTATCAAACACTGAGCAAAACATACAATATCGAAGAAATACAATAGCATTTTAAAGAATCTCCTTGATTTTTCCGGGCATTTTGCGGACACCTATTCAATTTATTTCACCAGCACCTATGTTGCCCACAAATAAAAAAAGCCCTAATACCGTAGTATTAGGGCTTTTTTCTCTCTTAGTATAGAGACATATATTGATCGCGTTCCCATTGGTGAACTTGAGTTCTAAAAATATCCCACTCAATCTCTTTCGCTTCGATGAAGTGCTCAAGTAAATGCTCTCCTAGTGCACCGCATACTACTTCATTAGATTGTAATGTAACTAACGCTTGCGCTAATGTTGCTGGTAAGTCAACGATACCCGCTTCTTCGCGCTCTTCTTTTGTCATTACGTAGATGTTACGGTCTACTGCAGCTGGCGGAGTTAATTTGTTTTTAATTCCGTCAAGACCTGCCGCTAATAATGTAGCCATTACTAAATATGGGTTTGCAGCTGGGTCAACACTACGTACTTCTACGCGTGTACTAATACCACGAGATGCAGGGATACGTACTAATGGGCTACGGTTTTGTGCAGACCATGCTACGTAACAAGGAGCTTCGTATCCAGGTACTAAACGCTTGTAAGAGTTTACAGTTGGGTTTGCTACCGCTGTAAATGCTGGTGCGTGTTTTAAAATACCTGCGATGAAGTGACGAGCATCATCACTTAATTGTAAATCACCGTTTTGATCGAAGAATACGTTCTCTCCATTTTTAAATAATGATAAGTTACAGTGCATACCTGAACCGTTCACACCGTATAATGGTTTCGGCATAAATGTTGCGTGTAAACCATGTTTACGAGCAATTGTTTTTACAACAAGTTTGAATGTTTGAATGTCATCACATGAGCGAATTGCATTTGCATATTTAAAGTCAATTTCGTGTTGACCTGGTGCAACCTCATGGTGAGATGCTTCAATTTCAAAGCCCATTTCTTCAAGTTCAAGAACGATATCACGACGACAGTTTTCCCCTAAATCCATCGGTGCAAGGTCGAAGTATCCACCGTTATCGTTTAATTCTAATGTTGGATTTCCTTTTTCATCTACTTTAAATAGGAAGAATTCTGGCTCTGGTCCAAGATTGAAATCTGAGAATCCTAAAGCTTCCATTTCTTTTAACACACGTTTTAAGTTGTTACGTGGGTCTCCATCAAACGGAGTGCCATCCGCATTGTAAATGTCACAAATTAGACGAGCAACTTTACCTTTTTCAGCAGTCCATGGGAAAATTACCCAAGTATCTAAGTCAGGATATAAATACATATCAGATTCTTCAATACGTACAAAACCTTCAATAGAAGATCCATCAAACATCATTTTGTTATCAAGAGCCTTTGTTAATTGGCTCACTGGAATTTCTACGTTTTTAATTACTCCTAAAAGGTCTGTAAATTGTAAGCGGATATACTTTACATTCTCTTCTTTCGCCAAACGGAAAATATCTTCTCTTGTGTACCTAGCCATTATAAATTCCTCCTTAGTCCCTCTAAACACCTTCAGAATCAGTTACCTTTAGTGAAAAAACCTTGAAATGTCACCTTGTCGCAATGAAGTTCGATTAAATCTACCTGTATGTTGTAGTTCGTCTCGAAGTATTTTGCGAAGCTCAGTTTTTGAAATTTCTTTCGTTTCTTCTTTTACTTTCACTGCTTCTGTTTGATTTTCTTTCATTAGTAACACTTGTTTAATACCAGCCATATTCAAGCCTTGATCTAATAAATCTTTAATCTCTAACAACTTATCTACATCGTTAAATGAAAATAATCTACGATTCCCCTTTGTACGGGTTGGAGAAACAAGATTATGCTCTTCATAGTAGCGAATTTGACGTGCAGATAATTGTGTTAAATCCATAACAATACCAATAGGAAACAGCGGAGCAGAACGTCTATCTTCTTTCATCGTTTCAGTTCCTCCTTCGCCTTAACTGCTTCTCATTTTATACCATGTTATGTTTAGTGTCAATAGATGTTAGCTTTTCTTACATGATTTTTTTATAAATTTTTTCATTCTTTTTTCTAATTGCACAAATCATTACTGTCACACGAAAAAAAGCCGTCGAAATCGACAGCTTCCCTTTAAGAAATTGTTAATAAATCCTTTTCAATTAATGCATCGATTGCAGAACAAATCGCAATTTTAACATGCGAATACGTTAATCCACCTTGCACATATGCAACATACGGTGGTCGAATCGGGCCATCAGCAGACAATTCAATACTCGCACCTTGAATAAACGTTCCCGCAGCCATAATTACATCATCTTCATAACCTGGCATATAGTTCGCATACGGCGTGAAGTGAGAATTAATCGGCGATGCGTATTGAATCGCTTGACAGAACGCTATCATACGATCTTTATCGTCAAATTGAACAGACTGAATTAAATCCGTCCTTGGCGCATTCCATGCTGGTGATGTATTCATTCCTAACTTTTCTAAAAATGCAGCTGTAAAAATCGCACCTTTTAGCGCTTGTCCCGCTACATGCGGTGCTAAGAAGAAACCTTGATACATTTCTTGCAGACTGTATAAAGACGCTCCTGCTTCCGCACCGATTCCTGGAGATGTTAAACGATATGCACACGCTTCAACATACTGCTCTTTACCAACAATGTAACCACCAGTTTTAACAATTCCACCGCCAGGGTTCTTAATAAGCGAACCTGCCATTAAATCTGCACCAACATGACATGGCTCTTGCTCTTCAATAAACTCGCCATAACAGTTATCTACAAATACAACAACATCAGGCTTAATTTCTTTAACAAACGCTACCATCTCTTTAATTTGAGAAATAGTAAATGACGGACGAGTAGCATAACCTTTCGAGCGTTGAATACCAACCATCTTCGTATTACTATGAATTGCGGCTGCAACAGCTTCAAAATCAACAAGCCCCTCTTCAGTAAGCGGAACTGCATTATAGCCAATATTATATTCTTTAAATGAACCTACACCTTTTCCGCGTACACCAACGATTTCTTCTAACGTATCATACGGTTTCCCCGTTATGTATAGCAACTCATCTCCCGGACGTAAAATACCAAATAAAGCTGTTGAAATAGCGTGAGTTCCTGAAATGATTTGCGGACGAACAAGACCAGCTTCCGCTCCAAATACATCAGCATACACTTTCTCTAATGTGTCACGGCCAATATCATCATAACCATAACCTGTCGTCGGAATAAAATGCGAATCGCTAATTTTATGTTTACGAAAACTTTCTAATACACGAAACTGATTACTTTCAATTACTTCATCCGCACGTTTATGTACTTCTGTAATCTGGCTCTCTACTTCTTTTACGATCGGAGCAATTTTTTCTCCATTTTTCAAACGATCAAACATGTTTATTTTCTCCTTCTTCCACTAAATATCTCTTTAATTGCCCATTAAGCGATGAATGAGCAAATATATACCCTGTACAATCATATACAAATTTTCCTTCCAAAAACTCCATCTTTGTTAATAGCGTCTCTGTCTTTAATAGCGTTAACAACTTGCCTTCACTCGGAGGAATTTCCACTTGATAACGATCCATTTCTTCCTTCATCTGTTTTTCTATTGCTTCTTTTATATGTAATAAGTCACTTTCTTCAAAAGCACTAGTCATTAAGAAGTCACTTTTCGGAAATGGAATGAAATTTTGATGCAACTTATCCTTTTTATTATAAAGCGTAATAATAGGAATATGATTAATTTCAAGGTCTGACAATAATTCTTTTACCGTTTGCTCATGCCCTACGTAATTAGGGTCTGCCGAATCAACAACATGCAAAATCACATCCGCTTCACCAGCTTCTTCTAACGTAGAACGAAAAGCAGCAATTAGTGACGTAGGTAAATCTTGTATAAAACCAACTGTATCAGTCAGTAGCACTGTATAACCAGAAGGTAATGGCATCTTCCTTGTTGTCGGATCTAACGTTGCAAACAATAAGTTTTCTTCAAACGTATCCGCTTCCGTTAACCTATTAAACAACGTGGATTTCCCTGCATTCGTATATCCTATTAACGAAATTTGAAATACTTTATTATCTTTTCTTCTCTCACGATATCTTTTCCGATGTTCCACAACAACCGCAAGTTGTTTCTTTATTTCATCAATACGCGATCGAATATGACGACGATCTGTTTCAAGTTTTGTCTCTCCCGGTCCTCTTGTACCAATCCCGCCACCCAGACGAGATAAAGACAAACCTTGCCCCATAAGGCGCGGCATCGTATATTGCAACTGAGCTAATTCTACTTGAAGCTTACCTTCTCTCGATTTCGCACGTTGCGCAAAAATATCTAATATTAATTGCGTTCGATCAATTACTCTTGCATCTAACACTGAAGATAGATTTCGAATTTGACTCGGTGTTAACTCGTTATTAAATATAATAACTGCTGGTTCTAATTCTTCAGTTAAAGCCGCAAGCTCTTCTAATTTACCTTTCCCTATATAAGTCGCCGGATGGAACTTCGGACGTTTTTGCGTCGTTGATACTAACACTTCCGCTCGAGCAGTCTTAGCTAGCGATGCAAGTTCTTTCATGGAATGCATAAATTTTTCATCATCATCTTGCGACAATTGACAGCCAACTAATATGACTTTTTCTTTTTCTTCCATCAAATATGTTCACTCATCCTTTTCGAATTTTAAACCTTCTAATATAATAGCAGAGGAAGCATATTTCATCTAGTTAGCGGGGGAGAAAATTCATGGCATGGGAGATTTTTAGCATCATAGGCACAATCGCCTTCGCACTAAGCGGAGCCATTGTTGCAATGGAAGAAGATTATGATATTTTCGGGGTATATATTTTAGGAATGGCAACCGCATTTGGGGGAGGTGCCCTTCGTAATTTATTAATCGGTTATCCAATCGTCGCATTTTGGCAACAAGACATGTTATTCCAAATCGCACTTTTATCAATGACGATTATTTTTCTTTTTCCAAATAAATTAATTAGACATTGGAAAAAGTGGGAAAACATCACGGACGCCATCGGCTTATCAGCATTCGCTGTACAAGGAGCACTATATGCTCAAAAACTAGATTTACCAATTAGCGCTACAATTGTAGCTGCAGTTTTAACCGGCATCGGCGGTGGTATTATTCGTGATCTTTTAGCTCGCAGAAAACCTCTTGTCCTTCGAGCTGAAGTATATGCGTTTTGGACAATTTTAGCAGGTTTCTTAATTGGCGCTAAAATTATCGTTAGCGATTGGGCTCTATACACCTTATTCATTTTAATTGTTTGCTTCCGCATGATTTCTATTCATTACAAATGGCATTTACCACATCGACGCATCGATACAAATGAACGTTCAATGCATAAATAGCACTCTAACCTCTTTACATATCGTAAAGAGGTTTTTCTTTTCTAACGAGTTTTTCTTCACATAATGTTTATACTAATTTTTAAAGTGAGGTGAATACAAATGACAAACCACGTTAATAAAGGTGCTCAAAAAAGCTCAGTAGGTCAAATTGAACACGATCCTAATTCAGCACACGAAAAAAGCGCTAAAATGGAGCGCTTCCATAAATCTTACCAAGAAAAAGCGAAAAAAGAGTAAATACACTTATACACCAAAAACAGACGCACAGTTTACGTACTGTGCGTCTCCTCTTCAAGCATCAAATCCATACTTGATATCCCAATCAAATCATATTTATCATACGTATCCTCTTGTAACAATCGCATAGCTTGTGTGCGAATTGATTTTTCAACAATATTCCGTACGTATCGCCCATTACTAAACGATGTAATTTGTGACGAATACTTTACCGCGTGTAAATGATCTCTAAATTTCCACTCTGCTTCTTTCGACAACTGATATTCACGCTCTTCATACATTCTCTTCCCAATTTCCAATAACTGATTTACCGAGTAATCCGCAAATTCAATAATAAACGGAAAACGAGATTGTAACCCTGGATTTAATGAAAGAAAATGATTCATCTCTCTTGAATATCCAGCTAAAATTAATACAAAACCATGCTGCTTATCTTCCATATGCTTCACAAGTGTATCAATAGCTTCCTTCCCAAAATCCTTCTCTCCACCCCGCGCTAATGAATACGCCTCATCAATAAATAAAATTCCTCCCATAGCCTTCTTTATTAAATCTCTTGTCTTTTGTGCTGTATGACCGATATACTCACCTACAAGATCAGCACGTTCAGCTTCAACTAAATGCCCTTTCGATAAAATATTCATCTCAAACAACAATTTCCCTATCATTCTAGCAACGGTTGTCTTCCCAGTACCGGGATTACCCCTAAATAACATGTGAAGCACTTGCTTCTCAGACTTCAACCCCACCTCTTGCCTTTTTTTATTCACAAAAATCCAAGCATAAATTTCTTTTATTATCTTTTTTATATCATCCATCCCAACAAGTTTTCCCATCTCTTCTTCAATTCTCTGCAACATCTCATGTTTAGTAGTGGTTTCACTTGAAATTACTGCTTTATTTTCTGATGCCGGTAACGAAATTTTTTTTCGATGGTTTAATACAATATTAATTTGATTGTTATTTTTCTTACGCATCGATTGTTCCATACAATCACCTCATTTTATCCACTCACCAAATATTATTATTCCAGTCTCTCTTTCAAATGCCTATTTTCAGAAAAGTTTGCTATAATATAAGAAATAATTAAGGTGGTGGGACTATGGAAACAACGGAATTCCATGATACAATACAAGCCTTTTCTATTTTTTTATTGAATAAAGGTCGAAAGCCTTCAACCATCAAACGTTATGTTTATGACATCGAAGATTTCGGACATTGGTTAGAAAAAAACAAAAAGCTCCCTTCCAGTAATATATGGGCGACACTTTGTACAAAAGACTATGAAGATTACTTTTCCGACTTAAAAAAGAATCGACACTACTCAGAGAAAACAATGCACCGTGTATTTATTGTACTAAATAGAATGCATCATTTTCTTAACATTCCCAATCCGTTGAAGAATATGGAAATTTCCATTCAACCAGATCGCACACTACGTAACGAAGATTTCATTTCATCTGATGAAGAAAAAAGATTAAAACACATAGTCACTTCATTGGAAGGCCTTTCAGAAAAACAACGTCCTGTGCGCCCTTTATTAATGGATCGTAATATCACTATTTTAAACTTATTAATCGACTATGGTTTATCCTTACAGGAACTTACAGCATTAACTATGCATCACGTTCACTTTGAAACTAACACATTATCTATCCCAGCAACCGCAGGGGTAGAAAGAACAATTTCATTAACGAAAGAAGACAAAAAACAACTGTACACTTACTACAAAAGCATTCCTGAACCCGTTCGTCCAAAATACCATAGTAATGACCCACTGTTTGTCGCATTCGATTTTAATCGCGGAACATACAGATGGGTATACGAAAATGATGCGCCGAAAGGATTAACAGAAATCGCTATCCAAAAAATGATTCGCCTCGAAGTAGCTAGAGCTAATTTACGAAAAGGAATCTCAGGACAACACTTTCGTAACACCTATATTTTAAACTTAATAAAAAAAGAAACTCCGGAGTCAGAAATTATAAAACTAGCTGGATTCAAATCAAAAATTTCACTAAAACGATATTATCAATACGCAGAAAATAGAAAAAACGCCTTAAATTAAGGCGTTTTTTCTATTTTTTCTTTAAACAAACAATTTTATTATGACCATTTAACTATTTTTTGCATCTACTATGATGAGTTTCGTTCACATTCTCATTAGAAAGGAGAGATTTAATGTCTCGTTATAACGACAATGAAAATAAATACTCCAAGCCATGCTTTCCAAGTAGCGCCGGACGAATCCCAAATACCCCATCAATCCCAATTTCTAAAGCACAAATTAGAACATTTCGAGCAATCATTAACGATTTAATAAAAATAATTCCAAAACTTTTCGCTAATCCATCCCAAAAAAACATAGAGGATCATCTAATAGATACATTGCAACTACTAAGCAAATTCATCTGTTCACTAGACGCCACTTCCGCTCTGAAAGCACAAGGATTGGCCATTATTAAAAATTTAATAACTATATTAAAAAATCCAAACTTCGTAGCAAGCGCCGTATTTATTGAACTTCAAAACCTAATTAATTATTTACTATACATTACCAAACTATTCCGAATTGACCCGTGTACACTCCAAGAACTCCTTAAACTAATAGCCGAATTACAAACCACCCTAGTTAATTCAGCTTCGTTCGGCAGAGGACCTACTGGACCTACCGGACCTAGAGGCAACACAGGCGCTACTGGTGCTACCGGACCTAGAGGCAACACAGG
>NZ_MACH01000143.1 GCF_001884065.1 Bacillus proteolyticus
AAATCCTCCAGGCATCCAATTAAAATTAATATGATACAAAATAACACCTAGTATAGCTAGGCCCCTTAGACTGTCTAATCCAACCATATAACGACTATTTTTTTTAAAAGGTTTAGTCACCTACAATCACCTCTATTTCTTGGAAATTAGGTAAATAATAGCGGTATAAAATGCTATTAATTTCCTAAAATCGTATAAGCTAAACTATTACAAACATCATTTGGGAAGGCTCAATTTTTTATAATAACATGCACAGCAACTAACACTTTATCACTTTATCACTTTATATGGTAGTTAAATTTTCCCGATCCACACTGAATAGTCCCTTATAAGCCCCATACAAGTAATAAATCATCACAAAAACAAAAAAACGAGCTGAATTCCCCATAAATAACTGTAGAGATATAAAATTTTCACTTTTGGTATATTTCAAAATTTTAGTTCTATGGGCATGTAGCGGTACCCCTAATGAATTTTTTACTTTCTTAGTGCCTCAGCAGGCTCAGTATTAATAAGCTTATAACTTGCTGTTATGCTAATCACGATAACAATAATTGCTGTTACTAAAATAGAAAGAAACATTTGAAGTATCGTGATAACTAAACCAAGATCAAAAGCAATACTGATAAAATACTTTTAAACACTTTATTCAAATGTTTACATTAGGATTTATTGTTATACACAGCTATACGTTTTTTGTGTATTATATAGCAGAAGAGTAAGGTAAGAGTTACTCTTTTCCATTTTAGGAAAGGTTCTGTTGGAGACAACAGGACCTTTTTTCGTAAAAGGATTAGCTTACTTTTAAAAACTTTGCAACAGAACCGAATTACTACTTACGCCAACATAGTTTTATTGTTATATTTAAAATATGAGAATTTGTGAAATTATCAATACGAACAATTATTAATAATAGGAGGTTTTATTATCAAAGGAAAACATCGTAACATTACCCTCGCAATATTAGGACTATATTCCGTTCTGATTCTCTACTTTATGTTCCTTGGTTTCGATAGATTGGGATTAAAATATATTAACCATGAATATGAATTCCAGTTAATTCCGAGTAGTATTCCTTTGAGCTTGCCAAATATGGTAGATAGAGAAGATTTTAATCTATGGTTTTTTAATTTTGGAAATTTAACAGCATTCATACCTTTTGGGGTATTAATTCCTATGTTATATCGTTGTAGCTTTATTAGATTTATTACTTCATTCTGTATTTCTATTCTTATACTAGAAGTACTACAAATGGTTACTTTTCTTGGTGGTTTTGACATTGATGATGTAATTGTGAATGCAATGGGTGCTACGATAGGATTTTGTGCCTATAAAATAGGATTTCGCTCTAATAATACTTTGAAAAACTTTATTATTACAGGTGTAATAGCATTTATCTTGACATTAGGAGTACTTGTAGTTGTAGGCGAAATTAATAAATCATTAGAAAAGGAACAACAATCCCCCAAAAATGGAACCGTTATAGCGCTAAATCAACTGACAGAAAGTACTGGATATGTACCGAATGTTAACAGCTTTGAAGTGGCTCATAAAAAAATTGAACCTAAATTAAATATGTTTAGTAGTAAAGGGACAAATTCTCAGCAATTTAAATACTTGCTAAAAGGTAAGTATGCAAAACTTTCGGGATATCTCGGTATCCCTGATAGTGCGAGTAAACATTCCGGTAAGATAATTTTTTCTATTGATGGAAAAGATGTACAAACCATTCGATTTTCTGAAGAAAGCATATCTACATCCACAAGTTCCTTTAAGATAGAGTTGGCTAAAGCAAATGAACTTAGTATTAAATTTATTGATACAGATGCATTGCTATGGGATGTCAAGCTTACAGAATGGAAAAAATAATGAATTGAATTCCACTAGTTTAGATACTAGCGGATTAAATCTCTGGTTTAATACTACAAATTGTACAAACTTACCTGGGGCTATAGTCTCAGGTGTTTTTTGTTCGTTGTGTTCGTTTGTTTTGTTACCCCTTATCATCCCTTAACAACAAATAAGACGATAAACCGATCACAGCAGCGCCTAAAATAGCCATTCCTATATACATGTATGTTATAACCTTATCAAATGTCCATTTTTTTCAGTTTCACATTCATTGTGTAATTTCTACAAAATAAAAATGAAAGCACCCGAATGGATGCTTTCATTTTTATTTCATATAACCATTACTATCAAAGTAATATGTTACCCCGTCAATTACCCTTGATTCATTTGTTACAAGTCCATAATTTCCAGGAATCCAATACATCCATTTCCCATTAGCAGACGACTGTTCCCAACCTTCTTTCCTAACTAGCTTTCCACCAGGGTTGAATAAGTACCATCTACCGTCTATCTTCAACCAAGGGCTATTATTATCACAAGGAGCAGATGGGTCAAACATAAGTATCCCCTTGACATAATACCAATCTACTTCATTTTCACTTTGCACCCAGGAGTCTATGGAAACCCTATTAATATTCAAATGGTAAATCAGAAATAACCTGTCCTTTTTCCTCTTCATGACCTACATCACATAATGCCACAGCAGGTATAACTAATCCTGCCGTTAACGAAAACGCTATTATTTCTTCTTTGCTTTGCATGTTTTTCACCCCGTGCAATCAATAAAATAATATATAAAGATGAATTATTTTATTGATTGTGTCAAAAATAGAAGAGTGCATTTTATCAACATTTTTTATAAAATTAATTGTCTATTATTTGTTATTTGCGACTGATGATATGTGCCACTCCTGAATTAGAAAGATACACATTTTGGGGAGTTTTACAAAAAGAAGATATCACGCTTACTGACGTAACATAATTAAAGGAGAATAGAACTTGATAAAACATATACTCAGTTTCATTCTTGGAACAATTGTTATATTAATTGGTTCCTTTTGGATTATTCCTTACACCCTCGAAGCAATTGACAGTAACGTAAGTCATATTACTCGTGACAAAAAGTATTTTAGTAAGCTATATGACTATGATATTAACCTTTGGATGATTGCAAACCTTATATTTTTCATTTTTTGTGCAATTACTGTTCTTATATGTAAGTTACTTAATTATACGAAGAACAGAAGTACTCATATAAAAAAATATAGTCATACAAATCAGCGTAAAAAAGCAAAGAGAAGGCGTCGTAAATAATTGTTTTTTATAGGGGTACTCACATCCATCAACTTAAGAATTTAGAATTACCCAAAACGACAAAGAGTCCCAAATTAATTGGGCTCTTTTTACCTTTCTAAAATGTGAAATTTTGTATAAAAGTTTACATTCACTTCTTTAATCATTTATAGCTAATTTTGTAATAAATTTTTCAATATAGGTATAACTGTTATTTATGGTTTTGATATAAAAAATTAACCAAAAACAATATAATATAAATAAGATAGTAATCCCTTTTGTATTCTCCTTGTACTAAAGATAAGATTGTGTTCCCGATTTTATCTTTTTTCTTTGGAGATTTTTGATACAAAAAAGGAATCCTTATAATAAGGATTCTGCAACAGAAAATAACAAAATATAAATAATAAAAAGAATTACTTATATTATAGCTCATATAGCAATAATATAATATTGAGAAATGTTTACATAAATTCAGTATGTATTACGTAGTGTAAGTAAAGCTAATTTCAAAATTTGATATACTAAAAGAAAAAATTAGGATGATAAGGCTATGCCAACAAAAGAATTTCAAGACACAATACAGCATTTTTCTTCTTTCTTATTAGATAAAGGAAGAAAACCTTCCACAATTAAACGATATGTTTATGATATTGAAGATTTTGGTCAGTGGTTGCAAAAATCAAAAAAGCTTCCCTTACGCAATATATGGACGACACTTAGTACCGAGGGCTATGAAGAGTATTTTAATGATTTAAAGAAGCAACGAAATTACTCTGATAAAACGATACATCGTGTTTATATTGTCCTAAGTAGACTTTATCAATATTTAGGCCAACCTAATCCATTAGAAGATATGAATCTCATGATTCAGCCTAATCGGGCGTTACGTGATGAAGACTTTATTTCTAAAGAGGAAGAAAAACGGCTAAAGTACATATTAACTTCATTAGAAGGATTAACAGAAAAACAACGCTCCGCTCGTCCAGTACTTATGGATCGTAACATTGTTATTGTGCATTTACTCATTAATAATGGTTTGTCCTTAAAAGAACTTGTAGGTTTACAGATGAAGCACGTTCATTTTGAAAAAAATACGATCTCAGTACCAGGAATAGTGGGTATAGAGAAGACGGTTCTTTTATCTGAAGATGATAAAAAGCGATTATGTAACTATTATATAACTATTCCTGAACCTGTTCGTCCAAAATATCATAGCAATGATCCACTATTCGTAGCATACGATTTTACTCGAAAAACTTATCATTGGTCATATGACAACGATGCTCCAAAAGCCTTAACAGAAATTGCTGTTCAAAAAATGATTCGACTTGAAGTTGAAAGAGCGAATTTACGAAAAGGAATTTCAGCACAACATCTACGGAATACCTTCATTTTACGGCTAATCGAAAATGAAGTTTTAGAGGGGCAAATTATAAAACAGGTAGGTTTTAAATCTAAACTTTCATTAAAAAGATATTATGATTACATCGATTAGACCTATTCATCGTGAACTACCCGCCACTTAACGTCCTAACGGACTGTTTGAAGTGGGGGCTTCTCGGTTAATCATTACTTTTGATAGCTAACGAAATCGTCCTAAGACAGCCGAGCTAACTCCCTTGTTCCAAAGGTTATTTTATTGCTATTTATGCTAACGCTAATAGGCGTATTGCTTCATTTTTGATATTGATAGCTGCGTTATAATCTCTATCGAGATTTACACCGCATATACAAGAATAGACTCGTTCAGACAATGTCATATTTTTTACATTTCCACAACTGCTACATGTTTTTGTGGAAGGAAACCATTTGTCTATTTTCACAAGTTGTTTTCCTTGTTCATTTAGTTTATAAGCTACGAAAGAAGTGAACATACCCCACCCATTATCAGCGACACTTTTTCCAAAATGAAGTGCTTGCGACATTCCTTTCATGTTTAGGTCTTCAATAGCTACAACATCAAAATTAGCAGCTAACTTTTTAGACTCATGATGAAGGAAATTCTTACGTTGGTTAGCTACTTTCTCATGTAACTTAGCTACACGAATACGTTGTTTATTCCAACGCTCAGAACCTTTATTGCGCCTTGATAATACGCGTTGTGCCTTTGCTAATCGGTCTAACATTTCACGATAGAACTTAGGATAATTGGCTTTCTCATCCTCAGAACTAACGTATAATCCATCCATCGCAAAGTCTAATCCAACAACGGTTTCTACTTCTTTTTGTACAATCTCTTTTTCGTATTCAGTCAAGATGGACACATAGTATTTACCAATAGGTGTCATAGAAATCGTACATGACTTGATCATATAATCTTGTGGTATCTCTCTATGTTGTTTGATACGTACCATTTTCAGTTTTGGCAATTTGATATGACCATTAAGCAACATAATATTTCCGTTTACTACATTCGTTGTATAAGACTTTCTGTCTTTTTTACTTTTGAATGTTGGGAAGTCATTTTGACCACTAAAGAAATTCTTATAGGCAGTTTGCAAGTTTAGTTGAGCATTTGCCAAAGCTAATGAATCAACTTCTTTTAACCACTCAAATTCTGCTTTATATTTCGCGGGAGTTGGAGGCTTTTGTTTCTTTAGTTGTTCCTTATCATCTTTGTATTTTTCGTACGCTTCTTTTCGTTCAGCTAACATTTTATTATACACGAAACGTACACAACCGAAGGTTTTACGCATAAGATATGCTTGTTCTTCTGTTGGATACAAACGGAATGTATATGCTTTATTATGCTTTGTCATATCATTTCACCTCACTTTTCACCTTGATTTTCAATATATTTCTTTACTACGTCTATTGGCGAACCACCAGTAGTTAGTAAGCAAAAACTTCTTGACCAAAACATCTCTTTCCAAAGTTTCTTTTTCACTTGTGGAAAGTCTCTCTTGATTAGTCGAGAACTTGCACTTTTATAAGCATTAATAAATTTTGTCATTTCTGTATTCGGATGTGCCTTGAACAAAATATGAACATGGTCTACATCATGATTCCACTCTACCAGTGTTATGTTGTAATTCTCGGATAACCTGACAAACATGTCTTTTGCATAGTCTGATATATCATCATCGAACACATTTCTTCTGTATTTTACGACCAACACAAGATGATAATACAACAAGAACACTGAATGATTATTGCTATCTAATTTCATTGATATACCAACCTTTATACTTTATAAGACTGATTATATCAGAGGCAAAAAAAAAAGCAAAGCCTTTTGGCTACGCCAAACCGAAATTCATCTCCCACCTACCGCCGGGCTACGCCCTTCACGCGCTTGAGGAAAGAGAATTCTTTCGAGGAATTCGTTAAAAGCCGATTATCCCTTAGCGTACAGGAAATCGGCTTTTTCTATGTGAGGAATCGTCTAACGTACGAAGTTCACATTTTATTGGTGCTAATTCTAATAGGGGTCACCTTATCATACCCATCAACCCAATATTTTGGAGTACCTCCAAAAAAAATTCACCTCAGATACAACAAAAGAGCCTTACCTCTGTAGGCAAGACTCCACTAGTGTAGTTATCTAGTATTTACATAGCAAATAAGAAACATAAAACATATAATACCAAGTAGCAGAACCCTAATATTCCGCCTACAGCTAGTACCTGTTTAACCCAACTCTTGTATTTCAGATTACTGTCAATAATCGCTTGCACTCTTTCCATATCCGTTTCCTCCTATTAAGGAGAACCCTTAA
>NZ_MACH01000144.1 GCF_001884065.1 Bacillus proteolyticus
TTAATAGAGGTATAATTTTTGTCTAAACGTACAAATATGTAATATTGCATATAGAAATGTATTGTTATAAATGTAAGCGCTTACTATAATAAAGATATAAAGATTCACCACATCATAATACGAAAAAAAGGAGGAAATCATATGGCAATCGCAATGGCAGTTTTAAAATTTGTAGGTGGAATCATTCCATTTGTACAAGAACTTTTAAAAGCAGTAATGTAAGTTCATTATTCCGCAATTATTTATAAAAATTATCATACAAATGATCTGTACATCAAAAGTGAATTGATGTGCAGATCATTTGTGTGAGCAAAGTCCCTTTAGCCTTATTAAGGGACTTTTTTTAATTTCTACATACTTGAGGTTCCATCACATCAACATCAAATTAAAGCACTTAAATATGGATCTACAAACAAAAAGAACTAGTATCATACTAATTCTTTTTGTTTATTTAGAATAAATAAAATTTAAAAAACACATAAATATTCATGTTACACTATATTATGACACTCAATTTTGTTTATACCATACAACAAAACTAAACTAATCCCTTATCTATAATAGATAAGGGATTAGTTTGTATAAATAATTTTAATCCTGTCCAGAGATTAAAAACCATATTAAAAGTTTACATAACCCCACTTATCGGTATTCAATATATCTAGAAAAAACCCCTTCAGCTTACTTGCTGAAGGGGATTCGTATTTACATAATTCCCGTTAGCGGAAGACACGAATTAAGACTGAGCTATGGTAATAATAATAATTTCTCCTAAGATACCACGATTTTCAGCATGTCGATGGGCTTCAACAATTTGCTCCATTGGATAGATGGAATTGATGGCGGGAACTATATCACCATTATTGACCAACTGTGCAAGGTGTGTGAGCTTTTTGCGATTAGGAAACGCAATTACCAAACGGGTTCGGTGCTGTCCGTACCGTGCAGAAAGAAGAACACTGAATAGACCTCTTATTGGTTTTTCAGCATCAAATGCAATTGTGAGCAATTTTCCATCTGGTTTAAGTTTCTTTCTAAATGCTTTAAGATCTTTTCCTGCTGTATCAAAGATGATATCAAACAACTCGAGTTCTTCAGATGATGTTTTGCGATAGTCGAATACTTCATCCGCACCATAGTTTATTACTGCATCCATGGTAGTTTTTGAAACGAGGACTGTAACATGTGCTCCAAGTGCTTTTGCAATCTGTATGGCGAAAATACCGACACCTCCTGCTCCACGTATAAGGACTCGATCACCAGCTTTTATGTTCCCTTTATCACTAGAGCAATTAGAGCTGTGACTCCTGCACAAGGCAATGCTGCAGCTTCTATTGGAGACATTTGAGATGGCATTAACGAGGGCTTGTTTACGTTTATAACAACATATTCAGCTGTAGCATTGGTATTAGTTGTAGTATTTCCCCACACCACCAACCTTGAAGTCCGTGACATCAGGTCCTAACTTGTCCACTATCCCTACTACATCTTGACCAATGGTTTTAGGGAATTTTGAAAGTACGTTAGTTATCTTACTGGCTGTACCTTTTCATACATTTAAGTCACCTCCGTTGATGGAAGTGGGAAACATTTTGACAAGTACTTCTCCCTTATTTGCTTGGGGAATGGGGGTTTCCTGAATTTCAAGAACTTCTGGGCCTCCGAACCGATTGTACACAACTCTTTTCAAACTTTTTAACAAAACCAATTTAATAATATAACATAAAAAAATCTAAAATTTCATGCAATATTGCATGAAATTTTAGATTGCAAGCCATATACTTTCTAAATATAATAAATATAAATATAGCCGAAATTTCTGAAAATACAGATATGCGTTTTGTGAAAGAAGATGGAATAGAGGAAACATCTATTTCATAGGTAGATTATTAAGTGTATTTATTTTTTGATACATAAATCACACTTTAAAAATTGATTTTTCGAATCATTTTTTAATAATATAAAATAATATTTACGCCAGTACTTTAGGTAATATCTTTAACAAATATCATGAACTCAATTAAACAATAAAGATCATCAGAATATATGATACTATAACATAATCTTTATTTACGCCCTGAATTTTCCGAATAATTAAAATAAACTTACTTTTACAACAGGTACAATTAATATGTAGGATTTATCCTAAAAATTTGATGAATGGTGGGAATGAAATGAACCGCAAGATGTTAACAAAATGGTTTGGAATTATAAGTTTAATCATTATGTTGCTAGGAGTTTCTATGCCACAAGCAGCAGCCGAGATAATACATCAAGAAAAATTTCAAATGAACTGGAATTATATTAAATTCAAAGGTACTGAAGTAAAGGTAAAGTCAGACTTTCTAAGAACGTCATCAAAAGATGTTGCGTATTGTTTATCACCTGAGTTGAATTCACCTAATGGAGATAACCTTTCTGAAATTGGAAAAGAGGATGATTTTGTATATCGTGTCTTACTTTATGGATACCCTCAAAAAACGCCAGCAGAATTAGGGGTTTCTTCAAAAGAGGAAGCCTATTATGCAACTCAATTAGCTATCTGGATTGCATCTAAAAAAATTGAACTCGCCGATTCAAAAACAGAAAACCAACAGATATATAACCTTGTAAAACATCTGGTAGAAAAAGCTTCTAAAGGTACTGAAGTGCAGGAAACATATTTGAATATAATACCTAATGGAAAACAAACTGTAGAAAAAAATGGAGACTATTTTGAAACAAATTTATATATGGTTCAATCAAATGCAGTATCTGGAGTATATTCCGTTCAAATTGAGGATGCACCAGAAGGAGTTCAAATTATAAATGAACAAGGTGAAAAAAAGAATGAATTCTCTATCAAGGAAAATTTTAAAGTTCTGATTCCGAAAAACACACCAAGTGGAAATTTCAAGTTAAGAGTAAATACAAAATTTCAGAGTTTACAAGCAGTTATCTTTGATGGACAACAAAGGGTTCAAAATACAACTGCCTTATTACCAAGAACGCGCGAGAAAAGCAGTGCAGATATAGTAGTAAAATGGGAAATGTTAGGATCTTTAAAAATTATGAAGGTAGGAGAAAATAGAGAAGTCTTAAAAGGGGCTGTGTTTGAGGTTGTAAGTGAAAATGGGAATTTCATAAAAGAAATCACTACAGCTGAGAATGGAATTGCTACATTAAATAACCTTCCTACTGATACGTATGTTATAAAAGAAATTCAAGCTCCAGAGGGATATGTACTTGATCCTACAATAAAAAAATTAGAAGTAAAAACTGGCGAGATAGCAGAAATAAAAATCAAGAATCGAAAAATAAAAAGTGACCTAGAAATCAAAAAAGTGCATGCTACATATGAAAACGCTAAACAATCTTATGATACACAAAGTAAAAAGCACACAGAAGAAAAGGATCTTGCAAGTAAAGAAAAGCATTACCTGCCATCAGCAGGAACAAAGCTTCCAACGACCCCATTTGTAGGACTAGGATTTATTATTTTAGGAATCTATATATTAAAAATACGAAAATATCATGGTTAAAATCTATAAACAATAAAGGTTTGTTACTAATGCTTAAAGCTAAATATGCTAAGAAATGTTTTGTAAAAAATGTAGATTATAACTACTACCACAAATGAAAGCGCTTTCTGAATGTGCAACTATTAAAAAAGGTTCTATTACAAAGTTTCTTACTATCAAATTAGATGAAGTATTTTCCATTAACTATTATGAAACCATAAATAATTTTTGTAATTCACTTCACGTCGAAAAACAGGAGTCTAGTTTAAGACTTCTGTTTTGGGTTCTGGTGCAAAAATAAAACACAAGGGAATAAAGCATATATATTCCTAACGGAATCGTATCTTATGTTGCAAGTCCAAACAATTGATGGATAAATTCTTTTTGATTTTGTGCAGACTGGCTCCGTAAAGCAATCTGTTCTTTTTTTAATCATATGCATGGCTTCTACTCCAGAAAGAATGGATGTAGCTGTGTCAAAAGATTTAAGGCCTAGCATAGAACGGATTCGCTTCTTTATAAAGCGATGATCTTGTTCTACTATGTTATTCAAGTACTTTTGTTGTCTAAGTCGCATACCGTTAGGTATGCTTTTTTCTTTTTTTAACTGTTCAATTGCTATAGGATAAGCTGGATTCTTATCGACTGTTATCACACGTGGCTTTGAAACATGAAAAGACCGCAAAGCTTTCTTGAAAAAGCGCTTTGCAGCCTTATGATCTCTTGTTTTGCTTAGGCAAAAATCGATTGTGTTTCCGTTCGAATCAACAGCACGATACAGGTACATCCATTGACCTTTTACTTTGATATATGTTTCATCGACTCTCCAAGAGTCATTTATTTGTTTGAGGTAACGTCGGATTCGTTTGTCCAATTCAGGACCATACTGATGAACCCAACGCATAATCGTTGTATGAGAAATGGATAAACCACGTTCCTCCATCATTTCCACCAAATCACGAAAACTTAGGTTATACCGTAGGTACCATCTTACCATTAATAAGATAATATCAGGCTAATAGTGCTTCCATTTGAACCAATTTTTCTTTTCCATACCGATCACACCCTTTTAGAGTAATAGTATCAGTATGTCCAAGTTTTAGAGATTACTTGTAATTACCTTGAAGTCTTTGCACCAGAACCTTCATTTGGATTGAATACAGAATTTAAACTTAATGAATTGGTGGATGTAGAATAAAAACAGGCTGACTCGAAAGAGCCAGCTTTAATTCACAGCAGGTAAATTGATATTTGTAAAGGTGTTATTCGAATTGATGAAGTTACGAATATGATTTTTATTTGTGTAATATTTTAAATTCAATGGTGCTGTTCCTGTATAAACAAATCCATTGTCTTTTAAAATTAACTCGTTTACTCCCGCTGCTGCTCCTGAAGCTAAGAGAGAAGCGAATGCTGGATTATTAATAGTAACTTTGCATTTCTCTACTACATAAGTTGTATATGGACGATTAGTATCAGATAAGAATAAATTATTTTTCGTATTAATCGAGATAGCACAGTCTTCCAGTGTAGTGTATGGTACTTGATTATCCACATTTGTAATACCAACTTCGCAAGTTGTATCTATAAGTTTTGATTTAGCAACTCTAATATTCATTGGACTCCCACTAAACAAATGATTTCTCAACTCGCAATTAAGAAGTTCTGACCTTGTGAACTCACAAACGTCTACAGTTTGAGTATTAGGATTTTCTGATCTGACTCGTAAATTTTCGAATCTACAGCTATCATATTCTTTAACTTTAAACGTCATCTCTCTTTGTGTTAAAACCGATTTAAAGGTACATTTGCTTATTTTGTTTGCTTTTATCCATGGTGTGGTAGTCGAATTTTCTGTAAAAACAATATAATTATTATCAAATGTGCAATTATCTCCCAATGCAACGAAATCAGGGTTTACGTATTGATTGTTAGATAAAGAAACCCTATACGAATCATTAGTTAAATTCATATTACCACCTGTGAAACTATTGTCTATAATATTCACAAACGCCGTACTAAAATTAGAAGTCATGAGTCCAATGTTATTTTGACAGTTGTATAAGAAATTATCCTTAATAGTTGCATGCATTAAAGAATAAAGATTAACCGCTAGGTAATCTATATTGTAAATGTGATTATGTTCTATTAAGACATCATAGCAACCAACTAAAATACCGTGATAACTGCCGTAAATTTCGTTATCTTTTATGGTACAGCTTGCTCCGTATGAATCTTCCATGTTTATTGAATAACGAGTTGGATTGTTGAAAATAGGTTTTCCATCCAAAAACCTAACCAATCCTTTTCCATTATCGCGGATTTTATTATTTATAACTTCGTTGTAATTCCCCCCTAAAGTTATACCACCCCTATGCCCATTAAAAACCTCGCATTTTTCAACAGTGTTATGGTGAGGGATACCACCAAACATAATTGTATATTGCAGATTCTTATTTACATTGTTTTCATTATAAAATTGAAGCCTAAATTTCATTGCGTTAACTGGGATTGAAATATCTGTATAGATTCTTCTTTTCTTCATAACCCCTATGAAATTGTTGTTATTATCGTAAAAGAAGATATCCAAGTCTTTACTATTTAAATTTGTTGTTCTAGCGTATCCTGCTCCAGCTATAAGAAAGGAAGTAATCTTTGGTGTTAAATCTTGAGGTATATTTAACATCTTTGTTGTGAGTGTATTCGTAGAGGTAATAGGTTGTCCAGTGTTGTAATCTAAGGCACTCAAAGTAAGACCTTGATCAAATTCTCCATAGTCAAATATCGAGTTTGAGCTAAATGAAATATTATCACCCATATAATCGCGAACCTTACAATTTTTCACAGAACAATAATTTGAACTTTTTTGAAAGAGAATACCATACGTATTCTCCACTGCTACTTCTAAAGGATTAGAGAAACTTCTGTCGTCCCTACACCCAATTATAGTTCCACCAAATAAATTAGAATTGGTGACTTTACTAAATACGATACTATTCCCTTTGAAGTTGTAATAATCAGTAGTTGTTCTATTGTCAAATGGCGATTTTTTATTAGAATCGTATATAACTTTTAATGTCGATCCATTTAAATTAAAATCTAAATTGGAAACCATAACAATCTCACGTGGATAACATAGAGCGTAATTGCCTTTTGGAAGAATAACTTCAGAGTAATTATTAGATGCTGCATATTGTAGCGCATTGTTTATCCCCTGGATATTCTTATCAGCTTGTATATAATCTGCATCTACATAGGGTTTAGTAGGTAATCCTTCTTTTATGCCCCACTGATTTAATTCAATTAAATAATCCAATTATTATCACCTCTTAAATTTCTTAATATAGTATATTCATTGATAAAAGAAACCGTCCCCTAAAAGGAGACGGTTATAAAAATCATTTCACATATACATAGGCTTCGTTTTTTCATTTCCATATTTACAATCCTCCCCCTTTTCATCCATAATTTCAAAATGGAGAGAGATTAAGGACTGATTATTAATGCATATTCTAGAAAAATTAAACGAGGCCTTCACCTTAGAAGCTCAGGAATCATCACCGAGTAAAGTGGCTATTCAAGAATTAAAAAAATTCTCATCAATAAATATCCTTACATTTTTTATGCTTTTATTCCGTTTCAAACAATACGATAAATCTATGTTTATCTGATAACGTTTTTCTTCGATTTCACTCTTTGTTATTAATTCCTGGCTGTTTTTTAAAGCAACTTTATAACTGCAACGCCCAATGAAACAATTGATATTATCGTACCAATTGTCCATAAATTTGTATCCATATAATCAAAATAACGCTATTCTTTTTGTAAAAATATATAGAAGGGATGGTGTATTTTTTCATTTTAAGGAAATTTAGTTTTGTTATCTTTCCCTAATAACAAACAAGACGCCAACCAGATCATGAATTACTATTGGTTTAATCATTAACAAGTATATCTGGGCCCTTTTTCAACATATATGTAAAACCTGAAATAAATACGATACTAAATATAATAATGGAAGACCACATATTAAAATGAAATTCTTTACCTATAACTAAATAATAGATGTTATGGACCAAGAAATTAGCACCTATGATAACCCCACCTAACATTGAACTAATTACAAGGCTGATTAAATAAAATTTGAGCTTCTGAAACATTTCCCCTCTACTCCTTTTCTAAAATCAACTTTATTCAGGATATTTTAGAAAATTATACCATTTATTTTTCTGATATTCTTAAATCTATAATATATTTAAGGTTATTTTAAGAGAAGAAGGATTGCCTATCCAAATGTTCATTTTAGGGTCTCACCAACATGCCCATCAAGGTAATGAAACTAGTTGCTCCAAAACAAAAAAATGTATATTTTTACCTAGATATTCCAATTTTCTCATTTTGGGGGTATTTGCCTTTATTAGCTTGTTGGCGATGGGGAGTAACCCATAGAAAAGGAAATCCAAAGGGATAAAACGATGCAACTTCTGTATAAACAGTACATCTTCTTTATAAACGGTACGACTTTATTTCAAAGCTACAGTATTTTATTCTTTTTAACAGATTGTTTAGAATAATTTAAAGATAAAAAAGCTCATCTTTTATGAAAAAAGAGATGGGCTTTTTTGTTTGTTGCCAATAAGTGAAGTTACTTGACGTTTACGGATAAAAAACACTCGTTCTGATTAAGGACGAGTGTTTTTTTAGTTTATCTAACAGGTATAAACTTCCATGAGCTAGGTTTTTGTTTTTTTCCACCTAGTACGATCCAATTTTTCTCTGCATTTATATTTTCATAATTTAATGGATAGTCATCTGTAAAAATATTATATTCTGTAGGTTTATCCAGGTTAATTTTAATTTTAAAGTCAGCTAAACTATCCGATTTTTGAGCAAGGTGAATCCAACTAGAATAATTAGACCAATTTAAATATTGAAATTGATCGTAATTTGAGTGCTTCATGCGAAGATATATACTCTCCCCGTGGTGTAGCTTTGCATCATTTTCTTTGTAGAATTCAAATGCTATAGGTGTACCAGATAAAGCATTGTTTTCTTTACTTGCAAGTGAGACATAATCATAACGGTTTGCTACATACCATTCAAATGTTAGACCTTGATAAGGAGATTCACTTGGTACGATATAATAGTTTTTCCCTGCTTCTATGACGTTTCCTTCTATATCATAGATTAATGCAGTCTCTATACTTGGAGCTTTCACATTTTCAGTAAAAGTTTTAAACCAAAGATTTAAGAAACCTGCTGTATTGCGCTGAGCTTCTCCTAAGCTTCGCTGCACAGCTGGGGTAACCATTTCTTGCCACAATTGTGCCTTACCACTATTATAATACTTAAATGTTTTATCATTAGTAATATTTTGGATTTCAGGTTTAGCTACTCGGGCTGCATAATCAATCCATTCTTCAGGTGTGGATAGAGAGTCGTTATAATTCCCTCCAGTATTGACTGCAAATTGATTTTGAATGGTTGTAACATAATTTTCAAAGTAGCTATGATATTTTATAGCTCTCGTATCAATTGCGGTAAAATTTGCTGCATGCATAGGTTGGGTAGCATCTGTAAAGTAGTGCGTGGCTACTCCTAAGTAATAGAAAGCTTTTTCATAGTCTTTATTTCGTAAATGTTCTCCAGATTCATAAAAGTATTTCTTACCTTGTGTAAGAGCCGTTGGATTTGTTTCTCCTCTATAATTTTCTTTAGTATCAGGATCATAAAAATGGGATTTCCATCCGCCTTTAAAAACGCCGCCTATTCCTGTTCCACCATCGTTAAACTCTGCATTATAATCTGCATCATATAATCCTTTAGAAAATAGATCCTTATATTGCGGATAATTTAAAAAGTCCACAGCCTGCTTATTTGCTTCAATATTAGATTCTGTTTTCATAATTTCAATAGCTTGTTTTGCAATCCATAAATGTGTACTTTTATCAGAATGATA
>NZ_MACH01000145.1 GCF_001884065.1 Bacillus proteolyticus
TTTGGATCTGTACTTGGATCTTTTGGATCTGTACTTGGATCTTTTGGATCTGTACTTGGATCTTTTGGATCTACATTTGGTTCGTCCTTGATTTTTGTATTTGTGATGTCATAACCATTTACTTCGGATTTGTATCCAGCTACTGGCTGTTCTTTCACTTCATACTTGTACGCTACTCCGTTTGCATCGTATGCTTGCAGGTTTTCAAACGTGTACTTCCAATTTGTTGCCACGCTTACTTCTTTCGTGTCAATTACTTGACCGTTTTGTAGTAAGTCTACTTTGATTGTGCTTGGACGATCTATTGCGTTGTTATCATCCCAGACTTTCTTACCACTGATTTCTGTTGTTTCTGTATTTTTGTAAGTGTTCGTAATTGTTGTTCCTTCTACTTTTATTTCATATCCATTTACTTTTACTTCACTTACTGTGTACGTGTATTCATTTCCTTGTTCATCGTACTTTGGTAAATCTTTAAAACTGAAAGTCCAGTTGCCTTCTTTATCAGCTGTATCAACTTTCACTTCTTTTGTTTGGAACTCTGTTCCATTTTGAAGTAATTGAACCGTAATACTTTCTGGACGTGTGTTGAACTTGTTGTTGTAATCTTCCCAGACTTTCTTACCACTCAGTTCTGTTGTTTCTGTATTTTTGTAAGTATTCGTAATTGTTGTTCCTTCTACTTTTGTTTCGTAGCCATCAACTTTTACTTCATTTACTGTGTACTTGTACGCATTTCCTTGTTCATCGTACTTTGGTAGATCTTTAAAACTGAAGTTCCAGTTTCCTTCTTTATCAGCTTTCACTTCTTCTGTTTTAAACTCTTTACCATTTTGAAGCAATTGAACTGTGATGCTTTCTGGACGTGTGTTGAACTTGTTGTTGTAGTCTTCCCAGACTTTCTTACCACTTACTTCTGTTGTTTCCGTATTCTTGTAAGTGTTCGTAATC
>NZ_MACH01000146.1 GCF_001884065.1 Bacillus proteolyticus
TAATATTTTCTCCAGTGTATCTAATTGAAATATCTATTCCTTTTTCAACTAGAAACTCAGCTACTTCTTTATGTCCACCATAAATCGCACCCAATAATGGATTTCTTTTTGCTAAGCTCACATCTAATTCTGCACCAGCCTCAATTAAATACTTTACTATCTCCAAATGCCCCGCTCCTGCTGCCAAATTTAATGCAGAAGCATCAAATGTACCACCTCTAGCATCAATATCTATACCTTTATTAATTAGATACTCAACCATTTCAAGGTGTCCTTTCTTGGCAGCTACATGTAACCATGTTCCAAATGTAGTCATTGTGTTCAAAATTT
>NZ_MACH01000147.1 GCF_001884065.1 Bacillus proteolyticus
ACAACACCCAAAATATCAAAGACTGTCTTTTTCTCGTATCGATGAGATTTTCGTCCGTTGTGCTGTAGGAGGTTAAACAGACGAAGGAGAACCTTTGATAGCTCTTGGGTGTTTTTGTGTAATGCTTGGTGAAAAAGTGAAAAATAATCTTTAATTATGTACATTGCTTTATATTCACTTAGCTCTTTCTGTTTCTTACGTAACAGGAGTTCTCTCATCTTAAACATTGTAGAAGAA
>NZ_MACH01000148.1 GCF_001884065.1 Bacillus proteolyticus
ATAAACGATAATAAAATACTACGTGAAAAGATCGCATTTTGTATAAAAATATCCCTTAAGTTGATGGGTGTGTGGCGGTACCCCATAAAGAAAAAGACACCCTAAGGTGCCTTCCTCCGACTTGAACAACTTTACTTTTAAAACTAAAGAATCTGCGTTAGTTCTGAATTCAAAACTCGCTGTGCAGTAATAATAACACCACCAGGTGCTATTCCGTAGACACTGTATAAACCACCGTTTTGATTAGGAACAATTTCAACTTCATATTGAAGCGCTTGTCCCAAAGTAGAGTGAACTACACTTAGATTTATAAAAGCAGAAGCATTAGCAGCCACATTAAAGTTTATCTGTTCGATTAATGTTCTTGTACCGTCAAGTCTAAAAGATCTAACTACCCCAGTAAGTGGACCTGCAGTACGATTGAGGATCTTAACCCTAGCTCTATTTGCATTAGTAGGTTGATTTCCTACGTTTTCAATTGGACCAGTAGAGAAAGGCATATTAAATTCACCTCAGATACAACAAAAGAGCCTTACCTCTGTAGGCAAGACTCCACTAGTGGAGTTATATAGTATTTACATAGCAAATAAGAAACATAAAACATATAATACCAAGTAGCAGAACCCTAACATTC
>NZ_MACH01000149.1 GCF_001884065.1 Bacillus proteolyticus
GTTCTTTGATAACTTGATATATGAGGTTGCAGGAAGAAAATAGAGTGCGAAAACCAAGCCATTCGGTTCCTGTGTAAAATATCAACCGTACCAAAAGAGCGTCCAAGCGTTGGACATCTAGGGGTGGAACACCCCGAAGTAACGCTCAGGGAGACGAAAGGTTACTTTCGTCGTGGAACTGAGAAGCTCCCACTTCAAGCTTTGCTAAGTGGCGAGTAGTTCACGT
>NZ_MACH01000150.1 GCF_001884065.1 Bacillus proteolyticus
GGAAATGTATTGCTATAAATGTAAGCGCTTACTATAATGAAAGCATAAAGATAAATCACATCTTAGCATCAACAAAAGAGGAGGAAATAATATGACAATCGCAATGGCAGTTTTATCATTCTTAGGTGGAATCATCCCATTAGTAGGAGAGCTTTTAAAAGCAGTAATGTAAGTTCATTATTCCGCAATTATTTATAAAAATCATCATACCTTAATACGAAAAAAAGAGGAGGAAATAATATGGCAATCGCAATGGCAGTTTTAAAATTTGTAGGTGCAGCACTTCCATTAGTTCAAGAACTTTTAAAAGCATTTATGTAAGTTCATTATTTAGCAATTATTTATAAAAATTATCATACAAATGATCTGTATATCAAAGATGAATTGATGTGCAGATCATTTGTATGAGCAAAGTCCCTTTAGCCTTATGAAGGGACTTTTTTAAATTTCTACATACGTGAGGTTCCGTCACATCAAGTTAAAAGCACTTTTAAAACATTAAAAAGTACTTTTTATTTATTATAAATACGAATGTAAACTTTTACATATTAGTTTACATTCAAATATCCTAAAAAATTAACTCCATCCTGATTCCCCTGATATCCTCAAAATTAGCAAGGAAAGTATACATTCAAAACACTATAAACAAAGAGGTGAAAAATCTATCTCATTGATATCCAATCTATTAGCTCTTCTCAACTTCTGCCATACATTCAGGTTTGCTGTTTAGTCAAGGAGGAGTTACTTGTTATAACAGATATTTTATAAATTCCTACAAAGAAAAAACCAACTCGTATGAGTCGGTTTTAAATAGTTAGTTTACTTGAAGGGGTTTTGAAGCCGCTGGGATAGCTCTATATAAGAACATAGCTAACTGTTCACGTGTTGCAGGTCCCTCTGGATCAAATTGGTTATCACCTACACCACTAGTTATACTATTGCTATATAAAATTTTAATCTCTTCACTTGCCCAGTGACCTTGCGTATCAGTAAATTGATGATCAAATTTCTTAGTCAAACCAAAGGCAGTTCTAAACGCAACTGCAATTTCCGCTCGTGTTATATTACGCTTAGGATCAAATTTTCCATCCTTCAGATAGGGAAAAATGCCATTATTGTATAATGCTACAATTTCCTTTTTGAAATTTGAACCATCTATGTCATTGAAAGGTTTAGGATTCTTATAAGGACCGTCAGGAATCTTAATCATTCTGTATAAAAATACTGCTAATTCTTCACGTGTCACTTTATCTTTGATACCAAAATAACCATTACCATATCCTAGCATTATATTATGATCAACCATGTACTGAATCTCTTTATACGCCCAATGCGATTGAGGTACATCAATAAAACTACTTGCTTGAACGCTCGCTGCTTTTATATTCTGATTCAAGTTATCACTTGTTGTTTCAGCAAAAGAATTCTGCGTAAAAAAAGTCGTACCAAATACCGCTGCACATACACCTGAAATAATTATTTTTTTCATTTTTTTCTCTCCCAATTATAATAATTATGATTCTCCATATATAATTATATGCATATTTATAATCGTATAGCAATATTTTTTTATATTGGGATAAAACAAATATATAAACCCAAAAAAAGAATCCTTTAATCTTTTAAATATGCTGTAACAAAATAGTATATCAACATATCCATCAATTTAAGAATTTTATAACATCCCCAAAACAAAAAAATTGTACATTTTCACCTGAAGATATCAATTTTCTCGTTTTGGGGGAGTTACTTTACTTAGCTTGATGGGCATGTGACGATACCCTTTTAAGAAAAAAGAAAAGGCACCCTAAGGTGCCTTCCTCCGACTTGAACCACTTTACTTTTAATAATATGTATTGGACTCCCATCCGAATATTATTTTACCATGTTAAGTAATGTTAGTCATTGAGGAAAAAATAAAAGCACTCTTTCGAGTGCCTAATTTCGACTTACTCCTAATTTTGATTCAATTTCATTTAAGCTAGCTAGAGCGTTACTTAGTTTTTGATCGGAAAGCTTGATTGATTTTTGAGCTTCTTCCATTCTTTCTTTCAACGGAGCTACTCCTTTTACCCCTTGAGTTACAGCTTTTCCAGCATTACTTCTATAGTTAGTTGCTAGTCCAAACTCTACTCTGAATTTCTCAATCTTTTCTTTTAATACAGGATCAGTTAACTTTGAGTCACTTTTAAATTCTGTATTTTTCTTGGAAAGCGCATCATATCGATTTGTAACTGACTCCATTTTCTCTTTTAAAGCGTTCTTGTCAAGAGATTCAGGGTCCTTGCTTCCTTCTCCCCAAATAGCTTTCCAGTCCTGATTCCAAATTTCATCATATTCCTTTAACATTTCATCAATAGTAGGCTTAATTTCCTTTTCGTATGTAACCTTATCAGCATTTTCAGCTGGTTCAGTTTTTTCTTGACTCGGCTGTGTAGTTTCTTGAAGTGATCTAGTTTGCAATTTTTCATAGGAGTCTACTTTAGATTTCAACTCTTTGATTTGTGTTTTTAATTCTTGCTGCTCATTAAATTGTTGATCAATAACTTTATCCATATCTTTTTGTGAATACTTAGGTTTCATATCTTCTGATTTGGAATCCTTAAAAATAGCTACGGAAGCAATGATAGCTACTATTACAGCGATAATTCCAATGATTAGTTTTTTGTTCATTTATGTTCCTCCTAAAATACAATGTTATTATTATATAACAATTAAACAGTTATAGGTAGAAAAAAAGACACCCTAAGGTGCCTTCCTCCGACTTGAACCATCTTAATTTTAATAATATGTATTGGACTCCCATCCAAATATTATTTTACCATGTTAAGTTATATTGTTCATTGAGAAATATGGTTCAAATCTATATTTCTCATTTACTTGATTACATCACCAGCAACTCCGGATATTGCCATAATATCAATTATTTTATCTGATATGGTGGCTTCTTCTCCGCCTCCATAGTAGGCGTTTAATGCATCAATAAACCAATATGCATCGGCCGTTACTGATCTACCTGAAGATTTCATGGATTCAATCACAGTTTGAACATATATGAACTTATCATCAAATGACAACTTAATCCAATCCCTACCGGTTGCAATTCTAATCTTTTCTACTTCTTCATTAGCTGATGAGGAAGTACTAGTTGAAGGGGATGGGTTGCTACTTTCAGGTTTGATATATTTTCCATCTTTAGCACTTGCATCGTAAATGATATTATTTTCAGCAACACTTTTGTCTTTATCATCTAAGTGAAGCCACTCTCCAGTTAAGCCAGGTAGATCATAATTTGTGTAGTATTCGTGTTTCTCTGTTTTTAATACAACATTTAACAATTCACATTTAACGCCTTTTCCACAGTATAACTCTCCCTCACCATCTTTATCTTGCGGTGTTCCGCTTTGTTTCTTGATGATTTTACCTATGGATACTAAGTATTCATATTGTTCTTTAGGTTGTAAGTTATCAAATGAATCGTTAAGGTAAACTACGATATCATAATAATAATATGGATTTTCATCATTTTGATCTGATTTTTCTACTTCTTTATATGTTGCGGATATTAGATACTTTTTAATCTCTTTATCCTTCGGTATTTCGAAAACAATACTGTCTAAATTCTCAGTGGTAGGTTCTGGTCCATCACAACCTGCTAAAACTAACATCGCGGTGATAATAGTGAAAATGATTCTTTTCATAGTTTTCCTCAATTCTTGTTGTTTTTTCTAGATGTGATTAACAAAATAAAAGCACTCTTTCGAGTGCCTTTAACTATTCTACTTTTAATTTAATTTCTTTACCCATCATACCGCCGCGAGCCTTTAAAACTAAGCCTTGTGCGTCAGCAGGAACATCAAAGATAATTTTACCTGTTTGAGATAAACCAGGGTTAAGTTGTTTTAAGAAGAAATCAGAGCTTCCACCGTTACCTACATCGAAAGCAGTTTGAGCTTGTATAGAGTAAGTAAACTCACGATCTTTATTATCAACTAATTTGAAGCTGTTAGAATCAACAGTGATAGCATCTTTTTGATTGTTCGTAATAGTAATTTCAACTATTTTAAACACACCTTGTGCTTTTTCTTTTAAATATTCGCCACCAACAGAATCTACTGATTCAACAGATCCTACAGCGATGTTAACTTTAGAAGACTCACCTTCTTTAGAAAGTTCCTTTTTAGGTTCTTCTTTTTTAGGCTCATCTTTCTTCGTTTCTTGTTTAGCCTCTTGTTTTGGTTCAGTAGAAGTTGTTTTAGCTTCTTCTTTATCACTATTACCCGCAGCCCCAATTACTACGATAACAACGATAAGCCAGAACCACCATTTTTTGTAGAACGGTTTCTTCATGTTTGTTTCCTCCATCTGTCTGATATGTAAGATTTCCGAAACCATCATAACAGAAACAGTTACAACTGGTTTGTCGTAATTTGTCGAATGGAAATTGGAAATAATTTCTTCTATGATGAAAACAATAGAAGCACAACATGACATTTTCATCATAGAATATTTTTGTTGTTTTGCAGCATCTTCACGTACAAAGAAACTTGCTTAGCAAAACAACCTTACTGACATCCATCAAGCTCCTCATAAGCTCTTTGATGTCGTTACAAAATGTAAAATTTCTTACCAATTGTAAAAAAGAAAATATTGATGTATTGCCGTAAAAAAAGACACCCTAAGGTGCCTTCCTCCGACTTGAACCAAACATATATTTTTAAATTTTAGGTATAACAAAAGGATGGGTTTTAGATATTATTCCTATTTCTTTTGCGAATTTGATTAAATCAAGCTCATATTCAGGTGCTATAAGACTAATTATTCTCATCGTTATGCTTGTAAGTAATACTCTTGTGAGTTTAACAGTTTCATCAGTTATGTTATTGCGTATAGGTTGAAGTGCAAAATCTTCGTTTGTTAAGTCTCTGTGTTTTACAGCGCTTAATGCTTGATATCCATGAGCTTCCATAGATAAAATCCCATAAAGAAGATTCGTATCTTTATCTGCAATTTTATTAACAAGTTGGTTAACTGATGTAGGTCCATTGAATAATGAATACCATTTAGGTTCGTATCTAGTTTTTTTGTTAGTAAGTTCCCATTCATTCAACACTTTTTTAAACTGTCTTTTATTTAATATAGATTCAATTTCTTTTATATCCAGTTTGGAATCTTCTTCATTCTTAAATCCATTTGGATTGTCTGTAGTTAGAGGATTATTAGCAATTTTTAATTCTGCTTTTAAAAAACCAACATAATAAGAGAAAGCTCTGTCTTGAATTCTTCTTTTTTCTTGAAGGATATATATTAAAGATAAGAAAGTCTCCATAGCTGATCTCAATAAGACTCTAGCTGGTCCTTCGAGTTCGTGATCCGCTAAAATATAATTACCGTCAACTTGTTCAAGTAATTTTCTATAAAGAGCAATAATTACTTTATGCTCGATTGGTAATTCTTTTTTTCTTTCTAGGTTTTTGAGCGTTTCGTCTCCAAACTGGATGCTTTTACTTAATACTTCTAAGTATGGCTTCATAATTTTCAATTATCCCTTTCTATAAAACATAAAAGCACTCATTAGAGTGCTGATGTTTATTTCAATTTATTACGAATCGCTTTTAATACTCCATCGACATTGTAATCTGGAATGTTACTGATTGTACGTTTCTTTGTTCCTAACATTTTCTTTACTTTAAGATAAATAATCCCTGTATTCATAAGAGAAATCCCGAATAGACCTTGTGCAATATCGAAATCAACCTCTTTGATATCTTTATACTTCACTACCTCAGCTTCAGCGCCGCCAAATAAGCCGCCTTTCATCATTACCAGGTATAAGTTATGTCCCCCGACAACAATGAAACCAGTTTTTGTTAGTTTAGGATTAGCAACTTCAAAGTAGTGAATCGCTTCTTTAGCTTTCATAACCTTCTTTAAAGCATCGAAAGCATACTGATAGTAGTTACGTTCCGTTTTTGGAAATTCCTTTGATATTTCAACCATTTCTGCAAGTGTAACCGGGTATTCAATAACACCAAACCGCTCATCAATTTTAGTGTATTTTGGATTAGCCATATAATATCCCCTTTAAAATGTAAGATTTCTCAACCCATCATAACAAATCCAGTTACAACTAGTTCGTCACATTTTGTCGAATGAAAATAAAAAAAGAGAGCCGAGGCCCTCACTTTCAATGAATGGAGAGTAGAGATGCCTCAATTATGTATCGATCTGGAGCGTCTCCTATATAATTAAAAGGATAACAAGTTGTTAATGTTAATGTTGGCTCACTTTTGTCTACAATAACTGTTCGATCTTCTGAATCTGTTATCCAATGCTTGTTAATTCTATATGTATATGTTTTATTTTCATATTCCACGATAAGTTGGTCATTTTCCTTTAGTTGACCAAGCTCGGTAAAAACAGTATCTCTATGCCCACTTAAAACTGTATGCCCATTTCCAGATGGTGTAGTAGTTAAATCACTAACAAACATACCTACACCTTTTTTCAGTACTTTATCGTCAGCTCCCCAATATACAGAGTATTTCTTTTGTATTTTAGGGATAATTAAATATGCCACTTTATCTCCTAATTGATGGTTTACCTTTGAAGAGGGAATTTGTACAGGTTCTTCAGGTTGTAATGAAGTTTCAGTCTCTGTTTGATTGATGTTTGTTGTTTCATTTTCTTTAGAAGGCGTGGAGGTCTCATAGTGTTTCGCTTCGTTAGTCGTTAGCGACTCTGCTGATTGTCTAGCTCCATACCATTCTAGAAAATAATAGGAAAAGATAGTAAGTCCAATAACAGTTAAACATAAGCCTATCCATTGTTTTTTATTCACTTTTATCACTCCATTTGAAAACGACAGGATTTCTCCTGCCGTTTTAAGGAACTATTTTATGCGTTTGTCTTTTTACGACGGAACATTAATACAGATCCAGCTAATGCTAAGCCTAAGCTTGCTAACATCATTGTAACACCGTTTGATGCTGTATTAGGTAATTTTTCACCCTGTTTTTTAGTTTCTTTTTTCACAACTGTATTAGTATTTTTCTTTGTTTCTTTTGCAGTTGTTTGAGGCTTAGTATTTGTTGTTTGGTTATTTTGTTTTGAATTCTCTTGCTTAGTGTTTTCTTGTTTAGCAGGTTCTTGCTTAGTGTTTTCCTGCTTAGTATTTTCTTGTTTAGTTTGTTCTTGAGGTTTAGTAGTTTCTTTATTTTCTGTTGTAGTATTTGTGCTTGTTGGATACTTATAATCTTCACATGGAATGCCATCTTTATCATTGTCTAAACGATGTGGATCATTTCCAACACCATATCCGTTTTGATCCCAGAATGCTTGAGCATCTTGTTGGCTTTTAAAATGTTCACAGTTTTTTGTATCATTAGGACTTTTTGCTGCAAATGCAGAAGAACTGTACCCCACTGTTAATAATGTGACCGCTGTTGCTGAAGCTAATAGTTTTTTCATAATTTTCTCCATCTCCCTAAATGGTATGTATTTACATTGAAATATTTTACATTTAAAAAATTGAAAATACAATAATAATTTGTAGATAAATGTAAGATTTCTAGATAATAATAACAAACTATTAATTTGTATATTGTCATATTATGTCGAAGGTTAATAAAAAAGACACCCTAAGGTGCCTTCCTCCGACTTGAACCACTTTAATTTTAATAATATGTATTGGACTCCCATCCAAATATTATTTTACCACGTTAAGTTATTTTGTTCATTGAGAAGTATGGTTAAAATCTATATTTTATTATGATCTTAGTTGCGACTAACACCTAATTTTGATTCTACTTCAGTTAAGCTAGCTACAGCGTTAATTAGTTTTTGATCGGAAAGTTTAATAGATTTTTGAGCTTCTTCCATTCTACCTTTCAATGGAGCTATACCTTTTATCCCTTGAGTTACAGCTCTTCCAGCATTACTTCTATAGTTAGTTGCTAGTCCGAACTCCACTCTAAATTTCTCAATCTTTTCTTTTAATACAGGATCGGTTAGCTTTGCACCACTTTTAAATGCTGTATTTTTATTGGATAGTTCATCGTATCGATTTGTAATTGACTCCATTTTCTCTTTTAAAGCGTTCTTATCAATAGATGCAGGGTCTTTACTTGCATCTCCCCAAATAGGTCTCCAGTCCTGATTCCAAATTTCATCATATTCTTTTATCATAGCGTCAAATGAGGATAAAGATATTCTTGAAATAGCAAAAGAGCTAGGAAGGCATCAATTAGAAATCGCTGCATTAATCATGGATCAGGCAAATAAGAAGAAAATTAAATCTCGTCCAATGGGATTAGGGGCATGAAACAACTAACACTGGAGGATGTAGTCGGAAGTTTTGATTATAGCGCAACAAGTACAGCGGAAAGATTTTTGAAGAGTAATAGCGTTATGACGTACTCAGTAGAATTTTACGATAAAGACGAGAAGTGGAAGCTTCGTTGGTTTGAGGCGAAGTCCGAGGGCGCAGCTATAGAAATGGCTAAAAAGAAATACGGAAAGATACAAATCATTACTACTTATATTTCGGATAGAATCTTAGAGGAAATCATGAATTTGGATTAGGAGGCATAGCGCCATGACAATAAATAGATGGAATCCACAAAGGGCAGCGACTACATCTATAAGGAGAGCTACGAAGAAAAGAAGCTAGGAGGCAGCATGGACAGGAAACAAATCTACATCGATGTATTACTACAAAAGGGAATTTATAAAGAAGAAAAGACAGGGCGACAACTTTATGAGATGACTGAACAAGAGTTGTGGAATCTCATAAAAGGAGTGTATCAGGAATGATGGAGATGGAGAACGGTGTATATGAAATCACTAAGTTAATTAGCAAAGCAAAGGGAGGGAAGTAATGAAAAAAGATACCTTGGTGCAGGTGCAAAGTGAACTCCAAGTAGTAGAGAGTGAAATTCATAAGATGGAATATCACTTAGTGGGATTGGATAACGAGAAGCGGAAGACGAAGCTTTCCTTGGAAGTGTTGAAGAAACAGAAAGAGAAATTGAAAAGTTACTTATAAGGAGCGGGAAAGAATGAAATTAAGAGTGAAGATTAAGCGAGTAAAAGACGTGAAATTACCTAAATACGCTAAACCGGGCGATAGTGGTTTTGATCTAGTTGCAGCGGAGGACACAGTTATCTGGCCTGGCGAAAAAAAAGTTGTTCAAACTGGATTGGCTTTTGAGATTCCACCAGGATATGAATTGCAGGTGCGCCCGCGTAGCGGTATGACGCGTAATACAAAGTTACGAGTTTTTCTTGGAACGGTGGATAGTGGCTACCGCGGAGAAGTTGGAGTGCTGGTTGATAATACTGAAAGACCTAAAGCAGCCAATATACAAGTTCATGTTATCGAACGAGGAACAAGAATCGCTCAAGGCGTCATAACGCCAGTAATAACAGCTAATTTTGTTGAAGTAGACGAGTTATCTAATAGTAAGCGTGGCGTTGGTGGATTTGGATCTACGGGGGTAAAGTAAGACCAAATTTGAATTTTATTAAAAAATTGGACTAAAAGCATCGATAATGAGATGGGAAAAAGAGCATCATCACTGAAATGAAAAAGCCCTGCACACAGGGCATCTAAAAGATACCTTAGCAATAACGACGATTAGGGGGACGTATTAGCTAAGGTATCTGGATGGATGGCTGCATACTATGTATGCAATCAAGAGCATTGTTGAATGTATTGGGTTATTCAACACGTTCAGAATAACACGAAATTTCTGCTAACTCACTCGGTAAATTTATCCTAAAAATATTCGGTAGGATTTTTAGGTCTAAAATATGTTCATAAATTATAACAAAAGCGTTATTTTAAATGAAAAAGACCTAGAGTTAGGGCTCTAGGGCTTTTTGTGTCGGTATATCTCACACGGTTTTATAAAAAGAATAGAACGTACTGAAGATAACACATGAATGTTTCATAAATGTATCGAAAAAGTGAAAAAAATCAAAATTCGAATAAAAAAATAGCTCTTACAATTATGTAAGAGCCCCATAAACAGAGAAAAAGTCGTTTGTGAAACCATATGGGAATCACAATAACATTTTAACACCATGACATATAGTTGTCTACATGTCATGGTGTGGTAGAACTGAACAAAACCGCTATTTTATTAGAAAAGGAGAATGAACAATGAACTTAAAGGAGTACGTCGTTTATAAAGGTGAATCATTGCTATGTATCGGGACCATAAAGGAATGCGCTGATTATATGGGCGTACTTCCTGCAACAGTTCGTTTTTATACAAGACCAGCGTATCAAAGGAGAATATCGAATCGAAAGAATGCTAGAAATTATATAACTGTTACGGAACTTGAGGAGGATTAATGATGAAAGAAAACAGCGTGAAATTAAACAATATTACAGCTTGGATGATCTTTAACGTTTTTACAATGGACGATTCATTTATTGAAGAGGTCGAGGTATCTTGTGGTGAAGATATCGAAAGCTTTATGAAAATGTATTTGAATGAAAATTGGAATGAGCTATTTGAAACGAAATCATATTTAAGGGATATATGTGATGCCTCATTTCAAGGCATTCAATTAAAGGCCAGTGATGAAAAAGAACAACATGTATGTTGCGTAGATTTATTGAATGGAGCGCGACATTCTAGTGTAGTAATTGATATGAAAGCTTTAGGAGACGTTAACGCAGATAAGATTAAAAAAATCAGAGAGATTATAAACTCTTAATAAAAATTTCATTTTGTAGAAAAAAAACCCTAGTTTCCTAGGGTAATGGTATAACAGCTCAATATATTTTATTCTTTTATATTGTAACGTAATATTATGTTAAAAACATCAGGGAAATGTAACCAATTGCAGAAAATAAGAGCAGCTAGCAAAAGCTAACTGCTCCCTGCAAGGAGATACAGAGAAAACTATGTTAAATGAATTCTGGCTAACAGCCTATCTACAGTATTGACGGAATAATTGATAATTAAACGAAGGATGTATTAAATAGTCTTATTTTAATTTAGGATTGATTCCAAAAAAAGTGACATACCAACAAAATACAAAATTATTAAAAGGAAAATTGTTATGAAAATAACTAAAAAAATCATTTTCATCAGTGGATCTCCTTTATGAATAATATTAATTTTTATCCAGAATTTTAACAAAATAATCCTTTGCGCGACACGTTTCCTTATAAGTGTGTAAACACGAAATGGGAGGGTCATCAATTTGATAACAACAACTGATTGACTGAAAGTAGGAATGAAAGCCGTCAGGTTGAGCTGAAACTACTTATCTAATATTCCTACATGCAAGGAGTGATAGTAGTCACAAATTGTATGAAGCTAGGTGAAGTCGGCTGAACAAAACCTAAGTGAGAAATCATATAGTAATGGATAGGTCGGGATGCTACAAAACATCTATGGTGAGAATGTCTAAAATAACGGACTGGCGAACTTGCGAATATACGGGTCTAAATTATTAATACATAAGAAATATGTATGTCGTCAATGACGATGTTATCTACCGAAAAGTAAGATTAAAGGATATGAAATTCGGAACATCTAACGATGATGATGTAAAGATAACAGGCTTACAGCAAGCACCTAAGGATATATGTATAGCTAGGTCAATCGGAACGTGGTAAGCAAGAAACTGTCACCAACGCCTACTAGCGGACAGATGCATATAAGGTTCTAACGAACCGAAATTGCTTCATTCTTGTGAAAGTGGGGACACAGTGCCGACGAAACATGTAACGAATGTGGAGGGATAGTCTCTAGTCTTGTTCTTTGAAAACTAAATTAACTAGATGTAACTCACAGGATCGAGTAAGATGATGGGACTTTTCGTAAGAAAGGGGAATTAATACGTTGGTGAGTACAACATTGTTTGTAATCTAGTTGCTTTAGTATAGCAGAATAAGATGGGGCGCTGTATGCGATGAAAGTGTGCGCCATGTCATTCATGGTTGGGATTGTCCAAACATTGGACCAAAGCCCTTGGAAAATGCTTT
>NZ_MACH01000151.1 GCF_001884065.1 Bacillus proteolyticus
CACACCCATCAACTTAAGGGATATTTTTATACAAAATGCGATCTTTTCACGTAGTATTTTATTATCGTTTATAGATGTTATAAAAATAGACATATCAAATAAACCCTGACGGGTTTGAATTTTTTTACTATGCTACCTGATGAGTAGAAGTGGTATACTCATAGACAACACCCAAAATATCAAAGACTGTCTTTTTCTCGTATCGATGAGATTTTCGTCCGTTGTGCTGTAGGAGG
>NZ_MACH01000152.1 GCF_001884065.1 Bacillus proteolyticus
GGGGTGAAGTCGTAACAAGGTAGCCGTATCGGAAGGTGCGGCTGGATCACCTCCTTTCTATGGAGAATTGATAAGCCCTGCTTATCAATATAAGTTTCCGTGTTTCGTTTTCGTTTAGTTTTGAGGGTTCAATTAAGTATTGACTCTTAAATGAGGATATGATATAAATAAATCCTGCAATTTGTATGGGCCTATAGCTCAGCTGGTTAGAGCGCACGCCTGATAAGCGTGAGGTCGATGGTTCGAGTCCATTTAGGCCCACCATAATTATTCCGCAGTAGCTCAGTGGTAGAGCTATCGGCTGTTAACCGATCGGTCGTAGGTTCGAGTCCTACCTG
>NZ_MACH01000153.1 GCF_001884065.1 Bacillus proteolyticus
AAAAAAGAGTCAGCAATGTGCTGACTCTTTTTTATTATGTGTATGCCTCTTTTTTATCACCTTATTTTCCTCAAATAAATAAAGGGATTTAGGAAAAGCTATGGTATGTATTAAAAGGAGGAGATAAAAATGACGCGAGTTAGAGACTTTATGAGTACTCATATTGTACATTGTACGCCGTTAGATAATGTATATGAGGCTGCTGTAAAAATGAAGGAAGAATCGGTTGGATTGATTCCTGTTGTTGAAAATGAACAAGTTGTTGGGCTTGTTACCGATCGAGACTTAGTTGTTCGTGGGATTGCTGAAAAACATCCTGGATCTAATAAAATTACAAATATAATGACAACAAACATTGTTTCAGTTTCTCCAGATGATTCGATTGAAAAAGCTACAGAATTAATGGCACAGTATCAAATTAGACGCTTACCAGTAGTTGAGAGTGGGCAACTTGTGGGTATGCTAGCACTAGGTGATTTAGCTATAAGAGAATCGGCTGATGATCAAGCTGGCTTTGCTTTAAGTGAGATCTCGGAGCACATGGAATAAATTATGTATAAAAATCAGATACATCATTCTAGTATATATGGATTAAACTAATATGTTAGCGTGATGTATCTGAGACATTATATAATAAATATAGCGTTAATATATTCGACAGTTTTATTAAAATTTATTATTCCTAATTTTTAATAAGAGGAAAAATGATATACTAATAGATATAAGTATTATGATAAGTTTTGAATATAACGATATTTATTGTTAATGATGTAATAATGGATTAATATTTCCTACGTAGATAAAAAGGAAAGGGGAATTATATGAGGGCTGTACAGGGCGATCCAAATTGGAATTTGGTTACAGATACATATATAGAACCAAACAATTTTGCTGAGTTATTTTCTTTGCTTGTACCTTGTCATCCAAAAGGTGGAGGGAAAGAGCGAACTATATTAGTATGGAAAGAAAAAGAGTTTTATAAAGAAGAAAATTTAGCGGCATTTATCGTATATGGAATGAATAAAGTAAAGGGCTTACCGCAGTTTCATAAAGATGAAATTCCAACTCTAGTACGTATTCTGCGTTTATGTCAAGAGATTGGTTGGTATGAAGAGGCAAATGCTTTTATGATAAGCCAGGGGCTAGATGAATTTGTCCAAACTTCATTGGAATATGAAACATGGGATCTTTTGACGCAAGCGGTTGCTTTAAACTATTTAATTATTAAATATCGTATTGGTGAATTAACAGATGGCGATGTAGAGATTTGGAATCGAGTTAAATTTAGTGAGAAATGTATAACAGATTGTAAGCATCTATTATCTCATAAAGAAGTATTGGAATTTACATTCTTTTATATGTGTAAGCGAGCTAAAATACTATCAAAAGAACAGTTAAATAGTGATATGATGAATCTAGCAATGTATTGTAATACTTTTGTGTATGATTTGTATACACACGACTTATTACGAAAGTATCGTAAGTGTACAGATTTTCTATCATATTATGGACCGAGTCAAGCAGTTTTAGCTTGTCAAAGAGCTGTGCTTTCTCAAATTTCAGACCGGTTAGATCCATTAAAGACAACGCATGTAGATGATTATTTATATGTGATGAAAGAAATGATGGAGCATATGACGATAGGGGTAATGGATCGATATGGTCATTTTATTGGAAAGTTGCTATCATATGTACCATTTTTTGAAATGATTCAAGTTCCACAGCATGCATATTATTGTGAAGAATTACTTTATATTTGTAAGGGCATTGAATACAAAGAAGAAATACTACGCAATTATATATTTATACAATTACATGATTGTTTACCATCCTTCTTTAAACTATTTCTTAAAAATAAGCGTTATGCAACGATTCATGATATTCTTTTCTATTGGTGCGACGATGAACAAAGAATGAGTTTAGAGAAAAAATATAATCTTAGTTTTATTTATGAAAAATATGCTTGTGGTTAAACCGTATTTTACATATTAAAAATTAATATAAATTAAAAAGGATCTCAAGTTTATGTGAGATCCTTTTTTTGTTAGTAAAACAAGGAGAAAGTAACTAAGATAAGAAATAACATTCCATAAAGGAGAAATTGTGCAGTATAACTTCCTTGTATACCAAAAAAAGTATTCATTTTTTCATATAAATTCAGTATATATTTCGTTGGGTTATCTTTGAAAGATTGGTACACAGTGTCTCCTCTTTCTAAGCTTCTTGTTCATGTTTTTGGTTATGAGGAACATTAACGTATCTAGCTATGAATAATAAAACACCCATAGAGAATACAGGAAGTATGGTAGATAAATAAAAACCATTACTAATTATATTTGTTATAAGAGCACTCAAAAGAAAAATTGCATTATAAATATGGGCTATTTTTTGTTTTAACCGCATTTGTAATGCTTCCATAATGATTTCTAAGGCAACAAAAGCAATAATGATAGATAAAAATACAGTGTTCGTATTATAAATGATTAAACAACAGATTAAACCTAAAAAGGCCAGGTATTCAATAAAAAGAGGTATATTACGTGGCATACAATTTACCTAACTAAATATGGCAGTGGGTTCACTGCATTTGTTTTTTCAAGATTCCATTCCCCATTATGTAATTCAAAATGGAGATGTTGCCCGTATGAATGACCTGTATTTCCCATATGACCGACTAATTGTCCAGCTCGCACCTGATCCCCAACTTGTACGGCACGATCCTTCATATGAGCATAAACTGTTGTATATAACTTTCCATTTATTTGATGGGCGACGAACACGACATTGCCGTAGCTAGCCGAATAATAAGATTTCACAACTTTACCTGCAGCAGCAGCTTGAATAGAGATGTTGCCTTGTGCTGCAATATCTATACCATAATGCATTTGTTCCCAGCGCATATCAAAAGTTGAGCTAATTCTTCCTTGAGTTGGAAATTTGAAAACAGCTGGAATTGATGAAGGTTGAGCTGTTTTAGTTTGTGATTGATTTTGATGTTGCACTATATAATGTTTTGCTACATATCCGTATCCTGTGCCAAAACGAATTTTATACCAAGTACCTACCGTTTCTACTACTTGTACTTGTGTACCATTTTGTAGCGAGCCAAGTATAGTGCTACTTGTACTAGCCTTGCTACGTACATTTAATTTTGGTGTTGCAACAGTATAAGAAGGTGAACCTTGTACAGTTACACCTTTTACTAGAGGTGTGGATCCATTAGATACAAAGTTTTTTTGTACGTATCCAATTTGACCGTTATGTAATATTTTGTACCAATCCCCTTGTTCACCTTGAATGGTAATGAATTGACCATTTGGTAATATATCTAGAATAGAAGACCCTGTATTAGGTTCAGAACGAACGTTTAATGCGTTTGCATTTACGATATATTGATTCTTTGATTGAACATTTTTTTTGAATAGAATTGCATCTTTTTTTATGTAGCCTGTTTTGTTGTTAACAGATACTTTATACCAATCTTGAGTTGTCTCAAGAATAGTAACCGGGCTATTAAATCGAATGTTTTCAATTATTGCACTGTCTGCATGGTTATTTTGATGTAGTGCAACGTTGTCAATTTTTACATATCCAGTTTTTACTTTAGATGGTTGCGTAGCAGCAGCTGTTTGTATATCGGATTCTCCCATAGAAGGAAGTAAAGAAGCAATTGCGATAGTAGTGGCTGTTAAAGCAGTAGTTTTCATATTCATGTAATAAAGACCTCCTCTAGTTGTATAGTTGTAATTTTATTATAGTATAAAGATATAATATATTGGTCGTATTCACATAAATGTAATATGAAATCAATAAAAATAATGTTAGAAGAGAGGTTCGTATATAAATATTGTATATATCATTTGTGGGATCGCATTTATATTTATTTAACACATTATTGTCTAATTAATAATTAAGAAAATTAAAACAGTTGATGATGTCTTATTACGGTGTTATACTGACAGTGATAATTTTATAGTTTGCTAGGAGAGCTGGTGTTGCCAGCTGAGAGTAGGCCGTAAGCCTTTGATCCTTTTCATTACCTGATCTAGATTATGCTAGCGTAGGGAAGCAATTCGGACACTAACAATGAGTCCCCGTTTCTTTGCGTATAGAAACGGGGCTTTTTTATTTGAAAATTTCATATTGAAACCACTAGGGGTGCTTGATGTGCTGAGAGAGGAATAATCCTTAACCCTTACAGACCTGATCTAGGTAATACTAGCGAAGGGAAGTGGACAACGAATAAATGTATAATTTTATTTGCTGTAACCACTTCTTATATAGAAGTGGTTTTTTATTTAGATACATATATCGGAAGGGGATAGAGAAATGAAATTTTGCGATAGATTATTAGAAACTGTGCAACCTGTTTGGGAGAAAAGTCATAATCATCCGTTTGTAGTAGGTATGGGGGATGGCACGCTAGAAAAAGATAAATTTCAGTATTATATTATTCAAGATTATTTATATTTGTTAGATTATGCAAAGTTATATGCGATTGGTGTTGTAAAAGCAACGAATCCACAAGTAATGGGAAAGTTTGCTGAACAAATTGATGGAATTTTAAATGGAGAAATGACAATCCATAAACAGTATGCAAAAAGACTTGGCATTTCTGTACGAGAGATGGAATCTGCAAAACCATCTGCTAAAAATTTAGCTTATACAAATTACATGATGTCTGTATCTCAAAATGGCACACTTGCGGAATTAATAGCAGCACTTCTACCATGTATGTGGAGTTATTGGGAGATTGGAAAGCGTTTAAACGATATTCCTGGAGCAAGAGATCATGAGTTCTTTGGTGAATGGATTCAAGGATATAGTTCTGAAGAATACGGTAATCTTTGTATTTGGTTAATAGATTTATTAAATGAAATGGCAATTGGAAAGTCAGAGAAAGAGCTAGACCGATTAGAGGAAATTTTCTTATATTCCAGCCGATTTGAATATTTATTCTGGGATATGTCCTATCGTAAGGAGATGTGGGGTTTTGAGGAGCAAGAACATACTACAGTTTCATAATGTTTCTTTTCATTATGATGAGAAACCAATCATCGATGAATTAAATGCTTCTATACAAGAGAAAGAGTTTGTAAGCATTATCGGACCAAGTGGCTGCGGGAAAAGTACTTTATTTCGCCTTATTACGGGCTTAGAAGAAGCAAGTGCTGGACAAATAGAGCTGACAGAAACAAAGAGTCACCCTGTAGGATATATGCCTCAAAAAGATATGCTTTTGCCGTGGAGAACAATTATTGAAAATGCTGCGTTACCTTTAGAGTGCCAAGGTGTGCAGAAGAAAGAAGCGCAAGTAAAAGCGAAAGAACTGTTACATAAATTTGGGTTACAAGGATACGAGGCGAAATATCCGAAAGACTTATCTGGTGGTATGAGACAACGTGTATCTTTTATCCGAACTTTATTAACGGGCGGGGAGATATTATTGTTAGATGAACCGTTTAGCGCATTGGACGCTTTAACGAAGGCATCTTTGCAAGAATGGTTATTTGAACAATGGAAAGAGTGGGAAAAAACAATTTTATTTATCACTCATGATGTTGAAGAAGCGTTGTTTCTTTCTAATCGAATTTTCGTTGTAGAAAATCAACCGATAGCAACTTTAACTGAGCGAATTGTACCGCTTGATTGTAACCGAACACGAAAGGATTTATATAGGCCTGAAGTATTGGCGCTTAAAGATGAGATCCTTAGTATGTTACAAAGGCAGGTACTTGTATGATGAACCGTTTGAAAGAATTAGTTCCTGCTCTTACACTTTCTAGTATTTTACTCATTATGTGGGAAGTAGGGGCAAGAATTGTAGATGAGATGTACATTTTACCGTCACCGTCTGCAATTGTAATGAAGATTTGGAAACTAAAAGACATATTATTCACGGTTCATTTACCGGCAACGTTATACGTCGTTTTAATAGGTGTTGCTATTTCTATCGTATTAGGTGTGGGGCTAGCAATGTTAATGAATGCGAGTACGTGGATGGAAAAAGCATTTTACCCATTATTAGTAGCTTCACAAACCATCCCGATTACAGCACTTGCGCCCCTATTTGTTTTATGGTTTGGATATACCATTTGGAGTAAGGTTGTTGTTACAGTTTTAATTACGTTTTTCCCTATTGCGGTCAATACGTATGATGGATTACGTAGTACGAAGAAAGAGTGGGAGGAGCTCTTAGTTACGTATGGTGCAACGAAAAAAGATATTTTTCTAAAGCTAAAGTTGCCATCTGCTCTTCCTTACTTTTTCTCAGCGTTAAAAATTGCAGTTCCGCTTAGTGTGATCGGGGCGGCAATTGGAGAATGGCTCGGTGCACAAGCTGGGCTTGGATATTTCAGTAAAAGAATGATGACGCAGTTAGATGGTGCGGGTGTATTTGCACCAATTGTATTGCTATCATTATTAGCTATTTTTTTCGTCATACTTATTTCTATGTTAGAAAAGAAATTCATTAGTTGGAGGAAGCATTCATGAAATTTTTAAAACGCATCTTTGTGTTTACATTATTAGTTGCAATGATTGCAGGGTGCTCGAGTAATTCAGCATCAGATAAAAGTAAAAAAGAGAAAGAAATAACAGTCATGCTTGATTGGTATCCGAATGCGGTGCATAGCTTTATTTATGCCGCAATTGAAAAAGGCTACTTTAAAGAAGAAGGAGTAAAGGTAAATATTAAATTCCCTTCTAATCCGACTGATCCATTAACGTTAGCTGCAGCAGGGAAAGTGACAGTTGGCTTGTATTATCAGCCAGATGTTGTTATGGCCAGAGCAAATGAACAAATTCCAGTGAAATCAATTGGAGCTGTCGTACGTTCACCGTTAAATCATGTCGTATCGCTGAAATCAGCAGGCATTCAATCACCGAAAGATTTAGAAGGCAAAACAGTAGGTTACTCTGGAACGCCTTTAAGTGAAGCGTATTTAAAAACGATGATAAAAGAAGATGGTGGTAATCCTGATACGGTGAAAGTAGTTGATGTTGGGTTTGATTTAGTGCCAGCATTAATTACGAAAAAAGTGGATGCTGTAACAGGGGCATACATTAACCATGAAGTACCTGTTATGCGCCATGAAGGCCATGAACCAGCGTACTTTAATCCAGCTGATTATGGAGTACCGAACTATCATGAACTTGTGTTTGTAACAGGTGATAAAACGTTGAAAAAAGATAAAGAAGCGCTGCAAGCATTTTTACGTGGGGCGAAAAAAGGGTATGACTTTATGAAGAAAAACCCTGATGAAGCATTAAATATTTTATTAGATCATCAAGAAAAAGAAAACTTCCCACTTGTGCCAGAAGTTGAAAAAGAAAGTATGAAAATTTTATTAGAGAAGATGGAAACGAAAGATGAGCCATTCTTATCAGATTCAAAAGAGTCTTGGGAGAAACAAAATAAATGGTTGAAAGACAAAGGAATGACGAAAGAAATCGTTCCAGCCGATGAGCTATTCGAAAATATTTTAAAGTAGGCGAATGAATATGAAAAATGAGCTCCACGTAATCTCAAATGGCCATATGCCATTCGAAGAGTTAGTGAATGTAGCGATGCAAATTGAGAGTGAGATTGATTATTTGCATATTCGTGAGCGTGAGAAAAGTACGAAGGAATTATATGAAGGTGTGGAAAGCCTTTTAAAAAAAGGCTTTCCAGCATCTAAACTTGTTATAAATGACCGAATTGATATTGCTATTTTATTAAATATCCCGCGTGTGCAGCTAGGATATCGAAGTACAGATGTAAGGTCAGTGAAAGAAAAGTTTTCGTATTTGCATGTTGGCTATTCCGTACATTCTTTAGAAGAAGCGATAGAGGCTTTTAAGAATGGGGCTGACTCACTCATTTATGGTCATGTATTCCCAACAGAGTGCAAAAAAGGTGTGCCAGCGAGAGGGTTAGAAGAAATTTCGGACATTGCAAAGAGCTTATCGATACCGATTATAGCTATTGGAGGGATTACTCCTGAAAATACAAAGGATGTTCTTGCAAGTGAAGTAAGTGGAATTGCTGTTATGTCTGGAATTGTAAGTAATAGTAACCCGTATAGCAGAGCGAAATCTTATAAGGAATCAATAAGAAAGTGGGCGGAAAAACATGTGTAAGAAGTATGATGTAGCGATTATTGGCGGAGGTGTAATTGGTAGTTCAGTTGCACACTTTCTAGCAGAAAGAGGGCATAAAGTAGCGATTGTAGAGAAGCAAAGAATCGCATCTGAAGCTTCGAAAGCAGCTGCTGGTTTACTTGGTGTTCAGGCAGAATGGGATGCGTATGATCCGCTATTTGAACTTGCTAGAGAAAGCCGTGCTATATTTCCACAACTTGCAACAGTTTTACGTGAAAAGACGGGCATCGATATTGGGTATGAAGAAAAAGGCATTTATCGCATTGCCCAAAATGAAGGTGAGAGGGAAAGAATTCTTCACATTATGGATTGGCAACAGAACACTGGTGAAGATTCCTATTTTCTAACGGGAGAACATTTGCGGGAAAAAGAGCCGTTCCTATCCGAGTCAATTATAGGAGCGGTATATTATCCGAAAGATGGGCATGTTATGGCACCAGAGCTTACGAAAGCATTCGCACATTCTGCTGCAATTTCTGGTGCGGATATATATGAACAAACAGAAGTGTTTGATATCCGTATTGAAAATAATAAAGTGACTGGAATTGTGACAAGCGAAGGTGTAATCATATGCGAAAAAGTCGTTATCGCTGGAGGGTCATGGAGTACGAAATTACTACATTATTTCCATAGTGATTGGGGCACGTATCCTGTGAAGGGTGAAGTTGTTGCAGTAAGAAGCAAGAAACCGCTCTTGAAAGCTCCTATTTTCCAAGAACGGTTTTATATTACGCCGAAGCGCGGTGGGCGTTACGTAATTGGAGCAACGATGAAGCCTCATACGTTCAATAAAACTGTGCAACCCGAAAGTATTACTTCTATATTAGAGCGTGCTTATACAATATTACCGGCTTTAAAAGAAGCAGAGTGGGAAAGTACATGGGCAGGATTAAGGCCACAATCGAATCATGAAGCTCCTTATATGGGAGAGCATGAAGAAATAAAAGGTTTATATGCTTGTACGGGCCATTATAGAAACGGCATTTTATTAAGTCCTGTGTCTGGTCAATATATGGCTGATTTAATAGAAGGAAAGCAGGGGAATCACTTGCTAGATTCATTGCTTTCTAAAACGGTTTAGAAAGGGGATGGAAGTTTGAATTTGAAAATTAACGGTAACCAAATCGAAGTGCCAGCGAGTGTGAAGACAGTAGCTGAACTACTTATACATTTAGAGTTAGATAATAGAATTGTTGTTGTAGAGCGTAATAAAGATATTTTACAAAAAGATGATCATAAAGATACATCTGTTTTTGATGGAGACCAAATTGAGATTGTAACTTTCGTAGGAGGCGGTTGATTATGTTAAACATTGGACCATTTTCATTTCATTCTAGACTTTTATTAGGAACAGGGAAATTTCCTGATTTTGATGTACAGCAAAAGGCAATTGATGTATCTGAGGCTGAGATTTTAACGTTCGCAGTGCGTCGTATGGATATATTTGATGCGAAACAACCTAACTTATTAGAGAAACTTGATGTGAAAAAATATACGTTATTACCAAATACAGCAGGGGCAAAAAATGCTGAAGAAGCTGTTCGTATTGCGAAATTAGCAAAAGCTTCTGGGCTTTGTGACATGATAAAAGTAGAAGTTATTGGTGATGATAGAACGTTATTACCTGATCCGGTAGAAACGTTAAAGGCATCTGAAATGTTACTAGAAGAAGGATTTATCGTACTTCCATACACATCTGATGACGTTGTATTAGCGCGTAAATTACAAGAACTTGGCGTGCATGCGATTATGCCAGGAGCATCACCGATTGGATCAGGGCTTGGTATTGTAAATCCATTGAATTTAAGCTTCATTATTGAACAAGCGACAGTACCAGTTATCGTTGATGCCGGTATTGGTAGCCCAGCTGATGCGGCATTTGCAATGGAATTAGGAGCAGATGGTGTGTTATTAAATACGGCTGTATCAGGAGCAAAAGATCCTATTAAAATGGCATACGCAATGAAATTAGGTATTGAGGCAGGACGATTAGGGTTTGAAGCAGGTCGTATTGCACGTAAACGTTGTGCAACAGCAAGTAGTCCTTTAGAAGGAATGAGCGTAGTTGAATAATCGATATTCTCGCCAAGAGCTATTTTCTCCAATTGGGGAAGAAGGGCAACAAAAGATACGAGAAAAGCATGTACTTATTATCGGTGCAGGCGCATTAGGTAGTGCAAACGCAGAGATGTTTGTAAGAGCAGGCGTTGGTCAAGTAACAATTGTTGACCGTGATTATGTCGATTGGAGTAATTTACAAAGACAACAATTGTATGCAGAGAGTGATGTAGAGAATAATCTTCCGAAGGCTGTAGCGGCAAAAAAACGTCTAGAAGAGGTTAATAGTGAAGTAAGAGTAGAAGCTCTCGTTCAAGATGTAACAGCTGAAGAGTTAGAAGAACTCGTTACAAATGTTGATGTAATTATCGATGCGACTGACAATTTCGAAACGCGTTTCATTGTGAATGATATATCGCAAAAATATTCTATTCCATGGGTTTACGGGGCATGTGTAGGGAGTTATGGCCTTTCTTACACAATTCTTCCAGATAAAACGCCATGTTTATCTTGTTTATTACAATCGATTCCGCTTGGCGGAGCGACATGTGATACAGCGGGTATTATATCACCTGCTGTATCTCTTGTCGTTTCTCATCAAGTAACGGAAGCTCTTAAACTGTTAGTGGAAGACTATGAATCGCTTCGCGATGGACTTGTGTCGTTTGATGTATGGAAGAATGAATATTCATGTATGAATGTACAAAAACTTCGTAAACACAATTGTCCTTCGTGTGGTGATAATGCGCTATACCCGTATTTAAATAAAGAAAACACTTCAAAAACAGCAGTTTTATGCGGGAGAAATACAGTTCAAATTAGACCACCTCATAAAGAGGAAATGAATTTTGAACAATATAAACAGCTGCTAGAAGGCCGCGTGAATGAGTTAAATGTAAATCCATATTTACTATCTTTCTCTGTTGAAGAAAAGAGGTTAGTTGCCTTCAAAGATGGCCGTGTACTTGTACATGGAACGAAAGATATAAGCGAAGCAAAGACGATTTATCATCGCTATTTTGGATAGAAAAGGATGAGTGAGATGGAAGTGAATAAAGCTTTAACAATTGCAGGATCTGACAGCGGAGGCGGTGCTGGAATTCAGGCGGATTTAAAAACATTCCAAGAGCTTGGTGTGTACGGAATGACAGCTATTACAGCAATTACTGCTCAAAACACGCTTGGCGTTCAAGGGGTATATCCTGTTCCATTAGAAGGTATTACGGAACAGCTGAATTCAATTGGTACGGATTTAACACCAGATGCTGTGAAACTAGGAATGTTATTTAGTAGTGAAATTATTCAAACTGTGGCAGAGCAGATTAAGAAATTTGGCTGGAATAATATTGTGCTAGATCCTGTTATGATTGCAAAAGGCGGAGCATCATTATTACAGCAAGAAGCAGTACAAGCATTAAAAGAATATTTATTACCAGTAGCAACCGTTGTAACACCGAATGTTCCTGAAGCAGAAGTGTTAACTGGGATGGAGATTCATAACGTTGAAGATAGTAAGGAGGCTGCGAAAGTATTGCATGAATTAGGTGCTAAATATGTGCTTATGAAGGGCGGACATGCAGAATATCAAGGGAATGAAGTAATTGATTTACTCTTTGATGGAGAAGAGTTTATTGAATTTAGAAGTGAACGAATTCCTTCGAAACAAACGCACGGAAGCGGGTGTACATTTGCTTCAGCAGTTACAGCTGGACTTGCGAAAGGGTACTCGATTGAAGAGGCGGTTCAAGAGGCAAAACAATTTATTAGTATAGCGATTGAAGAGCCATTGAATATTGGAAGTGGTCATGGACCGACGAATCATTTTGCGTATAAATTGCACAAAGTACAAGCATAAGTGAAAATTTAACCAGTGGGGATATACCCTCACTGGTTATTAATATTAATAGGGATTTAATATATGGTAATGAATTTGATTGGTTTAGCTTCTTTAAATGTGCCTTCTTAGATGAGTAAAGTGTATACAAGATGTGATGATATTAATATAAAAAATATAATGTATGGAATCATAGCTTTCTTATTATTACTTAGGTATTTACTATAAATTAATAACAAACAAGAAAGTAAAAAAATGATTTCTAATGTGGTGCGGAATTCAGTATAACTAGGAATGGTAACCAATATCGCTAGAATTATTAGTGACGAATTGCCTAGAATAGTTATTATTTGAATAAAATTTTTCTTTTTATCCTCGGTCATATACCATCCTCATTTCACCTTTAATTTTTAATCATTTCTTTATCTAGTATTATTACAATACGATTAATGAAAATTCCTATTGAATGTAAATATTTATAATACTAAACAATAAAAAAACTCCATTTTGAGGAGTTTTTTTATTGTTTACTTTTTCCAAATACAGGAGTAATATATCAGCCAGAATACATTTTTTGTAATACGCTGAGTCCAATTGTATGGAGCGGGGGAACCAATTTGTGCGTCGTCACTAGGGGTGAATCTTTCAGTTTTGAAAGTAGGGCTACTCTCAAAGCCCGAATCCGACAGCTAACTTCGTAAGCGTCTTGAGAGAGGACGGTGCCATGATGGATACATCTCTTCATCGGTCCGATTAGTATAGGGGAATATCAATCTATATTTGAGTTCTTTTATGCTAAGGAGGATGAGGTACATGGAACTAACACTTATTTGTGTTGGAGAAGAAAATAAGATAAAGAGTTTAAGAGAGCTAGTAGCATTTCAGCATGAGTTAATTATTTTTACAGCAAATGAGGAGATAGCAGCTGAAGTCAGGGGCTATGGATTTGAATCAGCTTATAGCTGTAATAAGGAGCAGGATTTTACTAGTATTTGCGAGTGTATTAAGAAGGTGATTCTGCTAGGGGATGAGCTTCCAATAGTTAGCTTTTTCGCAGAACGTATTCGCTTTTTTTTCCAAGCGCCTATTACTGTTGTTACAAGAAATAAACGATATCCAGCGAGGCTCTATGAAACGATTGGGGCTAAATTCGTGGTGTTTACAAATTGTGATAACATTTCTTTTTTATTTTTTGAATAGGGCGGAGGAGAGTGAATATGAAGGTGTTGTTACTAGGAGATATAGCGAATCGTTGGGCGGTATCGATAGAGAGAGTTGAAAAATTGATCCAGATGGATCCTCTTTTTCCAGGGCCATATATTATATTGCCATCGAAAGACGCTTTATATTTAAAAACAGATGTTATCGAATATGAGCAGCTACATGCAGAATTGTCACAAGTTTATATTCGCGGGAGAAATTTACGTGCTTTTTTACGAGGGGAATAAATAGTGAATGAAAAAAGAGTGAATGCTGAGTGCAACAAGCTATGCACTTCATGTAATTCGCTCTTTTTATTTCGTATTTAAAAGATCATTTCTGTGAAAAAGAAAGAAAAGACGAGAAAACAGATGAAAGAATATTAATAACACCTAATGTAAGCGTTTAAATAGATGGATATTTTCTTATTTTCAGTAATTTAACCCTTTACAAGTTAAATTTAGAGGAGTATATTTACTCTCATAAATCATTCATGAAATTTCCAAAAAAAACCTAAAATCGCTGAGTTCCAGAAATGGAGCGGGGGAACCAATTTTGTGCATTGTCACTTGGGGTGAATCTTTCAGTTTTGAAAGTAGGGCTACTCTTTAGGCCCGAATCCGACAGCTAACCTCGTAAGCGTTTAGAGAGGAGGTTTACTTTTTGTTGTTCATTTTTTGAACACTGAGTAGAGCTCAGTGTTCTTTTTTAATATTTTGATGGTAAATTTTAATAATTAAAGTGAGGGATTGTTATGTTAGATGTTGTGATGATCGGAATTTTTGTTGTATTAGTAGCATCGATGGCAAGTCTTGCAAGTTGGTCAGATAAAGTTGTGAAAGAAGGGAAGCAATCATGATGATTGCCTTATCGGTTATTGTTGCAGCGATTACGGTGTACTTAGTGTACGCATTATTAAATCCAGAAAAGTTTTAATTAGGGGGAATCATTCATTATGATTTGGGTTGCAGTTGTTATTACAATGCTCTTGTTTATTTTAGTAGCAAAGCCAACGGGGATTTATTTAGAAAAAGCTTTTCAAGGTAGCAAAACGCTAGATAAAGTATTCGGGCCTTTTGAAAAACTTATTTTTAAAATTACGGGTGTAAAAGAATACAATCAAACGTGGAAACAGTATGCATTATCATTAGTGTTACTCAATGGATTTATGATTGTGGTCGTATATTTCATTTTCAGATTACAAGGTGTGCTGCCGCTAAATCCAGCACACATTGAAGGAATGGAGCCTACGCTCGCCTTTAATACAGCAATTAGTTTTATGGCTGATACAAACTTACAGCATTATAGCGGTGAAAATGGTTTATCGTATTTATCACAATTAGTCGGGATTACATTTTTAATGTTTGCGGCACCAGCAACGACATTAGCGCTCGTTATGGCTTTTATAAGAGGGCTTGCTGGAAAAGAACTCGGTAACTTTTTCGTAGATTTTACGAGAGCATTAACGAGAGTGTTTCTTCCTATCGCATTTATAGCAGCGTTAGTCTTTGTCGCACTTGGCGTACCGCAAACGTTAGACGGGGCAGTTACAGCACAAACGATTGATGGGGCAAAACAAAGTATTTTACGTGGTCCAGTTGCATCATTCGTTTCCATTAAGGAACTTGGAAATAACGGCGGAGGATTTTTCGGGGCAAACTCTACACATCCTTTCGAAAATCCAGGACAAATGAGTAATATTTTGCAAATGATGCTTATGATGTTATTGCCAACAGCACTTCCATTTACGTATGGAAGAATGGTAGGAAATAAAAAACAAGGTCGCATCCTTTTCGTGTCACTATTCATGGTGTTTTTACTAGGATTTATAACGATTACGACATCTGAATTACATGGAAATCCAGCGTTAAATGGAATGGGTATCGAACATGTACAAGGAAGTACAGAAGGAAAAGAAGTAAGGTTCGGAACAGTATTTTCTTCCCTTTATGCGACAGTAACGACAGCTGCTGAAACTGGGGCTGTTAATACGATGCATGATACGTTAACGCCAATTGGTGGTCTAGTTCCACTCGTAAATATGATGTTAAATACAGTATACGGCGGCGTTGGAGCAGGTTTTGTAAACATTATTATGTATGCCATTATTGCAGTCTTTATATCTGGGTTAATGGTTGGACGGACACCAGAGTTTTTAGGTAAGAAAATTGAAGGTAAGGAAATGAAATTGATTGCGGTAACGATTTTATTTCATCCATTGCTTATTTTAGGATTTTCAGCATTAGCTCTTTCAACAAGCTTAGGAACGGATGCAATCTCTCATTCCGGTTTCCACGGTTTAACGCAAGTTGTATATGAATACACATCGTCAGCTGCGAATAACGGATCTGGATTTGAAGGCTTAGCAGATAATACACCGTTTTGGAATATTACGACTGGTTTAGTTATGTTTTTAGGACGCTATTTTAGTTTAATTACGATGCTAGCTGTGGCAGCTTCATTGAAAGAGAAGACGGTAGTACCAGAAACAGTCGGAACGTTCCGTACGGATAATGGTTTATTTGGAGGAATCTTTATTGGAACGATTGTAATTGTTGGTGCATTAACATTTTTCCCGATGTTAGTACTTGGCCCAATTGCAGAATTTCTTACATTGAAGTAATGGAGGGTAAATGATGAGACCGGTAGTAGTAAAAGAAAAACAAGTGAACGAGTCACAAATACATGCTGTAGAAGATGAGGTTAGACAAGCGAAAACGATGGATCGTGATATCGTAAAACATGCGATGAAACAATCCTTTGCGAAATTGAATCCGAAAGTCATGATAAAAAATCCGATTATGTTCGTTGTGGAAATTGGATTTATCATTACGTTAATTTTATCCTTTCTTCCAAGTAGTTCTAGTAGTGTACCAGGATGGTTTAATATAACAGTTTCTCTCATTCTATTATTTACAGTTTTATTTGCGAACTTTGCAGAAGCGTTAGCTGAAGGTCGTGGTAAAGCGCAAGCTGATTCTTTAAAACAATCGAAGAAAGATGTGTTTGCAAATGTTGTAAAAGAAAATGGAGACATTGTTCAAGTTTCAGCAACTGACCTAAGAAAAGGTGACGTTGTTATTGTAAAACAAGGAGAAATGATTCCGAATGATGGTGAAGTTATTAAAGGATTAGCGTCTGTAGATGAATCTGCAATTACAGGAGAATCAGCTCCTGTAATAAAAGAAGCGGGTGGTGATTTTTGTTCCGTAACAGGTGGAACGATGGTCGTAAGTGATGAGATTACGATTGTAATTACGAGTAACCCTGGTGAATCATTTATTGATAAAATGATTTCTTTAGTAGAAGGAGCTGCCCGTCAAAAAACGCCGAATGAAATTGCTTTAAATACAGTATTAACGAGTTTAACGCTTATTTTCTTAATTGTTGTTGTGACGTTGCCGATTTTTACAAATTATTTAGGGTTTCAAATTGATACAGCTGTACTTGTAGCATTGTTAGTTTGTTTAATTCCAACGACAATTGGTGGGCTATTATCAGCGATTGGTATTGCTGGGATGGACCGCGTGACAAAGTTCAATGTGTTAGCGATGTCGGGTAAAGCAGTAGAAGCTGCGGGCGATATTAATACAATTATTTTAGATAAAACAGGTACGATTACTTTTGGGAACCGGATGGCACATACACTGCTTCCTGTAGGAAATGAAACGATTGAGCAAGTAGGGAAATGGGCTGCAATTAGCTCAGTTTTAGACGAAACACCAGAAGGTCGATCTGTTATAGAATATGTACAAACGAAATCTATATCATATAATAGAGAACTTGCCGAACAAGGTGAATTTGTTCCGTTTAAAGCAGAAACGAGAATGAGTGGTGTTGATTTACAGGACGGAACGAAAGTGAGAAAAGGTGCTGTAGGTAGCGTGATTGAATGGGTTAGGTCACAAGGCGGAACGATTCCGAAAGATGTAAATCAAAAAGCAGATTTCATTTCAAAAGAGGGCGGGACACCACTTGTAGTTGCAGTAGGTAATCGTATTTACGGTTTAATTTATTTAAAGGATACAGTAAAACCTGGTATGCGTGAACGTTTTGAACAGTTGCGCCAAATGGGGATTAAAACGGTTATGTGTACTGGTGATAATCCATTAACAGCAGCAACAATTGCAAAAGAAGCAGGGGTAGATGAATTCGTTGCCGAGTGTAAACCAGAAGATAAAATTGCAGTTATTAAGGCAGAGCAAGATAAAGGGAAACTTGTAGCGATGACGGGTGATGGTACAAATGATGCTCCGGCATTAGCGCAGGCTGACGTTGGATTAGCGATGAATAGTGGTACGACAGCTGCGAAAGAAGCAGCGAATATGATTGATTTAGATTCGAACCCGACAAAAATTATTGAGGTTGTAGGAATTGGTAAGCAATTGTTAATGACTCGTGGTGCGTTAACGACGTTTAGTATTGCGAATGACATCGCGAAATATTTCGCGATCATTCCAGCGATGTTTACACTTGCGATTCCGCAAATGGAAGCATTAAACATTATGAAATTAACATCACCGCTTTCAGCAATCTTATCAGCATTAATATTTAATGCAGTTATTATTCCGTTACTCATTCCGCTAGCTATGAAAGGTATCGCATATAAACCGATGAGTTCGAATGCACTACTTAGCCGAAACTTACTCATTTACGGGCTTGGCGGAGTTATCGTTCCGTTCATTGGAATTAAAGTAATTGATATGATTGTCGGCTTGTTCATATAAGGAAGAGGGGAAAAAAGATGGCGAAAAAACAAAGTATACTTTCACCAATTATTCGTATTACTTTTACATTTCTAGTCTTGTGCGGCCTTGTATACCCACTGATTGTAACTGGTATAGCGCAAGCGGTAATGAAGGATAATGCAGATGGAAGTCTTATATATAATGATAAGGATGAAGTAGTTGGTTCAAAATTAATCGGTCAAAATTTCACAGACCCACGTTATTTTCATGGACGTGTCTCTAGTATAGAATATAAAGCAGAAGCATCTGGTTCAAATAACTATGCACCGTCTAATCCAGATTTAGAGAAACGAGTAGAGAAAAGTATTGCAGACTGGAAGGAAAAAAATCCAACTGTTCCAGTTACAGAAGTACCGATAGATTTAGTGACGAATTCAGGTTCAGGGCTTGATCCTGACATTAGTCCGAAGGCGGCTTCCGTACAGGTAGATCGTATCTCGAAATTAACGAATATTCCGAAAGAAAAGCTAGATCAATTGATTAAGGATCAAACGGAAGGCGCTGCACTCGGCTTGTTTGGAGAAGATCGCGTGAACGTCTTAAAGTTAAATTTAGAATTACAGAAATTAATGAAATAGTAACAGTGCTACCTCAATCTAACGGATTGAGGTAGCGTTGTTTCGAAAGAAAGGTTGTGAGTGTTTTGTATGCGGATGACTATAAACCGACGTTTCAAAGGCGAACGCCAGAAGAGTATTTAGAATACATTCGTCAGCAAAATCGCGGGAAGTTAAAGCTATACGTAGGGGCGGCTCCAGGAGTAGGGAAAAGTTATAAAATGCTATTTGATGCAAGAGAGATGAAAAAAGACGGTATTGATATTGTAATTGGTTTAATTGAAACACATGGGAGAATTGAGACGGAAGAAGCAATTGCTGATTTAGAAAAAGTTCCGTTAAAAGAAATAGACTATAAAGGAAAAGTATTTTATGAACTTGATGTAGAAGGAATTATAAAACGTGCACCGCAAGTAGTTGTTGTGGATGAACTTGCGCATAGTAATATTCCTGGGTCGAAAAATAAGAAACGTTACATGGATGTGCAGGAATTGTTAGATGCCGGTATATCTGTATTATCAGCATTTAATATTCAACATTTAGAAAGTGTTCATGACATTGTAGCTCAAATTACGAATGTAAAAGTACGAGAACGAATTCCGGATTTTATTTTGCAAAAAGCAAATGAAATTCAGCTTGTTGATGCAACACCTGAGGTATTAAGGAAGAGATTAATAGATGGAAAGATATATAAAGAAGAAAAAATAGAGCAAAGCTTACAAAATTTCTTTACGCTTAATAATTTAGGGGCACTACGGGAATTATCGCTTCGCGAAGTTGCAGACGATATGGATGAGAAAATTAGTCAAACAGTTATAGAACCCATTGGCGTGAAAGAAAAAATTCTCGTTTGTGTACAATACAGTTCAACAGCAGAGAAATTAATACGGAGAGGTTGGCGCATGGCTGATCGGTTAAACGCTGAATTGTATGTCTTAAACGTAGAAAGAGAAAATATAGATTCTATTTCAGCAGGGAAAAAGCAAACAATTGAAGAGTGGAAATCGCTAACGAATCAATTTGATGCGAGCTTTGTATTAGAAGAAGCGAAAGGAAGAAAACCCGCTGATGTTATTATTGAAGTCGCGAACAGACTACAGGTGACACAAGTTTTACTCGGGCAATCGGCGAGAACACGGTGGGAAGAAATACGAAAAGGTTCTATTGTAAATGAAATTATGAGACAAACGAAGTATATTGATATTCATATTGTTGCTGATCAAAGAGCTTAAAATAGAGACCTCCTTTCGGGAAGTCTCTAAGGTGTTGTGTATGAGTATACTACTTCTACTCATTAGGTAGCATAGTAAAAAAATTCAAATCCGTCAGGGTTTATTTGATAGCCTACTTTTATAACATCTATAAACGATAATAAAATACTACATGAAAAGACCATATTTTGTATAAAAATATGTCTTAAGTTGATGGGCATGGGATGGAACCTTATCCTTGTTTAGACCGGATATCCGCCTGTTGGCGGTGGCCAAGCACTAAATAATCTGCGAATCAGCACAATTTCTCCTAAATGGTAGGAGTTGTGAGATGCAATATTGCGTAGAACACCGCCAGGGGTTTCACCAGGCCATTCCTCCAATGTCTGGTCTAATTGAACAGTTTTGGCAATCGTACATGCCTGCTCAATCCCTTGAAGAAAATACTGAATACTCTGTTGCCACTCTTCCTCACTGGCAGGCCATTCTTCTTCAGGCCAGCTCTCTTTTACATGGGCAGGCAATGCAGGCTTCTTCCCCTGAGCGGATAATAAGAGAAAATCTTGCCAGTAGGTCATGTGTTTCACTAATTGATAAATAGAATAAGGTAGTTCCTCTCTGCGCTTTCCCGCAAGCGCCACGTCTATATCCGACAAAGCATTCTTGATGGGAAGATGTCCTCGTTCTCCTCTTAACGATTTTACTAATGCCTGGCTAAACGCTTTATTTGATTGCTCCATAATAACTGACTCCCATCCTGTTTTATTTGCTAATTTGCTGATTTTATGGTCGGTCTCTTTTATATGCACTAAATATATTAGAGAAGCTTTACGACTATTAAGAGAAAGTAAAATAAGGCAAAAATAACAAGAATCACTGACTTCTTAATGTACAGGAAATCGTTGATTTTTATTTGAATTGTACCTTAATGTACAATTGTAGGAACAGATAAATCAAAGGTTTGAATGACAACATCCAGGTCTGCGTTAATGTCAGCCACTTTTGATTTTAGGTTGTCCAATCCCTCCTGAATTTTATCCAATTGATATTATTGTGAATGAACTATGAGTTGATTATAATGATTAGAGTGAACTCTAAGTCAAGAAAAAAATAATAAAAGGATAGTTATCCTATTATGAGGGAGTTCGCGAAGCAAAAATAGCGCTACTATACTAAGGTCATTCATGTGTGATAATACATTAATTAAATATATGTATATACATAGTTTCTCAGAGTGATGTGATGTCAGGTATGAGCTGTGTAACAACTAGAGGTGATTGAAGAATATTTACCTTTACATATAAGACAGAAGAATATGTTGTTCACAAAACTTCACTTGGGATCGGAAAGTTATTACGAAAGGGCTATGTAATCGCAGATTGGAATATTCGTCTTGAGGAAGATATGTATTACATCGAGATGAATGTATATTATGATGATTATATAGAGGGTCAATACTTACTGTTAGGCGTATTTCATGCGGTTTTGTATGGGTGATAAAGTGAAACTTTAATCAGTGGGGGTTTTGTTCATCCCCCACTGATTAGCAGCCCGACTCCCAACTAACTTCTTCGCTTCAGCTGAATTTTGAGGTGGAAGTCTTACTGCCCGCAAATAGTGGGATAAATAAGAAGTACCGGTATTCTTCATGGGAAGGATGCCGGTATTTTTTATGTGGTTCTGGTGTTACTCCTAGGAAAAGAAAAAATCCCTCCATTTCAAGCCTTTTGAATATAGTTTCTGAAAGAACTCATATATAATAGAAAAAGATACTTAACATAGTGAATAATTAAAGAGTCAATATATATAGAAAGAGGAGAGAGTAACATGCTTGAAAATACGGGTTTAGTATTGGAAGGCGGCGGTATGCGCGGTGTATATACTGGCGGGATATTAGAATACTTTATGGAACAAGATTTATATTTTCCATATGTAATCGGTGTATCAGCTGGTGCTTGCCATGCAGCGTCGTATCTTTCCAGACAAAGGAATAGAAATAAGACAGTAAATATTGATTATGCATCACATCCGCAATATTTATCGTATAAAAACTTATGGAAAAAGCGTCAATTATTTGATATGGATTTCATCTTTCATGAAATTCCAGAAAAACATGTCCCATTTGATTTTGACACATACTTTAATAGTCCAGAGCGTTTCCTTGTAGGAACAACAGATTGTGAAACAGGACAACCCGTTTATTTTGAAAAAGAGGGAACGAATGATGATGCGTTAAATTTATTGCAAGCGTCTAGTTCATTGCCTTTCATTGCACCAGCAGTAAATTACCGTGGTAAGCAACTGTTAGATGGCGGGATTTCAGATCCGATTCCAGTTCGTAAAGCACAGGGAGATGGGTTTGAAAAATCAGTCGTTATTTTGACGAGAAATCATGGTTATGCGAAGAAAAAATCAAAATTTGGTTGGGTTGCAGCGAAAGCTTATAAAAAATATCCGAACCTTGTTAATGCGATGCTGAATCGTTATGAAGTGTATAATGAAACACTTCACTACATTGAAAAAGAAGAGCAAGCGGGTAATTTATTTGTCATTAGACCAGAAGTGCCTCTTCAAGTAGATCGTATGGAAAAAGATAAGGCAAAATTGCAAAGTTTATATGAGCAAGGCTATGAAGATGCAAAGAGAAAATTTGCAGATTTACAGGCGTTCTTGCAAAAATAATAATTAGGCTGCGGAGAAGAAATTCTCCGCAGCCTTTTTTATTTACGCTTCTTTTTAATAAACGAAAAGGCTAAAGCTGTAATCAAAATACTACCTTTAATAATATCTTGTGCATAATAAGGAACGTTCATCATTGTGAGGCCATTTAATATAATTCCGATTAATACCGAGCCGAGGAACGTTCCGACTATATTTGGTTTCTTGGCACCGAACATTGCATAACCGATATAGGCAGCTGCAACTGCATCCATTAATAATGGGGCACCAGCTGAAACTTGCCCTGTTCCAACGCGGCTACATAGAATAATCCCGCCGACAGAGGCGAGTAAACCGCTAATCATATAAGCGTATACACGGTAACGATCAGTAGGGATACCGGCTAGTCTAGCAGCTTCTCGATTCCCACCTGTCATATAAAAGAAACGACCGTACGTTGTTTTTTCTAAAAATAGATGTGCAATTAAAACGACGATAAGCATGATAATGACAGGGACTGGAATTCCTAAAATGGAACCTTGACCGATAAATAAAAAAGATGGAATAAAATGTCCTGTGGCACCCGACATTCCTTCATATATTGAAGATCCTTTTGAAAATGTTAAGTGTAGTCCATTCACGATATACATGATACTTAGTGTAGCTAGTAAATCTGGTAGTTTAATTCGGATAACGAGTAGTGCATTTAATAATCCAACTAATAGTCCACACAGAATAGGAACAAGGAGTGTGACTAATAGTTCTTGTCGATATAAAACGAGACAAGAAGCGGCGGCAATTGTTGCTAAACTAGCGGTAGAGCCGACTGATAAATCAAACCCATCTACAATTAATGTAAAGGTAACGCCGATTGCTAGTAATGTCACAATGGAAATAGAGCGTAAAATATCACTAATATTGTTGTATGTTAAAAAAGAATCATTGACGATAGAGAAAAAAATTGTAACACCTATAATAATAGCAACTGTACTAAATTGATAAAAAAGATGAGTAGGTAAATATAGTTTCTTAGTTTTAGTTTTATGAACGAGATTCAATGGAAAAGCTCCCTTCAGATAAATGTAAAAGCTGTTCAGGAGATAGGTCATTCGGCAAGTACTCACCTACAAATTCTCCGTTTGCCAGTATAAGAATGCGATCAGCGATATGTAGTGCTTCATCTTGTTCTCCTGTGAAATAAATTACGGAACTCCCGTTTTCTGTAATGTTGCGAATGAATTGAAAAATGTCTTGTTTCGCAGCTATGTCTACACCTTTAGTTGGCTCGTCCAAAAGAAATAGATTAGGTTTGAATCCATTCCATTTTGCAATTGAGACTTTTTGTTGATTTCCACCGCTAAGTGAATGAATAAAGGCTTTTGGGTCATTGGGTGAAATGCTGAAAGAAGAAATTGCCGTAGTAGCATTATTTAATTCGGTTTGTTTTCGTCTCCAACCTGATTGGTGTAAATTAGTGTGACTTATAATATCTTCCGAAAGAAATACACCTTGTTTTCTTCTTTCTTCTGGTACAAGTGCGATTTTCGCTTTAATCGCATCTCGCGGTGTTTTAATTGTTATGTTGTGACCATCTATTTCTGCGTGATAAGTATGACGAGCACCAAATAAAGTTTCAGCAAGTGTTGTTTTTCCACTTCCAATTAATCCGTATATCACAACAGTTTCTCCTTTTCGTATTGTAAGAGAAAGGGGAGAATGATCTTCGTGTAATTGAAGCTCTTGTACTTTAAATATTTCCTCGCTCCCGATTTTTGGTGCTGTATTAATAGGGAGTGTAAGTTGTTTTCCAGTCATTGCTTCAACAATTTGTTGATCTGTAATCGTTGTAATGGCTTGAGAAAGGGCAACTTTACCGTTATGTAGTACAGTTACATCATCCGCGAAATTTCGAATCTCTGATAAACGATGAGAAACTAGGAGGATGCCAATTCCTTTTGATGTTAAATCTTTTAATAGTTTCCCAAAGGATTCAACTTCTTTTGGTCCAAGAGAAGAAGTAGGCTCATCTAATAAAAGATAATTTGTATTGTTAGATAGGGTTCTTGCGATAAGAAGTAATTGTTTTTCATGTAATGAGCAGTTTGAAACATCTTCTGAAACATTTAAATCTACTTGTACAATTTGCAAATGTTGTTTAGCGAGTGCAACTAATTTTGACCTTGAAAATAGTACTTTATTTTGCATTGCTAAATGATCAATTAGTACATTTTCTAATACAGATAATCCGGGAATAAGTCCGTGATCTACTTCTTGTGTTACGAAAGAAATACCGTGCTTTTTTGCATCGCGTGGTGAAGTGAAGGAAACAGACTGATTATCAATTTTTATATCGCCAGCAACTGGTTGAATTTCACCAGTTGCTATTTTTAGTAAAGTACTTTTTCCCGCACCATTCATTCCTAGTAAAGCGTGCACTTTTCCTTTTTGAATATGAATAGAAACATCTTCTAAAACAGGTGTAGCTACATGATAAGAATGTGTAATGTTTTGAAGAGAGAATGTCATCATTTTTTCTCCTTCTCTAATTTTTTCATCCAAGGAGAATATGCATCTTTTGAGTCTCCCCAACCGTTTATATGTTTTGATAATTGATCCATTGTTATATTTTCTTTTGGTAAACTACTTTTCTTTACTAAATAAGGTTCTAGTGAATAAATATCTGGCGTTTGTTCACCGGCAATTTTTTTGTATAAGAATCGCACTTGAACTTTACCTACTTCAGCTGGATCAGTTGCAGCTGTAGCAGCCCAAGGTGAGTTTTCTTTTTGCATGAGTTGTAAATCTTCATTACTTAAGTCAATGCCATATACTTTTATATCTGTACGACCGGCTTGTTCAAGTGCTTTAACAGCCCCTTTAGCAAACTCATCCCATGAAGCGAAAATAGCTTGTAAATCTCCTTTTTTCGGATATTTTTTTAGTAAGGCTTCTACTTGTGTTTGTGTATCAAGCGGTGTGTTATTACTTGCAGTACCGAATCGCGCAACTTCTTTTATATTTGGATAACGTTTATAAAAGGCATCAATGATAACATTGCGACGTTCCATTGGAGCAAATCCGCCAACCCATACGACTGCGATATTTCCTTGTCCATTCAAATCTTCCGCTAACGTTTTTAATGATTTCCATGCAAGACTATAGTCATCTTGATCAATAATGGTCACACCTGGCAAGCGTAGATCGTTATCAAACGCAACTACGGGAATATTCGCCTGTAACGCTTTTTCTACTCCAGGTTTTAGTGCTTCAGAGCGGCCGTGATCAATTAAAATACCATCCACTTTTGAATTAATAGCAGTATCTAAATTTGCCGCCATTTTTGCTAAATCGTTATCAGAATTGTAGACTTGTACACTGCCGCCAAATAGCTCGACTTGTTTTTTGACGCCCTCAATATATTGAGAGGAAAAAGTTCCGATGGACATTTGCATAATTAATGCGATTTTTAATGGCTTCTTCATTTGGCTTGGAACTTCTGTTTGTAAGTGGTTTTCTACCGTTGTAGTCGCCTTTTTCACAGTTTCTTGCTTTTGTGAAGAGATAGCATCTTGTTCATTTGTACACGCTGTTAATGTAAATAAGAGAAAAATAAGTACGATGGAACATAATTTTTTCATAAAAAAATCCCTCCTAAACTAAGAAGAGAGGGGAGGGAGTGAAAATAAAAAACGTCTTTTCATATAGAAAAGACGTCCTATCATATTACTCTTATCTTTCAACACAATGTGTTGTAAGAATTAGCACCGTGCCCATAAATGGGTCGGTTGCCGGGCTTCGTAGGGCTCATCCCTCCACCTGCTCTTGATAAGACATCGAATATTTAACTATTTTGAATTATTTCACAAATGAATGGTGTTGTCAAACAGTATTTATAAAAAAAACCCTCACAAAGAGGGTTTTTAATGTGGTAAGAATACCAATTGATAAGCAAACAAAATTCCAAATAGATATACAAGTGGGTGAACAGCACGGAATTGTCCTTTTGCCATTTTCATAAGTGGGTATGAAATAAATCCAAGTGCAATACCTGTTGAAATACTTGATGTAAGTGGCATGCTTAAGATTACTAAAAATGCTGGGAATGCTTCATCGAACGTATCCCAATCGATGTGACGAACTGAACCCATCATAAGACTACCAACGATAATTAATGATGGTGCTGTAATAGCTGAAACGCCAGAAACAGCGCTCACTAACGGCCCGAAGAATGCTGCTAATGCAAACAGAACAGCTACTGTAACAGTTGTTAAACCAGTACGGCCACCAGCTGCAACACCAGCAGATGATTCAATGTAAGCTGTTGATGGTGTTGTTCCGAACATAGCTCCAATTGTTGCTGAGAATGAGTCAGATAGAAGAGCTCGTCCTGCTTTTGGAAGCTTTCCGTCTTTCATAAATCCACCTTGTTGTGCTACACCAAGTAATGTTCCTGTTGTATCAAATAGTGTAACGAGGAAGAATGAGAACACAACGCCGTATAATCCGTAATTAATTACATCAGAAACAGCAGTAATTGGGTTTGAAACGATAATTCCTTCTGGTAATCCAGGCATTGACGTAACGCCATTTGAGAACGTTAATTGCCCTGTGAAATAAGCGATAATACCAGTTAGTAGCATTCCGATAAACAGTGCCCCGTTTATATTTAAAGACATAAGGATAATTGTAATTCCAAGGCCAGCTAACGCTAGTAGAACTGGGGCAGAGTGAAGATCGCCAAGCCCAACTAAGTTGGCATCATTTTTTGTAACAATTCCTGTTAAGCGCAAACCGATAAAAGCAATAAAAAGACCAATACCAGCAGTAAGTGCATGTTTTAAGTTTTCAGGAATTACTTCCATTAATTTCGTACGGAAAGATGTGAATGATAACAAAATTAAAATCATACCTGCTACGAATACAGCAGAGAATGCAATTGCGAAAGTCATGCCTTCATGAGCTTTTACAACAGAGTAAGAGAAGTAAGCATTTAATCCCATACCTGGTGCAATTGCGATTGGTAAGTTTGTAAAGATTGCCATAAATAATGTTCCGACAACAGCGGCGATAATAGTAGCTGTAAATGCTTGTTCAAATGGAACGCCTGCATCCCCAAGGATGACAGGGTTTACGACAATGATATATGCCATTGTTAAAAAGGTAATAATACCTGCCATAATTTCAGTTTTAATAGAAGTTTTATGTTTTGAAAGGTTAAACATATAAACATCCTTTCTTTTTACGAATAATTTTCACAACAGTTATATATAATATTCGTTTTTTATCTATTTTGCAATAGTTTTGCATAAAAACTTTAGAACAATTCATATTTTATGTCTTAAATTCGAATATTAACCTTATCAATGAGTGTGAATTGCGGTTTTTTAATGTGTAAGTAGTTTTTATCATTGTGCACATTATAAGGGAAAAGGAGTTGAAGAAAGTTATGCCGCAGCAAAAAAAATTCTTAACAATGCCTGCGCAACATCAAAATAAACAGCCTGGTATTGAATCGTTAATGAATCCTCTTCCAAAGTTTGAAGATCCAAATTATAAAGGAAGCGAAAAGTTAAAAGGAAAGAATGTATTAATTACGGGGGGAGATAGCGGGATTGGACGAGCTGTGTCCATCGCCTTTGCAAAAGAGGGAGCAAATATTGCGATTGCTTATTTAGATGAGGATGAGGATGCAAATGAGACGAAAAAACTTGTTGAAAAAGAAGGCGTGAATTGTGTATTACTGCCGGGGGATTTGAGTAGTGAACAACATTGTAAAGATGTTGTCGAAGAGACCGCCCGGCAGCTGGGAAGTTTAAATGTTCTTGTGAATAACGTTGCACAGCAATATCCGCAGCAAGGGCTAGAGTATATTACAGCGGAACAGTTAGAAAAAACGTTCCGTATTAATATTTTTTCTTATTTTCATGTTACAAAAGCAGCACTCTCTCATTTAAAGCAAGGAGATGTAATTATAAACACAGCATCTATCGTTGCGTATGAAGGAAATGAAACATTGATTGATTATTCTGCAACGAAAGGAGCAATTGTCGCGTTTACAAGGTCGCTATCTCAGTCCCTTGTACAAAAAGGAATTCGTGTAAATGGTGTTGCACCAGGTCCAATTTGGACACCGCTTATTCCATCAAGTTTTGATGAGAAAAAAGTATCACAGTTCGGGAGCAATGTTCCTATGCAAAGGCCTGGTCAGCCGTATGAATTAGCGCCTGCGTATGTATATTTGGCGTCTAATGATTCGGCATATGTAACAGGGCAGATGATACATGTAAATGGGGGCGTTATTGTAAATGGATAGTTTTCATTTATAAGAGCAAAGTAAAGCTAATTGCATTTATCCCGCTATTCGTGGGCAGTAAGACTCCACCTCAAAATTTGGCTGGAGCAAAGAAGTTAGATGGGAGCCCTGCTGCCCGTAAACGCCCGATTGGTGCGGGCTGATACTCAGTTGGGGGATGAACAGAACCCCCAACTGAGTAAAGTTTCACTTTATTATGATGTTAGTGCTAGGGAGGATTTAGATGAAGAAAGTATGGTTAATCATAATCCTATTTTTCTGCCTACCAGCTAGCGTTTTTGCTAATACAGATCATTTAATATTAGTTAACCTTAAAACGAATCAGCTGTCTTTTTTTGAAGAGGGAAACTATACAAGAACATTTCCGATAACGACAGGAAGAGATAGCACCCCGACGCCTGAAGGTAATTTTTGTATTATAACTAAGTATAAAAATAAAGAATACCATCGAAAAAAAATACCAGGGGGTGCGCCGAATAATCCTCTCGGTACGAGGTGGTTAGGTCTGGATAAAAAGGAATATGCGATTCATGGAACAAATCGGGAATGGACGATTGGGAGCAGGGAGTCGAATGGTTGTATTCGCATGCATGACCGGGACATACAATGGTTATATGAACGGGTACAATTACAGACGAAAGTAATTATTTCTCGTTTTTATACGAGTCCTGAATATGAGGCGTATAAGCTTGGTTATCGTGTTGTGAGTTGGAATGGTCGTAAAGTAGAAGAAGAACAAATTGGAACACTTACGCTAGTAGACCGTGTAAATATATATTGGCAAGAACCAAATGGACAATTGACGAAAGTAAAAACGGTATTGCCAAATGAAAAATATGTAGTGTACTCCAAACGAAAAGATGGAATATATTATATAGGAAGTAATTTGTATATTGTTGATGAAACGGGAGAAAAAATTCGTTATGAGCAATTACCTTATTCGATCTTAAGTAATATATATATAAGAAAATATGATGTTCCGTAATAGCTACCGTGTATAGGCGGTAGCTTATTTGTGATGAAGTGAAACTTAATGGGGGAATTGCTATTCTTTGCTGATTATAAACTTATACTAATTAGGATTCATGTAAATAGTGGGATAAAAAAATTGAAACAGCAACTATTATGTTTTGCTGAATATAATACAGTACAGATTGGGGGGCGGTCACATTATGAAAAGTGAATTTGCATTTAAAATTTTCTTAATCACGACTTGTTTATTTATCGTGTATTTATATGCGTTACTCGTCTTCTCCTTTTATGTTCCATATATTGATTTAATATTGTTCGTCGGATTTATTTGGGCATTTGTTAAAGCGAGGGAAGGGGAGAAGAGTGTATATCGACGCATTACTTTATGCGGGACGGTCCTTCTCGTTATTTTGTACTTTTTTATGATGCATGATTTTTGGAGGGGAATGTAAAAAAGCATACGACTAATCGTATGCTTTTACGTTTAATATTTCGGTTTAAATGTATGACAACAAGTTTCTACACTCGTTGTTACAGAACTTTCTAACGTCTCGTTTGTTAAAGCTGCGCTTGTATACGAATCATTTGTATTCTGACCAGCCTCTTGTGCATCCGGTTGAACAACGATTGCACTTGCTTGACAAAAGTTACCTTGTCCCCAAAATGAGCAATTGGAAACAGAGCATTTTACTTCTGGCATAAAACCCCCTCCTTATACATTAGTGTGGGATTTTACGTCCATTTCATGTATAGAAGGAGTTTCCTTTTCTCGTTATTTTTTCGTTTGCTCAAGCCATTCTTTTAATTTGTCTTTCGATTGTTCCCCGCTAATACGGCTTACTTCTTTGCCATCTTTAAAGTGAATGATTGTTGGAGTTCCTTTAATTTTATATTCATCCCAAGGAGCATCTAGTTTTTCAATGTCCATAACTTTCATATCAACGTTCAAGTCTTTAGCCATTGGTACTACGATAGGAGATAGCTTTTGACAATGAACGCAAGATGTTTGATAAAAGTATACTGTTTCTTCTTTTTTCTCTTTTAAATTCTTTTGGAGATCTGAAAGAGAGATTTTATTTGTATAGTAGTCAGGGCCATTTGTCTTACTATCAGTAGCATTATCAATTTTCTGGCTAGTAGCGTTTTTTTCTTCCATTTGTGTTACAGCGAAAATTGCTGCGAACAAGGCGATAATAATACCACCAAATATAAGCATTTTTTTCATTCTTTCATCTCCTTATTTGTTTTTGATTACGATGAAGCTACAAACAGCGATTGTGATAAAGCCGATAAGTGCTAAAAACGGGATTGTCACAAAGCCAAACCAGTTTATGTATTCTCCCGTACAAGGTACGCGTCCGCAAGCTGCTCCAGCAGCTGAAAATGCTGCGACTTTTTGAATTGCATAGTGATATAAAGAAATACAAGCACCAATACTTGCAATTGGTAAGGAATAACTTGCAATGCGATAATCTTTTTTTACTACAGCAATGCCGAGCCATAAAACGAATGGATACATAAAGATACGTTGATACCAACAAAGTACACAAGGCTCAAATTTCATGATTTCGGAAAAGTATAGGCTACCAAGTGTAGCAATAAAAGAAGCTCCCCATGCAGCAAATAAAGCATACTCTTGCTTTTTTTCTCGTCCCATATTTTATACCTCTCTTATAATAGTTACATACTAAATTATAGTATGAAGTGGTAGGGAAAAGAAAGAAAAAATATGTTTATCAATAAAAGTTTTATAAGAGAAAACTTTTATTGATATAAACATTTTAAAAAGCGCTACTCTCTTGAAGAGAATAGCGCTATATTTTACATTTGAATTTGCTCTACTTCTTCTACATGTGACTTTTGGGATGCGTGGTCAATATATTGAAATAGGAGCTGCAATTGTTTATCAACTTCTGGTAGTTCTTTACTGTATTGATAAGCGTGTAAGAAATGCTCAATACGCTTAGAAAATAATTGATCGTTCGTTTGAACCATGAGAACGAGTAATTTATCCCAATTACAGCAATACGTGTAATAGAGAGCTTTATCATAGTCGTTATATGTTTGCACTGTGTACCCTCCTTACTGAGGAGTTATATATAGTGTGTGATAAGCGAGGAGAAATACACTTGAAAGAATTTGTTAAGAAAAAAAGTGAATGAAAAGAGAAAAACGAGGGATTTCCTCGTTTTTATGCTTTTGGCATTGGCGTAGGTGTTGGCTTACCATAGCCTTCTTTGTATTTATTGTCGATATAGTTACGAATTTCGAGCGTTGATTTTCCTTTTTGTTTCATGGAAGCCGATTCAACCGCGATTTCTAGGCAGTTGACACAAGTCGTTGCGTGAGAATCCCAAACAACTTCGCCATTCTTCTTAATTTCACGAATAAAGCAGTTTTTATTATTTTTATGTCCTACACTCTCACCGCAACCGCAGTAACATGGAATCCAATCTAATAGCTCTGCATTTTGTCCAGCGACAGTGTAGATATCTTTCATTTGCGGATCAAGCTTGTCTAGGAAGGTAGGGAGTGTGTCGAATCCTTTTGTTTTTTCTTGAATGTCAGCTTGCTGCGTGTGCGTGGCATGATCATGTTCTTCTTTTGATTCAGATGATTTTTTTTCATTTGTACTAGTAGCTCCGCATCCAGCAAGAATTAAACTCAGTACTGCAAGTAAAGAAAATACATATTTCTTCATACGCTTGTCCCCTTTACACATGTATTAATCAAATTGTATCAAATATCATGGCGTGTCGGGTGAAGATTTTTTCGACTGATTTTTGAAGCGCCATCGTAGTGAATGGAATAGAAATAAAATTGGGATATAAGCGTATACAATATATAAACCAGCTTGAGACAGTACTGTATTTAATGTATTGATACTTTCACGATTTGTGAAAAATAAGGATGAAATAAATATAGCTGCGATAAAAAGTGGCAATGTAATTTTAAACGGTATGTGAAAGGAAGTTTTACTAATGCGACAAGAAGACCAAATGGTTAAACAAAGATTAGGTAAAATAATAAGAAACCAGAGAAAAATAATAATGTACTCAAATCTTTGGATAAAAGGAACTTTAATGATTTTTAGCATCGTTAATGTTGGCCAAATTGTATGATGGAGTTGTCCTTGGCTATAGTACATAAGGGACACGATTGCTAGTATTACGTATAAAATAGTTGTAAAAGCAATACCACCGTGTGCCCATTTATGTAGTGATTTTCCTTTTTTAATGAGTGGATAAAAGATAAGAATTGCTTCAAATCCAAGAAATTCTAATGCAGATGATTTTGCTGAATATAGAATGTCTACAGGTGAATGGGTAAGAATCGGTAAAATGTTACGGACATGTGCATATTTCATAGGGAACACTAAGAAAAGTAGTACGAAAATCGGTATTACGACGCCCCAAAAACACATTCCTGTTACAGAGCGGAATCCACCTTTTATTACGTAATACGTCACGAGTAAAAATAAGAACGTTAATTTCCATGGCTTAATTGTAGGAAAGACCCATACTTGAATGACTTCAATATATGTACGAAGCACAGTTAGGCAAAATAAGAGAAGATATGCAGCAAAGCACATAGACAAAAAAGTTCCAAGCCATTTTCCGAAACATGTTGTATGAATGGCCATTAAATCATTATCTTTATCTAACATTTTTAACATACAAAACAGTACGATATGAGTTATAATACCCGCAACAATAAGAGAAATCCAAGAATCATAGCCGGCATATTTTGCAATAATTCGTTGGTATCCTAATACGCCTACTCCAATTTGAAGAGAGTGTAATAAAAGAAATGTGAAATAAGGGGAAACAGTCATTGTTTTATTTTGTTCAGCCATTGTAACACCTCACTATTCTCCAATACCAGATTGCACGACATTGATTTGAACATGAACAGCAACATCCACACTAGGGTACATTTCTTGAATTTGTTTTATCGTCCATTTTCGTGAGTGACTACGAATTTCTTCTCGTATACCTATTGGATCCACTTCTTTTTCTTGGAATTGTGTTATTAATTCGTTTAAATCTTTTTCAATTGTTTTTTCTATATGTTTTTTTACATATTTTATATTCTCTGACTTCGTTAAATCGAGCCAATCTGGAGCGTTTTTTATGAGTCCATTTAATTTGAGTTGAATATGGATTTTCGGGATGTCACCTGCATCAATCAGGTAACAAACGCTTTTTCCAGATAAATTTTGAGTGGTAATTAACCCTTTATGGTTACCTCGACGTATCGGAACTTCGTAACGTCCATTTTTAGTTGGATTAATGAGTAATTTGAATAAAAAAGATCCTTTTTTATCTGTATACATAACCACTTTATCCTTTTTTAAAAAAGCGAGTCCCTTAATGGAGGCAGACTTGTCTTCATCCACTTTAATATAAGGAAGAAATGGATCGCATCCCGATGAAAAATAGTTATATAAAAAAATATTTAAAGCGGTCCGTGGAATCGTTTCAGTTACTATATTTTGCTCCAGTAAATCAGATAAATATAGTGATCCATTTGATTTAATATGTTTGAGCAGATGTTCGGTTGAACCATCTACAAGTGCTAGTTGTACGTCTCGACCAACATTTGGATCACGTTGTAGGTTGTTAATAATGTCACCAATACCTTGTTCACCAAATGATTTTCCGAATAGGGCAACACGCATTTGTCCTACGGCGATAGTGTGTGGTGATTTGGCATTTAGAAGTGAAGAAATTGTTTCAATAGTGCCGGCAGTAGTTGACTGAGTTTCTGGTTTTGATTGAACACCTTTTGTGTAATCGGGATATAAAATCGTCCCGCGAAATTTTTTATCTTTCGTTATATCGAATCCACCTACATGAATAATTCGCTGTGTGTCTACTATATTCGGTTGTGTACATCCGGATTGGAAAATTAAAACGATAATAGCAAAGCATAATAAAATATTTTTCATTTTTCCTCACCATCAAGTTTTTCTTTCGCTTTGTTTGGATCATAGCGCCATTTCTTTTTCGGTCTTAGAAAAGAGGCACGTCCAGCAGTTTGACTAAATGGCAAGCGAAGGAGCCCCTCCGCAGTTCCTAAACCTCGAAATGGGTATAAAGGTAATAAATAAGGTGATCCAAGTGATTTTAAGCGAATTAAATGAGCTAATATGAATACGAATCCGACAATGAGACCTAGACCACCAAATGCTCCAGCTAAAATGATGAGAGGAAATCGTAATATCCGGATAGTGGAAGACATTTTTACTGTTGGTGTTGTAAAAGACGCAAGTGCAGATAACGCAACCGCAATTAATAAAATAGTGCTCGTTAAAGCAGCCTCAACAGAGGCTTGTCCAATTACAATCCCGCCAACAATACCAATCGTTTGGCCGACTTTGGTCGGTAAGCGTGCTCCAGCTTCGCGCAGTAATTCAATTGTAATTTCTAAAAAAAGTGCTTCTAACATAGGTGGGAACGGTACGTTAGCTCTAGAATAAATAATAGGGCCAAGTAAATCAGCTGGAATCATTTGATAGTGATACGTTAATACAGCTGTATAAATAGCTGAAGAGAATAGAGAGAATGCTGCTCCGAAAAAACGAACCATTCTAAGAAATGAGCCTGCTATCCATGGTAAATAATAATCTTCTGGTGAGACGAAAAAATCGAGTAATGTCGCTGGGCCAGCTAATGCATATGGTGAACCATCTGTTAAAATGACAATCCCTCCATTAAGTAATGCATAAACGGAGCGATCTAAACGCTCTGTAGGTAGTAAAACAGGAAAGGGAGAGTTACTGTTATCGCTAATAAACTGTTCAATCATAGTCGCATCGAAAGGAACATCAAAGTCAATGTCTTGTAGGCGCTGCATTGCAGTATTGACGTGCTGTTCATTTGTAATGCCTTCGATGTAAGCAACTACGACTTTTGTTTTTGATATAGAGCCAACGACAACTTCTTTGAAAACTAATTGCTCCGTTACGATATTTCGGCGAAGTAAGTGTATATTTGTATCGATATTCTCAACGAACCCGACTTTTGGACCGATGACACTATATTCATTCTCTGTATCGTTATATAACCGTGTACCTAAAACCGAACTTTCAGCACGAATAAGTGCATATTCTGCTGCTTGAGAATCATTCTTTAGCTGTATGAGTACATATCCACCTAATAATTTTTCACGAATATCATCAATAGAAGGATTGGTGATAATCTCTTCGAGTGTGACGATATTTGCTATATCACTTATATTTTCAATGTGATCTAATTCTTTTTTTATAGGTGTTAAAATGAATCGATTAATGAGGAGTGATTCGGCTGTAGATTTATAATAAAACAAACACAATGTTCCATCGTCTACTACGTTATAAGACACGAAATCACTGGATTCTTTCATAGTGTGGATAAACTCTGGAATAGAACAGAGTGCTTTTTTCTTCTTTTTAGATGATAAACGGAACATTTTCTCCCCCCTTACGTACATCATTTACTTGTGTTAGTTTTTGGGAAAGACGGGAATTTATACTTGAAAATTGAAAGTTCATAAAGTAAAACTTTAATCAGTGGGGGGTGTTCATCCCCGCTGATTATTAGCCCTCACCAATCGGGCGTTTACGGGCAGCGGGGCTTCTCCCTAACTGCTTTGCTCCAGCTGAATTTGGAGGTGGGAGTTTTACTACCCACAAATAGCGGGATAAAGAAAAGGAAGAGTATTGGATATCTCTTCCTTTTTGGCATGTTAATTTGTTTTCTGTTCTTTAATAGACTTCACTAATTTAATCATTTCTGCTCGTATATCTTCTTTTTTTACATTTAATTTTTCTGCAATTTGTTTAATATCCATGCCATCTTTTTTCATTTTTAGTACATCATCGAGAGGGGTATTACTTTTTTGAGCGATGATTGTTAACACCGCGAGATGACGTAAGCCGATGTTATACTCTTTCATTTTTTGTTTTAGCTGATCAGGTGTAGATTTGTGCATGTTTGCTAGCTCTTGTAGCAATGCTTTTTTCGTTTCTTTATTCATATGATGTTTTTTTAACTTACTTGGATCTACACCGAAATGCTCGGCTGTTTTCTCCCAAGATTTATTTTGCTTATAGTAAGCTAAAACGTCCTTAATTTCTTTTTTGCTTATTCTTGCAATATGAGCAGCTTTCCAAATTTCATGTTTGTTATAGCCGAGTTTTTCGAGCGACTGCATTTCTTCTTCTGAAATAGGATTATGATGGTGCATTGTTACTTCTTTTGGCGTGGCAGCGAAAGCGGGGAAGACTGTTGCCCCGCATAATAATGCTGCCATAGTCATACTTACTGCGATTTTTTTGTACATGTAAACTCCTCCTAGATGGATAATGTGGAAAACTTTACACATATCATTTCCATAAAATGTGAAAAACTTGTGAACAAGCTAAGTTTTTTTATTCACAGTAGAAAAAGAAGTTTTTAGATGTTTTCCAACATAAAACATTGATTAATAGTGAAAAACTAGGTTATAATCGAAATTGAAAATCAATATCAATAAAGAACTTATACATATAGATGAAAAATAAGGGAGAGAAAAATATGACTACATATACTTCCATCGCAAATGTGATTAAAGAAAGACGCTCTGTTCGTACATTTACAGATAAAGCAGTAGAAAAAGAGCTATTAATTGAACTATTAAACGACGCAACATGGGCACCGAATCATAAAAACCGTGAACCATGGAATTGTCAACTATACATTGGAGAAGGGCGTAAGCAATTAGTAGACGCAGTATTAAACTCTTTCTCAGAAGAAGAAAGAGCGAAACGCGGCAAAATTTTATCAGATCGTTTCTTAAGCACACCTGCGCAAATCGTTGTATATATGAATGAAGATCCGCGTCAAATTCAACGTGATGAAGATTACGCTGCAACATGCGCATTTATGCAAAACTTCCAACTGCTTGCTTGGGAACGCGGTTTAGGCTGTGTTTGGAAATCAGGTGGATTAAACTACAATCCATTATTTATAGAAGGAATCGGTTTAACAAGAGGCCAACGTATCGTTGGAATTCTTCATATTGGTTATTTCGATAAAGCACCAGACGGAAAAGCGCGAGCGCCGATTACGGAGAAGATGGAGATTATTGAAGGTTAAATAGAAAGGCATTCTTGTTTTGAACAAGGGTGCCTTTTTTATTTAAATAATATTTGGCAGGTTCGTTATGAGAAACGTCAAATACATATGTTTATGTGGATTTTAAATAGTCTTGTAGATAGTGGGGATGTGCAGTTACTTGCTTTAAAATAAATTCACTACGTATTTGGAAAGGAATGTCTTTATGTTACAAGCTGAACTTAAAGGGAAGTTTTATAGCAGTAGTGAAGATATATTGACGTCGTCCGTTATTGGAAGCATACGCTATTTATCTTCTCCATTGTTTTTTGTAGAGTTATTAAACAGATCGGTGAATAAGAACGGAAAGACTTTGCATGTAGATGGAACGGTAAAGAAAATAACCTTTTTATTTTGGAAAAGGTTAGAAAACAGTGAACCAGATGTTTTAGTACTCTTAGAAAATGAAGATGCTACGTATCATATTGTATGTATAGAAGCAAAGTTTTTATCAGGTAAGTCTAGTAAGGAAGATGAAACGGTTGATTTGATGGAGAGAAAGAATTTTCAACGTGATCAACTAGCAAGAGAATTGGAGGATTTACATAGCGACACTTTTTATAAACATATTGCTATTTCTCCTTCAAAAGTAAAAGATATATCGCTTATTTATCTTACAAACGATACAAGTATGCCCCTCGGAGAGTTATTGGACAGTGCCAAACATGCGCGTGTATCTGAAGAGGGAAAAAAGATATTTTGGCTTTCGTGGTCCATGATTTATAGTACGGTTTGTGAATGGATTACATATGGGACTGTACAAGATCAATGGATTTTATCTGATTTAAAGCTTTTACTAGAGAAAAAGGGATTGAATAGTTTTAGTGGATTATCAAGAATAGAAGAAGTTCAAAAAAATTGTTGGGTATATTCAAATACAAGTTCACAATACAAGTGGGATGGTTTATCTGAAGTGGTATGTGACACTTGGAAATATATGCGGAGAGGAAAATGATGAATGAGTACAAAGGACATTATGAAAATATCTATTCAAAATGTAAGGGAAGTTATTAATAATAGTATTTTGTTACTGCGAGATGTCGATAATATGGTGTCTAGGGAAGGGTTGACATCCCTGTTTGGAAATACATTAGGGACCGAAACGAGTAAGAATATAGGGCAGTCAATGGATCAAAATAGCTATACTACATTTTTTCCACAATTTATGTGTAGGGTGTATGTAAATCATAATGAATTACAAGAAAATAGAGTTGAGAAAGTGACTATTGTGAATGTGCAATTTTATCATGCGAATTGTCCATTACTATACCCTACAGTGATAGCTGGGGTTTTTAAATTGCCCCGTACTTTTACTGCGCAAGAAATTAAAGAAGAGGTAAACTATTGGTGGTTAAAATATGTTGCATTTGAATATTGTTCATATGAGAAATTAAAATTTGATGGAACATCGATTACTGTAAGGCCTTGGGTAGAAGAAAAGAATGAAACTGAGGTTGTATTTTGGTGTCATGAATTGCATACTTTTGAGAACCAAGGTGATATAGAGAGGAAAATAGTTGAGCAGATAAGAGAGTATAAGAATTTCCCCATGTACCCTAATGAGGGATGTTAATCCAGTAAGCTCAAGTATTGTTGAAATAAAAAAGGTGAATAAGTCGAGTAAGTTTGTTTAGTTCTCATGAAAGCTTGTTTCCAATCATACACTTTCTTAAGGGAAAGTGTAAGGAGGGAAAATAATGAGAGCAAGTGATGATAAAGCACTGCAATATGCGATTGCGGAAATTACGGAAATTGCGACTGGATTTGGGCTTGATTTTTATCCAATGCGTTACGAAATATGTCCAGCGGAAATTATTTATACATTTGGTGCATATGGGATGCCGACGAGATTTTCACATTGGAGTTTTGGGAAGCAATTTTTCAGAATGAAATTACAATACGATTTAGGACTTAGTAAAATATACGAACTCGTTATTAACTCTGATCCATGTTACGCCTTTTTATTAGATACGAACTCTTTAATTCAAAATAAACTCATCGTAGCGCACGTTTTAGCACACTGTGACTTCTTTAAAAATAACGTTCGTTTTTCAAATACGAAGCGAGATATGGTAGAGAGTATGGCGGCAACCGCAGACCGTGTGAAAGCATATGAGCATAAGTACGGAAAAGCAGAGGTGGAAACATTTTTAGATGCCGTACTTGCCATTCAAGAACATATTGACCCATCACTTATGCGCCCGAAACTTGCGTGGAGTATTGATGATTTAGAAGAGGAAGAAGTAGATAAGAAAAAGGCGTCGCAATACGATGATTTATGGAATTTAGATGATCGAAATAAAAAAAGGGAACGATCCAATATACGCAAAAAGAAGAAAATTCCACCACAGCCAGAGAAAGATTTACTCCTCTTTATTGAAGAATATAGCCGTGAGTTAGAAGATTGGCAGCGCGACATATTAACGATGATGCGTGAGGAAATGTTATATTTCTGGCCACAGCTTGAAACTAAAATCATGAATGAAGGCTGGGCTTCCTACTGGCATCAACGTATACTTCGTGAAATGGACTTAACATCTTCTGAAGCGATCGAATTTGCAAAGCTTAATGCAGGTGTCGTACAGCCATCAAAAACAAGTATTAATCCATACTACCTCGGTATTAAAATGTTTGAAGATATTGAAGAACGCTACAACAACCCGACAGAAGAAATGAAACGACGAGGCGTAAAACCAGGATCTGGTCGTGAGAAAATCTTTGAAGTACGCGAAATTGAATGGGACGTATCGTTCTTAAGAAACTACTTAAATAAAGAACTCGTCATGAGAGAAGATATGTACTTATTCCAGCGCCAAGGAAAAGAATATAAAGTAATTGATAAAGAATGGGAACATGTACGTGATCAACTTGTAAATATGCGTACAAATGGAGGTTTCCCGTACTTAGTAGTAGAAGATGGAGACTACTTAAAGAACGGAGAATTGTACATTAAACATAGTTACGAAGGAATTGAGCTAGATTTAAAATACTTAGAAAAGGTATTACCGTACCTTCATCAGTTATGGGGAAGAACGGTGCATATGGAGTCCATTGTGGAGAGTAAGGGCGTTGTGTTTTCTTATGATGGGAAGATGGTGCATCGGAAGTATGTGTGAGAAAAAGAACGGACATAGATTGCTATGTCCGTTCTTTCTTATTTGGAACAAAGCTAAATATGCTATTCTTGAAGAAAGGGAGTTATATATAGAAATGGAGCAATTCAAATGAGCAAAGTAGGGGGATGTAGGGTGGATATTACGCCGCCTTTAGGCATTGATTTTATCGGATATCATAGAGATACAGGAATTAATAATATTGAAGAGCGTATTTACGGGACGGTCTTTGTATTTGAAAAAGATGAAATAAAAACTGTGTTTATAAGCATTGATAACATTGGGATGTTAGTAGAAGATACGAATATTATTCGCGAGCGAGTAGGGAGTGAGCTTCATGTGCCGTTTGAGCGAATAACGGTTGTTTATACACATACACACTCTGGTCCAGAAACGGTCGGTGATGATCCGCTAGTACAGTCGTATAAAACGATTTTAGTAAATAATGTAGTGCAGGGTGCTGTTACTGCGAATAACAATTTGAAGCTATGTGAAGTTGGATGGGGTGTTACGACAGGTGAAATGGGAGTGAACCGAAGAGAGCGAACATCTGATGGAAAGGCGAAGATGGGAATAAGTATAGAGGGGATTGTAGATAAACGAATTGGTATGTTGGCAATAAGAGATGCAGAAACGAAGGATTTATCTGGGATTGTAGTGTTTTGTACTGCTCATCCGAATGTTTTAAAAGGTGATAGTGATGTATTATCCGCGGATTATCCTGGAATGACGAGAGAGATTCTTGAGAAAATAGTAAACTGTCCTGTTATTATCGTGCAAGGAGCTGCTGGTAATGTAAATGCGAAGTATCGCGGTTCAAGGGAAGCATTAAAGCAAATGGCTTACACACTTAGTGGACATGTATTAACGATGTTGCCAACAGTTACATATAGCCCAATTGTAAATTTAAGAACAGTCTCGAGTACGATGCAAATGAAGTTGAAAGATATTCCTGAAATGAATGAGATACGAAGCATGGCTCAATTGGCGGAGAAGCAGTGGGGTGTGAATACGGATGAATGGCTTACTATCGTTTTAGAGAAATATAAGCAAGGTATTCGGCAGTTACGTATTGATTTAGAAGTTCAACTGTTTCAAGTTAATGATGGTATGTTCTCTGGTATACCGATGGAACCATTTTCAGAGACTGCGTTAGAAATGAAAGAGCGTCTTCAAAATGAAATAGCTTTTCTTGGTGGATATACGAATGGATATATTGGTTATTTACCGACAAGGGAAGAATTTACATATGGTGGATACGAAGTAGAGTTAAATCCTGTTGTATATGGTCCTGTTACGAATTTATTGATGCCACCGGAGGAAAATACTGCAGATGTAATCGTACAGAAAGCTATAGAACTATACGCAAAAGAACTTAGAGGGATCTAAGTTCTTTTTTGTTTCAAATTTGTGAAAGAAAGCCATATTGATTGAAATTAAATTTTTTATAATTTACCATATACCCATACAGGTATAGGTTTTATGTTTGTGATACATGAGAAAATTAAATAATAAACAATATGGAGGTTTGAAATATGTCTAGAAAAATAGTTGTAGTAGGCGGAGTTGCTGGCGGGGCATCAGTAGCTGCAAGGCTTCGTCGTTTAAGTGAAGAAGATGAAATTATTATGGTGGAGCGCGGTGAATATATTTCATTTGCAAATTGTGGATTACCATACTATATTGGCGATGTCATTACAGAAAGACAAAAACTATTAGTACAAACTGTTGAAAAGATGTCAAAGCGTTTTAATTTAGATATACGTGTATTAAGTGAAGTGGTAAAGATTAATAAAGAAGAGAAAACAATTACAATAAAGAATGTAACTACAAATGAAACATATAACGAGAACTATGATGTGTTAATTCTTTCACCAGGGGCAAAACCAATTGTTCCACCTATTCCAGGTATTGAAGAAGCGAAAGCGATGTTTACGTTACGAAGTGTACCTGATACAGATCGTATTAAAGCATATATTGATGAGAAGAAACCACGTCATGCGACGGTTATTGGTGGTGGATTTATTGGAGTGGAAATGGTTGAAAATTTAAGAGAACGAGGACTTGATGTTACTCTTGTAGAGATGGCCAATCAAGTGATGCCACCGATTGATTATGAAATGGCTGCATATGTACACGAGCATATGAAGAATCACAATGTTGAGCTTGTTTTTGAAGATGGTGTAGATGCATTGGAAGCGGACGGGACTGTTGTACGTTTAAAAAGTGGTTCAAACATACAGACAGATATGATTATTTTAGCAATTGGTGTACAACCAGAGAGTAGTTTAGCGAAGGATGCAGGATTAGCACTAGGAGTTAGAGGAACGATAAAAGTAAATGAGAAATTTCAAACATCGGACCAACATATATATGCAATTGGTGATGCGATTGAAGTAAAAGATTTTGTTACAGAAACAGAAACAATGATTCCTTTAGCGTGGCCGGCTAATCGTCAAGGTCGCATGTTAGCAGATATTATTCATGGTCATACGGATTCTTTATATAAAGGTACGATGGGAACTTCTATAGCTAAAGTTTTTGATCTAACAGTTGCTTCGACTGGAGTAAATGAGAAAATATTAAAACGATTAAATATACCCTATGAGGTAGTACATGTACAAGCGAATTCGCATGCTGGATACTATCCGAATGCTACGCCAGTGCTAATAAAATTAATTTTTAATAAAGAGAGTGGAAAAATTTATGGAGCACAGGCTTTAGGACGTGACGGGGTAGATAAGCGTATCGATGTTATTGCAACGGCAATGAAGGCGAATTTAACTGTAATTGATTTACCGGATTTAGAATTATCATATGCCCCGCCCTATTCTTCCGCAAAAGATCCAGTAAACATGGTAGGGTATGCGGCAAGCAATATAGTAGATGGTTTTGTGGACACGGTACAATGGCATGAAATAGATCGTATTGTTGAAAATGGTGGATATCTTATGGATGTTCGAGAGCCTAATGAATTAAAGCAAGGAATGATTAAAGGTTCTATTAATATTCCATTAGATGAATTACGTGATCGCTTGGATGAAGTACCATTAGATAAAGAAATATATATTACTTGTCAACTGGGTATGAGGGGATATGTTGCAGCACGTATGTTAATGGAAAAAGGATATAAGGTAAAGAATGTAGATGGTGGCTTTAAATTATACGGGACAGTATTACCAGACCGTATTGTATATTGAAGTTTATGGGCAGTGAATCTTCCACTTTAAAAGTTGGTGGGAGATTGCTGCTCGTAAAATTCAGCTTTGTATAGCCTACAAAAAATAAGGATAGAAGTCTCACTTCATGCCTTTTTTCATATGTAGTTAAAAAATTAAAATTAAGGGGTTTACAAGATACCCTATAGGGTATAATATATTGTCATAAGATATAAATAGTGACATAATGGTAATGAGGTGATTATAGAATGGAATATAATCAAGATATGAAAAATAGATTAAAACGTATTGAAGGTCAAGTTCGTGGTGTGCTTCGCATGATGGAAGAGGGAAAAGATTGCCGAGATGTTATTACACAGTTAACTGCATCCCGTTCTGCACTTGATCGTACAATTGGGCTCGTTGTTGGAACAAATTTAGAGCAATGTTTACGTGAACAGTTTGAAAGTGGTAATGGTTCAAATGAAGAGTTAATTAAAGAAGCTGTTCAATTACTTGTAAAAAGCCGATAATCTGTCAAACATAAGTGTTGACAGATTTTCAAAAACGTTTTAATATACCCCTACTGGTATATGTATATAAAATGTGGAGGAATCGATAATGAGTATAAAAGTAGATATGAGTTTAGATTGTAAAGGTTTGGCTTGTCCGATGCCGATTGTGAAGACGAAGAAGGCGATGGAGAGTCTCGCATCAGGGCAAGTGATTGAAATGGAGGCAACAGATAAAGGATCTACGATAGATATACAAAGTTGGGCGAGTAAAGTAGGGCATCAATATATCGGGACGAAACACGAAGGTGACATATTGATGCATTATGTGAGGAAAGCACACGAGCATGAAGTGAATGAAGTTGTGAAATATCCTCATACAATTACGAATACGGAATTACAGTCTATATTATCTCGCGAGGAAGAGTGCATCGTATTAGATGTTCGCGAAGCAGCGGAGTTTGCTTTTGGTCATATTCCAACAGCCATTTCGGTGCCGTTAGGCGAATTAGACAGTGCAGCGTTAGATCAGACGAAGCAAATATATGTTATTTGCCGAACAGGTAACCGCAGTGATGTAGCTTGCCAAATGTTGAAAGAGAAAGGTTATTCAAACATGAAAAATGTCATTCCAGGTATGCTAGAGTGGCAAGGGAATATAGAGAATTAAAATTTTTTAACTGAAAACATACCATAGGGGGTAAAAAGATGAGTGTTAAATCCTTACAAGCAAAAGATGTCGCAGAGCAAGTTTTATTCGGAGAGTTGTTTATTTTAGATGTTCGTAATGAGACGGATTATGAAGATTGGAAAATTGAAGGGAAACAAATCACTTCTATAAACAAACCGTATTTTGATTTATTAGATGGTGTAGATCATATTGCAAGTGAATTGCCGAGAGAGAAAGAAATTTTAGTTGTATGTGCGAAAGAAGGATCTTCTCGGTTTGTCGCAGAGCAATTGTTAGATGCTGGTTTCAATAATGTTTATTATTTAGCTGGCGGTATGAAAGCTTGGAGTGAATATGTGAAGCCATTAAAAGTAGGAGATGTACAGGGCGGGGGAAGTATATATCAATTTAATCGCCTTGGAAAAGGGTGTTTATCTTATATGGTCATTTCAAACGGTGAAGCAGCAGTTATTGATGCGGTGAGAACAATTGAAGCATACGAAGATTTTGCAAAAGAGCACGGGGCTACTATTACTAACGTAATGGATACACATCTACATGCAGATCATATTTCTGGTGGGCGTAAGTTAGCTGAAAAAGTAGGCGGTACGTATTGGTTACCTCCAAAAGATGCGGAGGAAGTCGTTTTCTCTTACGAACCGCTTGTAGAAAGTACTGTTATTACGGTGGGGGGTACCCTGATTCATATTGATGCGCTATACTCACCAGGGCATACGATTGGAAGTACATCATTTATTATTGATGAGACCTATTTATTATCAGGCGATATTTTATTTGTAGATTCAATCGGGCGTCCAGATCTTGCTGGGAAGGCGGAAGACTGGGTAGGGGATTTACGAAATACTTTATATAAACGTTATAAGGAATTATCTCAAGATTTAATTGTTTTACCAGCTCATTATTCAAAAATAAGTGAGATGGGTGAAAGAGGTATTGTAAGTGCGAATTTACAAGATCTATTTAAGGAGAATGTAGGATTAAATATTGTCGATGAGGCAGAGTTTCGTAAAATCGTGACAGAGAACTTACCACCTCAGCCAAATGCGTATGAAGAAATTCGTCAAACGAATATGGGGAAAATTCATCCGAGTATGGAAGAAGCACGTGAAATGGAGATTGGCCCAAATCGTTGTGCAGTTCATGAGTCATTATAAAATAACAAACTGGAGGAATAGATGATGAATGTAAAACAAGTATTAGATGCGAAAGGTTTAGCATGTCCAATGCCGATTGTAAGAACGAAAAGAGCGATGGATACTTTACAATCTGGAGAAGTGTTAGAAGTACATGTAACGGATAAAGGGTCAATTAAGGATATTCCAGCGTGGGCAAACAAAACTGGTCATGACATCGTAAAGCATGCAGAAGAAAGCGATGTACTGAAGTTTTGGATTAAGAAGGCGTAGAAAGAAATAATTTTATAACTGTAGAGGGGGAGTTATATGAACACAATATTAAGTACGCTTTTCATTGTACTTGCTGCAGCGTTTGTTATTTCACGTTTTTTACCGGTGAAAGGTGTTCAAAATATAAATGGAAAAGAATTAAAGAGTATAGTGGGGAAAAAGGGGAAACAATTTATCGATGTTCGTACAGTAGGTGAATATAGAGGAAATCATATGAAAGGATTTCAGAATATCCCGCTAAATGAGTTAGTTAGTAAAGCAAATCAGCTAGATAAAAATAAAGAAGTAATCGTTATTTGTCAGAGCGGGATGAGAAGCAAGCAGCAAAAGTATTAAAGAAATTAGGATTTCAGCGCATTATAAATGTTTCAGGTGGTATGAACGCTTTGTAAGGAAAGGAATATCAAGATGAAAGAAATAACAGCAAGAGAAGTAGAGGAAAGATTGTTACGAAATGAAGAGATGGATATAATCGATGTTCGTGAAATGGAAGAAGTGATGGAAGGGAAAATTCCAGGAGTGCCTCATATTAGGTTAGGCTTACTAGAGTTTCGAATGCATGAGTTGGATAAAAATAAAGAATATATTATCGTTTGTCGCTCAGGAGGAAGAAGTGCAAGAGCAGTTCAGTTTTTAGAGAGTTACGGTTTTCGAGCGATCAATATGGTAGGTGGTATGTTAGCTTGGGAAGGTAAAGTCGTATAGTACGAAGATAAACGATTTGAGCCTTTTTATAAACAATCAAATACCCCTATAGGTAATTGGAGGGAGAACAACATGGAACAACAGAAGAAAACGACAATTGTTTTATTTAGTGGAGATTATGATAAAGCGATGGCAGCTTATATTATTGCAAATGGTGCAGCGGCGTATGATCAAGAGGTGACTATTTTTCATACTTTTTGGGGATTAAATGCCTTAAGGAAAGATGAACATGTGGAAGTAAAGAAAACTCTCATAGAGAAAGTTTTTGGAAAAATGATGCCACGCGGTGTTGATAAAATGGGATTATCTAAAATGAATTTTGCTGGTATGGGACCAAAGATGATAAAAGGTATTATGAAAAAACATAACGCCATGCCTTTGCCGGATTTAATTGATTTGGCGAAAGAACAGGGTATTAAACTTGTAGCTTGTCAAATGACAGTAGATTTATTAGGGTTAAAAGAGGAAGAGATTATGGAAGGGGTAGAGTTTGCTGGGGTAGGAGCATATTTAGCAGATGCTTCGGATGGAAATGTAAATTTATTTATTTAAATTACCTTCTTTTTAGAAGGCGAGGGGTACAATATGAGTTTAACAGTACTACTATTTATTATTGGGTTTATAGGGTCATTTATATCAGGGATGGTTGGAATTGGCGGTGCAATCATTAATTATCCGATGATCTTATACATTCCAGTATTGCTAGGATTTACTGGCTATACGTCACATGAAGTGAGTGGTATTACAGCGATTCAAGTGTTCTTTGCAACTTTTGCAGGCGCGTGGGCGTACAGGAAAAGTAATGATATGGATAAAACTTTAGTTGTGTATATGGGAGCTAGTATATTAATAGGAAGCTTTGTAGGTAGCTTTAGCGCGAATTTATTAAATGAGCATGCTGTAAACATTGTTTACACATTACTAGCTACTATTGCGGCTATTATGATGTTTGTGCCGAAGAAAAATAATAGCAGAGCAGTTAATTATAATAAATGGTTAGCAAGTATGTTAGCGTTTATTGTAGGAAGTGTTTCCGGCATTATTGGGGCTGGTGGTGCATTTCTTTTAGTCCCGATTATGCTAGTTGTTTTAAAACTACCAATACGTACGACAATAGCAACATCTATCGCTATTACATTTATTTCCTCGGTAGGGATTACGACGGGGAAAGTGATTACTGGACAAATAGTTGTTATTCCAGCCCTTATCGTTGCGATAGCAAGTTTATTTGCCGCTCCTCTTGGGGTGAGAGTAGGGAAGAGAGTGAATCAAAAAGTTTTACAATATGTATTGTCTATTTTAATTGTAGGCACCGCCATAAAGATGTGGATCGATATGATATGAATAAAAAAGGATGGTGCTGCTTGCAGCCCATCCCTTTACTTATGCCCAAATAACTTTCATTAAGTTTTTATACTCGTCATTTGCTAACTTATATAGCATTCTCGTATGTTCAAAGACAAGTGCTGGATTAAAGTTTGGTTCTGAGAATGCAAGAGATGTTGAAATATCAATTGCATTTTGCTTATTTAGCGTGAATTTTGCAAATCGGTAAGATGTGTTTAATTCATTGATGACGTGTAAAATGTCATTTGTTGAATCAGGTACGTGAGCAACATTGAAGCAGTATATATCCACAGTAGGATTTTCGTTGTCGAAAGCAGCGATAAGTTGAATTTTTGCGCCAGCTTCAGTTTCTAGTCCTACTGAGAAATGTACAGAACCATCATTTTCATCTATATTTTCTTCCATATATATATCGTTTGATTTTAAGTACTCTTTAAAATCTGAAATGTTATGTTTTACTGCAGCTTTCATGTGTGTGAGCCCCCTGATATTTGGAATAGATTACTATTATTTATTATAATTTAAAAATATTAAAAAAGATAGTTGGAAAGTTCTGATTTTTCATTTTAAAAGCATTAAAAAGAAGCAGTTCTCTACCTTCATAGAGCACTGCTTCACTTTATTCATTGTTATTAGACGATGTTTCTGTATCTTCACTGCTATTATCATTATGTTTATTGTTACTTGATTCATGTTTGTTTGTATCCTCAGAATCAGATTCTTTCGTTCTCTCTGAGTTTGTTTTTTTCGAATCGGATGTAGATTCTTTCGTTTTCTCTGAATTTGTTTTTTTCGAATCAGAATCAGAATCAGATTTTGTATATGCAGGTAGTCCAAGGTGACTACGAAGTTCGTTTGTAACATTAGCCAATTCTTTTTTATCTGGATTGTAGTAGTAAGTTCGGCCACCACCAGGAGATTTACTACATGTATCATCACCTTTTGCCATGTAACAATCTTCACCTTCAATTTGTAATTTCTCAATTGAAGAATCTGCTCCATATTTATAGAATGAAAGCATATCGTCGAATGTTAAGTTTGTAACGAATTGGCCGTTAATATCATCAATGATATTACCAACTTTTGTTACGGATCCAACGCTTGTTAGTTTCTTTAAAATGGCTTCGATAACGAGTTGCTGACGTTGACCACGCATCGCATCACTATCAATGTGCCTTGTTCTAGCTAGAGCAAGAGCCTCTTCGCCATTTAACTTTTGAACACCTTTTTGCAGGTGAATTGCCTCAGCATTATCGTTGCTATCTTGCTCAGTAAATTCAACTGGTACATCAACTTCAATACCGCCTAAGTCATCGACGATTTTTATAAATGATTTAAAGTTGAATTTTACAAAGTAATCGACAGGAACATTCATTAATTTTTCAACTGCATCAATGCTTGCTTGTGGTCCACCATCTTTTCCGTTTTTAGCAGAACCGAATGCATGAGCGTGTGTAATTTTATCTTTTTTCTTTTCTACTGGAATATAAGTATATGTGTCACGTGGAATACTTAATAGTTTAACAGTTTTGCTATCTTTATTAAAAGTTGCAAGTAATAGTGCATCCGTTCTTATAGCTTCACCGTATTCTTTCCCACGGACATCGCTTTCATCAACACCCATGATTAAGACAGATACATTGTTTGTAATAGGTTTTACAGCCTTATCACGTAAATCAGATTTATCACCGCGCGCTAAATCGTGTGCGGCATTTCGAATAGCAGAAGATGCTTTATTTGCTAAAAACCAAGTATAACCGCCGCCTACTATTAAAAAGAATAGAATAGCGCTTATAATAATTTTTGTTTTTTTCTTACCTTTTTTCGGGTTATTGCGTGTATTTTCTTGCAAAGATGGGTTTTGCTCCATTTCCTGTACTCCTTCATTTGGATTGAAATACGACACTCATATCCACTTATTATAATGAAATTTAGCGAAAAAAAACATTACAAATCATTTACATTTCGTAAAAATTCAATTTATTTATAAAAAGTCAGATTTCTATATTTTATTTTTGAGATGTAGAATAAGTATAAGTTGTTTTAGTAGAAATGAAAATATGTATTATGAGAAAGTGATAGAGAAGTAAGATTTGTTGAAATATAGCCAAGAAGATGTGATTAGCTGTATATATCTTTCTTATATAATAAAGAAAGATTTTACGGATGAAGGAGAGAGAGCATAATGAATCATACATCATTCCGAGCAATTGTCGTGAACGAAAAAGAAAATAATCAATTTGAAAGAAAGCTTGTTGAGAGAGAAGTAAGTAGTTTGCCTGAAGGAGATGTGCTAATACGGGTTCATTACTCTTCATTAAATTATAAAGATGCCCTTTCAGCTACTGGTAACAAAGGTGTAACGAGAACATACCCTCATACACCAGGCATCGATGCAGCGGGAGAGGTAGTTAGCAGTGAAAATAACGTCTTTCAGGAAGGCGACCAAGTTATTGTAACTGGATATGATTTAGGTATGAATACTTCTGGTGGTTTCGGAGAATATATTCGCGTGCCATCATCTTGGGTTGTTCCTTTACCAAAAGAAATGTCTTTGAAGGAGAGTATGATGTATGGGACAGCCGGTTTTACAGCTGCCTTATCGGTATATAAGCTCATTAGAGCGGGAATTACGCCTAGTATGGGAGATATTTTAGTAACTGGTGCTACTGGCGGAGTAGGTAGTGTAGCAGTTAGCATTTTAGCGAAGCTAGGATATAACGTAGTAGGATCAACTGGGAAAATGCAAGAGAAACAGATGCTACTACGTCTAGGAGCGAAAAAAGCTATTCATCGTGAAGAATTGAATGATAAGTCTGGGAAACCGATGTTGAAGAGTGTATACGCAGGTGTTATCGATACAGTCGGTGGGAACATGTTAGAAAGTTCTTTAAAGGTAGTTAAGTATGGAGGTTGTGTAACGACGTGTGGTAATGTAGCGGGGCAAGAGTTAAATACAACGGTATACCCATTCATATTACGAGGTATTAGCCTTTTAGGAATAGATTCAGTGCAATGTCCAGTAGACATGAGAAGAGAAGTGTGGGCATTGTTAGCGACCGATTGGAAAAACTTAGAGCTATTATCTTATACAGAAGAATGTACATTAGAAGAATTAGATGAGAAGTTTGCACTTATACTGCAAGGAAAGTTAAAAGGAAGAACGATTGTAAATATGAAATAAAAAAGAGACGCTTATTTGAGCGTCTCTTTTCCCCTTATAATGATTGTTTTAAATTGATTTTTCCTTGTTCACCTAAAACACCATCAGCGATATTTACAGCGTGATCACCGATACGCTCTAAGTTACTTACCATATCAACGAAGATGATACTTGCATCACCTGAACAGCTACGTTCGTTCAGACGTAATACGTGACGTTTACGAAGAACACGTTCCATTTGGTCAATTTTACGTTCTTTTGCAATAACAGTTTGAGCTAGTTCAGTGTCAAAGTTTGTTAAAGCATTGATTGCATCTTGTAATGTTGAAATTGTTAATTCAAGCATTTCATTTAATTCAGCTAGTGCTTCATCTGATAGTGAAACGCGGTTTGAAATTTGGAAATCTACAAGTTCTACCAGGTTTTCTACATGATCACCGACACGTTCAATATCTCCAACAACACCTGCTAAAACTGAATGTTTTTCAGAGTCTGTAGGTGAAAGTGGTTTTTCTGATAGTAAAACTAAATACTCGGTAATTTTTTTATCTAAATTGTTAATAGCTCCTTCTAATTGAGTAGCCATGTTAGCGTGTTTTTTATCTTGTGTATTTAAAAATTGGTTTGCTTCTTTTAATCCATGTAATGAGAACTCAGCCATGCGCACAATTTCTTTTTGCACTTCTGTTAGTGCGATAGCAGGAGATTGTTCAATAAAGATGGGATTTAAATGTTGCGGTTTGAAATCAATAGCAGAATCTTCGCCACGAATAAGTTTTGTTACAATCCATGCTAATACAGCGATGAATGGGAATTGAATAATTGCATTTGTTATGTTAAATGTTCCGTGGGCAAATGCGATCGTCATTTCTGGATTTAAGTTTAATGATGTTTGGAAATATTGAATTAAATTTGTAAATGGTACTAATAAAATCGTAAAGATAATTGTACCGACGATATTAAAGATAACGTGAACTAATGCTGCACGTCTTGCTGCAATAGAAGTACCAATTGCTGCTAATACAGCTGTAATTGTTGTACCGATGTTATCACCAAATAATACAGGAAGAGCAGCTTTTAAATCGATTGCACCCTGACCGAATAGTTCTTGCAAAATACCGATTGTTGCACTTGAACTTTGTACAACTAAAGTGAAGACTGTACCAACAATGACTCCTAAAATTGGGTTATCACTCATGCTAACCGTTAATTCTTGGAATGATTCTAAAGAGCGAAGAGGCTTCATACCTGCACTCATTAATTCTAAACCGAAGAATAACATACCAAAACCGAATATAACTTGACCTAAAGAATGTACTTTTTTATTTTTAAAGAAGAATAGTAAGATAGCCCCAATTGCCATAATTGGAAGAGCGTATTCTCCGATTTTAATCCCGATAATAAATGCGGTAACTGTCGTTCCAATGTTTGCACCCATAATAACACCAATTGCTTGTCTTAATGTCATAAATCCGGCACTTACAAGTCCGACTGTTAAAGCGGTTGTTCCTGAACTTGATTGGATTAATACAGTAACTAACATACCTGCTAGTACACCCATAAGTGGGTTTGTTGTAAAGCGATCTAGAATATCGCGAAGACGATCTCCAGCTGCTTGTTGCAGTCCATCGCCCATGTATTTAATCCCGAATAAGAAAATACCTAATCCACCAATGAACTGGAAGATCATATCTTGAATATTATATTCCACGCATTCCACTCCTTAAATTTCATGTACGATGTAATTATTAACTAAACCTTGAGACACTGTAAACGGTTTATCAGTAAAATTTACACTAAATTTACAAAGGGGCGAAAAGTTTACAATTCTTTAAAGAAACAGGTGGATTTAATTGGTTTTTCGGCTGATACATCTGATTGATTTGTAAAGAAGTCACATTTATCACACTATTTGTGGATAGTAAAAATAGGAGAGGTAAACTATCCAAATTGGATGCGCTAAGTAAAGTTTCCCCTTATTTATAATAATGGTTCTTTGCATATTTTTTGATTAAAGATAGAAAAATATGTAGGGAAATGGGGAGGTTTGAAATGAATGTATAATGAAAGTGAAAAAAGATTGAATTACTTACAACAATAAAAAAGAGCAATTCGCATATGAATTTGCCCTGTTCTTCTTTTATTAGGAGTGGTCGTTATGTTTCACGTTTATGACGACATTTCCCTTCTTGTGTCCTTCTTCAACATATATGTGGGCTTCAACAATTTCCTCAAAAGTATATTGTCTATCAATGACCACTTTCATCTTATTGTTCTCTACAAGTTCTTTAAGAAACTCTAGTGCTTCGGAAGTTTCAGGTGCGTTTTGACTTAATATTAGTTTCTTGCGACTTGTCAATTTCGTCCATAGCATTTGAGCACTCGGTAACGGTTCGACTATATTTATATAAGTACCATCTTCTTTTAAGATTTTAATACAATCTGAAAAGGAGCTCTTATTTACTGCTTCAAAGATAACATCATAAGTTTCGTCTGTAGTTGAAAATTTTTTTGCGGTGTAATCAATTACTTCGTCAGCTCCTAGAGATTTGACTAACTCTAAATTGGTGCTACTGCATACTCCAGTAACTGTTGCGCCGAAATATTTAGAGATTTGTACTGCATAACTTCCGACACTTCCAGAAGCTCCGCAAATAAGAATGTTTTGACCACTTTGAATGTTAGCTTTCCTAAGGAAGAACAAGGCTGTACGTGCTCCAATTGGGATGGATGCAGCTTCTTCATAGGATATATTGGAGGGCTTCATGCATACTGCTCCATCTTCGGGTAGACAAATATATTCAGCATAAGAACCGAAATTGACTTGGGTAGCTGCGAAAATTTGGTCTCCTTTTTTAAATCGTGTGACGTCTTTTCCTACCGATTCAACTTCACCAGCCAATTCCATTCCTAATATTTGTTTTTTCGGTTGCTTAAAGCCAAGTGCGATTCGAGCGGGTAGCCAAACAGAAGAGGGAACTGTAAAACTTCGTGAGCGAATATCTCCTGCTGTTACGGTTGTCGCTTTTATTTTTACAAGGATTTCGTTTTCTTTAGGACTAGGTTTTTCTACCTCGGTTAGTTGAAGAACGTCCGGGGGACCGTATTTTGTGTAAACTACTGCTTTCATCAACATTTCCTCCAATTCGTTCTATATATTAATATCATACGAACAACATGAATAAATAGAACAGCGGTTCACCTTTCAATACAATACAAAAAGCAGTGTGATTTTTCTTAGGAATCCACTGCTTTTTGCATTTGTGTATATATAATTTTTTTAGTCCAAGTACTTTGAAAAAGAATCAGTTAACATTACCCGGCGGCTTTTTCGTTTGTTTTATCTCCCTGTTTTTGTTTCCGTAAGCTTGTGATGTAAATGAAAAGGAATGCGATGAGTAATAGGGAAGAATAACGATATACAGTTGCATAGTTTGTAAAGTGTGCAATGAACCCAAAAATAATCGCTCCAGCACCAATTCCAAGATCAAATGCTGAGAAGAATGTTGCTGTTGCTACTCCTCGTCGGTGTGGTGCTACTCGGTCAATCATCCACGCTTGTAGTGCTGGTTGAATTGCTCCGAAACCACTTCCGTAACACGCTGCGGCAATAATTAAGCTCGGAATTGTAGTTGTATACGACAGCAAAATAATGCCTGTAAACGTAATAATAACTCCTGGAATGATGACGAATGTATGGCCTTTCGTGTCATATAATTTTCCTGAAAACGGGCGAGTTACAGCGATTGCAAGTGCATTAAATAAAAAGAAAAGGCTAATATCAGCAATCCCGACTTCCGTAGCAAATAATGTGATAAAGCTCCCAATTCCCCCGTACATTAATGTAATACATAATATTAATAATGAAGGAAGTAAAGCTTTGCGCTCAATAAATCCATCGAGAAAGGTACCGGATATTTGCTGTGGTGGTTGCGGCGATTTTTTGATTTGAAGTAGTTTCGTTAATATTAATGAAACTATTGTGCATGAAAGTGCACATAAAAAAAGAATTGTGAAGTTATATGTTTGCATAAGCCAAAGTCCGATAAGCGGACCGAGCGCCATGGCAATAGTTCCAGAAAGACCGAAATAACCCATGCCTTCACCGCGTCGAGCTTGCGGAATTAAGTCTGAAACGACAGTTCCATATGTAGTCGTTGTAATACCAAAGCCAGCTCCGTGTAAAATACGAACGGCAAGCAATAGGAAAACGGTTGAAGCGAAAAGATAACTGCCCATAGCGAGTAAACAAATCGCGGTACCGATCATTAAAATGATTTTTTTGTTGAATTTTTGCAAGGCATTTCCAGTCAGCGGTCTAATAAAAAGTGCTGCAACGGTAAACATACCGACAACGAATCCGATATTTGAACTTGTGCCCCCAATTTCTTTCACATAAACAGGTAAAGTTGGAATTAACATTTGAAATCCTAAAAACATACATAAGTTTGCTAGAATTAGCGCAATAAACTCTTTCGTCCATAACGGTTCTCGTTTTACGAGTATTGCCTCTCCCATATATTCATCCCCTATATAAAAGTTTTCCCGCTATTTGCGGGCAGTAAAACTCCCACCTCAAAATCCGGCTGGAGCAAAGAAGTTAGGTTGGAGTGGGGCTGCCCGTAAACGCCCGATTGGTGAAGGCTAATAATCAGTGGGGGATGAACAAAACCCCCACTGATTAAAGTTTCACTTTATCTCTGTTCTTTCGAGTATATGTATTGGTCAACATAACAGTCAAGGAAGGTGTCTTGAAAACGGATAACAATTTTCGAGGTGAAAAACTGACAAATTTGTGTAAAAGCTACACAATTATGAAAAAAAGATGTAAAGTATAGATGTATAGACTAGTAGTTATGAATGATAGAAATTGTTTTTTCTTTAAAGAAAGCGGATTCAAATTGTAGTGGAAGAGAAGGGGATACATACTTTTTCGCTACATATATTTGAAAAGGTTTACAATATGATGAAGAAAGAGGCGTGTACATATGAGACGATTAGGTATTTCTATTTATCCAGAACATTCGACAGTAGAGAAAGATAAGGAGTATGTAACACTAGCAAGTAAATACGGATTTACACGTGTATTCACATGTTTATTATCTGTAGATGGCGAAAAAGAGAAAATTATAGAAGAGTTTAAGGAAACGATCTCTCATGCAAATGCATTAGGGTTCCAAGTATTAGTTGATATTAGTCCAGCTGTGTTTGAACAACTAGGTATTTCGTATAATGATTTATCGTTCTTCCATGAACTAGGTGCTTATGGTATTCGTTTAGATGTTGGGTTCTCAGGTTTAGAAGAATCAATTATGACGTACAATCCATATGGCTTAAAAATTGAGATTAATATGAGTAACGGTACGAAGTATGTAGATAACATTATGAGTCATAGACCAAATCGTGAAAATTTAATTGGCTGTCATAATTTCTATCCACACCGTTATTCAGGATTATCATACGATCATTTCATTAAATGCTCGAAACAATTTAAAGATTACGGTATGAGAACCGCTGCTTTTATTTCATCATTCGATGCAACATATGGGCCTTGGCCAGTAACGGAAGGCTTATGTACGTTAGAGCAGCACCGTGAATTACCGATGACAACACAGGCGAAGCATCTATTTGCGACAGAATTAATTGATGATGTTATTATTGCGAACGCTTATGCTTCAGAAGAAGAATTACAAGCACTAGGTGCATTAAATAAAGAGAAACAAACATTTGATATAGGACTATATGATACAACAACAGAATTAGAAAGAATTATTGTGTTAGACGAACCACATTTTTATCGCGGAGATGTATCTGAATATATGATTCGCTCTACACAAAGTCGTGTGAAATATAAAAAAGAAGAGTTCAAACCGCATAATACGCGCGAAATTAAGCGCGGTGATCTTTTAATTGATAATGAACAGTATGGTCAATATAAAGGTGAATTACAAATTGCTTTAAAAGATATGATGAATACAGGAAAAACAAATGTAGTTGGCCGAATTGTAGAGGAAGAAATTTTCTTATTAGATTATTTACAAGCATGGGATAAATTTGGATTTACACTAAAGAAATAATGAGAGCGGGATAAAGTGAAGCTTTAATCAGTGGGAATGTAGTTCATCCCCACTGATTATTAGCATTCACTAATCGGGATAAAAGGGAAAAAACTACTGATTTCAGTGGCTTTTTCCCTTTTATATAAAGAGCGAGAGGAAGAGCTATGACAAAAGTGCATCAGCGATTAATTTCTATTTTAGAGGAGTTTTTAGAAGAGAAATCGATGTTAAATCGAGCTTTTTTAGCGAGCCGTTTACATGTATCCACGAAGACGATTCAAAAGGATATAAAATTATTAAATGATATATTGGAAGAACATGGAGCGAAAATTGAATCCCAAAGGGGAAATGGGTACGAACTAGAAGTTATACAAGCGAAGAAATTTGAAGAGTTTTGCGTAAATGTATTTCAAAAACAGACAGAAAAGATTCCCACTTCTTATGAAGAAAGAGTAGCGTACATTTTACAACGCATTTTAACGACAGAGGGATATGTGAAGCTTTCACAGTTAGCAGAAGAGATTTATGTGAGTAAATCAACTGTAAATTTAATTATGAAAGATGTTACGGATATTTGTAGTCGCTATGAGTTACAAATTGAAAAAAGACCATATTATGGTATGCGTATTGTGGGAGAGGAATTTAATATTCGTTCTTGTTTATCACAATATGGTTTACCACGTTATGACCATACCCCGTTTCATGAGCAATTTGAGCAGACTGATACATATTTATCGTTACCTCATATTTCTCTCATCCGCTCAGTTATACTAAAGTATATCGAGGGAGGAACGATATATTTATCAGATATAGAAATTGATAATTTATCAATTCATATTGCAATTGCGTTAAAGAGATGTAGGGATAGTCATTACATTCAAGCACTGCATGTGGAGGAATCTGAACTTATAATAAAGAAAGAATATAAAATTGCGAAACAGATTTTAGGGAATTTAGAGGAAGAGCTGGAATTTCAATTTCCAGAAGAAGAAGTTTTATATGTGACGATGCATTTATTAAGTACAGCTGTTACAGCGAGAAATCACTATGAAAATGTAGAAGAGTTAGTAGGAAAAGATGTATATGCATTCATGCAACATATTCTTTTCAAGGTGGCAGAAGAACGGAATCTTACTTTTTATTATGATGAGGAATTATTATTTGGGTTTGGTGTTCATTTAAAAACATTATTAAACCGTTTGAAATATAAATTAAATACGAGAAATCCTCTTTTGGCAGAAGTGAAAAAGAATTATCCATATGCCTTTGAAATTGCGGTTCTCGTTGGAGACATAATTGGTGAATATACGGGTGAGTCGATTCCGGAAAGTGAAATTGGTTATATTGCTATTCACTTCGGTGGAGCGATGAGTCGTTTACAAGAAAAGAATCAAAAGAAAAGATGCTTATTAGTTTGTGCAACTGGCCAAGGGAGTGCACAGCTATTGAAATATAAAATTCTATCACAGTTCCGAGATAAATTAGAGATTGTAGGGATTACAGGCTATTATCAATTGAAGGTAGAAGAACTTTACAAAGATAAAATAGATTGTATTATTAGTACGATTCATATACCGAGTGGTTTGCCTGTGCCAGTTATAAAAGTGAATTCAATATTTGATGATAAAGAGATTAAATCGATTGGTCAGCAGTTATTTACGCATGTGAATACTAGTGTGCAGCAATATATTAAGGAAGATTTGATCTTCTTAAATCGTAGTACCTCCACAAAAGAAGAGGTTATTCAGTTTTTATGTGAGAAAGCTGCTTTGAAAGGTTATGTACCTGCAAACTTTTATGATTCTGTTATGGAAAGAGAGAATACATCTCCGACAGCGGTTGGAAATTTAGTTGCGATTCCGCATCCGATGCAGTTATTAAGTGAGAAAACATTTTTGATGTTTTGTACACTTGATAAAGCGGTGGACTGGGGAGATAAGAAAGTACAAGTTATTATTTTATTTAGTGTAAAGCGTAATAATAATGAAGATTTACAAAAGCTTTATGATTTTTTATACGACATTATGTCTAGTCAAAATACGATAGAGAAATTAACTCAGGCTGAAGTAATTGCAGAATTCCAAGAGATATTATTATCTTTATAAGAAAAGTATATAAAAACTTCCGTTACACAACGGAAGTTTTTTATGTTTAATTGTATGCGTTTTCATAATAAGATAAAAATATAGAAAAAACATAGCTTGGGGGAATTTTAAATGACTGATATGCAAACTCCATTTGCGTTAATTTTACATGGTGGCAACGCGAGAAGCGCGGCGCTTGAAGCAATTGCTTTTGCAAGACAAGGAGATTTTGAGAATGCGAGTGAAAAAATGACACTTGCTAGTGAAGAAATTACAGCGGCCCATCGTATTCAAACAGACTTAATTCAAGAAGAAGCGAGAGGAAATCATGCAGAAATCAGTTTACTGTTAGTGCATGCACAAGATCATTTAATGAATGCAATTACAGTGAAGGAACTTGCTGAGGAATTTATTACTCTTCATAAACGAGTGGAAGAGAAAGTGACAGTGTAATATGTACATTTTATTATGTTGCGCGGCAGGTATGTCAACGAGTATGGTTGTAAGAAAAATGCAAGAAGAGGCAAAGAAACAAGGGAAGGACTATAAAATTAAAGCAGTCGATTCAGAACTTGTGAAACTGGAAATAAAAAATGCTGATGTTGTTTTAATCGGACCACAAGTGAAGTATTTGTTTCCAGCAGTAGAGTTTCTTGCGAAGTCATACGATATACCGGTTGCAATTATAGAACAACGAGATTATGGCATGTGTGATGGTTTGAAAGTACTTAAGCAAGCAGAACAATTAGTTTTAGCGTAATTATATTTTTTTAAATATAAACATTATAATGTTATAACTTTTTAATTTTGCCACATTGAACATAGGGAGGGTTATCGATGAATGGTTTTATGAGTTTTATGGAACAGAAGATTATGCCGACAACGCAAAAGATTGCGGGGCAACGACATTTATTAGCAATTCGAAACGGAGTTATTTCTACGTTACCGTTAACGATTGTCGGATCATTTTTCGTTATCTTTTTAAATTTACCGATTGATGCATATATGGAGTGGATTGCACCGTTTCGTCATATTTTAGATATTCCATTCCGATTTACAGTAGGTTTAATGGCGTTATACGCAGCGTTTGGGGTAGGGGCTTCACTCGCGAACTTTTATCAGCTCAATCAATTAAGTGCAGGATTATTATCTGTACTCGCCTTTTTACTAGCATCAGTTGAACCAATTCAAATAACAAAAGCTGTACCAGGTGTTATTGATGCAGGTAGATATATTTCAGTAGGAACATTAAGTGCAACTTCTTTATTCGGAGCAATTGTTACAGCATTAATTGCAGTGGAAATTTATCACTTTATGATTAAGCATAATATCTCGATTAAATTACCAGATAGTGTACCACCAGCAGTTGCAAACTCGTTTGCAGCATTAATTCCAACTCTAGTAGTTATTCTTTTATTCTGGGGTATTCGTTACGGTTTGAAATTTGATGTAAATACAACAATCACATACTTAATCGCACCATTAAAATCAGTATTAGTAGGAAATAATTTATTCGGTGGTTTATTAACAGTATTCTTAATCGTGTTCTTCTGGTCATTCGGTATACATGGCCCTGCGATTTTAGGACCAATTATTCGTCCGATGTGGGATTCAGCAATTCTGGAAAATATGGAAGTGTTCACAGCTACAGGAAATGCACATCAGTTACCAAACTTATTTACAGAGCAATTTATTCAATGGTTCGTATGGATTGGTGGATCAGGCTCAACATTAGCTTTAGTAATTATGTTTATGTTCTCTAAATCTAAGTTCTTAAAAGAGTTAGGTAGATTATCATTCGTACCAGGATTATTCAATATTAACGAACCAATTATTTTCGGGGCACCAATTGTAATGAACCCGATCTTAATTATTCCATTCGTTATTACACCGTTAGTTACAACGACGGTATCATACTTCGCAGTTGTTTCAGGTATGATTCCAATGATGATGGCGAAGCTGCCGTTTACGATGTTAGCACCAATTGCAGCTATTATTAGTACGGACTGGACAATTATGGCTGGTGTACTTGTACTTGTTAACTTTGTTATCTCATTCGTTATTTACTATCCATTCTTCAAAATGTATGAGAAGCAACAATTAGCAGGAGAGGAGAAAACAGAATGCTCGGAGCAATTATCATCTTAATTACATTTGTTATCGGACAGTGTATTGCGCATTATTCAAAATGGGTACAAAGTAAATCGCTATTAGTTTTACTACTTGTGTCGATATTATTTATCGGATGTTCAATGGGAGCTTATGTGGCATTTAGTTTACAATCACCGTACTTTATCATCGTACCAACGATTTTATGTGCGACATGTTTATCTGCAAAATATAGATTTACAAGTATGGCATTAATACAACGTGTGAAGGAGATGCAAAAGCATGGAGCGTAAATTAGGAATTTCTCTTTATCCAGAGCATTCAACGAAAGAAAAAGATATGGCATATATTTCAGCAGCGGCACGTCACGGTTTTTCAAGAATATTCACTTGTTTATTGTCTGTGAATCGTCCGAAAGAAGAAATTGTAGCAGAATTTAAAGAAATTATTAATCATGCAAAAGAGTACAATATGGAAGTCATTTTAGATGTAGCACCAGCTGTGTTTGATCAGCTTGGTATTAGCTATAGTGATCTATCATTCTTTGCAGAGTTAGGTGCAGATGGTATTCGTTTAGATGTAGGATTTGACGGATTAACAGAAGCGAAAATGACGAACAACCCGTACGGTTTAAAAATTGAGCTAAACGTAAGTAATGATATTGCCTATTTAGAAAATATCCTTTCGCATCAAGCAAATAAAGCAGCTTTAATTGGTTGCCATAATTTTTATCCGCAAAAATTCACTGGTCTTCCGTATGATTATTTCATTCGCTGTAGTGAACGTTTTAAGAAGCATGGTATTCGCAGTGCAGCATTTATCACATCACATACTGCTAACATCGGTCCATGGGATATTAATGACGGATTATGTACATTGGAAGAGCATCGTAATCTCCCAATCGAAGTGCAAGCGAAGCATTTATGGGCAACGGGGCTAATCGATGATGTCATTATCGGAAATGCTTATGCGAGTGAAGAAGAGTTAGAGAAACTAGGAAACTTAAATCGTTACATGTTGCAGCTGAAAGTACAATTTGTAGATGAAGCGACTGAAGTAGAGAAGAGAGCGACTCTACAAGAAGTACATGTAAGACGCGGTGATATAACAGAATATATGGTACGTTCTACAGAAGTACGTAAAAAGTATAAAGACTATGACTTCCCTATGCGCGAAAGTGTGCTACAGGAAAGAGGGCAAGTTGTAATTGGTAACAACTCATTCGGAAAGTATAAAGGTGAACTACAAATCATCTTGAAAGAAATGCCGATAGATGAACGGAAAAATATTGTCGGTACGATTGCTGAAGAAGAGGTGTTCTTACTAGATTATGTAGGAGCTTGGACACAGTTTACTTGTGTGGAATAGGAAAGGGGAGAGGATGCTATGGCATCCTCTTCTTTTTGTTGAAATAGTAGTCTATCGTATATAGAATGCAAAGAGATAGATTTAACTAGGACGGGGGAGAAGGAGATGGAAGAGTATATAGATGATTTATTAAGGCGGATGGGTGATGAGGAAGCAGGTATTCGACAATGTGCATATGAAGAGGCGAGATGGTTAAATGATTTATCGCTTTTTTCTTGTTTACAAGAGAAAGTAACGAAAGCAAGAAAAGCACATATAAAAACAAATCTATATTTTTTAATTACACAACTTGCAATAAATACTAAAGAGATGTATATTGCAGATTATTTGATAGATCGGTTAGAAAGTGAAGAAAGCAGGGTGGTGTTAGATAGTCTGCTCATAGATTTAAGTAAATTATCTGAAGCAAGCAATGTACATAAAATTATTCCTTACATATATCATAAAAATAGTGGAGTTCGTTATTCTGCTGTCATCGCTTTAAAGTTGTGTAAATCGTTGGAAGCAGAAGATGCTTTATTGAAGTTACTTACAGTGGAAGAGAAGCGAGATGATGTTGTAAATATATGTGCTACTTTATATGAGATTGGAACAAAGCGATCAATTCTACTTTTAACGAAACTTTTACACTGCGATAGTGCTTATATTCGTTCAGCGGCTATTGAGACTTTAGCGGAAATCGGAAAAACAGACTTACAAATAGTTTATATTGATGCTTTAGCTGATAGAAATGTCATGGTGAAATATGAGGCCATTCGAGCTATTTATACATATGGAGATGAAATGGCGATTAAGCCAATTTGTGAACGTGTGAATAAGGTTGCTTCTAGAAGACGTAAAAATGAAGTAGAGCCTACTGATGAATCAGAGATTGTCATCGCTCTTCGTTTCTTACATAAGTTTGCTAATCATGAAGAAGTTTTAAAGACATTTGATAAAGTGTACAAAAAACGTGGAAACTTGTTTATGTCGGAGAGGAAGTGGCTTAGAGACAATATTACTTACTTTCAAGAGAAAGAATATAAGAATCATAAAAAAGAGCCCGCCTCAACGATGAGACTGACTCTTTTTTTCTAACTAGTTTAATACTTTAACTGTAACTGTTTTACGTCCCCAGCTACTTGATGAACCTTTGTCTGGCATTAAAACGTCGATTTTATTTCCTTTAATAGCTCCACCAGTATCACCAGCAATAGCTACTCCGTAACCTTCAACCCATACTTTTGAACCTAATGGAATGACACTTGGATCAACTGCAATTAGTTTCATGTTTGGATTAGCTGTTAAGTTATGACCCATAGCTGATTTCACTTGGTCTCCTGCTTTGTAACCATTTTCAAGTGGATCTGCTGTGTAAGCTGTTGCTTCAACTCTTAACTCACGAGAAGAAGATGGTGTACTTGTTTCAGTTTCTTTTGCAACAGGTTGTTGTGTAGCTGGTTTTTGAGCTTTAGCCGCTTCACGAGCTTTAGCTGCTTCTTGGGCTTTAGCCGCTTCACGAGCTTCAGCATCTGCTTGAGCTTTAGCCGCTTCACGAGCTTTAGCTGCTTCTTGAGCCTTAGCCGCTGCTTGAGCTTCAGCATCTGCTTGAGCTTTAGCTACTTCACGAGCTTTAGCCGCTTCTTGAGCTTTAGCATCTGCTTGAGCTTCAGCATCTGCCTGAGCTTTAGCCGCTTCTTGAGCCTTAGCTGCTTCACGAGCTTTAGCCGCTTCTTGAGCTTTAGCATCTGCTTGAGCTTCAGCTGCTTCGCGAGCTTTAGTTGCTTCTTGAGCTTTAGCCTTTGCTTGAGTTTCAGCTAATTCCCCGGCTTTAACTGCTTCACGAACTTTAGCTGTATCTTGAACGTTAGTTACTTTTTCAGCTTTAACTACTGGCTGAACTTTAACTGGTGCTTTCCCTGTTAAGTAAGGAACATGTACATAAGCTGTTTGGCCGTTATATTCAAATTGAATCCAATCATTTTGTACTTGGTGTGTTGTTTCGATTACATCATCTTTTTTCAATTTACCAAGAATCGCTGAATCTGTATTTGCTCCAGCACGTACGTTTAATACGTTTGCTGTTACGTAGTAAGTATCTTTAGTGTAGTCAGCGCTTATGAAAGCTTCTTTACCACTATTTAATTTAACTTTTGACCATCCGTTTTCTGTATGTAAAACGTTAATTTTATATCCATCTAATAACTTTCCGACAACTTTTGATTCAGTAGTTGGGTTTTCTCGTACATTTAGTACATCAGTTGTTACAATCGTTTCTGCTTTAGCAGATGTTGTGAAAATCCCAAGACCAAAAACCGCTGCTGTTGCTATACCCATAAATTTTTTCATAATAGCCTCCATTGCATTTGTTTTTCGTTGTCCTCATTATAGCAACCATTATTTTCTTATTTGCGGAAAACACAAAACTACAAAGCATTCGTAATGAGGCGTTAATATTCTGTAATAATTCCATTAATATCCTGATAGCGTTTTCTTTGCGGTTTTCGGGGGGTTATAACATATGATTCATAAAATCAAGACTATTTTAATTACTAATAGATTAATAATGTATCAGTGATGTTAACTAAATGTTTCGATGGTATTACGAAGTGGAGGTATTTAACTGTTTGAATCGCAACATGGTTATAAAAATATAATGTTTTTGCGTGTGGAGTCATATATATAGGGTGAATTTTAATAAAATAGAGATATAATTGTTACAAAATAAGTTGTAGTATGGAAAAAATTACGCCTTGAATTTGTGTTATTACATAGTATTTTTGCAATAATAGGATTGCAGGATAGTTGTAATGTGAAATGGAAGCTGCAAGGATAAAAAGGTAATCACAACATGAAACGTATATAATAGAAGAAACATGATTTAAAGGGACGATATTGTTATGAATTGGTTTGCTAATTGCTGTAGATTCATATTCTTAATAAAACGTTGATAAAATTGAATTTTTCTTCAATAAAATAAAAAACGTAGGAGTGTAAACTCCTACGTTTTTTATTTACTCATATCGTAAACATTCAATTGGATCAAGTTTTGCAGCTTTGTTAGCTGGTAGTAGACCGAATATAATACCGATTAACATTGAGATACCTACTGCGAGAAGTCCAAGTTCTTTTGAGACAACGAGTGGCCATCCAGCAAAGATTGAGACGATCCAAGCGAAGAAGATACCGAGCATGAATCCGATGAAACCACCGAGTCCTGTTAAAATACAAGATTCAATTAAGAATTGTGTTAATACTTTACCGCGCGTTGCACCAAGTGCTTTACGAATACCAATTTCACGTGTACGTTCTGTTACAGATACAAGCATGATGTTCATTACACCGATACCACCAACAAGTAAGGAGATAGCGGCAATACCACCGAATACCATTTTCATCATACCGATTGATTCGTCTAGTTGTTTCGTAAATTCACCCATATCTTGCGCTTCAAATTTATGCTCAAATTTAGGAGCTTTCATTTCGTTTAAAACAGAAACGGCTTGTTTTTCTACACTTTTACGTTCTGCTGGAGAAACGAGTGTTAATTTTACAGTGTCATACTCAGTTACTCCAGAAATGACAGGGGCGTTTTCAAGTGATGTATAACCTTCTGACATAGCCATTCCAAACTCATTTTTCGTTTCGTACACACCGACTACTTTATATGGTTTTCCTTTTATATCTGTGTATAAATTTGATTCCCAACCATTAAATAATTTATTGAAAGCTTCTTCATTTAATATAACAGCAGGAATTGCTTGGTTTAATTCGCTGTCGTTTAATTCACGACCGTGAACTAATTTTATTTTTGAATCTGTCATAAAGGCGCCTGTTCCACCTTTTAAATCAAGAGAGACATCTTTTGAACCAGCAGATGCTTTTACTTTCATACTTACATCTGGATAAACATCTTTAACTCCAGGAACAGTTTGAAGACGTTTCAGCATATCAGATGTAATTTTAGCGTTATCTGGTCCATAATCAGGGTTTTTGTAGTAAATCGTTACTTCATTATCTTTTCCTTGGCCTAACTCTTTTTTAAACTTTGCGTTTGTACCATCACCCATTGAAATGATAGTAATAATGGCGCTAATACCGATAATAATACCTAGCATCGTTAAGATAGAACGCATTTTATGAGCAAAGATAGAGGAAAGGGCCATGCGTATATTTTCACTCGTGTTCAAAATTAACCTCTCCAATCTTGGACGATATTTCCGTCACGAATTACAATTTGACGTGCTGCAGCTTCCCCGATTTCACGGTCATGGGTAATCATAATGATTGTTGAGCCTTGTTTGTTTAATTCGTAAAAGAGGTCCATAATCTGTGTACTTGTTTTCGTATCAAGTGCTCCCGTCGGTTCATCGGCTAAAATGAATTTCGGGTTATTTACGATTGCACGTGCAACAGCGACACGCTGCTTTTGTCCACCTGACAATTCGTTCGGCAGGTGAGTAGCGCGATCAGCTAAACCTACTTTTGTTAAAGCGGCTAATGAGCGCTCACGTCTTTCTTTTTTATCAACTCCAGCGTAAATAAGAGGTAGCTCTACATTTTGAAGTGCTGTAAGTCTCGGTAATAACATGAAGTTTTGGAATACGAATCCGATCTCTTTATTACGAACGCGTGCAAGTTCTGTCTCAGACATGTTTGAAATATTTTGACCAGCTAGTTCATACGCACCTGTCGTCGGTTTATCTAAGCAACCGATAATGTTCATTAATGTTGATTTACCAGAACCAGAAGGTCCCATAATAGAAGTGAATTCTCCTTGGTTCAGTGTTACGTCAATTCCGTGTAATATTTGAACGGATTCTGCACCATTTTGGAAGGATTTCGTGATGCCTTTTAAGTTAATCACTGGGCGACAACCTCCATACCATCTTTTAAGTCTTTTTCAGGTTTAGAGATAATTTGTTCTCCTTTTTTCACTCCAGAAACTTTTGCTTCGCTATCAGTCTCGAATTCAACAGTAACTGCTTGTTCTTTCGCTTTACCGTCTTTTACAACGAAGACAACATTTTTGTCACCTTTTTTCACGATACTGCTTTTCGGAACAATTGTACCAGTTGCTTCGCCAGATTTACTTGTTACGTAAACGTGGAAGCCGTTTTGTAATTCTTCACTATTATCCAATGTGACAGTGAATTGGTAATTAGAAACTGTTTTATTTTCATCCATGCTCTTTAATGGTGTAGAACCGATTTCTGTTACTTTTCCTGTCCAAGTCTTACCAGCGACAGTTTTTGATGAAACAGTTACTTCTTGCCCAACTTTCATACTAGCAAGCTCATATTCAGAAAGTTGACCTTTTACTTTAAATGGACCAGCGTGACGAAGAGTAATTCCGCTCATACCTGTTTTTTCGTCAGCAGTTTTTACGATATCATCAATTACGCCATCAGCAGGACTTGTTACAGAAAGAGTGTTTACTTTCTCTTTTGCTGCTTTAATCATTTCATCAGCTTTTTCAACTTCAAACTTTTTCATTTCAATTTGTGATTCTAATTGCCCAACTTCAACTTCTGATGCTTTTAATGCTTCAGCAGGAAGGCCTGCATTTTTATCTTTTTGTAATTTTTGTTTCGCTGCATCAATTTGTTTTTGGAACAACGTTACTTCTTTTTGTGCGATTTTCTTTTGCATTTCTGCTTCTGTTACACCTTGTTTAGCAGTAGGGTCATTGTATTTAAACAGAAGCTGACCTTTTTTCACTTCATCGCCTTTTTTAACAGCTAATTCATATGTTCCTTTTGTTGGATCGAATGAAATAGTTTCAATTCCGTTTGGAATAACTTCGCCACCAAATTTTTGTGCGTTTTCAATTTGTTTTTCCGTAACTTTATAACCGCTATATGCCATTGCTACTTCTGAACTGCCTCCAGCAAATGCAAAGTATGATCCAGCTGCAATTCCGATTGCTACTACACTAGTAATTAAAACTTTATTTTTCTTCTTCATCTATTTATCACCTTTTCGTTCGTTTTAGTATCTACATTAAGTATAAAAGAGGTGAAGAATCTGACAAATCGTTTTAGCTTACAATAACCTTACAGTTTTGTAAGGTATGGATATGTAAATGTAATGTTGAGTTTGTACTATTGAAGCGTATGCTTTAAGCAAATGAATTGACTCGTTGTTTCTTTCTTACAATAATATTATATGAAGGAGAGGAGGAGAGAAGATGGAAGCTTATTTTAGTGCGCAACCATTAAAGCCATTTATTCCGTACTCAAGGCAACATGCCATTATATTATTTATTATGTTGGTAGGAATATTCTTTCTATATCAATATCAGGATTTATTACGTCAAAGTGAGTGGAATATAACGGTTCGATATGCAATTGCATTTCTATTTATAGGAAGTGAGATTGGACTTCATATGTGGGAATGGAAAGCTGGGATTTTTGAACTAGGCACCTCATTACCATTTGAGTTATGTACGATTAGTTTATTGTTAGCATCGATTATGATTGTAACGAAAAGTTATCGATTATATGAGATTGTGTTTTTTACAGGAATTATTGGTGCATCACAAGCCATTTTAACGCCAAACGTGCAATATGCTTTTCCACATTTTCGCTTTATAGAATTCTTCATTGCACATGTATTACTCATTTGGGCACCACTCTTTATGACATGGGTGGAAGGATATCGTCCGACATTACAATCTATTAAGCGTACGATGATATTTTTAAATATATTGATTCCAATTGTTTCGTTTGTGAATTACAAAACGGGCGGTAATTATATGTTTTTAGCTCGTAAGCCAGAAACAGCTTCATTGCTCGACATGTTAGGGCCGCATCCTTACTATATTATTTCATTAGAAATTGCAGCGCTTATGGGATGTTTTATTTTGTATATGCCGTTTGCGAAAAGAGAAGGGCATGCGCATAAAGAATCACTAGGATCATAAACTAGTGATTTTTTTATTTTATAAATATTTACAATTCAGAAAATTAAGAATAAAATTAGAGGGTAAATTACATATAGAGAGAAGGGAAAACGTGGTCAAAAAAGTTTTTCTGAATGGGATGGAAGTGACGATTCAATTTATTATTTCGATTTTGGGTATTATTTGTTTAGGGGCACTGCCGAAGTTATTTTATGGATTTGAGCTGCGTGCATCAACGTACATAAAGAGTTTAAAAGAAATATTTGTGAATTTAATGGACATCTCCAATTTTAAATATGTGGGAGATAAATTTTTATTTCCACAGTTGTTTGTCCATTATAAAGAAACGATTGTTATATTTTTAGCTGCTTTTTTCATTTCATTATTTGTAGCATTTTGTATTGTTTATGTGATTATGAGTAGTTCACCACGTATACAACATCGCATTAAATCATTTCTCATCTTCCTAGAATCCATTCCAGATATTCTTCTTATTTTAGGATCACAAATTTTAGTTATATGGTTTTTTAAACAAACAGGTTTTTTACCTTTTCAAATTGCGTCAATTGGAGGCGAGTCGATTAGAGGATTGCCAATATTTTGTTTGAGTATACCGACTACGATTCTGTTTGTAAAAATGCTAGTGCTTCGTTTTGAAAATGAGCTAGAAAAAGATTATGTACTATTTGCTAAGGCGAAAGGGCTGAGTCGCTTTCATATTTTAAATCGTCATGTATTACGAAATGTGTTGCTTAGTACACTTTTCTTTGCGAAAACGAATATCTTTTTTATGTTATCTAATTTATATATTATAGAATGGATTTTTAATACGGGTGGTATTTTTATGTTTTTGAAATCGTATGAGGGTATTAGGGTTGAGGTTTTCATCGTTAGTGTACTGCTTATTTATATTCCAATTTTTATTTTATTTAAATTGTTTCATTATCTCATTCCAGCTGCGATGAAGGAGAGGCTATAATATGTGGACGTATATAAAACGCGATAAAAGATTTTGGATAAGCATTGGGTTTCTTCTCATATTAGTTCTTTTGAGCATCGGAAATACGATATGGAATGATGGACAGATTAAAAAAGTTACATTGCAATATGATGCGGCTGGAAATCCAGAAGTACCACCGTTTTCACCTTCATTACAATTTTTACTCGGGACAGACCGGAAAGGATATGACCTTTTACATTTAGTCATTGAAGGCGCGAAGTGGACGATTGGTATATCTATTTTAATTGCAGCACTTAGAATGGTAATAGGTGTGTTTTTCGGTGTTGTACTCGGAACGTATGTAAAAAGAGGGTTTTCTAAGATTGAGGCTTTTTTTGATAGTTTCACAGTTATTCCGACAGTTATGATTGCGTATTTCTTTCTTCAATCTGTGAATCTATTTGGAAGTGGAGAGGAAACAACAACTTTTTTTGAAAGGGCTTCGTTTCAAGTTGTATTACTTGTAATGCTTGTGATGCCAGTTATTGCACTGTATGTTGCGAAGGAAGTTCGTAAATTACAAACGGAAGAATTTATTGATGCCGCGCGCATATTAGGTGGATCAAGAAGACACATAGTTATAAAACATCTTTTTCCGCATCTCTATATGACGTTTATACTCGTATTTCTTCAACAGTTTACTCAAACTCTTACAATTTTACTTCATTTAGGGCTACTTGAGGTGTTTTTTGGTGGGACGGTCCAGTTTGGTGGACCGATAGGGATAAAAGAAATAGATTCTTACACGCATGAATGGTCCGGTTTAATAGGAGTGTACTTTAGATCCTTAACAGTGCATCCATGGATTCCTCTTGTCCCAATTACATTTTTCGGACTTACCATTTTTTCAGGGAATATGATTGTGAAAAGTATAGAAGAAGCGATGATGAAAGTAAGGTTAGGTGGGGAGATAAAGAAGACAAATATAGAAGAGGAACAACCCGCTGTGCAGTCAAAAGAAGAGTTGTTTACGTTTAAACATACGATGTGAAAATAAAGAAGAAGCAAGCATAATCAATGCTTGCTTCTTTTCTTTATTTTGTAGAAACTTCACCTTCAGTTTCTGTTTGCGGAATAAAGTATCCGACTATACCACCAATTATTGCTGGAACAATCCAGCCAATACCTAATTCATAAAAAGGAATTGCGTGTACGATATTAGCGATAAAACTTGGTATCATTCCCACATTATCAAGTGCATGAATACAGCTAATAAGGAATGCCGCAATCATCGCTCCGATATAGACAGAAGGTTTATGTTTCGTATATTTATCAATAAAGGATACGAAAATTAAAATGATTGTAATTGGATATAAAATAATTAATACGGGTAATGTAATTTTGATTAATAAACTTAATCCTAAGTTTGAAATAACGAAACTAAAAATACAAACGTATAGTACAAGCTTCTTGTATGAAACATTTGTTAATACTGTTGTGAAATAGTTAGCGAATGCACTTACAACACCGATTGCAGTCGTTAAACAAGCAAAGATAATTGCGATACTTAATAAAACATTACCGCTTGTCCCAAAGAATTGATACATAACAGTAGCTAATAGCTGACCGCCATTTTCAAATTGTCCTAAGTTCCCGTTTGAAGCGCCGATATAGCCGAGTAAGAAGTAAACAATTGTTAGGAACAGGGCCGCAATGCTTCCGCAAATAATTGTATATTTCGCAATGGATTTCTTATCTTGTATACCGTTTTGACGAATTGCATTTACAACAATCGTTGATAATACGAGTGCTCCGATTGCATCTAACGTTAAAAATCCTTCAAGAAATCCTTTGAAAAATGGAATTTCTTTATAGTCACCAACAGGTTCTGCAAATGATCCTGGTGAAAGAATCGCTTTTGTTGCCATAATTGCAATAATTATAAGTAAAATGGGTGTTAATATTTTACCGATATGATCTACTAATTTTGATGGATTTAATGATAAGAAGTAGACGACTGTAAAGAAAATCGCACTAAAGACTAACATAGAGTACCATTGATCTGGGAATAGTGGTGCAATCCCAATTTCGTAAGATACAGATCCAGTTCGTGGAATAACAAATAGTGGGCCGATTGAAAGATAAATAATGATAGCGAATACTGCTGCGAATTTTGGATGAACACGGCTCGCTAAAGTATTAAAGCTACCACCAGCAAGGGCAACAGCGACGATAGCTAGTAAAGATAAACCGACGTCTGTAATAATAAATCCTGTAATGGAAACCCACATATTCTCTCCGGAAGAAAGACCGAGAAGAGGCGGGAAAATCATATTACCAGCACCGAAGAAAACTGCGAATAGTAGTAAACTAATCGAAAGTATTTGCGCTGGTTTTAAAGTTGTACGCATATAAAGAAAAGCCTCCTAATGAGTGTTTTTGTCGAAAATTCAAACAATTTGTCGAGTAACTGTTATTATTTTAAAGGTCTGATGACTAGAAAGCAAGAGGGAATTTTATAAATATTAAAAAATAATGCATTAAATTGAATAAATATACTATTTATATGTTAATTAGGAAAGATTTAACTTTAAATATCAAAACACACATATCGTTACGATATGTGTGTTAAAAGAAAATCTTTTTATCACGTTCTTCTTTTAAAATTTCAACCGCTTCTCGGAAACGTTGTGAATGGACAATTTCTCGTTCACGTAAAAAGCGCAAGCTGTCGTTTATGTCGGGGTCGTCAGATAAATCAATTAGCCATTGATAAGTTGCTCGTGCTTTTTCTTCAGCTGCAATATCCTCATATAAATCTGCGATAGGGTCTCCTTTTGCCTGAATGTAAGTTGCAGTAAAAGGAACACCACCTGCATTATGATAAAACAAAGCGCTATCGTGATTAGCATACTGTGCGTCTAATCCGGCAGCTTTCATTTGTTCAGGTGTTGCATCTTTCGTTAATTTATAAATCATTGTAGCAATCATTTCTAAATGGGCGAACTCTTCTGTACCGATATCGGTTAGTAAGCCAACGACTTTGTCAGGAATAGTATAACGCTGATTTAAGTAACGGAGGGCGGCAGCTAGTTCACCATCCGCACCACCATATTGTTCAACTAATAATTTGGCGAGTGCTGGATTACAAGTACTCACTTTAACTGGATATTGTAATTTTTTTTCATAAATCCACATAGTTTCTCTCCTTTATCCCGCTATTTGCTGCCCGTAAACTCCACTTGATTAAAGTTTCATTTTATATTTGCCATGGCCACGGTCCTTGGCTCCATTGCCATGGAGCGTTAGAATAACTATTTCCGAACTGCTGAAGTGGCCCGTATTTTTCTTCAATTTTTTGTTGTAATACTCTTCGTTTATATGAGAAATCGTTGAATTGATTTATAGCTGCAGTATCGTCGGGATGCGTATCTAAATAGAGGGTAAGTTCAACTAATACAAAGTCTAGTTCTTGTAGTTCTTCAATCCATTTGTAATATTCATCAGGCAATGTTTGTGTCACGTTTTTATTCACCGTCCTTTTTTGTGAGGATTTTCATAAAAATCATAAAAAGCAGGCCATAAAGTCCCTTTTCTTAAAGCTTCTTTTGGTGGGAATTGAGGTAAGTTAGGTGGTTGAAAGCCCATAAATAGGTGTGGGGGAGTTGAGTAATATTTCTTTCCAATTGGAGGACAAGGATCATTTGGACCGTGATAAGGTATGTAAGATTTCATGAATTTATCCATGTTACACGCCTCCTTTATAAATGAAATATTCATTACTACGTATTGTATTCGTACATAATTGCAAATTATGACTCATATAGAAAACTAAAAGGGGCAGGGGGAGTGCGGATGGAAAGTGCTACAACATGTATTGTCTTAGAATCCAAAAATTTAAAGGAAACATTATATTTTTATGAAGGAATTCTAGGGTTTAAACCGAGCAAGGAGAGGCCACAAATACGTGTAACAGGTGTGTGGTATGATATCGATTCAACGAGAATTTGTTTTGTTGTAAACAGGGGACTGGGAGAGCATAGAGAGACTGTTATATCATCAGTGAAGGAACTATTGTTAAAAACTACAAATATCGAGCGGTTAAAGAAAAAGTTAGCGTTTTATCAAATATCATTTGTAGAAGAGCGCCGCGGTGAAGAAGTTAGAATAATATTTCATGATCCAGATGGTTATACACTCCAATTTATTTCAATAGAGAACATGGGAGAGAGCCTTTTATAATGTAATAATCTGAATGGCGAATGAGAAAAATATTGACAAGCTTAGGTAAATATTTTAATGTGATTGTATAAAATTGTGTATATAAAGGGGAGTAACTTATTACAGTAAAGTCGTCATTACAGGGAGAAACCCTCGGCTTTATTGGCAACGTTTCGTTGTTAGTGAGACCTTTACCAGCAATGGTAAAGGCCCCTTATTGTCTTTTTTAGGACCCTTACCATATTTGGTAGGGTCCTTTTTGTATACAAAGAGAGGAGAAATAAAAATGAAAAAACTTATTAGTAGATTAAGAGTTGTATTTCATGTCCGTCGTTTTGTTCCATTTCTATTTGACTTTTTTACTTCAAAAGAGGTTTCAATAAAGAAGAAAATCTTATCTATTGCTTTTTTAGTTGGTTATGTAGCGATGCCGCTCGATTTAATTCCAGACTTCTTACCGTTCATCGGTATTTTAGATGATATTGGAATTGTGTTATTCATTTTAAATCGAATTGTAAAAATGGCGCCAGTACAATTGCAAGAAAAGCATAACGTAAACGTAGGATAGGAGTTGAAAATATGGAGCAAATTATTTTAGATATAATCGAGTTTTTAAAGCAGTTTTCTTATTTTGGAGTTGTGTTAGCATTAACGTTTGAATTTATTCCAGCAGAGGTAGTTTTGCCCATGGTTGGGTATTGGGTATACGAGGGTGATATGAATTTTTGGCTAGCTGTATTAGCTGGAACACTGGGGGGAACGACAGGACCATTAACGCTATATGCACTCGGTTATTACGGTGGTCGTCCTCTATTAATAAAATACGGAAAATACTTCTTCATTAAAGAAGAGCAAATTCAAAAGGCAGATGATTTCTTTGAGAAATATGGACCGGTTGTAGCATTTGTTGGACGCTTTGTACCAGGGGTTCGAACGCTTATTTCTGTTCCATGTGGTATGGCGAAAATGAATATATGGAAATTTAGTATATATACATTTGTAGCAATGTTTCCGTTAACGACTTTGTATATTTATTTTGGAATGAAGTTAGGTCCGCATTGGGCAAAAGCGGCGGATGTTGTTGGACAATATATGCTACCGATATTACTAGTCGTGGTTATTGTTGTAGGTGGTATTTTAATCTATAAATTTATGAAAAAAAGAAACAGAACGGAATCTATTTAGTCATTGGTACTGGAATTTGCATATTTTTTGAAAATAGATGAATAGTACAGGCAAAAGACTCTGAGGGACATACACATATAAGGAATATAAAAGAGAGAGGGGAAACAACTATGTCTTGTGAGTGCTCAGGGTCAGCATTAACTTGCTGTCCAGATAAAAATTATGTGCAAGATAAAGTGTGTAGTCCGTGGTCTGCTACTGTAGTTACAACAGCAATTGATAATGTTCTCTATACAAATAATATTAACCAAAACGTAATTGGTACTGGTTTTGTAAAATATGATGTTGGACCAGGCCCAATTACTGTAGAAGCACTTGATTCTGCTGGGGCTACAATTGATACACAAACATTAAACCCAGGAACGAGCATTGCTTTTACGTATCGTCGCTTTGCTAGTATACAAGTTGTGTTACCTGCAACACCTGCTGGAACGTATCAAGGAGAATTTTGTATTACAACACGTTATCCGCTTTCATAGCAGAATAGGAGAGGATCGAAATGGGAATGAGAAGTTCCGGTTTGTCTTGTTGTTCTAATAAAACACTTGTGCAAGATCAAGTATGTACAGACTGGTCTATTACAGGTGCTGGTACTCAAATTGTATATACGAATAATATTACGCAAGAAGTATATGGTTCAGGTTATGTGAAATATGATGTAGGTGCGAATCCGATTACAGTTGATTTTTTAGTAGGTGCAACAGTAGTTGATACAATTACTGTACAACCACAAAGTAGTGGTACTTTCACTGTACGATATTTTACGACTGTTCGAATTACTACGACAGGAACAACTGTTAATCAAGGAGAGTTTTGTATTACAGTACGTTATCCAATTTCATAAAAAAAGCATACCGTAAATGGTATGCTTTTTTTAAATTGAGGAAGTAATAAAATTGGTATTCTATAAGCAATATGTAAATTGGCAACAGTACTTGCCTTCTAAATATAGTGAAGGATTATTTTGTATATTAATAATACTAACGGATTTTAAATCTTTACCTGTGTAAGATATTGTATTGCCAGGAAACACAGTGAAAATATTGGTTACTGCTCCAATGATTTGAATTGTAATTGCTTCAGTGCTGCTAGTACTATTGTAAACCGAGACAGTACCTGATATAAGCAGTATCCCATCACTTTGCCACAGTATCATTGATTGTAGTGCATCTTTGGCAGAGGGAATGGTGTTATTAGTTATGAGGAAATTCCCTGCAAATTCATTTGTTACTCGCTCACAACTTGGATTTGGAGGAGGGGGCGGTGGACAAGGGTCTGGACAAATGATAGATAAAGGAGCGAAACAGCCAATATTTTTTTTGTTCTTCAATACAACCCCTCCTTTGTAAGTTGTCTTTTACTACTATTAAATGTAGAAGCATGGCCGATGTGTTAAGAAAAGAAGAAAATTTTTAAAATTAAGATTGTCTAATAGGCTTACAGCTTAACTTATCATTAATGTTATAGAAAAGATTATATGTGAATAGACATGGGAAAAGAATGATCAGACTCTTTTAGACAAAAGGTGGTTGTATACAATAGTACGAGTAATGTTGGACTTAACACCTAATTAACTGTATATTTACAAAAATCTAATAAAATTCATTTGTTATTTAAACGATATTAATATGTTTAAGATAAAATAGCCCTTGTAATGAATCAATTATTATGAGGAGGATTCACGTGGAAAGAACTGCTTTACGGAAAGTAAAAGGCCTTATTGGATTATTGATGGTTTTTGTATTAGCTTTTGTATCATTGCCGTGGAATACACCAGTCAAAGCGGAAGAGAAAAAACAAGAAAAGTCGCCAAGTGAGAAAAAACTTGTTTTTCCAGTTGTAAGTGATGTGCATATTAAAGATAGTGGAACAGATGATACGTTCCGCTGGAAAAGAGCGATTGAGCAATTTAATACGCTTGCACCAAAGCAAGATGCGTTTGTCATTGTAGGTGATTTTACTGATTCGGGTTCAGTAAAGCAATATGATCGTTTTATGCAAGTGTATAACGAAAATGCAAATAAAGATGTGGTACGAATGAATTCTCTTGGTAATCATGATTATTGGAACGGTTTATCTGAAGAGGGAGCGCAGAAGCGTTTTTTAGAAAAGACAGGAATGGAATCGATTTATTATCATAAAGTGGTAAAAGGTTATCATTTCCTTGTTATGTCTCCAGAGAATGGAACAACACATGGATATTATTCGGACAAGCAAATTAATTGGTTAAAAGAAGAAATGGCAAAGGCACAAAAAGATGATCCGGAAAAACCGATTTTCGTATTTTTACATCAGCATATTAAAGATACAGTATACGGTAGTCATGAATGGGGAACACAAGATAGTGCAAAAATTAATGCAGTGTTAAAAGAGTACCCGCAAGTCATTACATTTTCAGGTCACTCACATTATCCATTAGATGATCCAAGATCGATTCATCAAAAAGACTTTACATCTGTTGGTACATCTTCTGTAAGTTATATGGAAGTTGAAGGTGGTAAAGTACAAGGAAATATCCCGTCAGGAGCTAGCACGTTAAGCCAAGGGCTATTAGTAGAAGTGGATGATAAAGAAGTAACAATTAATCGCCGTGATTTCCATACGAATTCTTGGACAGGCGAGCCATGGAAAATTCAGTTGCCATCAAAGAAAGAAATATTTACGCATGTAGAAGATCGCGATAAAGAAAAGCCATCTTTCAAGAAAGATGCAAAGTTGACAGTATCAAATGTAACGGAAAACGCAGCAACTGTGACATTCCCACAAGCAGTGGATAACCTTCTTGTTCATTCTTATCGCGTACAAGCGAAGGATAAGCAAACAGGTGAAATTAAAAATAAGTTATTAGCGTTCTCTGAGTTTTATCGTGATCCAGTGCCGAAAGAGCTTACATTCACGCTTGCTGGATTAGATGGCGGGAAAACATATACACTTGAAGTAGTTGCAATTGATTCGTTTGGCAATGAAAGTGCGCAACCGTTAACTGCAGAAATCACAACGAAAAAAGATAATATTGATCCGAATGTGAAAGTACCAAAGGCAGACGTTTTTGATGTAAATTTTTTAGATGGTACATTTAAAGATAACTCACCGTTTGGAACGAAAGGTGATGTGAAAGGCAATGTATCTATTGAATATGATAAAGCTTTGAAAACAAATGCAATGAAATTAAATGGAAAAGCAAATACATTTGGGTACCTTCCATTCTCAGTAGCACAAAAAGAAAAAGTAGCAAATTCATTTACGTTGGAAACTGTATTTTCAATGAATGAAATTCGCGGACAAGGTATTTTGCAAAATACAGAGAGCGGTGGAATTGGTTTTGAGTCTACAGGAAGTGGATATGTAGAATTATGGGCTCATATTGGCGGAAGTTATAAACGTGTTGGCGTTCAATTAGAAGCGAACAAAACGTATCATTTAACAGGAACGTATAACGGAAGTGAAGTAGCAATTTATGTAGATGGTAAAAAAGTAAATAGCCAGCCAGCTCAAGGGAAAGTGTATCATCCGAACGTACCATTTGCCCTTGGTGCAGATCCAGATAGCAATGGCAATGGTGGTATTCCGTTAAATGGACAAATTGCGCTTGCGAAACTATATAGTAAAGCGTTAAGTTCTTCAGAAGTATTAGCAGCGTATAATGAGTTTTCTAACCGTACAAAGTTAGAAGAAGTAAACGCTTTATATGAAGAACTTGGAAAAGTAAAAGAAGTGTTAGCTGGTAAGTATGAGTTTGGTGACAAACCAGGTCAATATTCAAAAGAAGCATTTCAAGAATTAGAGAAGAGCTATAATAATGCAAAGCAAGCGTTTGAAAATGTAGGAAGTACTGGAGAGCAAATCGTTCAAACATATAACGAATTAAAAACAGCTAATGTAACATTTGTACAATCTAAAGTAGCAGAAGAACAACCGAAAACACCGAAAGAAAAATTACAGATCAATATTGAAACTGCAAAAACAGTAGTGAAAAAAGCGCAAGCTACAAATGTAACGGACGGTTCAGTGAAATCATTGAGTCAAAAAATCACTGTTGCAGAAGCTGTGTTAAAAGATAAAAATGTAAAAGATGAGTATGTAGAATCAATGAATCGTACGTTAGAGCATGCTATTTCATTGGTTGAAAAAAGTATCAACAAGTAAGGTATAAGAAAAAGAAGCTTATCATGATAGGCTTCTTTTTTGTTATACTAAAAGTAGTATAGAAAAAGGGAGCGAATAATTTGGAAGAGAAAAAGCTAAAAAGAATTCTTGAATATGTATGGATCGCCGTTGTGCTCCTTGTAGGATATTATTTATTAAAAGATAAAAGTATATGGGTTCTATTTCTAATGACATTTTTATTAGCGGGATTAGGAACGCTATTTATTAACTTTTTCTTTGATAGTGTAAACGCGTGGAGAAAGAAAAAGAAAGAGACGAAGTAAGGGAGAATAAAGTGAAACTTTAATCAGTGGGTGTCTTACTGACCGGCAAATAGCGGGATAAGTATACAAAAGTTGACCGGTATATTTTTCGTTTTACAGTCGTTAATGAAAATAGCTCGCCTTTATTATAGGCGAGCTATTTTTTTATGCTTCTTTTTTCTCATCATTTGTTTTTTTAGTAGCTAAATGACTATGTTTTCTAGAGTAGAAGAAGTAGACGCATAAACCGACTATAAGCCAAACTGCAAAGCTGATCCATGTTGTTTTGGACAAATTAAACATTAAATATAAACAACAAAGAATAGCGACAATTGGTAATACAGGTACGAGTGGCGTGCGGAAGCCACGTTTTAAATCAGGATGGGTTTTTCGTAAAATAAGTACAGCAAAGCAAACGAATGTGAAGGCTGTTAACGTACCGATGTTTACTAAATTCGCTAGTAAATGTAGGTCTAAAAGTCCTGCTAATAAAGCTGCAAATACTCCAGTAATCCATGTGTTTAGTAAAGGGATTTTCACTTTTTTATTTACGCGTGATAACGCTTTTGGGAGTAAGCCGTCTCGGCTCATCGCATAAGAAACACGAACTTGTCCATACATAACGACTAAAAGAACGGTTGTCATTCCTGTCATCGCACCAACTGCAAGCAGCCCCGCAATTGTATCTTCACCAACGAAATGTAGTGCAAATGCAACTGGATCAGAAACGTCTAATTGCGTATAAGGAACCATGCCTGTTAAAACGAAAGATACGATCATGTATAAAACTGTACAAATAAGAAGGGAACCGATAATGCCAATTGGTAAATCACGCTGCGGTTTTTTCGTTTCTTCTGCCGCGGTTGCGATTGCATCAAAACCTAAAAAGGCGAAGAAGACAGTGGCAGCTCCAGTAATAATACCGTCGTACCCGAATGGAATGAACGGTGTCCAATTTTCAGGCTTTACATATTTTGCACCTGCTACGATAAAGGCGATAATAACTGCTAATTTTATAAGGACCATAATATTATTAATGCGTGCGCTTTCGCGTATACCAAAACTTAAAAGCCCAGTAATGAGAAGTAAAATACAAACAGCGGGTAAATCAATGAGACCACCTTTTCCTGTACCAGGGGCCGAGGAAATAATGGTGGGAAGGTGTATATTGAATCCTTGAAGCAATGATTGTAAGTATCCAGACCAGCCAACAGCTACTGCTGCAACAGCGAGTAAATATTCGAGCATTAAACACCAACCAACGATAAAGGCGACAACTTCTCCGACAGTCATGTATGCATAAGTGTAAACACTGCCTGAGACTGGTATAGAAGAAGCGAATTCGGCATAACAAAAGGCTACACAAGCACAAGTAAATGCAGCAATAAGGAATGATAGCATAATACCAGGGCCAGAATGTTTTGCCGCTACGATGCCTGTTAATACAAAAATCCCTGTCCCAATTACGGCGCCGATTCCTAAAAACGTTAAATCGAGTGCCGTTAATGTTCGATCTAGCTGCCTTGGTGATTCAGTACTAAGCGCTTTTTTTCGTAATAATGACTTCACTTTGAGCTCTCCTCCCGTTTTTCATCTCCATAACTGCCGAATAGTGTGAATCCATTGGAAAAGAGTACGTAAATGAATGAAGGTACAGTTATGGTATGTAGTTTTTGAAATTTCTGGATTAATTTTATTATAATTCAGAATATTTTGTCAAATAAAAATGTGACAAATAAAATACGAATGAATAGGGGAAACTACTTGCAGAAATAGACGAGGGTTAACGGAGTGATAAAACCATTCATTAAAGTTTCACTTTATAAAGTAGGAGAAGATGCTATGTTATTTTATTTTGAACTTGTCGTCATTTTACTTTGTACGAAATTAGCTGGTGATATTAGCGTTAGGCTTGGCCAGCCTTCTGTACTTGGTAAGTTAATCGTTGGTATTATTATCGGTCCTGCTGTGCTTGGTATTATTAATAGCTCAGAACTTATTGATGAGCTTAGCGAGATTGGTGTTTTGCTACTTATGTTTATGGCGGGACTCGAAACAGATTTAGAAGAGTTAAATCGGAATTTAAAAGCGTCCTTTGCAGTAGCGGCTGGTGGAATTATTTTCCCTTTCATTGGTGGATATGTAACGGGACTGCTTTTTGGATTGATGCAATCCCACGCTATTTTTTTAGGATTATTACTTTGCGCAACATCGGTTAGTATTACGGTGCAAACGTTACGTGATTTAGGGAAGATGAATACGAGAGAAAGTATAACGATTTTAGGAGCGGCTGTATTTGATGATGTGATAGTCGTTATATTATTAGCGTTTGTAATGAGCTTTTTAGGAACGCAAGATGTGAATATAACACTTGTTATTGCAAAGAAAATTATTTTCTTTGTAAGTATTGTTTTTATCGCATGGAAAGTAGTTCCGTGGATTATGAAAATGCTCGTACCACTTCGCGTGTCGGAAGCGTTAATTAGTGCGGCTCTTATTATTTGTTTCTCTTTTTCATATTACAGTGAAATGATGGGAATCGCAGGTATTATTGGAGCATTTGCAGCAGGAATTGCGATTTCTCAAACCGAGTATAAACATGAAGTGGAACATAAAATTGAACCGATTGCGTATGCGATATTTGTACCAGTTTTCTTCGTAAGTATTGGGATGGAAATTACATTTCAAGGTATCGGAAGCCAACTTTGGTTCATTATCATTATGACGCTCATCGCAATTTTCACAAAGCTAATTGGATCAGGTTTAGGAGCAAGATTAACAGGCTTCAATTTACAATCTTCTATTAGTATCGGCGCCGGGATGGTATCACGCGGAGAAGTAGCGCTTATCATCGCAGCGAATGGACTTACGGCGAATTTATTAGCGAAAGAAAATTTCACAGCAATTGTTATTGTTGTTATATTGACGACGATTATTACGCCGCCGCTTTTGAAGAAGTATTTTGTATAGAGGGGGAGAGCTTATCTGATGTAGGTAAGCTCTTTTTTTATTGGCAAAAGCAATAGTCATATGGCGTGAATAGGTTGTAATTATGGTAAAATCTACGTATATGATAAGTCGAGGAGAGAAATAGGTGAAGATTACGAGGGGAAAAGTTATAGGTGTAGTTACACTTCTTTTATTGTGCATGCCATTTATTGTAGGAAAAGAATCAAAGGTAAAAGATTTTCCGGTTTCTATGTTTTCTTCTCACGTGGAAGGTCGTTATCCACAAGAATATAAATACACTGCATTTTTACCAGACTTTGCAGTTTGGACAAAAGGATGGGAAAAGAAGTGGACAGAAGGGGAAAGAACCGTTTATCAAAAAGGGAATCGCACTGTAAATGTGTTCCATCCTCCTGGTGATGATGGCTATTATCTCTATGAAGAAGGAGAAAATGCGAAATAAAAAGCAACCGTAAGAAGTGGAGGTTAAATAGTGAAAGCTTCAACATTACTATTTAAAATTGAAAGTAATATGGATCAATTTTCACCAGCTGAAAAGAAGGTTGCCATGTACATAATGGAGAATGCAGAGATTGTTCCGAACTTAACGACGAAAGAAGTGTCAACGAATGCAGGCGCAAGTGAGGCAAGTGTTGTTCGCTTTTGTAAGTCGATTGGGATTGGGAGCTTTAAAGCATTTAAAATCGCGCTCGTTCGTGAATTAACGATTGCTGATTATAATATTAATGATTTTTCAGTGATGAATACGGAAGATGGACCGTACGATTTGTTTAATAAAGTTACATATGTGAATAAAGCTGCAATTGAGGCGAGCGTTACTGCGATAGATAAAAAGGAACTTGAGAAAGCTGCAGATCGTATTGTAAATGCGGATAAAGTTATATTTTACGGAGTAGGTGGGTCAGCTACACCGGCGATGGACGGAGCTTATAAATTTACTAGACTTGGATTTACTGCGATGATGCTATCTGATTTTCATATGATGTTACCGCTTGTGACGAATTTAAAAGAAGGTGATATATTTGTTGCGATTTCAACTTCTGGTCGGACGAAAGATGTACTTGAAATGGCGCAATATGCGAAGAAGCGAGGAGCTACAGTTATTGCGATTACAAAGCTAGATCAATCATCTCCTTTATATAAAGCGGCAGATATTCGCCTTTGTATGCCGGATGTAGAGCAAGATCATCGTATTGCAAGTATTGCTTCAAGAATGACACAACTCAATATGATAGATGCTTTATATGTGATTACTTTTAATCGTATTGGTAATAAAGTGTTGGATCAATTTATGGAGACAAGAGAAGAAGCTCTTAGGTTACGGAAGTTAAAATGAAAAGATGGGGAAACCCATCTTTTTTTGCATCCTGACATAAATTCGTCATGAAAAGAAATGAAATTTCATAAAATAATAAAGTAATATTGATTTTAAATTTCTTAAAGTTATAATAAAAGTATGAAATAAAATTTCAAAGTAGGTGGTAATATGTTAGAAAATTTATCGACAGAACATCGTAATGAGAAGACGATGAATTTAGATGAGATGAGCATAAAAGAAGTTCTGCAAAGTATGAATGAAGAAGATCGAACTGTTGCGTTAGCAGTTGAAAATGAAATAGAAGAAATTGAGAAGGTTGTACAAATTGTTATTAAGTCTTTTGAAGAAGCTGGACGGTTAATTTATATTGGGGCTGGTACGAGTGGTCGTTTAGGTATTTTAGACGCAGTGGAATGTCCCCCGACATTTGGAACAGATGACAAAATGGTGCAAGGATTTATAGCAGGTGGATTGAAAGCGTTTACTAAAGCGGTAGAAGGTGCCGAAGATCGGGAAGAGTTAGCAGAAGAAGATTTAAAAAGTATTGGATTAAATGAGAAAGACACGGTCATTGGAATTGCAGCAAGTGGTAGAACACCTTATGTAATTGGCGGATTGAAATATGCAAGTAGTGTGGGAGCGAGTACAGCGAGTATTTCTTGTAATAAAAATGCTGAAATAAGTAAATATGCAAAACTAAATGTGGAAGTAGAAACAGGCGCAGAAATATTAACAGGCTCAACACGTTTGAAGGCTGGCACAGCGCAAAAACTAGTACTGAATATGATTTCTACAGCGTCTATGATTGGTGTAGGAAAAGTGTATAAAAACTTAATGGTAGATGTTCAGTCTACAAATGAAAAATTGGTAGAACGTTCAAAACGAATTATTGTGGAAGCGACAGGCGCTAGTTATGAAATAGCTACAGAGTATTATGAGAAAGCAGAACGTAATGTGAAAGCTGCAATCGTTATGATATTACTACAGTGTGAATATGGGGAAGCGCTAGAAAAATTAAAAGCGGCGAAAGGATTTGTGAAGAAGGCACTTTAAACTATGGGGAGGGGGATTCTATTATGAAGAAAGAAGAGATAATGGCCAGTAGGATTACGGAGCAGCTTGGGGGAGTAAAAAATATTCGTGGCATTGCTCATTGTATGACGAGGTTACGACTAACGCTTCATGATGAAAGTAAAGTGAACATGGATCTTTTGAAAAAGGTTGAAGGCGTTATGGGCGTGATTGAAGATGAAACACTTCAAGTTGTCGTTGGTCCAGGAACGGTAAATAAAGTAGCGGCTGAAATGGAAGTTTTAACAGGACTCAGAATTGGTGAAGTGGCAGATCATCACCTTGAAGATCTTGGGCAAGAGATGAAGTCAGAGATTAAGAAGAAAAATAATACACCAGTGAAAAACTTTTTACGCAAAATAGGAAGTATTTTCATTCCGTTAATTCCGGGGCTTGTTGCGTCAGGAATTATAAATGGGGTTGCTAACTTTGCGAAAAACGCAGGTGCTGATCCGAATGCAACGTGGTTACAAATGCTACTACTTATTGGCGGCGGTATCTTTACATTCTTAGGAATTTTAGTCGGCTGGAATACAGCGAAAGAATTTGGCGGGACACCAGTTCTTGGGGCAATTGCTGGTATTTTAATTTTTAACCCGGCAATGGCGAATGTAAAATTATTCGGTGAAGCGCTAGTACCCGGGCGGGGGGGATTATTTGCAGTTATTTTTGCAGCATGGCTTATGGTTGTAGTTGAAAGACAAGTTCGAAAAGCAGTGCCAAATGCAGTTGATATTATCGTGACACCGCTCATTACTGTGTTAGTAGTAAGTATTGTAACGATGTTAGCAATTCAACCGGTAGCTGGTTTCTTATCTGAAGGAATTACAAGCGGAATTAATGCGATTTTAAATATTGGGGGAGCGTTTGCTGGAGCTGTGCTTGCCGGAACATTTTTACCTCTCGTTATGGTCGGATTGCATCACGGTTTAACACCGATTCATATGGAATTTATTAATCAAACTCACGTAACGCCTTTATTACCAGTACTTGCAATGGCTGGTGCTGGGCAAGTAGGAGCAGCCATTGCGATTTTTGTGAAAACAAAAAACAAACGACTTCGTAATGTAATTAAAGGTGCATTACCAGTTGGTTTTTTAGGAATTGGCGAACCGTTATTATACGGGGTTACATTACCACTTGGAAAACCGTTTCTTACTGCTTGTCTAGGCGCCGCTGTTGGTGGTGCATTCCAAGCAGTTATGAAAACAGCAGCACTCGGAATCGGTGTATCAGGATTATCATTAATTCCGTTAATTGCCGATAATAAATATTTATTATATTTCCTTGGATTAGTAGTTGCATATACGTTCGGATTCATCTTTACGTACTTCTTCGGATTCAAAGAAGAAATGGCAGAAAACATATAGAGAAAGGGATTCCTTTCTCTTTTTCTATTCATAGAAAGGGAGATTCATATGATAGGAGTTTCAATTTATCTTTCAAAAGAACGAGTAACGAAACAAGAAGAGTGGCTAAAAGTAGCGAAGCAAAACGGGTTTTCATCTATTTTTACATCACTCCATATACCAGAGGATGATCCTGGTACATATAAAGAGTTGATTCAAATACTTGGGAAGCAGGCTCTTGAAAATGAAATGGAATTAATGGTCGATGTTTCTCCAAAATCGCTATACCATTTAGGAATGACGTACGAAAATGTGGAAGAGTTAGTAGAGTGGGGCATTACTGGTTTACGAATGGATTATGGCATCACACCGAAAGAAATTGCACACGTATCTCATAAAATGAAAGTAGCTTTGAATGCGAGTACGATTACAGATTCATTTTGGAGAGAGTTACTTACGGAAAATATCCGAGTAGATCGTGTAGAAGCGTGGCATAATTTTTACCCGCGTCCAGAAACAGGACTAGCAAAGTCATTTTTACAAAAACAAAATAAGTATTTACATGAGTGCGGAATAAAAACGATGGCATTTATTCCGGGAGATGGTGAAAAACGCGGTCCATTATGTGAAGGTTTACCGACATTAGAAAAACACCGCTATGTGCGGCCGCTTGAAGCGTATTTAGAACTTGTGCAAGAGTGTGACGTCGATAAAGTGCTAATTGGGGATATAAGCGGGAGCATAGGAAGTGTACAAGAAATCGCAATTGCGAGTAATGGAATTATTCCAGTGAGATATCAATCATTTATAAATGATAGCGACACTGTACAACTGTTAGAACGAGTGCATACGAACCGGCTTGATCCAGCTCGTGATGTCATTCGCTCTGTAGAATCGCGCGAAGAAAATAAAGTTGTATTACAACCAATGAATACAATTTCAAGAAAGAAAGGCAGCATTACAATTGATAATGAATTGTACGGTAGATATGCTGGTGAAATGCAAATTGTTATAAATGATTTACTTGAAGATGAGAAAGTGAACGTTGTCGGAATGGTTATGGAAGAGGACGTGTCTTTATTGCCGTATATTGATGCTGGAAAAAAGTTTCAACTTTTTCTGTGTGATAGAGTAAAAGCTTGAATTAGAGCTATTTTGTAAAAGACATTATTCGTAAAACGGATAATGTTTTTTGTTTTCTTTAAAAAAAGCATTTGACGAATGAAAAGAAATACCGTATTGTTTTGTCTTGTGAATATATGTTCACCATAACAAAACAAAAAGGAGAGTTCAAAATGAATCAATATATTGGGAATTTAATTATTCGTATCGTGTTAGGAGTTACGTTCTTTGCACACGGTTTAGCAAAGTTTCAATCAGGTATAGATAACGTAGCAGGATGGTTTACAAGCATCGGTTTACCAGGTGTTCTTGCGTATGGCGTAGCGACAGTTGAATTAGTAGGTGGTATATTATTAATTATCGGTTTAGGTGTACGATATATAGGATTGTTATTCGCTCTTATTTTAGCTGGAGCTATCGTAAAGGTAAATGGAGCAGCAGGATTATTAGGAGATGGAAAGAATCCAGGATATGAATTAGATCTTGCATTATTATCAATGGGTGCGTACTTATTCGTTGTAAAAGCAGAAGGATATGTAGATCGTTTCTTAAAAGAGAAAGTAATGAAAACGAAGTAAATTTTATTTATAAATTGTTGACTTAAAGAGTTATTGTAACTATAATAGTTACAATAACTGAATTAAGAATAAAATAATTTAAATATTTTTTTACACAAGATGTAACTAATTTAGTTACATCTTGTGTAAAAAATAAATAAACGAGGGAGGAAGTACTATGCCTAAATCAAATTTAGAAATTATTCGAAGCACATATGAAGGATCAGCTTCTTCGAATGCAAAACATTTAGCGGAAGCCCTCTCCGAAAAAGTAGAATGGACAGAGGCAGAAGGTTTTCCTTATGGCGGAACGTATATAGGTGTAGAAGCTATAATGGAAAATGTATTTAGCCGTTTAGGATCAGAATGGAATGATTATAAAGCGAGTATAAATATGTATCATGAAGTAAACGGAAAAGATGTAATTATTGCTGAAGGTGTTTATTCAGGAGTTTATAAAGAAACGGGAAAATTGTTTGAAGCAGAATTTGTTCATATATGGCAGCTCGAAAATGGAAAAATCATAAAATTTAAGCAATATGTGGATAGTTATATTGTGCGAGAAGCGATGAAGGTTTAAAATGAAATAAGGAAACAAATGGAATCGGCTGTGCGCAGGCGATTCCATTTGTTTATGTGATTATTAGGGGAATGGGGAATACATAATATGAAAAAATGGATTATAGGGACAATTACAATGATTGTAATTGCGATAGGAGCTGTATTCGGTGGTACGAAACTTCTTAATTATATAGAAGAAGAGGAGAAGAGTCTGAAAGCACAAAATGTAACGGGGCAACAAGGGAAGAAAGAAAAGGAAGAGAAGCAACAAGCTAGTGAAGATGAAATTATTTCTACCATGCATAGGATGGTACATCAAAAAGTGAAATCTTCTGAAAAATGGGGATTTATTGAAATGACAAATAAGGAAATTCGTAGTGCGAAGGAAGCAGTAGAAAGCAGTACAAATTTCAAATATAAATCAAAGCTACTTTCTACGTTGGAGCGCTGGGAGAAAGGGGATTTTTCACAAACGGTTGAGGAGCATAACTTTTTGTGGGAAATTCAAGGTGGTGATACTGGAAAAGCAACAGAACGTTTATCGCCAGAAGAAGAAAAGCAGTATGTGAAAGAAATGAAAGGTAAATAAAAACATCGCCACTTTGGTGGCGATGTTTGTTTGATTAAGAATGTTTTCGCATTAAAGCTCTAGTTGGCTGAACAGTAACAGTTTTGAAATGGGAAAATAAATAACATCCTGTAACGACGATAATTGTACCGAAAATTTGAATCCATGTTAGTTCTTCTCCAAGGAAAATAAATGCTAAAATCGCTGTAAAAATGGGATTGAAGTTTAGAAAAATACCTGATGTTGTAGCTCCTAATTTTTGTACGCCAATATTCCAAAAAACCATACAAAGAACTGTAGAAATAATTCCTGTATATAAAAGTGATGTAATGAAAGAAGAATTAATATTGGAAACAGAGAAGCTACCTATGTTAAATGGCAGTAATAAAATAACGCCAAAAATACCAGAATATAATGTTGCCATGAGTGGTGTAGTTGTTTTTGTAGCCCATTTACTGCAAACAGAATAGATTCCCCAAATACAAACTGCCGCCATCATCCATAAATCTCCGCTATTAAAATGTAGTGAAAATAAAAGTGAGAAATCACCTTTTAATAAGACAAGAACCACTCCGAAGAATGAAAGAATCATGGATAAAATTTGAAGAGTATTTACTTTTTCTTTTAGAAATAACACAGAAAATAATGCGATGGAAATCGCGTTTAATGTAGAAATAAGACCTACATTTGTAGCAGATGTTTTTTCTAATGCTAAAAATTGAAAGATGTTAAAGAGGGCGACCCCTGAAATTCCCATCAGTATTAACGGAAGTATTGCAGCGCGCGGCGGAATAATTTTCTTTTCTTTAAACCATACCATCGGTAATAAACAAACAATCGCAATCATCCATCTTAAATTTGTCAGTGTCATTGGTGATGCATGATCAACGAGCGATTTCCCAACGACGAAATTTCCTCCCCATAATAAGCTCGTTAATAATAGTAAAAAGACGTAAAAATAAGGCATGTTAAAATCCCCTTTGTTGTAATCAATATGAATTGTAAATAATTTTAGCATTTTTCTTTATTGTGTAATATATTATTTTGTATAATGATAAAAACTCGATAAAATGTTTTGTTAGAAGTATTATTTGCGGAAAAACATTCAGTTTTATATGGATTATGAGATGTTTCTTCGAATAATCATCGGTAAGAAAAAAGGGGGAATTATAATGGAGTCATCTGTTATTAAAGTGTTAGATGATTTAGATGTACAAATTTTAGATATATTGCAGAAGGAATCACAAGTAAGTAATGCAGAGCTTGCACGACGCGTTAATTTATCACCGGCTGCGATGCATGCACGCATAAAAAGGTTGGATGGGGAAGGTTTTATTGATAAGCAAGTAGCAATTTTAAATCAAGAAAAGCTTGGTTTTGATTTACTATGCTTCATTTTTATGAGTACAAATATTCATCAATCAGATAAGCTGGAAGTGTTGGAAAAAGAATTAGAAGCGATGCCAGAAGTGTTAGAATGTCACTGTTTAACAGGAGAGTATGATTATTTATTGAAGGTTGCAAATCGTGATCGTAAAGAACTGGAGCAGTTTATTAGAAAGTTGAACAAGCTTGGTATTACACGGATACAGACGAGTTTAGCACTCCGTGAAATTAAATATTCGACTGTATTGCCGATACGAAATGAGGAACCGGGCATCGATTAGATTGCTTGGTTTTTTGCTTGTATAATATTCAGAAAAGTGATTGACGGGGAGAAAAGAGAGATGTATTATTATATAAAATTATGAATTAAAATTCATTAAAAGTTATAAATATTAATACCAGAGGCAAGGGGATATAATATGAAAATCTTTAATGCGGTCACAAGTGATGTGCAAGAAATTTATAATCTCATTGAAATTTACGCAAAAGAGGGAGTTGTTTTACCGCGGTCTCTTTTGTCTCTCTATCAATATTTGCAATGTTTATATGTTATGAAAGAAGACGGGAAAATTGTTGGAGTTGCTGGATTGCATGTATTAGGGGAAGACCTTGCAGAAGTACGATCTTTAGTCGTTTCGCATACATATGCAGGGAAAGGGATAGGGCGCATGCTCGTAAATCATGTGATGGAGGAAGCTACGAAAATAAATGTGAAAAGAGTGATTTCCTTAACGTATGAAACAGTATTTTTTCAAAAGTGTGGATTTGATTTTGTAAATAAAGAAGCATTGCCAGAGAAAGTGTGGATTGATTGCAGACATTGTCCAAAGGTTGATGATTGTGATGAGGTGGCGATGGTTCGGTATGTTGGGTGAAAATTTTATAGAGAAAAAGAGCCCACTATTATGTAAATAATAGTGGGCATCTATATTTCAATAAGAAATGAGAGTGTTATTAAGAATTTGAATTCGTTTGTCTCACGGCAAAATTATAAAGAGGATCTCTAAGTTCATAGTTATACGTAAAACCGTCGACAATTCCTACAACCTTATCGTTATCATAAAGGTCGAGCATAAATTGTGCCATTTGTTTTGCAGTGTGGAATTTCGGTACAACATTATCGTATTGGAATTCATCAATATCAAATGAGCGTTTCGCAAATTCTGTTTCAGTTGCAGCAGGGGCTAAAACTTTTGCTTGCAGTTTTGCGCCTTGTTCTTTCAGTTCGTGGGACAGTCCTTCTGTAAATGCACTTACATAGAATTTCGTAGCACAATACGTAACAGCATTAGCCACAATCGTATATCCACCGCCCGATGAAACGTTAATAAGCTGTGTTCCATCAACCATTGAATAATCTCGAACGAAAAGGGAAGATAGTATTGTTAGTGCTTCTATATTTAGATGCAACATCGTTTCTATTTTATTTAAATTTTGTTCGGCAATTGAGGCGAAATTACCAAAGCCTGCGTTGTTAATCCACGTTTCAATTTGAAAACTTTGTAGACTTTCATACAGTTTATAAACTTCTTCAGTGACGGATAAATCAGTTTTTCGAATGACAACATCCAATTTCGGATTCATTTCGTTAATTTTCAATTTTAATTCTTCTAATTCTGCTTGTCTTCGAGCTATAAGTATTAAATTTTTTCCGTGAGATGCAAAGGCTAAAGCTGATTCATAGCCGATTCCTGAACTAGCACCAGTAATAACAGTATATTTCATATAAAGTCCTCCTAAATTCAAATTAATTATTATGGTTAGATTTTATTTGTTAGAGTATACTCTAAGTCAAATGTTTTTTATAAAGCAGTCAAATATATGATGGTAAATGGCATGTGGAGGGAGTATGAGTATGTACACAATTAGCGAGGTAGCGAAATTATTAAGAGTGAGCACACATACATTACGTTATTATGAAAAAGAGAACATATTAATTGCAAACCGCGATACAAATGGGAATCGACTGTATGAAGAATCTCATATAAAGTGGTTGCAGTTTGTAATGAAATTAAAACAAACGCAAATGCCGATAGCGAAAATAAGAGAATACGCTAGATTATATTTAGAAGGGGAGCATACAACAGAAGCTCGTTTACAACTGTTAGAAGATCATAGGAAATCTATTCAAACTCAAAGAGAAAACTTAGTAATTACAGAGAAGATGCTCGAAAATAAAATTATTGCATACAAAGACTCGTTAGAAAGTAAATAGCGTACAAAATATTTCGTTCTTTGTTGCATGTTGAAAAGGGAGTACAGGTCTTTGTTTTGGAGTTTATCTATGAGTATTTTATTATAATGTGCCGATAAATTAAAAAAGAGCAGTTAGCTAAAAGCAACTGCTCGATTCAAAGGGATCTCCAAGGGGGAATGGAGAAAATATTTTGTTACTACCATTATTAACAGATTATTGAGAAATATACATATGGATTTTAGAAATTTAAAATATTATTTGGTTAATAGAATCCGGGTGTTGACACTTTATCAATTGGTCATGTAGAATATTTATGAATGACATTCAGTCATTTTTATGTAGAAGGGTGTAGATAAGCAACTTTTATATGCAGTTAGCTTAATAACGGAACAAATATAAGGGTAAATGAGGATGATATTGGTTTTTTAAATAGTAGTTAGCGTGAGATTATATTTTTTAACTAAAAGTGACTGACGGTCAGTCAGTAGATAATAGAAGGTGAGAGATATGAAAAATAAAGCTTGGTTATATGTCATATTAACATGTATCTTTGAAATATTTTGGGTGTTCGGTTTTAATACAGCTCATACTTGGTGGCATTGGGTCATTATTGTAGGAGTTATCGCTGTTGATTTTCACTTCCTTTCTAAAGCGTGTGAACATCTTGCGACAGGGACAGTATATGCGGTGTTTGCTGGGGCTGGTACTGTAGGTACTTTCCTAATGGATGTATTCCTTTTCGGCGGCAGTTTCAGTGTAGGAAAACTATTCTTTATCGTGATGGTCGTAGCGGGCGTTATCGGTTTAAAGTTAGCTGATAATAAAGAAGAAACTGTGGAAGAAACTATGGAGGGAGCTGCTTAAAAATGGGTTGGTTTTTCGTATTTTGCGCTGCAATTAGTGAAATGGTCGGTGTGATAGGCCTTAAAATGTATAGTAAAGATAAGACGTTGACAAATGGAGCGATTTATATAGGTGGATTTGCAACTTCCTTCGCATTCTTATATACGTCTTTCTTATTTTTACAAGTAAGTGTGGCTTATGCGGTTTGGATTGGTATTGGAACAGCAGGCGCAGTTTTATTAAATATGTTTCTGTTTGGTGAATCGAAAAGTAAGGCACGTTTGATTAGTGTAGCTCTTATTGTATGTGGAGTTACGGGATTAAAGGCTCTTTCATAAGAAATTGATATTAAAGTTGAATCTCCTAACGATTTGTTGGGAGATTTTTATTATGAAAAGTGCACTATGATTGACAGTACAGCTAGTTATTTTATAAAATGAGTGACAGTCATTCAATACGCGTGTGAAAGGGTTTAGATGATGAATAAAAAAGAAAAAATTGTCTATGCAGCTATTGAAGTGTTTCAGGAAAAGGGCGTTGAAAAAACGAAGATTTCTGATATCGTGAAATTGGCTGGCATTGCACAAGGAACTTTCTATTTATATTTTCCTTCTAAGCTATCTGTTATGCCTGCAATAGCAGAAGTGATGGTTGAGAAGATGATACTTGCAGTGAAAGAAAAAGTACAGAATGATGCACCTTTTTCAAGTAAAGTTGAGCAAGTGATAGATGCGGTATTTAACTTTATAGCTGAATATCGTGAAATACAAGCATTAATGTATGCGGGTCTTGCATCTACTGAACATATAAAAGAATGGGAAGCTGTATATGAGCCTCTTTATATATGGCTAAGCGAATTTTTAAGCGAGGCAAAAGAAGCTGGTGAAATTCGTGATTCGGTTCACGCAGAGCGAACAGCGAAGTTATTTATCGCTCTTGTTGAATCAGCAGCGGAACAAGTGTATTTATATGATCACAAAGATGATGAGCAAGTCGAGTTACAAAAGGCAGAAGTACTAGATTTTTTAACACATGCACTACATATAAAGAAATAGTGAGATGAACCTGTCTGAAAAGGTAGGTTCATTTTTGAGGAAAACTGAATGATAGTCATTCACCTAATGCGTATGTATGGAAGGATACAGTGAAATTCTAACGAGTAGGCGGCATCTCTACTCATGATTAGCCCACAAATAGAAGGATAAAGAAAAAGCTTTTTGGGTATTATTTTTTGATAGGAATTTACGGGAAGAGGTGTTAAAAAGTGAAGAAACCGATAAAAGAACAAAAGATGGTATTGGTCATTCTTTTGAGTAATATATTTATCGCTTTTTTAGGGATTGGATTAATCATTCCGGTTATGCCGTCCTTTATGAATGATATGGGTTTAACAGGGAAGACAATGGGATATCTCGTTGCAGTGTTTGCAATGGCTCAGCTTATTACTTCACCTATTACAGGCCGGTGGGTCGATCTTTACGGTAGGAAGAAAATGATAATCATTGGATTATTTATTTTTGGTGTTTCCGAGCTTCTTTTTGGATTAGGAAAAGATGTGTGGATGCTTTATGTAGCAAGGGTGCTAGGCGGAATTAGTGCTGCGTTTATTATGCCTGGTGTTACGGCATATGTTGCTGATATTACATCTATTAAGGAACGTCCAAAGGCGATGGGATATTTATCTGCGGCTATTAGTACTGGATTTATTATTGGACCTGGGATCGGTGGGTTTATTGCAGAATACGGTATACGTGTGCCGTTCTTTGTGGCAGCAGTGATTGCTTTTGTCGCATGCGTGATTTCTATATTTATTTTGAAAGAGCCGTTAACGAAAGAAGAACTTGCAGAGATTTCCGCTAATACGAAAGAATCAAGTTTTATCGGGGATTTAAAGAAATCATTAAATCCAATGTATGCAATCGCATTTATTATTGTATTTGTACTCGCATTTGGATTATCAGCATATGAAACTGTGTTTAGCCTGTTCTCTGATCATAAATTTGGTTTCACGCCGAAAGATATTGCGGCAATTATTACGATTAGCTCCATCTTTGGGGTAGTTGTGCAAGTATTTATGTTTGGCAAATTGGTCGATATGTTCGGTGAAAAAGTATTAATTCAAATATGTTTAATTGTAGGTGCAGTATTAGCATTCGTCTCAACTGTAGTTTTTAATTATTGGATTGTACTTCTCGTTACTTGCTTTATTTTCCTAGCATTTGATTTACTTCGTCCAGCTTTAACGACGTTTTTATCAAAAGCAGCTGGAAAAGAGCAAGGATTCGTTGCTGGTATGAACTCGACTTATACGAGTTTAGGAAATATCGCAGGACCAGCGATGGGCGGAATATTATTTGATATGAATATTCATTATCCATATGCATTTTCAGGAGTTGTTTTAATAGTTGGTCTCGGCATTACATTTATGTGGAGAGAGAAACAGCTAGCTGAAAGTTTTGCGAAGTAATAAAACCCCTTACGACGGTAAGGGGTTTTTGTTTTATCCTGTAAAAGCCTGATTAAAGTTTCATTTTATAAATTTAATCCAAACCGTTTTAATTCAATAAAAATCCCCTCTAATTGCTTTCCTTTATCCGTTAAAGTGTACTCTACACGAGGCGGAACTTCTGGATATACTTTTCTCGTTATAATCCCTTGTGCTTCCAATTCTTTTAGGCGAAGAGATAATGTTTTCGGACTAATCCCGTCCATTGATTTTTGTAAATCACTAAAGCGTAATGTTCCTTCGATAAGAAGGTCGCGAATAATTAAAAACGTCCATTTTGTACTAATTACGTCAAGTGTTTTAGCGATAGGACAAGGTATGCCTGGTAAACCTTTCGTTAATACAACTGGATCTATATTGGTCATGAAAATAGCCTCCATAAAAAAATCGAATGAATTTGCTTTATAGTATCACAAAACTATACTTTTGGTAACTATATGAAAAAAATATCACTACTTCCATAAAGGAAGTTAGTGCATATACAATAGCAATACGAAACACAAAGGGTTTGTATGAGGAGGTGATTTTCATGGAGATAAAAAAGTTGTTTGGGTTCCTTAGTTTGTTTGTTATTTGTATTGTGCTTGTAGCATGTAGCGTGGAACAAAAAACGGAAATCCAGTTATTAAAAGAAATGCCACAGCCAAAAGCAATGACAATTGATCCTTCACTCAGTAAAAAGGAAGCGACAGAAAGAGTTCATGCAGCACAGCGTTTTTATGCATTTTGGGATACAGGTAAAGAGGAACTTATTCCGCAGACTGTTACTGAAAATTTTTTCGATAATACATTGCCGAAAGGGCGACCACAAGGCACGGAAGGATTAAAGTTTGCGGCGCAAAACTTTCATAAAGTTGTTCCTAACATACATTGCGAGATTGAAGATTTATTAGTCGTCGGTGATAAAGTAACAGCTCGTCTTTCTTTTACAGGCACTCATAAGGATAAGAAAATCAGTTTTTTTGCAATTGATATTTTACATGTGAAAGACGGAAAGATAACGGAGGATTGGCATTTAGAAGATAATCTTACGCTGAAACAGCAACTTGGGTTAATAGCCGAGGAATAAAATAAGGGAGAGAAAAGCGATGAAAAATATATTCATTATAAATGGACATGAAAAATATGGTACGAAAGAAGGACGATTAAATAGAACGCTAGTTGATTATATGGTAACGGTATTAAACGAGAATCATCATGTGAAAACGACAACGATTCAAGATGGCTACAATATTAAAGAAGAACAAGAGAAGTTTTTATGGGCTGATGTTGTAATTTATCAAACACCAATTTATTGGTTTAGTGTACCGGGATTATTTAAAACGTATATGGATGAAGTATATGAATACGGTTTGTTCTTTAAAGGTGCAGATGAATATGGAACTGGTGGTTTATTAAAAGAGAAAGAGTATATGTTTTCTGCAACTTGGAATGCACCTGAAAAGGCATTTGGAGATAAGACGAAGTTCTTTGAAGGAGAAAGTTTAGAATCAGCACTTAGTCATTTACATCGTGTGCAGAAGTTTCTTGGTATGAGTCCGTTAAAGAGTTTTGCTTGTTATGATGTGGTGAAGAATCCGAATATTGAGCAATATTTATTGAACTTGAAAGATCACTTAGATGGAGTAATTAAATAATAGTTTGTATCTTTGTGCGCAAGAAGGTACTACTAAGGATGTAGTACCTTCTCTTTCATGAAATACGTTGAAAATCTTTACTCATACAGGATTGTTTTAGCTTTTTTGATTTTATCAAATATTTAATATCAGAGATGTTATCATATGAAAGTTGAATATGATAATAGTTAATATACTCAAATAATGCAAAAACATAAACAAATAGTGCGAATGATAGCCCGGCTAAAGGTAATTGCGGATACCAAATTACAAAATCAATAGTAAACATAATAAGTCCTGTGATAATCAATCCGATATTTATCTTTTTTAGCATTTTTAAATATTGAATAATCCAAATAGGTGTAACAGATGTTTTTTCTTTTTTTAATCTTTTCCACTTTACGTACCAGTAAGCAGTTCCTTGTAATAAGATAAACTCTAAAAGAAGAAATGAGACCCAAAAAGAATATAGGGAATATAAATGTAACGTAGGATAAGCATAATTAAGTAAGTAACTTGTGAAAATAAAAGTAATGACTGAAAATAACTCACCTGTGTATAGATAGGAAAGTCTTTTTTCTAGGATGCGTTTCATGGTTCTCCTCCTTTTATAAAAACTCACATTTTAATACGTGGATGGCTGTATCCATAACTTCGCAAAATTTGCCCAACCGAATGAATCAATTGTTACGTTTTTTAAAGAAGAAGGGTATGTTTTTCTTTTTAAAACGTGATAGTTAAATAAAATGATGTGTTCTGCTTGTAAAAACTCTTCGATCTCATACATAAGTTTATACCGTTTTTCTTTATTGTCTTCTAATAAAAAGGTATCAAGTAAACAATTAATTTGTTTTGCATAGTGCGGGTCCATAAACCGATTTACGAAGCAACTTTTATTTTTAAATACATTTAAAAATGCAATTTCATGATCGGCAGCAAATACTTCTCCCATTAAAATAATATCGGCATGTTTATCGATAGAACGATCCGTATAATCTGAAACGAGAAATGGATGAAGTTCTACTTGTATACCTAAATTTTCACAACGTTCTTTTAGGAAGTCTGCGTCATTTGCACTATCTTTAAATGCGAAGAAGTATATATGGATTGTTTCTCCATTATATGTGCTCTTTTTTAAATGCTCTTTCGCTTTTTCAAGAGAGTAGGACCTTTTAGGAATTTGGCGACTTCTTTCAGGGAAAAAGCTCGATGCAGCAATTGTTCGTCTGCCTTCTATGTTACGAAGGATCGTTTCAACGTCATATATTTCTCTCCAAGCTTTACGAAAGTAAATGTCGTGATGGGGACCAGGTTTTGTAAAGTTGAAGCTAGCATAAATACAACCTATTTCTTCTATTTGTATATCATGCCTTTCATTTTCCTTTTCATTAGGTAGTTCATAATCAGCATCGATTTGTACATGATCTGGAATACGCCAAAACTCAATGCGGTCTAGTAAAGCTCGCTCTTTAAAATAATGGGTGAAAGCTTCAAGTATGATATTGTCTTCAGAGTAATGAGCAAGTTTAAAAGGTCCAGTACCTATATAATGATGATCTTGAATACTAGCATCACACGGCAAAATTGCTAGTTGCATGGAACTTACATAGTGTAAGAAAAATAAATTTGGTTTTGCTAAATGAAATCGAATTTGCAGTGGTGATGGTGTTTCAATTTGGACAATTTCTTCTGTTAACCATTCGAAAGGAGAATGCACTTGCTTTAATCGTTCAAATGAAAATTGTACATCTTTAGAAGTTAAAACTGTTTCGTTATGAAAATGTATATCCTTTCGTAAGTAAAAGGTCCACGTAAGCCCGTCTTCACTTAATTCCCACGTATGTGCAATGTGAGGCTCCATCTTTTCAGTAACATCGTTATAAACGACTAACGTGTCAAAAATTTGACTAGTAAGATGGCTCTCTGTTGTGACAGCCGCAAAAGCCGGATCTAGCGGCATTACTTTTCGTGATATGGGGATTTTTAATATATCATACATATCATTTGAAGGTTCATAGCCAAAATGATGATGGAGTTTACCTTCAATGTTTTTATGAAGTGCGGGAGGCAGTGGCTCTTTTAAAAGAAGAAAGATATCCTTTAATTTTTCTTGCGCTAACAGTTCATCTGTATAGAATTCAATCGCTTCTACGAAACTATGTATAAATAGAATTTCTGTTTTATTCCCGCGACCTTTCCCTGGTGTCCACTTAATTAATTGCTCCTCATTCATTTTCTTTAATAAAATCTTCACGTTTTTCGTACTGCAATATAAAACATCCGCTAATTCTTGTAAGCTATTTCGCATATGTTGTTGGTCTTGTGCATGTAATCTTAAACGAATGTAATAGTCCATAACTTTCATATATACACTTCCTTCTATAATAAAGTGAAACTTTAATCAGTGGGGGTCTTAATGCCCGTTAATGCGGGATAAAAGGGGAAACACTTTAGAATATTCTAACCTTTTTCTTCCTCTTTTTCAAAGTAAAATAAGTAAGCATAAGGAGGGGGAAACAATGGGATTTTGGAGTATGCATCGAAATATAAAAATTAGAATTATAACTTCGTTTTTAACACGTACTGTTTCCACAATGATTTTTCCATTTATGGCGATTTATTTTTCAATCAAGTTAGGTAGTGCACTTGCGGGGGCATTATTACTCATCAATGTGTTAGCTTCTTTAATTATTGGTTTATACGGTGGGTATGTTGGTGATCGACTTGGTCGTAAAAAAGTAATGATTATTGGTCAAAGTATACAAGTCATTTCCATTGCTTGTATGGGAATTGCAAACTCAGATTATGTAGATTCACCGTGGCTAACATTTGTGTTTATGTTAGTGAATAGTTTAGGATCTGGACTTATGAATCCAGCGACGGAAGCGATGTTAATAGATGTGAGTACACCTGAAAATCGAAAAGGGATGTACAGCATTAACTACTGGGCTATTAACTTATCAATTGCGATTGGAGCAATATTTGGTGGATTGCTATTTGAGAATTATCGATTGCAACTGTTTATCGTATTAACGCTTGTTGCAGTTATTACTTTATATGTGATGGCTGTATATATGGAAGAAGTGTATGTAGCGAGAAAAACGGTAGAGAAGAAACATGTATTAAAAGATATGGCAGATAGTTATAAAGTCGTGATGAAAGATAGAGCGTTTTTAATTTTTTGTGCAGCAAGTATATGTACGTTATCTTTAGAGTTTCAAATTAATAATTATTTAGGGGTACGTTTACAGAAGGAATTTGAAACGATGCACTTTTTATTCGGGAATGGTTTTACATTTGATTTAACAGGTATTCGCATGCTGAGCTGGATTTCTGCAGAGAATACAATTTTAGTTGTATTATGTTCAGCTCTTCTTATTAAAATGCTGAAAAGCTTCAATGATTTGAAAATCTTATATGTAGGTTTATTCATTTATACGATTGGCTTTACAATACTCGGAACGAGCAATAGCTTATGGATTTTATTAATTGCAGGGCTTTTCCAAACGGTAGGTGAGATGATGTATGTGCCAGTACGGCAATCAATTATGGCAGATATGGTGCCGAATGAGGCAAGAGGTTCATACATGGCGATTAATGGAATGGTCTTTCAGGTAGCAAAAATGAACGGGGCATTAGGTGTTATGCTAGGCTCATTTATTGCATCTTGGGGCATGAGTGCTCTGTACTTTATCGTTGGTATGAGCAGTATTTTATTATTTATGAAGGCGATAGGGAAAGAGAAGTATGAGGATGAGAGAAATGTTTCTCAGATTGGATGAAACTATATGAAAAGCGAACCAGTTATACTGGGACTCACTTTTTATATAATTTTTAAAACGGATCTACTTCAGCTAAATTTGGAGTGGTACTAGGCTGTAACAAAAGATTTTTTAACGTTCCTACTTCAGAAAGAGCGACTAATATGTAGCCACTAATTAGTACAATAAGCCCAATGACGCGTAACGTTTGTAAGCTCACTTCATTATTATTCGTTTCCGTTGGATTTGGGGGCGTTGAAGGTGGATTGTTATTCATAAATAAGGCTCCCATCTTTTGTATTTATATATGTGTAAAATCATTATTTAACTTATGGATAGGAATTGTATAGTCATTTTCACTATATGAGAACTGCCTATGAAAAGTGATTAGAAATTTTGGGGCGAAAAAAGAGGCTGTGATGCACAGCCTCTTTTTTCGTTAAAATGCAGAAATTCGTTTCTTCGTTTTTGGTATAATAATTAATTTGATCCAGAGTAACCCGATAATTATAATGATAAGGCTATGTAAAAATTGTACTGTAGCAATGAGTATAACACTTGAAAATACAATGAGTTGAATGCTTAGTAATATAAAGATTAAGCGAAGAAATTGGTTCATTCGTTTTTTAGTATCAATCGGATACAATGCTACAATAATATTTCCCGAAAAATATTTCCACAGGGATCGTAGCTGCATAGAGATCATATATAGGACGATGTAAGCGATAGCGCCTTTTACGTATATGTTTGGTATAAAATATAAGGCGAAGGCACCGATCAAACCTAAGCGAATATATATACCGAAATAATCATTCCCGCGTAAAAATGCTAGTGTATGTAAATAGAAGAACGTTGCTCGCTTTTTATGTAGTATAGGTTCAATCCAATTTGTAAGCCATTTTCTTTTATTTACTTGCTTATTCAGTTGCGGAACATCGGTGAAAATGCTAGCAAATTGATAGAAACGAACGTCCATTTTTTCTTCTTGCTCAATTACGTATTCCCACGGTATTCGCTTTGTGGGCTGTTTCTTCGTATATAGAAGTAGGAAAGCGAGAAGTAAGAGTAATCCGCCTAATACAATCACATTTGCAGTATAAAAGAGCATGTAAATAATCAGGGTGTTACAAGCAATACGAATGATAAACCATATACTTTTTTCATAACTATCACGCCATATCCAGTGTATGTACATGTTCCACGCTTTCGTAATCATTAAAACGATAAAGATTGTACATAAAAAAGGTACGGTTAATTGTAATGATTGCATGGCAAGCGGTACGATAATAAGGAACGTAAATACAAGCGGGAAAAGCTGAATGATGTAATTATATAGAAGAGATTTTTTAAAATAAGATGTTAATTTTTCCTCTAGTGCTAGTAAATAGACAGCGTCCGGTTTTTGAATAAATGTGCGAATGGGACATCTCGTTATAATGAATGTAAGTACGATTGTGATGAGTAATAAAGATATTTCTTTAGAAGGATCAGTTTTAAGAAACTTTGCGTAATAATATGCACCTATACATGAGACGAAGATGAAGCTATATAGCAAACCGTTAATCATACGTGCAAAGTATGTGATGGCATTTTGAATATGTTGTTGAAAGCGAGAGCTCCATAGTGATTCGATTGACATGTTTTTCACCTCTTTGTTCTATTATATATGTTTTATTAAGCAAAAAACGAGCAAATTGCGTTACGCAACTTGCTCGTTTTTCTTTTCGTTATTTTTTTTCTGATCACGATTCATTAATGGATAGAAGGCAAAGCCAATTACGAATAAACCGATTCCGAGAAGGAACGTTTTTATATCAGATGCGCCTGTTTTAATAACCCATAGTGCATAGCAAAGCGCGATCACTGCGACTATACCATCTGTAATTCTTGCCCGCATTTCATTTTTATACGTTTCACCAGTTGCGACTAGTTTTAACTGGAAGATTGGTGAGACGAGATATGGAATGAGGTAGGCCAGTGTTGATACGGTAATAACGAATGTATAAGCTTCTGCAATTGTTCCTGATAATGTTGAGAATAAGAACACTTGCGACATAATGTTTGTTAATCGTAGTGAATGAATTGGACTTCCTTTTTTATTTGTTTTCGCGAAGAAGGAAGGGAAGAAACCTTCTTTTGCTGCTTGATAAGGTACTTCTGAGCTTAATAAAATCCAGCCTAAGATGGAACCGAATAGGGAAGTAAGAGCAAGTAATGCCATAAGTTTCCCGCCGCCATGACCCATTGCAGCGTTTAATGCATCTGCTAATGGACGTTCCGAAGCTTGTAATTTATCAACGTGAAGTACACCCATTGTTAAAATTGTAATTCCTAAGTAAATGGCAACTGTAATTAGTAACCCTGCAACTGTTGCACGTTTTACTGTTTTTGGAGAAGTAGCACGATTTGATAAAAGAACTGCTGATTCAATTCCGATAAATGCCCAAAGCGTTGTAAGAGCCGCTAAATTCACTTGTGAAAGGAGACCGTGTGATACGCCTTCTTTATCGATCATCGGTGTGTACCATTGTCCAAACTTTGAAGCTTCGAACGCAAATAACGTAACGACAATGAATAGAAGGAATCCAGTTACTTTCGTTGTTGTTGCTAAGAAGTTCAGTTTCCCAGCTCCGCTTACACCGTTTGTTAATATTAAATGAGTTCCCCAAAGTAAGACGGAACAAATAGTAAATGTAATGAGCTTTCCAACTTCTATATCGAACGAGCCGATTGAAAATAATAGTCGCGTATCTTTCATAATCGGGAAGAAGAGTGATAAATATCCCGCGAAAGATGTAATGATGGCAACGTTACTTGCCCAGTTTGCAACCCAATATCCCCATACCATGCTGAAGCCAGCCATTTTCTTTCTTTTTGGTGTTGAGAATAAAGCATATGCATGACTTTGTGGTCCTGTCGTTAAATCAGGACGACGAATTGCTAAATTACCGAAAACAAGAGCTAGCATTAAAACACCAAACCCTGTTGTTAACCAAGCTAAAGTGACACCGAGTGGGCTTGCTGTTTGTGCCAACGTACTTGGCACCATGAAAATACCAGCGCCAACCATGTTACCGACAACGAAAGCTGTTAGTACCCAAAAGCCCCATTTTTTTTGTTGCATAGAAAATACCTCCAAAGTTAGTATAACCAAGTCAAGCGAGGAGATATGTATGTCTTCCGAAGTCAGGAAGAGAAGTCCCAAACAAAACAAAAAAAGCACGTAATTTGCCGCTACATGCTTTCTATCTTATAAGAAACCCACGACATACCTCTCGATAGCTCTCCACAAACGGAAACGTTTGTGACAGTTCTGCACTTATTAAATGCAGACCCAGCAAGCGTGCATGGTGGACACGACTTACTTCGGCAATCATTCCTTTCTCATTTCTTCATCAATGCCACTACATCTCCTGAAATGATACTCTTAATGACTGCAACCTCTACCTCACCGAGATACGAATGAGGATTTAAATATTAAATTAACGTATTTAAGAGTAACAAATGTATTTTTATACGTCAATGGATATAGCAATAATCAGATTATAGAGAAGAGTTCGTTATTGAGGGATTGGAGGGTTTGAGACGGATTCATTGAATAAATTCCAGTAGAGAATTTACTTTTAATGGGAATGGAGATTATTTAAATGATACGTGCTTATAGTGAAAAAGAAGATCGGATCAGGACATTGAATTTAATAAAAAGTATGGGGACAGAAGAAGAGATAGGTTCTTTAGATGATATTGTATCGAATTCCACGCATTTTCTTTTATATAACCAAAATGGGATTGGAGGATTCGCATATTCATCCTTTTATAAAAATAGTGATGGAGAGTCTATTGGTCAAATAAGTGTGTATGTGGAACCTGGTTCTCGCTTGAAAGGTATTGGTTCTGGATTATACAAGGCAATAGAAGAGTTAATTTCTAAAATAAAACCGGATTTTGTGTGCACTTATATGAGAACAGAATCAGAAAATTGTATTGGCTTTGCTAAGAAAATGGGATTTGAAAGATGGTGGGGATCGCTTGAATTGATATATAAGGGAGGGAGTTTTCCAGAAACGGATATCACGTTTATTAAGTATGAAGATAGATTTTTCAACCAGTTTGTAAAAATGGTACAGGAATGTTATTACGAATTGCATGAAAGGAATGATATGAAGCCTTATCTTGCTCCAGAAGATAGTATAAAAAAATACAAATTGAACAATGAAAGTAATGTGTATGTGGTTTTTAAAAATGAACAGTTGGTTGCATCAGTTACGGTAGGGGAAGGGACAATAGAGAATTTAATGGTTGCACAAAGTCATCAAGGAAATGGATATGGGCGTAAAGCCTTGCAATTTGGTATGAACAAGTTGTTAGAAGACGGGTACGAAGACATTAGGCTATGTTATATAGAAGGAAATGAAAGTGCTGAGAAGTTATACAATTCTGTCGGATTTAAACCGCTTCATAATACACAAGTGTTTCGGAAATTTAAAAAGCAGCTGACCTAAATATTAGATCAGCTGCTGAATATAAGATTAAACTAAGTTTAATACAGTTACTTTTTCACGTGTCATAGACTCAAGGCTCTTACGAATACCTTGTGCGCCCATACCTGAACCTTTTACACCGATGAATGGGAAGTGGTCAGGGCCGCGCTCTGTGCGTCCGTTAATTTGAACAGAACCAGTTTCGATTTTGTTAGCAATTGCAAATGCTTTGTTAATGTCTTTTGTGAAGACACTTGCTTGCAAGCCGAACTCTGATTTGTTAGCAATTTCAATTGCTTGCTCATCTGAAGAAACACGGATGATTGGAAGGATTGGGCCAAATGGCTCTTCCCAAGCAACTTTCATTTCTTCTGTTACGTGGTCGATTAATGTTGGGTAAATTAAGTTACGCTCACGTTTGTTACCGATAACGATCGTTGCACCTTTTTCTACAGCATCATCAACTAAACCTTGAACGAAGTCAGCAGATTTATCGTCGATTAATGGAACGATTGTGCTGTCTTGTTCTGGAGATCCAACTGATAGTTCAGCTACTTGCGCTTTTACTAAGTCAACAAGCTCGTCCGCTACGTTTTCGTGTACAAGTACACGTTTAATAGCTGTACAACGTTGACCAGAGTAAGAGAATGCACCGTTTACGATATGGTTTGCAGTATCTTGTAAGTCAGCATCTTCACGAACGATACCAGGGTCTTTACCACCAAGTTCTAATACAAGTGGAATCATTGAAGCTTTTTTCGCTAAGTGTTTACCTGTGTTTGTACCACCTGTGAACGATACCATATTGATACCTTCGTGTTCTACTAAGTAGTCACCAATTACAGAACCGCGTCCTGTAGCTACATTTACAAGACCTTTTGGAAGGCCAGCTTTATGAAGTGCTTCAACCATTTTAATACCGCTAATTGCACCTTGAGTTGCTGGTTTGAAAATAACAGCGTTACCCATAATTAATGCTGGTGCAAGTTTTGCAGCAGATAAGTTTACTGGGTAGTTAAACGGTGCGATTGCTAATACAACACCAAGTGGTGCGCGTTGGATAATCGCAAGTTTTGATTTTGTTCCGCCAGGGAAGCTATCGCCCATCATGCTTTCTCCGTGCATATGTAGAGCTTCTTCAATTGTGTAACGAATGAAGTCCGCTGTACGAACAACTTCTTTCTTCGCATCTTTATATCCTTTACCGACTTCTTTCATAATAATATCGGCAATTTCATCTTGCATATTTACGAGCTCATCAGCCCATTTATATAAAAATTTTGCGCGATCTTGTAGAGAAGCTTCAGCCCATGATTTTTGAGCTACTTTTGCAGATGCAATTGCTTCATCTACTTCTCCGCGAGTAATTGCTTGTACTTGCCCAATTACTTCGTGTAAGTATGGAGATGGAATGTCGATTGTTTGTCCTGAAGAGCTTTCTCTCCATTCTCCGTTTAAATAAAATTTGTACGTATTGCTAGTTGTCATGATTAGTCCTCCTAAAATAGCAACTTGTAAGAGTGAGTATAAGGTGATTGTAGGGGGTTTGATAATATTTTTCAAATGAAATATTTGTGAAAACGATTTCTTATTATTTTTTTATTTTGTATGCCCTTTCTTGCAGAACATTCCCTCATTTCAAACTGTAAGTAGAATGCATCACTTTCATTTTTTGTGATAAAAGATTATTTTAAAACGAAAAAAATAATTGACAGAATACTCAATAAAGTTGTAAGATTATAAATGGAAAATAAATGAAGGGGGTGTGCGTAATGATTGTAATCGTAAATGTAATGGGCTTAGCTGTATTAAACGGCGGAAAACATTCATATTATTACGCAACCCGTGCGGATATATAGGACTTTTTTGTCTTATGAGAAGCGTACGTTGCGTATATCGTAACGTACGCTTTTATGCATTTTTGTGCATATCGTCAAGCGACGGTATGCTTTTTTTTGTCCAATTTGCTTGTTTCCATACTTTATATGGTTACTATAAAACTGAAATTTGGAAGGTGGAAAAATGTGATGAGATTGTATGGGTTACGAAATGTAAATGTGATGGGTTTGGATAGCGGATAAAGAAATGAGGGTTAAACGAAAACGAGAAGGGAGAGGTTACGTTGTTTTCAGTATTACTAAAGTTAAGATGGTTTTTTAAAGAGCATTGGAAGAGATATAGTATCGCAATTGGTGCGCTTTTAATTGTAAATATAGTTGAAGTCATTCCCCCAAAAGTACTAGGGGTTACGATTGATAATATAAAAACAGGAACGTTAACGAATGCAGCAATTATGGAGTCTATTCTTATTTTAATAGGAGTTACGATAGTTGGATATGGCCTTACTTTTGTTTGGCAACATCAATTGTTTGGAGGTGCGTTCGTACTTGAGAAGACGATGCGCTCGAAATTTATGGGGCATTTGCTCAAGATGACACCGACGTTTTATCAAAAAAATCGTACTGGCGATTTAATGGCGAGAGCAACAAACGATTTAAAAGCAATCGCTATGACAGCTGGTTTCGGTATATTAACGCTTGTAGATTCTAGTTTATACATGCTTACAATCGTTTTTATGATGGGATTTACAATAAGTTGGGAGCTTACATTAGCGGCCCTTATACCGCTTCCGATTATGGCATATGCGATGAATATATATGGAAAGAAATTGCATGAAAGATTTACAGTTGCGCAAGATGCGTTCGGTGATATGAATGATAAAGTACTTGAATCAATTGCTGGCGTGCGCGTGATTCGTGCATACGTACAAGAGAATGCAGATCAGGAAAGATTTCATCATTTAGGAGATGACGTCTACGAAAAAAATATGAAGGTAGCAAGAATTGATGCGTTATTCCAACCAACTGTGAAAATGCTTGTCGGACTTAGTTATTTAATTGGTTTAGTGTACGGTGCATACCTTGTATTCCAATCAAAGGTGACACTTGGTGAGCTCGTTTCCTTTAACGTGTATTTAGGGATGATGATTTGGCCAATGTTTGCAATTGGTGAATTAATTAATGTTATGCAAAGAGGAAATGCGTCGCTCGACCGTGTGAATGAAACGTTAGCGTATGAACCAGATGTAAAGAATCCGAAAAATCCAAAGCTTGTACAAGAGCCTGATTATATTCAGTTTGATGAAGTTTCTTTTTCATATCCTTCATCAGCTGAAGAAAATTTAAAAAAGGTTTCTTTTACATTAAAACAAGGAGAGACGCTAGGGGTTGTCGGAAAAACAGGAAGCGGAAAAACGACGCTTGTACGTCAGCTTCTTCGTCAATATCCGCTTGGAGAAGGGGATATTGCAGTTTCTGATGTGACATTAGATAAAATGACGAGTGAAAATGTACTCGGGTGGATTGGATATGTACCTCAGGAGCACATTTTATTCTCAAAAACAGCGAGGGAAAATATTTTATTCGGAAACAGGGAAGCGACTGAAGAAGAGCTCGAGAAAGCCATTGAAATTGCTGCGTTTACAAAAGACTTAGAGTTTTTACCAGAAGGATTAGAAACGCTCGTTGGAGAGAAAGGTGTTTCGTTATCAGGAGGGCAAAAGCAAAGGATTTCGATTGCGAGAGCGGTTATTCAAAATCCAGAAATATTAATTTTGGACGATTCGTTATCAGCTGTTGATGCTCGTACGGAAGCGGCGATCATTGAAAATATAAGAACGGAAAGAAGCGGAAAGACGACGATTATTACGACGCACCGTTTATCTGCAGTACAACATGCAGATTGGATTCTCGTTATGGATGACGGCGAAGTTATGGAAGAAGGCACGCATGACCAGCTTCTTCGAAACGGAGGCTGGTATGCTGAGCAGTTTGAAAGACAACAAGGTGAAAATGAAAGTACGGATAGTGGGGTGAAAATATGAGTGTTTCAAAACGATTGTTTCAATATGCGATGAAAGTAAAAGGGACGATTTTTGCAGCGATGGCGATGTTATTTATTTTCGTTATCGCAGAGCTTGCCGGTCCGTTCGTCGCTAAAACGATGATTGACGATCATATCGTTGCGATAGAGAAATCTTGGTATGAGACAGAAAAGAGTGAAGATGCTGTTTCATATAATGGCGCCTATTATAAGCGAAGTGATCGCTTTGAACAAGGTGAGAAAAAAGGAAAAGAAGTACGCGTGATGCAAGTCGGTTTTCAATATTACTTTGTACCAAATAAAGTGAATATTGAAGGGTCACGTTCTGTAAAAGGTGATATGATTACCGTTCAAAATGGTAAGGCGGTGCAAGTGTATAAAGCGAAAGCATTAATGAAGGAAGAAGTGTTTGCGTTTTATAAGCCAGAAATAAACCCCCTACTATTACTTGGTGGAGGCTATTTTGCTCTATTAGTAATTGTGTCATTATTTGCATATGGAAAGCAGTTTTTCTTACAGAAGGCAGCGAACAAAATTATTCAAATTATGAGGGAAGATGTCTTCTCTCATATTCAAACGTTACCGATCAGGTACTTTGATCATTTACCAGCAGGGAAAATCGTTTCGCGTGTAACGAATGATACAGAGGCCATTCGGGATTTATACGTAACAGTACTTGCGACATTTGTCTCCAGCATCATTTATATTATCGGGATATTTGCTGCGCTATTTTTACTCGATGTGAAACTTGCGTCGTTCTGTTTATTAATTATCCCGATTTTAATTGTTTGGGCGATTTTATATAGAAAGTATGCATCTGTATACAATCATAAAATGCGTTCACGTTTATCCGATATTAACGGTACAGTGAATGAATCGATTCAAGGGATGCCGATTATTCAAACGTTCCGTCAAGAACGTGAAACGAAAAAAGAGTTTGAAGAATTAAATGGCGATTATTTTAAGTATCAAAATAAAATTTTAAATTTAAATGCAGCAACTTCGCATAACTTAGTGTCTGTATTACGAAATATCGCTTTCACGGGTGTGATTTGGTATTTCGGGGGAGCTTCATTAAGTGCTTCAGGCATCATTTCTCTAGGGATACTGTATGCGTTCGTTGATTATTTAACGAGATTGTTCTCACCTATTACAAATATGGTAAATCAGCTTGCTAACTTAGAACAATCGCGCGTTGCATCAGAGCGTGTCTTCGAATTGCTAGAGGAAAAGGGAGAGGCAGTGGAAGAAGATCGTATGCCTCGCTTAAACGGAAATGTGAAATTCGAAAATGTTTCGTTTTCTTACAATGGAAAAGATGAAGTGTTAAAAAATATTTCTTTCGAAGCGAAACAAGGAGAGACGGTGGCACTTGTTGGTCATACTGGATCAGGAAAAAGTTCCATTATGAATGTGCTCTTTCAGTTTTATGAATTTCAAAAAGGAAAGCTTACGATTGATGGTCACGATGTAACAGAGATGCCGAAACAAGCAACTCGTGAACATATGGGAATTGTACTACAAGATCCGTTTCTATTTAGCGGGACAGTGGCATCCAATGTTAGCTTAGAGAATGAAAAAATTTCAACAGATCGCATCGTAAAGGCGTTACGTGACGTTGGTGCTGAAAGGTTTGCAAACAATATAGATGAAGAAATTACGGAGAAAGGGAGTACACTTTCAACCGGAGAACGTCAGCTTATTTCGTTTGCTAGGGCACTCGCTTTTGATCCAGCTATCTTAATTTTAGATGAAGCAACGTCTAGTATTGATACAGAAACAGAGGCGATGATTCAACAAGCACTAGAAGTTGTGAAAAAAGGAAGAACGACGTTTATTATCGCTCACCGACTTTCAACAATTAAAAGCGCAGATCAAATTATTGTGCTTGATAGAGGAACCATTTTAGAAAAAGGCTCTCATGATGAGTTAATGAAAAAGCGCGGACGTTATTACGATATGTACAAAACGCAAATGGAAGGAAACCAGAGCGCTTAATATGTAGAGGGGAGAACTTGTGATTTTCACAAGTTCTTTTTTATTGATGAACATGTCGACTCTTTAGCGAATTACGACAGTTAAATAAGAAGTATTGTTTTACCTTTTTCTTTATAAATGCTATATTAAAAAATGTTACTTATTTTTTGTATGTAGCGTTATTTTTCCCTTTTGTTTGATTATGAAGAAAAAGGATAAACTAAATAAGAACATTTTCATTGAAAAATTGCTCAAGATTGCATACAATCAATATAGTTTTTAAATTCCTATCAGAATACTTGGAGGATTACCATCATGAAAAAATTATTTTCAGTGCTTGCAGTAACTACATTAGCGATCGGGATTGTAGCCGGCTGCGGTAAAGAAGAGAAAAAAGATACAGCTAGTCAAGACGCGTTACAAAAGATTAAACAAAGCGGTGAACTTGTAATTGGTACAGAAGGTACATATCCACCATTTACGTTCCACGATTCAAGCAATAAATTAACTGGATTTGACGTTGAACTATCGGAAGAAGTTGCAAAACGTTTAGGTGTAAAACCTGTATTTAAAGAAACACAATGGGATAGCTTACTTGCTGGCCTAGACGCAAAACGTTTCGATATGGTTGCAAACGAAGTTGGTATTCGTGAAGATCGTCAAAAGAAATACGATTTCTCTAAACCATACATTTCATCTTCAGCGGCATTAGTTATCGCAAAAGATAAAGATAAGCCTGCTACATTTGCTGATGTAAAAGGGTTAAAAGGAGCACAATCTTTAACGAGTAACTATGCAGATATTGCTAAGAAAAACGGTGCAGAAATCGAAGGTGTAGAAGGATTTAGCCAAGCGGCAGAATTATTAGCTTCAGGACGCGTTGATTTTACAATTAATGATAAGTTATCAGTATTAAATTATTTAGAAACGAAAAAAGATGCAAAAATTAAAATTGTAGATACAGAAAAAGAAGCTTCACAAAGTGGATTCTTATTCCGTAAAGGTAGCGATAAGCTTGTACAAGAAGTAGATAAAGCGTTAGAAGATATGAAAAAAGACGGTACGTATGACAAAATAACGAAAAAATGGTTCGGTGAAAATGTTTCTAAGTAGTGTAGTGGTCTCAGATCGACTGTCTACTTGGATAGATATTATGCAGTCTTCCTTCATGCCTATGCTGAAGGAAGCTGTATTTACGACAATTCCATTAACGCTTATTACATTTATTATCGGTATTATACTTGCGACGCTAACAGCGCTCGCTCGTATTTCAGGTAGTCGTATTTTACAATGGATTGCTCGTATCTATGTATCTATCATTCGCGGAACGCCACTTCTTGTACAGTTATTTATTATTTTCTATGGTCTTCCAACTCTTAATATTGAGGTTGAGCCATATACAGCAGCAATTATTGGTTTTTCATTAAATGTTGGTGCATATGCATCTGAAATTATTCGTGCTTCTATTCTTTCTATTCCGAAAGGACAGTGGGAAGCAGCTTACACAATTGGGATGACATATCCGCAAGCATTAAAACGTGTTATTTTACCGCAAGCGACGCGTGTATCTATTCCGCCGCTTTCGAATACATTTATTAGTTTAGTGAAGGATACTTCATTAGCGTCGTTAATTTTAGTAACAGAAATGTTCCGAAAAGCGCAGGAAATTGCGGCAATGAACTATGAGTTTTTAATTGTTTATTTTGAAGCAGGTCTAATTTATTGGGTAATTTGCTTCTTATTATCTATCGTGCAACAAATATTAGAAAAACGTTCAGAACGTTATACTCTAAAATAACCCTTTCATAAAAGGAGTTTTTGTTTTTATGATTTCAATTCAACATTTACAAAAAAGTTTCGGAGATAATACCGTACTAAAGCATATAGATTTATCAGTTGAGAAGGGCGAAGTGGTTGTTATTATCGGGCCATCTGGATCTGGTAAAACGACATTCTTACGTTGCCTCAACGTGTTAGAAACGCCGAATGCTGGTAATATTCGCATCGGCAATAAAGAGCTCGATTTCTCTCAAAAAGTAACGAAGAAAGATATTGTAAATCTTCGTACGCAAACAGGTATGGTATTCCAGCACCATAATCTATTTCCTCATTTAACGGCACTTCAAAATGTAATGGAAGGGCTCGTTACAGTGAAAAAGATGGAGAAAGAAGAAGCGAAGAAAAAAGCAAACTATTTCCTTGAAAAAGTTGGTCTTGCGGATAAAGTAGACTTATATCCGTTCCAATTATCAGGTGGACAACAACAGCGCGTTGGAATCGCTCGTGCACTTGCGATGGAGCCGGAAGTTTTACTATTTGATGAACCAACGTCAGCACTTGATCCTGAGCTAGTTCAAGAAGTTTTAAAGGTTATGAAAGAACTTGCTAAAGAAGGAATGACGATGGTCATTGTAACGCATGAAATGCGTTTTGCTCATCAAATTGCGGACCGTGTTATTTTCATGGATGGCGGTGTCGTTGTCGAACAAGGTACACCGGAAGATGTATTTACAAATCCAAAAGAAGAACGAACGAAGAAGTTTTTACAAATGTTGCAATAAATTAAGGAAGGTCTCAAGGCATATGCCTTGAGACCTTTTTGCCATATATATTTATTTTTGGAATCCGCCAAGGCTTTGCTCAGCCATTGCAACTAAACGTTTTGTAATTTCTCCACCAACAGAACCGTTAGCGCGAGCCGTAGAATCTGCTCCTAATTGTACACCAAATTCTTGAGCGATTTCGTACTTCATTTGATCGATTGCAGCTGTTGCTCCTGGTACTACTAATTGATTGTAAGAACTTTGGTTTGCCATAGGAATATATCCTCCTTAGAGTTATAAAATTTTTTTTGGTTGGACTAGCTGGATTTGAACCAGATTATCGCCCCGTTTGGCGCTAATCCATCGGTAATTAAGTTTGTACTCATAGTATGGATGTTACCTAGAAAGATATACAAAATAATAATTTGTAAATTTTGTAAAAAAATCTTCGCTATTTTGTAAATTATGAAATAAGAGTAATCGTTGTATTTTTAAGAAAGAAGGCTAAACTAAGAGCGAAATCATCTGCGTTTAAATTCTATATATAATCAGCTGTGCTTACAGCTTAGTAAAATAAAAATTACATTGGTATCAGCTTCATAGTTCTGTTTTAATCCGGGATGGGGCAGGAAAAGGTACTGACTGACCGCTCCTATGCACGGCTAGAATCTAAAAAGGATAACATATGGAGGAATCACGATGGGAATTTGTCCGCTTTGCAATGCATTAGAATCACAAACATATTCTTGTCAAAATTGCCAAGGAATACTCCAAGATTATGGGAAAGCTGTAGATTACATAGATGATTACAGTGCATATATGGATCAGGAATTATTAAGTGCGGTAGATGGTTTAACACATAATAATTCAAATGAATATTGCAATCATATTTTTTATTGCGGAGTATGTAATGTGGAAATGGAAGTTGTAGTGAAGTTTGTATAAAGTGAAACTTTAATCAGTGGGGGGGGTTCACCCCCCACTAATTATTAGCCCGTACCAATCGGGCGTTTACGGGCAGCGGGGTTTCCGCTTAACTTCTTTGCTCCAGCCGAATTTTGAGGTGGGGGTTTTACTGCCCACAAATAGCGGGATAAATAGAAAACTTCCACCTTATGAATGAGGTGGAAGTTTTTGTTTTTTTATTTGTGAGTTAATCATAGGGGATGGGATATTTTCAGTGTTAGGTGCAGGGTTTGATTGTATTTGAGATACTTTTTCTTTCGAATCGCGCAAAGAATGTTCAGTTAAATAGATGGCATATTCATAAAATAATTGGCGCGTAAGCTCGCTTTGTTCTTTTAACTTTTCATCTTGGAATACAGTTCGCCCTGGTTTAGAATTTGCCTCAAATAACCACGGGTTTTCCGCTGTATCTAAACCGATATCGAAACCAATCTCTCCAATGTTCCCAGTTACTTGTCGATCAAGTGCATAGCTGATTTGTAAGGCTGTTTGTTTTAGTTTATTTTCAATTTGAACCTGCTGTGTTGAATCGGGAAATAGTTCCTGAAGTAATTTCGTATCACCGCCGCTATTTACATGAGTTGTTAAGCTACCTTTACCGGCGATTTTTGCGACGATTGCACTGACTACCCAATTACCAAAATGGTTTTTATTTGTATGAATGCGAAAATCGACGGGTTGCCCTTCGAAGCGGAGCAGTGAGATACCTTGTTGTACGATGAATTTTTTTAAATCATGTCCTTTTAACACATGGTTAAGAAGTGCTTCTAATGATTGATACTTTCTTAGTTTATTTTGTTCATTTTCACGATAACGACAATAGTAGCGATTTTCAGTTTGAGAATAGAGTATTTGATGAATGTTTCTTCCGAAGCTACCATGTATCGGCTTCATATAAATGTACTTATACGTACCGAGAAGTCGTTCTACTTGTTCAAAATGTTGGAATTCTTCTGTTTTTGGTAAGAATGGTTTCATTGAATCTTCTTTCATTAGAAGGCGATGCACTTCCCATTTGTTGAAAAACCCTGGATTAAACCATGGAATCGCATAGTCGCTTTCTAATCGTTTTTTTGCTCTTATGATAGGTTTGTAATTTTCTGCTTGGCGATTTGGTAAACGGTCGTAAATGACATTTGGTAAAGGGACTTTGTTTTTTACCCATTTGCTATCTTGAAAGAAGTACCCTTCAATTGTTTCCTCTGCCCAGTTTATATGTTGAAGGCCAAAGACAAATACAAATGGCTGCAATGTGAATGGTGGTGTTAATAACTCACCGAGAGAGATGGAACGACTCCCTAAAGGAGAATTAGAATCATCGTTAAAGCCAGTTGTGAAAATCCCGATTAATGGGCCGAAAACAATGGTTTGATTGTGTAAGAAGGCATGGATTGTTGCTGAATGCGGTAGTAAAAGATTGGCTGCAATTTGTTCGCCAATAATGATTTCTCGCGTGAATGAATAGTGAATTTTAATATTCTCACATGCAATATAACGTAAGCCAAAGGAAAGGGATGTAATTGGCGGTGTAATAGAAAAAACGTAAGGTAAAGTAATACTATTTGGATGCTCATCTGAAATACTTAATGTATATATGTGTTCTTTCAACGGGGGGCTCCTCCTTTCGTTATGGTGTAAATCGGCTAAATTTTAATGGACCATGAAAAATTTGTTCAGCCAGTTCGTCGTTGTACCTAGTATAAACTTCGTAAGAAGGCATCGTATTAACGTACATAAGCCAAATGGCACCTTTTTGATCCATAATGGTAGAAAGTTCTAATTCAAATAATGACGAATAGGACTGATCGAGTGTTTTGAACACTTCATTAACAACATCATGCAAAGCATCTTTCAATAATTGAACACCAGTTGAAGAAAGCAAATATTTAATTTTGGAAAATGGATGTATCATGGAACGCTCTGTTACGGGAAGTAAAAATTGTGCTGGGAATGAAGCTTTTTGTATGAATTGACCGAGCACTACCCAGTTCTGTTCTTTATTTTTTTGCATAATGGTTCGAATATGAATCGGATATGATAGTTGATTTGGAGCATGTAACATTGGATGAATCATATAACGGGATGAGTGTATGTTCGATTGGCACCATGATATAAAGTCATCTGTCCGTTTGAATTGAGTAGAAGTACGATGCTGTTCATTTATTGTATCGATATGAAATGTTTTATGTTTGTAAGTGACTCGATATAAATTTTCATTAGAATGTATATTGATTGGTCTTATAATGATATCTCTTGTTTCTAGTAGTAATTTGAAAATTCCTTGTACCGTTCCTTTTTTTATTTTTGGAATGTAAGGGGAAAGACGTTTATTAGTAAGAAAAAGATTGTGTAAATCACTTGGATTAATAAGTGTGTTATTTAAAAAAGTAGTCGAGGAACGTTTGCGTAATGAATGAATAATCGATTTTGCTTGGTGGAAGTCTTTATCTTCTTTGAAATGACAGCGATCATATATGTATGAAGGAATGGGAAAGGTTTGATCTATCCAATTTCCTGTATCTGTATCATAAATAAGACCAGAAACAAGATCTGTCTTTGAATCAATGCTAAACGGTGTGAATTGAGCAACGACGTTATGATACAGACGAGCTCGCTTAGCGATTTCGGTGTAATACATTTGCTCGTGATGAAATTTAGAAGTTAAAAGACCAAGAACCAACGAAATCACTCCTTTATTAACAAGATGTTTGCATAATAGGCGAAGCTATATATTGCAAATACATTTTTATACCATTATACTTTTGTCCGTATGACGATATGCTATAGTTTTGGAGAAGTGAAAGGTTGATTATGATGAATATATGGTTGAATATGTTAACAACAACAGGACTCGGGGCGATTATTGGAGGATACACAAATCATTTAGCAATAAAAATGTTATTCCGTCCTCATCGTCCGATTTATATTGGAAAGTTTCAAGTTCCATTTACGCCAGGGTTAATTCCGAAACGTCGCGATGAGCTTGCTGTTCAATTAGGAAAAATGGTTGTAGAGCATTTGTTAACGCCAGAAGGAATCGGAAAGAAGCTAACAAATGAAGAGTTTCAAAAAAGTTTAATCCACTGGGCACAAGCAGAAGTGGATAAAGTAATTACGAATGAACAGTCGTTACGACAAATGTTAGAAAAATGGGATGTAGCGCATGTAGAAAAAGAAGCAATCGGTAAAATCGAACATGCGATTACAGAAAAGATTCAGGCATTTTTAACGGAGTACTATACATATACATGGGAACAAGCTTTACCTCATTCTGTACATGAAAAAATAGAGAATACGATCCCAAATGTCTCGGCGTTTATTTTAGAGCGAGGAATTAAATTTTTTGAAAGTGAAGAAGGGAAAGCGCGTCTTTCAAAAATGATTGATGATTTTTTTGCTTCTAGGGGAACGCTGCTTAACTTAGTCGGGATGTTTTTAGGAAATGTAAGTGTAGTGGATCGTGTGCAGCCAGAAGTCATTAAGTTTTTAGGGCAAGATGGCACAAAGCAGCTTTTAACTGATGTACTGCAAAAAGAGTGGGAAAAGTTAAAAGGAAGAGATGTAAAAGAATTAGAAACGTTTGTAGAAAAAGAAATGATTGTGAAATCCATATTGTCAGCAGTTAAAGTTGAGGAAACAGTGAGTAAATTTTTAAATCAATCTGTTCAGCAAGTATGTGAGCCAGTTCGAGAAACAATCATGGGAAATGTAGTCCCAAGTGCAGTAACGAAAGGATTGAAGTGGGGGACAGAAAACGTAGAAAGTATATTAAACAATCTCCACCTTGCGGAAATTGTCCAGCAAGAAGTGTCTACATTTTCAACGGAGAGACTAGAGGACCTAGTCTTGTCCATAACGAAAAATGAATTGAAAATGATTACGTATTTAGGGGCATTATTAGGGGGAATGATTGGACTCGTGCAAGGGGTGTTACTTCTGTTCCTTAGGTAATAAAGCGAATACATAGAAATAAAAGTGAAATTTCTTCACATCTCTTGCATAGTTTGATATGGTAAGAAGAGGTGCGTATGTAAATGCACTTAAAAGGCGGTGCGAGCGAAAAGCGCTAGCCTTCTAAAGGAGGAAAAATAAAATGACAAAAAACATTCATGATGTTGCATATGAATTACAAAAAACAATCGCTGAAAACGAAGATTTCCAAACATTAAAAGCAAGCTACGCAGCAGTACAAGGAGATGCAGCTTCAAAGAGCTTATTCGATGAGTTCCGCATGATGCAACTTGGCCTACAACAAAAAATGATGCAAGGTCAAGAAATTACTGAAGAAGATAACCAAAAAGCACAAGAAGTTGTAGCTCGTATTCAACAAGATGCTAAAATTACAAAGTTAATGGAAACTGAGCAACGTTTAAACATCGTTATCACTGACGTTAACAAAATTATCATGAAGCCACTTGAAGAATTATATAACGCGCAACAACAAGCGTAATAAGGGAAGACGCTCCTAGTATAGGGGCGTCTATTTTATTGTAGAAAAATGTAAGGGTTTTCCTTTTATTTGTCAAAAAACTGTCAAATTCATATCGTTGGAAAAATAATGCATTTGTACTATAATGATAAGCGGGATATATTACACCACGTTAATTAATGTGGTGAAGTATATAAAATAAAAATCTTTATTACACACATTATGAAATAAAGGGATGATTAGTTTGAGTACAGGTGTAAAAGCAAACGACGTGAAAACAAAAACAAAAGGAGCAGATCTTGTTGTTGATTGTTTAATTAAACAAGGTGTTACACATGTTTTCGGTATTCCAGGAGCGAAGATTGACTCTGTATTTGATGTACTGCAAGAAAGAGGACCAGAGTTAATTGTTTGTCGTCATGAACAAAATGCAGCATTTATGGCAGCTGCTATTGGTAGATTAACAGGGAAACCGGGTGTATGTCTTGTAACTTCAGGACCAGGGACATCGAATTTAGCGACAGGTCTTGTTACTGCGAATGCGGAGAGTGATCCCGTTGTTGCTTTAGCTGGTGCGGTTCCACGTACGGATCGATTAAAACGTACGCACCAATCTATGGATAATGCTGCACTATTCGAACCAATCACAAAATATAGCGTAGAAGTAGAGCATCCTGATAATGTGCCAGAAGCGCTATCAAATGCATTCCGAAGTGCGACTTCCACAAATCCAGGAGCTACTTTAGTAAGTCTTCCGCAAGATGTTATGACTGCGGAAACGACTGTAGAGTCTATCGGTGCGCTTTCTAAGCCACAGCTTGGAATCGCTCCCACACATGAAATTACATATGTAGTAGAAAAAATAAAATCAGCGAAATTACCAGTTATTTTACTCGGTATGAGAGCGAGCACGAATGCAGTAACGAAAGCGGTTCGTGAATTAATTGCTGATACAGAACTTCCTGTCGTTGAAACATATCAAGCAGCTGGCGCGATTTCACGTGAGCTAGAAGATCATTTCTTCGGCCGCGTTGGATTATTCCGTAACCAACCAGGTGATATTTTACTAGAAGAAGCCGATCTTGTTATTTCAATCGGTTATGACCCAATTGAGTATGATCCGAAATTCTGGAATAAACTTGGAGATAGAACGATTATTCATCTTGATGACCACCAAGCGGATATCGATCATGATTACCAACCAGAGCGTGAATTAATTGGCGATATCGCTTTAACTGTAAATAGCATTGCAGAGAAATTACCGAAGCTTGTATTAAATACGAAATCAGAAGCAGTTTTAGAACGATTACACTCGAAATTATCAGAGCAAGCATTAGTTCCAAATCGTGCTTCAGAAGGTGTTACGCATCCACTTCAAGTTATTCGTACACTTCGTTCTTTAATTAGTGACGATACAACCGTTACATGTGACATCGGTTCCCATTCTATTTGGATGGCGAGATGTTTCCGTTCTTATGAACCACGTAGATTATTATTTAGTAACGGTATGCAAACGTTAGGTGTTGCACTTCCTTGGGCAATTGCTGCTACTTTAGTAGAACCGGGTAAAAAAGTAGTCTCAGTGTCAGGTGACGGTGGTTTCTTATTCTCAGCGATGGAATTAGAAACAGCGGTACGTTTAAATGCTCCGGTTGTCCATCTCGTATGGAGAGACGGTACGTACGATATGGTTGCGTTCCAACAAATGATGAAATACGGCAGAACATCAGCTACAGAGTTTGGCGATGTTGATCTTGTGAAATATGCGGAAAGTTTCGGGGCATTAGGTCTTCGTGTCAATACACCAGATGAATTAGAAGATGTATTGAAAACGGCATTAGAAGCAGACGGTCCTGTCATTATTGATATTCCAATCGATTACCGTGACAACATTAAATTAAGCGAAAAATTATTACCAAACCAATTAAACTAATGGGGGCAGACTTGAGATGAATGTTGCGCAATTAATTGATATTGATGAAAAAAGAACGAAAACGAGTAATGAAGTATATCAAACATCTACAATGCTTGCGCTATTAGATGGTATATATGATGGTGTTATTAACTTTGAGGAATTGAAAGAACGTGGTGATTTTGGCATCGGCACATTTGATCAATTAGATGGTGAAATGATTGCGTTTGATAATGAGTTTTATCATTTACGTTCAGACGGTTCAGCGGAAAAGGTAGAACCGGAAGAAACAACACCTTTTGCGACGGTAACGTTTTTTGAAAAAGAAATGAGTTATACGGTAGAACACCCGATGAATCGTGAAGAAGTTGAAGCGTTATTACATGAATTGATGCCGAGTAAAAACTTATTTTACGCTATTCGAATGGACGGTACGTTCTGTGAAGTAAGAACGAGAACTGTTCCAAGACAAGAAAAACCATATACGCCGCTCGTTGAAGTGACGAAATCACAACCGATTTTTTCGTTTAAAGATACGGATGGAACGATGGCTGGATTTTGGACGCCGGATTACGCGCAAGGTATTGGTGTAGCTGGTTTCCACTTACATTACATTGATGATGAAATTCGCGGGGGTGGACATGTTTTCGATTATGTTGTAGAAAACTGTACGATCCAAATTTGTCAAAAAGCTCATATGCATTTAGCGCTTCCGGAAACAGCTGACTTTATGACGGCTGAACTATCAAGAGAAAACTTAGAGAATGATATTGCGACTGCGGAAGGTGCGGAGTAAAAGGAATCGAAATCATGTATTCTCTATATAAGAACCGAAGTCTTGTTCAGGCTTCGGTTTTTTTATTGATGCGCAATCTTCTCGTGAAATTCCCCTGTACCGCCTCATTATGTTTCATTTGTAAAATGAAAACTCAATTTTGAAGCAAAAGAAATATAAATTTCTCCCTAAACATATACATCAAAAGGATAGGGGGGATATGATGGGAAACTCGATTACTATTAGTTTATGCATGATTGTAAAAGATGAGGAACAAACTATATCGAAATGTTTAGAATCGGTCAAAAGTGTTGTGGATGAAATTATTATTGTAGATACAGGTTCAACAGATGCTACAAAAGAAATTGTGAAGAAGTATGATGCGAAAGTTTATGATTTTCAATGGATTGAAGATTTTTCAGCGGCACGAAATTTTGCATTTTCTAAAGCTACAAAAGAATATATTCTTTGGCTAGACGCAGATGACATAATAGATACGGAAGATATAAAGAAATTGTTGCAGTTAAAAAGTACGTTAGATCGTAGTACGGATGCAGTATCTATGAAATATTATTTAACTTTTGATATAGAAGGAAATCCAACACATTCTTTAAGGCGATATCGATTAGTCAACAGAAGTAGAAATTTTCAATGGCATGGATTTGTTCATGAATATTTAGAGGTGTATGGAAATCTTATAAATAGTGATGTAGGGGTAAGTCATAAAAAAATAAAAGCATATACTAATCGTAATTTGAAAATATATGAAAAGCATCTTGAGAGTGGAAAAGAATTTAGTCCCCGTGATGTGTACTATTATGCAAATGAATGTAGGGATCACAGATTATTTGATAAGGCTGTTAAGGGGTATTCTAAATTTTTAGATGAAGAAAAGGGTTGGGTTGAAGATAATATTCAAGCGTGTTTAAAAAGAGCCGAATGTTATTTAGAATTGGGGGACTTAAAAAAATCTATACAGTCTTGTTTGCAATCATTTACGTATGACACGCCTAGAGGAGAACTTTGTTGCCACTTAGGACGTGTATTTTTGCAACAAGGGGAATATTCTAAAGCGATATATTGGTACCATGCAGCAATTGACGGGCCAAGGCCAAAGGATTCTCCGTTTGTCCGAGAAGAGTGTCATACATGGTTGCCGCATATTCAACTATGTATTTGTTATGATCGAATACAAGAATATGAAAAGGCAATTTATCATAACGAACAAGCTGCGGAGTTCATACCTAATAATCCAAGCATTGCATATAATAGAAAATATTTTGATAGTTTATTACAAAAATAGTATTTAATAATACTAGATAATCATTTTGGCTGCTGAGAGGAGTTTGATTCATGCTCACAAGTATAATTATATTGACTCATAATCAATTACAATATACAAAAGAATGCATCCAAAGTATTAGAACTTATACAGTGGAACAAGAGTATGAGTTAATAGTTGTGGACAATGCGTCAACAGATGGTACTGTAGAATGGTTACAAAAACAATCGGATATTATGCTAGTGGAAAATGCGGAGAATATGGGTTTTCCAAAGGGATGCAATCAGGGGATTAAAGAGGCAAAAGGTGATAATATTCTATTATTAAATAATGATGTGGTCGTAACTGAAAATTGGCTAAGCAACTTAATTCGGTGTTTATATGAAAGTAAGGATACTGGAGCGGTAGGGCCCGTAACTAATAATGCAGCTTACTATACTGCTATACCAACCTTTTATAAAGATATTGAAGGAATGCAGAAGTTTGCAACTTTATATAATCAAAGTGATAAAGATAAATGGGAAGAACGTATGAAATTAATCGGATTCTGTATGCTTATAAAAAAATCAGTGTTAGATGAAGTTGGATTATTAGATGAACGATTTACACCGGGGAATTATGAAGATGATGATTTGTCACTAAGAATGTTTGAAAAAGGATATAAATTGTATTTATGTAGAGATACATTTATTCATCATTATGGAAGTGTCTCATGGAAAGAAGATAGTATGAAATTTTCTGTAGTTTTACATGCGAATAATATAAAATTGTATGAAAAATGGGGATTTTATGGTGAAAGTTTATACATTCATTATGATTTACTAGCGATTTTAGAGCGATTTGCACCTGATAAAGTAAATATTCTTCATATAGGAGCTGGATGTGGTGCCACTTTATTAAAAATAAAAGGGTGTTATCAGGCAGTTTCTTTATTCGGAGCAGAAAGTAATGAAAAAGCGGCAGCTCTTGCAAATAGGGTAGCTCCTACAACTTCTGCTGAATATGACAAGTTACATGAGGTATTTACAGATGAAAAATTCCAGTACATCCTACTATCACATCCCATTGAGCCAGCGAAATTACCGCATGTCATACAATCTATGTCACAACTGTTAACGCCAACAGGAACTTTCATTATGTCGAAATTCAATTTGGATAATTATTATGCATTAAAAAAATAATACTTTTAAGATTTTCTCTGTGGAGATGAACTGTATTTGGCAATGTTGGAGGAACAACGGTTTCTTTTATAGAAACAAAGCCGAAATCCGAGCCCGGATTTCGGCTTTTCGACGTGTGATGAATTATGAAAAAAGAGCTATCCTATAAGCTGGTTTCGCATACTTATAGGATAGCTTCTTTACTTTGAAACAAACGGATGCTTTTCATAATAAAACCGCCATGGGTAGTGAATGGCTTCTTCTGCGTAATCAATATTAATACGAGGGCCAGCTATTATGTTATGTGTGGATGATAAATGTTCTTCTTTTGGAACTAACTCAATATGTAATGTATCACTTTGTAATGATACCCCGCGTTCTTCTAAAGTGATTCCGAGTGCGCGGCATAGTTTTCCAGGTCCATTTGTTAAGTTTTTATATTGCTTATTCGTAATATCGGTTTTGTTGTAGCGCGCTAGTTTTATTTCTTCGATTCCGTCTATAGGCTCAAGAGCACGAATGAGAATTCCTTGCGGGGTGCCGACTGGTGCTGTAATTACGTTAAAACAATGATACATACCATAAATAAGATATACGTAAGCATGTCCGGGTGCACCGAACATTACTTCTGTTCGATCTGTTCGTCTGCCACCGTAACTATGTGCGGCCTTATCATCTGGACCTTTGTATGCTTCTACTTCTACAATAATTCCGCTTCGTTTTATTCCATCTACAATATGAACAAGTTTATGTCCGAGTAACTTCTTTGCGACTTCTAACGTATCGCCTTCATAAAAAGAAGGTGGTGCCTGCATTGTACTATCTCCTTTGCTGGTTGTATATGTATATAGTAAACCAAATTTTGAGTAGTAATTCTAACTCGTTCTATTTGCTACGTTTATTTCATAAATTATGGATAGAGTACAACAGCGAAGAGGGGGAGTGCGACATGATTTATCGCTTACTAGCTCTTAATATAGATGGGACACTACTATACAACAACGGAAAAATCGCAAAAGGGTTACGGGAAACAGTTGAATTTGTGAAAAGAAAAGATGTATACGTTACATTATTTACGAATCGTAATTTTCAATCGGCTCATAAAATTGCCAAGGCGTTAAAATTAGATTCTATATTAGTTACACATGGCGGAGCTTTCGTTTCAGCATCGTTAGATAAGCCTTTCGCTCAAAGGAGATTATCTGAAGAGAAAACCTTTAATATTGTGCAAGTGTTAGAGCATTTTGATTGTAATGTTCGCATTTCTCATGAACGATTTTCAATTGGGAATCGTGAGAGAAATACACCAAACTTAATTGCACGTACTGTATTATCGAGCGCTGATCCGTTATTTTATCCAGTTCAATTTGTAGATTCGCTAGGGGATGCACTGCGTGATCATCCAGTAGCTGCACCAAAAATTGATATTGTTTTCCATACGAAAGGTGAAAAAGAAAGAGGGATGAATACGTTAAGAAAGGCATTTCAAGATGTAGAGTACGTCGAATGTGATGCGGGGCGTATAGAAATTCTCCCTCAAAATGTATCGAAACTACGTGGTTTACAATTACTTGGGGAGCATTTAAATATTCACCTTAGTGAAATGGTTGCGATTGGGGATAGCATGGAAGATTTAGAGGTCATTGAAAACGTTGGACTTGGGGTAGCGATGGGGAACGCGCCTGTAGAGTTGAAGCAAGCAGCTGACTGGATTACACGTTCGAATAGTGAGAATGGTGTAGAGTATATGATTAAAGAACATTTTCGCAAACAATTTCCGCTTCCTTTTTTGAAAAATCATAAAAATACACCGAAACGATGAAAAAAGAAACGTAGCATTTTCGCTACGTTTCTTTTTTGTTTTTATGCTTCGATTACTTTAAGCATTCTATTTAAAAATGCAGCAGCTTTACCACGTGTTGCTGTACCTTTTGGGACAAACTCGTTTCGCTCGTTCCCTTTTACAATTCCGTATGCATAAACGTTTTGTAATGCTTTTTTATTGTATGCTAAGTCTTGGTCAGTGAATGGTAATTTCACTTCTTTTCTATAAATCCATTTGTATTCTAGTGCACGATCAATCATAATAACAGCTTCATCACGTGTTATTGTAGCATTTGGATCAAATTTATTATTCCCACGACCATTAATTATACCTGCGCTAGCGGCGCGATTAATTCCATCTACTAAAGACGGATGTGCTTCGTTTAAGTCCGTAAATTTAGAATTTCCAGCAGGTAACTTTAAAGAGCGCGACATTAAGTTTGCAAATTCTGCACGTGTTACAAGACGATTTGGCCAATAAGAACCATTACCGTCGCCGAACATAATTTTTTTAGCTGCTAACTGGCGAATATCTTGCTCATACCAGCCACCTGTAATATCGTCTTTTTCATGTGGGATTTCTTCAGGGATAACATCTTTACGATTTTCATTATAATAAGCATTTGTTCCTTGTAAGAAAGCATTCCATTGTCCACGTTGAATCATAAATGCAGGACAGTTTTTTCCGCTCCAAAATTGGTGCTTTTGAACATGATCTAGCGAGATATTTAGTTCATTCATTAAATACGCAGCTAATTTGCGGGCGTTTTCTACTGCTTTAACATAATTACCATCGCTATTTACAGCAATTTCAATTCCGATTGATTCATAATTTCCAGTTTTATTTCCAGCATGCCACCCAACTTCATTTAATGGAAGGTGTTGATAAATTTCTTTATCATCGACAGTAAAATGCCAAGATGCTGAACGATCGGTTTTTCCGCGTGCTTGACTATCTAAGTACTTTGCGTGATTTAAAGCGTTAGCACCTTTGCTCGTATTAGCAGTTTCATGAATTGTAATGTATTTTGGATCCATTGCGTATCCAGGTCGAATGTTTTCATTACCTTTTGGGACAATCATTTCTTTAAATGTCACACCATAAATAGTGCTTGTATATAAATTTGCGGGCGTTCTATATAAAGTTTTCTTTTCTGTAGAACTCTTATTTTCTAATAAGGATGCTTTCGTACCTTCAAACGTAGCTGAAGGGGCGTAAATCCATTTTGATGTTTCGTTTACTTGAATTTTAAACCAATTCCCAGATTGTTCAGTAGGAGTGATTATTTGTGGCTGTATTTTATTTTCTTCTTTAAATGGTTCGAAAGGAAGTGAATATGTAAAAGTCTCTTCCTTTATAATTAATTTTTTATTGGAAAGTTTATGAATCTCTCGTACTTCTAAACTATTATCGTCATTATTGATCCAGCCAGAACCAGATGCAGTTTGTACATAATATGTAGTATCTTTTTTCTTTGTTGCCTTTACGACTTGTTCAGTAACTTCGATATTTGTTTTGTTCTTTAAATTGTTTGAGTCATATAGTGGAAGTTTTTTTGATAAATGGAGAAGATATTCACCATTTATTTCAAGGTGATTCTCTTCATTATGTCGATGTTTTTGCATGTTCTTCAATGCTTTTTAAAGCTTGTTCATCAGTAGATACTTCCGTGGTTTTCTCTACATTCTCTGCGAATGAATAAGTAGGTGCCACAAAAGTTTGTAGTGCAAGAGAGAGTGCTAAAATGTTGTAAAACTTTTTCTTCATAGTTGTTTTAACACGTTAGGTTTTTAATCTCGTGTTAACAGGCCTCCTTTATATGTATTTAAACTAGTAGTTAGTACTAATACGTTTTAGATTGTAACAAGGGCATGTTATAATGTCTATACAACTAAGGGGTGTTTATGAAAAATCAATATTCAGTATGTTGTAAATGTGATATGGGAATAAGGTAAAACCTTCTGTATTGACCTGCAAACGCCCTTCAAGTAAACTAAAGAGAGTTTGCAAATGAAAAGGTGATAATGTTGTTAATTTCAATTAAAACGTTACAAGATGATCGTTTTTTACGCCCGCTACAAAATATTGGCGGTTTATTTTTTGAAGAGAGCACGATAGGGTTTGAGAAAGAAGAAGCAGATCTGATCGTTGATATACAGATAGAAGGTAATGTGACAGCATCAGCTCATTTAACAGATGTTGCAACCGGAAATGTGTATGAAGAAACATTCTCGAAAGATTTATCTGCTTTTACAGATGAAAAAGAACGTATGAAGCAAGTGAAACATGTTGTTTCTTACGTATATCTTTCTGTACTTCAACAGCTAACTGGACTTGAACAGAGCTGGGGTATTTTAACGGGAGTACGCCCAACGAAGCTTCTTCATAAAATGCTTCAAAATGGTATGACAAAAGAAGAGGCGCATAAAGAACTTCGTGAAAGTTATTTAATTCATGAAGAGAAAATTGAGCTTCTTCAGCGTATCGTGGATTGCCAATTAGCGGTAGTTCCGGATTTATACCGTTTGAAAGAGGAAGTAAGTATTTATATCGGTATTCCATTCTGCCCAACAAAATGTGCATACTGTACATTCCCGGCTTATGCAATTAACGGACGCCAAGGGTCAGTTGATTCGTTCTTAGGTGGCTTACATTATGAAGTTCGTGAAATTGGTAGGTTTTTAAAAGAAAAAGGTGTTAAAGTTACGACGATTTATTACGGCGGTGGTACACCGACGAGTATTACAGCAGAAGAGATGGATATGCTGTATGAAGAAATGTACGAAGCGTTCCCAGATGTGAAAGATGTACGTGAAGTAACAGTTGAGGCAGGTCGCCCAGATACGATCACACCAGCGAAGCTAGAAGTGTTAAATAAATGGAACATTGACCGTATTAGTATTAATCCGCAGTCATACCATCAAGAGACACTAAAAGCAATTGGACGTCATCATACTGTAGAAGAAACGATTGAGAAGTATCATTTAGCACGTGAAATGGGAATGAACAATATTAACATGGACTTAATTATTGGTCTTCCTGGTGAAGGATTAGAAATCTTCAAGCATACGCTAGATGAAACAGAAAAGTTAATGCCAGAATCGTTAACAGTTCATACGTTATCATTTAAACGTGCTTCTGAAATGACGCAAAACAAACGTAAATATAAAGTAGCAGGTCGCGAAGAAATCACTGCGATGATGCATGAGGCGGAAGAGTGGACGAAGAACCACAATTACGTGCCATACTATTTATATCGTCAAAAAAATATTTTAGGGAACTTAGAAAACGTTGGGTATGCAATGCCTACGCAAGAAAGTATCTACAATATTGTTATTATGGAAGAAGTACAATCGATTATCGGACTTGGTTGCGGTGCATCAAGTAAATTTGTTCACCCACAAACAGGAGCAATTACACACTTTGCGAATCCGAAAGATCCAAAATCATATAACGATGGCTTTGTGAAATATACAGAAGATAAACTGAAAATTTTAGAAGAGCTATTTGTGTAAGGAGAAAGAGACTGTTCCGATTTGGAACAGTCTCTTTTTTATCCCGCTATTTGCCGGGCAGATTAAAGTGTCACTTTATATTGTCAGTTTTTGTCGGTAAGTCGATATATTCGAAAAATCGCTGATATAAATTGAGTTGCGGTCGATATATTTTAAAAATCGCTGATATATTTCAAGTTGCGGTCAATATATTTAAAAAACCTTCAATATAATTTCATTTACCGTCAAGTGACACTGTTTGTAAAACTATGTCGATAATAATCAGAAAAATTAGTCATATTATTAGAGGACAATGTCTACTTATAGACGAAATGATAGATTTATGAAAGAGAAAAGGGGGAAATTGTTGGCATGTACATGACGATAGGGAGAATTTTTGATTTAGCAGTTGGCAAGTATCCGAATAAAGAGGCGTTAGTAGAGCCAGAAAAAAATATTCGCTGGACATATAAACAGTGGGATGAGCAAATAAATAAAACGGCGCAAGCTCTATTGAAAGAAGGAGTAAGAAAAGGAGACTCTGTATCTGTTTACTTATATAACTGTCGTGAATTTGTAAACGTTTACTTAGCCTGTGCCAAAATTGGGGCGATCTTTAACCCGATTAATTTCCGCTTAAAAGCAAAAGAATTATCGTATATCCTCCAAGATGCAGCCTCGAAATTAGTTGTCTTTGAAAAAGCAGTCGAATCAACTGTTGCTATGATTGAACGAGATTTTCCAAATACGTCTTTTTGGTATGTAGAAGACGATACACCTTCCTATGCGAGTTCTTACCATGAAAAAGTAAATGAAGCATCAGCTGAAAAAGTAGATATTGTAGTAGATGAGATGGATTATTGTTCTATGCTTTATACGAGTGGTACGACTGGCCATCCGAAAGGTGTACTACATCGCCATCGTGATATGGCTGAGCATAGTATGATTTGTACGTATTTCATAAAATATAACAGGGATAGCGCTGGACTTGTGGTAGCGCCTTTATATCATTGCGGCGAGTTAAATGCTGGAATTATACCGCGCATTCAAGTTGGCGGAAAGAATGTTATTTTACATCATTTTGATACGGATAGAGTGCTACATACAATTCAAGAAGAGAAGATTACGACGTTTTTTGCAGCACCAACGATGTGGAATATGTTACTGCAAAAAGATCTGACTAAGTATGATTTAACTTCGATGAAGATTGGTGTATATGGCGGGGCTGCGATGGCACCAGCACTAGTGAAGGAATGTAAAGAGCGTCTTTATATTGATCTTGTCCAAATTTACGGAATGACAGAAATGGGACCGGTTGTTGCGTTTCTCGTGGAAGAGGATCAAATTACGAAAGCTGGTTCAGCTGGAACACCGTGCTTTAGCCATGAAATTCGAATTGTCAAACCGAACGAAGATGCACCGGCAGAGCCAGACGATGTCTTGCCTCCTTATGAAGTAGGGGAAATTATTTTACGCGGCCCGACTATGATGGCTGGTTATCATAATCGAGAAGAAGCAAATGCAAAATCAATGTATAAAGGCTGGTATCATTCTGGTGATTTAGGCTACTTCGATAAAGACGGTTATTTATTCGTTGCAGATCGTGTTGATGATATGGTAATTAGCGGTGGGGTAAATATTTATCCTCGTGAAGTTGAAGATTTCCTTCATAGTCACCCTGGTGTATTAGATGTTGCAGTACTTGGTGAGCCAGATGAACTATGGGGAGAGCGTGTCGTTGCGGTCGTTGTAAAGAAAGATGAAAATATTTCAGAAGCTGATTTAGAAATGTATTGTAAAGAAAGTGACGAATTAGCAGACTATAAACGCCCACGTCATTATTTATTTGTGGATGAACTTCCTCGTAATGCGAGTGGAAAACTACAAAAATTTGTGCTGAGAGAGTCGCTGAAAGGCGCGAAAAAATAATTAGTAGGACAGTTATCTATACAAATAAGGCTATCTTTCTTCATAAGGAAAGGTAGCCTTATTTTTTAAAAATAATCAAGTAAGGGAGGTAGTTTGGTCAAAAAATAGTATATACCTTTTATTTTAAATTACGTTCTTATATTATAATGAAATAATTTTATTTTTACTGTTTTAGCCCTGAAATCATGTTTTCTATTTTGAATAGAAGTGTTGTTGGTTGGATGAGGAATATTAAAATAGTAATAGTTAGTTTGTAATTACGAAACATCTTCATATATTAGTACGAGTTGAATAAATAAATTTGAGGAGAATGTTGGTGGAGCATATTTGTAAAGAAAGATGGTCAGTCATCAGATGACCATATGAGCAAATTGGTCATTTAGTACTTTTGGTTACTACTATTATAGTAACAAATTAAAGTGTAAATGAACAGTCTTGTAATGCATTTTTATAAGTACTAATATTTATTGTTGGCTGCCAAAACAAGAGAACAATACGGTTAATGAATCGCTTTGTTACTGCTTTGTTTTGCATGATTAAAGATAGTTTGATGCTGCAAATATTCTTTAGTTGTAACCTTTTTTCAAGGTGGTTTAGGGTGGAAAGGATTTCACCGCAGGAAAATTTGATAATTAAAGATGGAGGCGTTATGAGTACATATTTAAAAAGAATATCTGTGATTTGTTTTATTTTTACTGTTATTATTGGACAGGTTTTTCTGCCTGTCATAGGGCATGCTCAAGAATTAAATACGGCAGGATTTGTCGATAGTTTTGCATTTGAAAAGACAACATTAAATTATGGGGAAAAGACTAGCATACGTGTAAACTTTAGTGAAAAGCCTGGAAAGAAGATGAAGTCTGGGGATACATTAACGTTAGCACTACCTCCAGAATTAAAGGGATATAGCGGAACGATTGCATTAAAGGATGAATCGGGGCGTGTTTTTGGTACGTGCCAGATCAATACAAATAATGTAGTTTGTACATTTAATGATACAGTAGAACAGCTCGAAAATATTCGAGGAAATTTTAATTTCGCTGTTCAAGGTACGAATGTAGAAGCAGGAAAAACGAAAGATGTACAAACGAATTTAGGGACAAATTTAGAAAAACAAACGGTTAGCATTACCCACTCGAAAGGGGGCGGTACAGAACCGGGGATCTTTTTCTATAAAGCTGGTGATATTCAGCCAGACAAAAGTAATGAAATACGTTGGTTTTTAAATATCAATCTAAAGAAACAATATTTACACGACAATATCGTTTTGAAAGATACTTTACAAGAAGGACAAATGCTTAATAAAGATAGTTTTTATATAACTATTAATAGTAGAGAAAATTTGTCTCTTGAGCAATTTCAACAGCGAGGTTATGGATATATTAAGTTTACTAGTGATAACTCATTTGAAGTTGTAATTTATAGACATATGGCGAACGCTACTTCATTTACTGTTGCTTATAAATCAACTATAACTGAGAGTGGAAAAAGTTTAAAATTCCTACAAAATGACTATAAACTTGATTATCAAATTTTATATGAGAAACCTATTTCTGAATCTAATAGTGCAAAGGTTGAAAATATATCATTTGGCGGCGGAGCTGAAGGGGATTTACCGGCGAAAGGAACGCTGCAAATTGTGAAACATATTGAAGGAAACGAGGGGAAAGTTATCCCGGGTGTTTCTTTTAAACTGTATACAGAGTCAGGACAGCAAATTGGTGATTCTTATACAACGAATAAAGATGGAGTAGTTGAGGCATCGAATCTAACTCCAGGTAATTACTATGTACAAGAAATTTCAGCACCGAACTATGTAGAGTTCGATCCACAAACGAAAATTCCTTTTACAATTAAGAAGGATGATGTAAATGGAATAAAACTTATGGTTCCAAATAAGTTAAAAACTACATCAGTTATGGGAAAGAAAACATGGGAAGGCGACAAAGTAAATGATCGCCCAGAAACAATTAAAGTAGATTTACTGCAAGATGGTAAAGTCATTGCAACGAAAGAAGTTATGGCAGCAAATGATTGGAAATACGAGTTTGAAAAGTTACCAGCAGTTAATAATGAAGGAAAAGCTCATAAGTATGAAGTAAAAGAACAACCAGTAACCGGATATCAATCGAAAGTTAATGGTTATGATATTACAAATATAAAGATCCATGAAGTAACAGAAGTAGAAGAGCAAGGTAAAGAAGAAACAACAGAAGAGATGGAAGAGCTATCAAAACCGGAAGAACCAAAGGTGACAGAAGAACCGAATGAGTTAGAAAAACCAGAGGTAACAGACAAACCGGAAATCTGGGTAAAACCAGAAGAA
>NZ_MACH01000154.1 GCF_001884065.1 Bacillus proteolyticus
TTTTAAAATTTGTAGGTGGAATCATTCCATTTGTACAAGAACTTTTAAAAGCAGTAATGTAAGTTCATTATTACACAATTATTTATAAAAATTATCATATCTTAATACGAAAAAAGAGGAGGAAATACTATGGCAATCGCAATGGCAGTTTTAAAATTTGTAGGTGGAATCATTCCATTTGTACAAGAACTTTTAAAAGC
>NZ_MACH01000155.1 GCF_001884065.1 Bacillus proteolyticus
ATTAGAGTTCGATAGAACTCTTTACTTAGGAATCCCCCTCTTCTAAACGAAGTGAAAGTGGGGGTAGTTCAAATAATTGGAGTCTTAATTTGAATAAATTTTGTAACTACTCAGTTACTCTGTAAAAAAAGAAAGAAGTGAAGTAAACAAAAAGCAACTTCAAAATCAACTTTTATTATATATTTTGGAGTTACTTTACGTTTACTTTTAAATCTTTATTTATGTATAGAAATTAGACTAAAATTTATATCATATTTTCTTTGATTCTTTTTAATACATTCATAAAATTGTTAAATCATAAAAAACCTTGAAAGGCTTTTAGCCAATCAAGGAAAGGAGTAAATTAATCCTTTATATTATATTTCTCCTTTGTTCTTATTATGAGATTTCCTATATCTTCAGCTTGTTCGAGATGATGTCCAATATAAAATTCGCATGTTTAGAGATTTTACTTGCCTCATTTGGATATCTTATCATCCTATTTACTAGGAAGCTGCGACAGACGCTCCTTATAATTTTTAGACACTAAAATATTTAGAAGGCCTATCATATTATTCGTCTCTTGTCTCGCCTCCTCATATGCTTGGGAAAAAGCTATTTTATTCTCTTTAGGGTTTTCTATGTTTGCTAACTTACTCCAACTTTTTTTCAGTTTATCATTCTTTTGAAATAGCCCTTGATCTACTCCGCCTTGGGCGACAGGAGCCATATAATCAAATTCTCCACCTTTTCGGAGGTATGTAAGTGCCTCTGTAATCTCAGCAGTATTTGAGAAATCTTCCTTTCTTGCAGGAGCTTCTAGCACACGAAATGCAGAAACTGATGCATATGCTACTTTTATAAGTGCCCTTTCTAAATTTGTTATTTCATCCCATGATTTATATTGAAAAGAAGGATCTTGTTGTACTGTTATAAATGCATATCCTTCTTTCACCCAATCTGGCGATAAATTTTCAAGTGGTTCTTCTGTGCGAATATTAACAACCGAATCACCATAATTAGATATATCGGTAGTTCGATTATTTTCACTTGTAACACGGCGAATCGGATGATCCGTGTAAAGTATATAACCGCGTTTATCAATATGTTGCTGAAGTTCTTCTACTGTTGTTTGTATACCAATTTGTCCTTCTTCCTTCTTTTGTTCATCTTGCTTTTCTTTTTCTGTAGTGACTTCCTCTGTTTTATCTGATGTTATATGTTCCTTTTGAGGCTCTTCTTTCTTCTCTACTGGCTTTACTACTTCTTTTTCCTTACAAGCAGATAATGTAAATAATGAAGCTACTAGCAATATGCTTACTATTGTTTTTTTATAATTCATATATATACCCCCTTCTATTATTATACATAATTAACAAAAAAGAGGGTAATATTCTTGCGGAAATTGGATTTATCATTATAGGATATTAGGAGATAATTTTGAACTAAAAAAATATTACTCCCCTTTAAATTCATCCCAAAGCATTGTCTCCTATCCACCCTGTTGATCTGAATAATCTTCCTGGTCCTAACCGAAATCATATAGTGAACCTATAGGAATAACTTTATCATCAATAAAATCATCTAAGCCAAAACACGAACTATCTAACACACCTATCACTTCCTTAATACAAGTGGTATGTTCAGATATTGTCTTAGACCCATTTGAACGAATCTTTTCAACATTGATTCGTAATTCTCCAAACTCCTCCATAAATTTTTTTGCACTTTCAAAAACTTCAAAGCCTCTTTCTTCAAGAAACTTTACATTTTCTGATATGTCTATTTTTCTCCCCTCGTACCATCCCACTTTTATAACTCTTCTATTGTCTTATTTGATATTTTCATTCCTCCTAGTAATCAATGTTATAGAATCCAGAAAACGTTAACACAGACAAACTAGAGAGGAATAACATTCCATATAAAGTGGAGGGTAATAAGGTGTATATTCCAGAAGATGCATTTGATGATGCAGTAGTGTGCTGTTCTTAGGTGAGCATAAAACCGTAGAAATGGTTAATTTCTACGGTTTTTATTGCATTAATTTAAAATTCTTTCGTAGTGGCCCATCATACCTTGAATCGTTTCCGTACTCCTAAAAGGTTAATTTTGTAAAAATGTATTATAATGGATTTTGGAAATATAAAATGTTAAATGTATTAGAGGGGGAGAGATATTATGGCAACATTTATACTTGTACACGGTGCATGGGATGGTGGATATGTTTGGAGGGAAGTTGCAACACAGTTGAGAAAAGAGGAGCATGAAGTATATACACCTACATTAACGGGACTTGGAGAAAGAGCGCACCTTGCACATCCGGGTGTAGGATTAAAAACATATATTCAAGATATTGTGAATGTTATTCACTATGAAAAATTAAAGGAGGTTATTTTAGTAGGGCATAGCTATGCTGGAATGGTAATAACGGGGGTTGCAGATATTATTCCAGAATGCATTAAAAATATTGTGTATATTGATGCAATGATTCCAAATAACGGAGATTCTGTAATGGATATTTCTGGCCCGGAAATGTCTTCACATTTTATAGAAGAAGTAAAGGTTCATGGAGATGGATGGCGTATTATTCCAAGAAATACGTCAGACCAAAGAAAAGTTGCTATGCCGCTATTAGCATTTACACAATCAATTGAAATGAATAATTCGATAGTGAATGAGATCCCACATACATATATAGAAATTCTTGATCATCCTGCAAATTGGCCAATGGCCCCTATTTTTCAAAGATCCGCTGAAATAGCAAAGGAGAGAAAATGGGATGTATATTCAATTCAAAGAGGTGGGCATTGGGTTATGCAAACAAACCATGAAGAATTAGCTCGTATTTTAGAAAGATGTAGTTAATAACATAAAAAGAATGTACATAAGAAATTTGCTTAGCGTATATTTTCATTAAAATGCTGGTGGTACGTCATATAGTGGAGGACTCTTATCAGAAGGGTTATACTTTTATTCCCAAGTACTGAAACCGGTACTACATAAATAGGAGGAACAGACTTTGCTTGAACTTAGTATAGGTAGACTAGAGCCTTACTTTCTTATACTTGTAAGCATTATTGTATTGATGTTTCAAAGTATTGTCTTTGTAAGAATAGTAAGAGACTGGTTTAGAAATAAGGACATAGAAAAATTAAAAGAAGACAAACAGTACATTAAGAAACTGACTATAGTATACATCGGAATTATGATAATAGGTATAATAACAAACTTACCTCTATTCGGATTCATATTGTTAGGTTTTATGTCTAACAGTATTATACTAACATCTTTAAAGATAGAACTATCCAATACCAAGTCAAATCAATTAAAGACTGTAAAGAACTCAAATTTCATATCATGGTTCGTAATAAATGCTATACACTTAGTGTTATTCTTTGTAGAGGAAATAAAACTTATTAAAAGTATTTTGGTGTAGACTCATGGATAACGATATGACTTCGGGTTCTGGTGCAAATACTTAGGAAAGATATAAAGATGCGAAAAGTTTCCTAGTGAAATCTAGTCTTAAGCA
>NZ_MACH01000156.1 GCF_001884065.1 Bacillus proteolyticus
AAACGATAATAAAATACTACGTGAAAAGATCGCATTTTGTATAAAAATATCCCTTAAGTTGATGGGTGTGGGTCAGTACCCCATAAAGAAAAGACACTCATATATGAGTGTCTTTTCCGATAGTTTTTTTAGCAGAAGCAAGAAGCTCCAACTATGATTAATAGAATAAATAATACAACTAATAAAGCAAAGCCGCCGCCACAACTACTGCAACTACCACCAAAGCCCATAATAGTTCCTCCTTTAATGGGAGGGGAAAACTAAGGTTCACTCATGTATTTTAACGGATTCATTTTACTTTATGTTTTTTACGCATGAATTGAGCAGGTCCTTTTAGAAATAAAAAAAGACTCCCTAAGGCGCCTTCCTTGATTTGCTAATCTAGTTTGATTGTATTACTTATTAGAATTGTATATGTATGTTAATGCGACTTTAATACCAGAAATAATAAATACTGTAGCTTTGAAATAAAGTTTGATCATTTTTGTGATCTTTTCTCCATTAAAGCGCCCGATTGCGGAAGATCAAGAAAATGATTATGATTGCTGCTTATAGCTTGGTGAACTAACGCACCCGTTACTTTAAGTAAATTGATTCACAATTCCACTGGGAATTTACCTAAAAAAGCTGAATTAACTTAATAAAAAAAGGACTCCCTTTTTGGGAATCCAATTCATTCAGTATCACTTTGGTTAAAGTCTAATCTTCTCGGTTCGCAACACTGTCATTAGCCTCATCGGCACCTTCGCCGACTACGTTACCCATCGCTCCTCCTGCAACAGCTCCTGCAACGGTACCAAGTGGACCAAGAACAGAACCCAAAGCAGCTCCAGCGACAGCACCGACACCAGTTCCTACCGCTTCGCCAGCATCATTATCGACACGGTTACGTTCATTTTTATCAGCCATTCATCTCACTCCTTATTTAGAATAGGCAAGTGCTTTTCAGCACAATACCTTACATATTTTTCCCTATAAGGACAGATTTATGTGAATTTTATAAAGTAAAAACACCCATATAAGAGTGTCTTTTCCAATAGTTTTTTTAGCAGAAGCAAGCAGCTCCAATGATGATTAATAAAATAAACCATACAACTAATAAAGCAAATCCACCAGCATTTCGGAAAAAAACCACGCCAGAATAGGAATGTATAAAAAATGAATAGAGTCATAGAAAAAGAAAAAGGCAGATCCCCACTCTCACAAGGAATCTGCCTTTTTCTTGCTACCGATAATGATGCGTTATGTATACTATATACATTCAAAATTGAATTTAAGTAGGCTACTAGGCATACATCCAATCTAAGCTTTAACCCTGAGCATAAAATTAGTTATAAGTCTAATTTCAATAAGGAGTGAACCTCGAATCATGGTATATATACGACAAATGCCACTCTATGCCCAGAGTCCTTGGGGTCTTCAAAATTGTTTATTTCGATTTACGTATCTGCGGCTTAGAAACGGCGACAATTTCTGGTTTTTTTTGACGACTGTTGGGCACGAAAGAATTTATGGCTATAGGTTTTTCGGCGGAAGATGGAATCATTATTCGGTTGCCATAAACGATATTGTTTCTTTCCATTGTTCTCCTCCGACTCCAACTCTATATTAAAATACTACGCCTGACCTTCGTAATCTGAACTAACTCATTAGATTTCCATCCCGAACATAAAGTGTAGAACTTCCGAGAACGAAAATTATGTGAACACGAAAGTCCTCCAGCTAAACAATCTGGAGGACTTTTAATAGCCTTCTAAATACATTAAATCCGGATAATAAAGGCTTATGTTAACTAGGTGTGTATATTATACTCAATCAAAATTTTACTAGGGGGAAGAGTCCAATAAGCTCTTTTCCACTATTACTAAGTAAATGGACTATACAAAGATGATTGAAAAAACCTTCTACGTTTTAATAGAAAGCTTCTTTCTTTTGTTCGAGCACTTTTTTGAATTTTATATAGCAAACAATTCGCCACGGAACAATGTAGCAAATGATAAAGGTGAAAAATAACAGACTAAGTGTACCTGAATCGACTGTCGTAATGTCTTGCCGGATAAAATAACGTAAAAGGAGCATTAGAATAAAAGCCACGACAAACTTCCAGCTTTTCTTTGCGTAAATGTTACCATCCTCTCTAATTTCGTAATCTGACAAAATGATAATAATCACCGAAAAGGAAAGCCCTAAAACAACACTTACGCATAATTCAAAAAACGTCGGGTGCCCTAATTGGAGAAAAAATGAAAGTCCCGGCGTTAAGTAAATAAGTGGCAAGAATATTCGCACCCCACTTCCCTTGACTGGTTTATACATCGAACGAATCCTACGTAGTAAAATGAGCGCGCCAAAAAATAAAAACAAATAAGACGGCATAACAGTTTGCATACACATCCCCCTTTTGATAGTCTTCTGAATACCAATATACATATTATTCCATATAACTGTAAATACATTTGTTGTATGTTATGTTTTTCAATTCATCAAGAAGAGGGAGAGAGGCTGGTCAAAGTAGGAGTAATTCCAAATCTATAAAGCAAAAAAGATTAACTAACGATAGCGAATTTTACGTTAACTAACACCTCTTGTGGGGGCTAGTTGTTTTTTACAGTAACAAAGATGAGATTTCATTGTTAGAAAATGTCTAAGTGTATAAAATTCGCGTTTTCATACCATAGAATTGTATGATGAATCATTTAATATATTTTTGCTAATAACGCTTTATCATACTTTTACTTTACATAAATAGCACCTTAGAAATGTCTATGATTAATGGGAATAGCCTATACAGAGTTAGTTCATACACCCTTACTTATCGGTAGCTAAATTCCATTAATGATCCAAAAGGATTTATGAAATAAAAAGATGAATATATATTTAAATACAAATTCGATTTAAAGAAAAGTGATAAGAAGAAATGAGAGAGACATCACTTCAAATTAATTACACCAAACATTTATAAGAACACTTTATATACCAAATAAAAAAGCAAGCAATTCCAGCGATCCGCTAAAACTACTTGCTCTTCTACTTATTATCTCTATTTTTACTCTTTAATAAATTCCTTCGTACTTCTCACTGTATCAATCGGACGAACTAATTTTTCGATCTCTTCACGCTTTGGCTCTAAGAACGGAGGTAAAGATAATTTTTCTCCAAGTGTTTCGTATGGCTCATCTCCCATAAAACCTGGGCCATCTGTCGCAAACTCGAATAAAATTTGCGGCGCAACTCTTGCGTATAATGACTCAAAGAAGTGGCGGTTTACATAACCAGATGAAGGAAGCCCTACGCTACCTATTCTCTCAATCCATTCTTCTAATACAGCGCGATCTTCTACGCGGAATGCGGCATGGTGCACTGTACCAAAACCTTGTTGTGCTTCAGGAAGAACCGTATTATGTTCTACAATGACAGATGCACCGTTTCCACCTTCGTTCACTTCAAATAAATAGAATTCTCCTTCTTGAGTAATCTCTTTAAATAATAGAACTTTTTCTAACACTTCTTTGAAGAAACTAAAGTTCGCAATACGGATAAATACAGGTCCTAAACCAGTAATTGCGTATTCTAATGGAACTGGCCCGTTTTGCCAAGGTGTACCTGATTCTATCCCTTTATCCAGTTCATCTGAGATTAATTGATACTGTTGATCATCAAAATCAACGAAAGAAAGAGTTTTCTTACCAAATTGCTCTTTAATGCCTGTATGTTCTACTTCAAGACGGTCAAAACGTTTCACCCAATATGCTAACGCTGCATCAGTTGGAACGCGGAATGAAGTTTTTGAAATTTCATTTGTACCGTGTACCCCTTTTGGAACACCTGGGAAGTCAAAGAATGTCATATCTGTTCCCGCACTACCTTTATCGTCTGCAAAGAATAAATGATACGTTTGAATATCATCTTGGTTTACTGTTTTTTTAACTAAACGCATTCCTAAAATGTGAGTGAAGAACTCATAGTTCTTTTCTGCACTACTTGTAATTGCTGTAACATGGTGTATTCCTTTTAATTGGTTCATTTTATATTCCTCCAATAGTTTTTAAAGTTATATTTTCTCTTCTATTATTTCTCTTCAATAGGTGCTAATTTCGCTTCAATCTCTGCTCGCTTTTCCTCTAAGAACGGCGGCAAATCAAGTTTTTCTCCTAAATGTTCCACATCTCCATCCACTGTAAATCCTGGTCCATCTGTCGCAATTTCAAATAGGATTCCGTTTGATTCACGGAAGTATAAGCTTTTAAAATAGAAACGGTCGATAATGCCTGAAGAATGGAAACCTCTTTGTATCACCTGTTCTTCCCAATAAGCAAGCTCTTCACTGTTTTTCACGCGAATCGCTAAATGGTGAATGCTACCGCGGCCTGGCTTTTCAGTAGGACCATCTAAATATTTCACAACGATTTCTCCAAAAGCTTCTCCTTTAATGGACTGAAAAATTGCTTCCTCTTCGCTGCGGCTAACCTCTGTATAACCAAACATCTCTGTAAGTGTACTCGCCATTTTATCAAGTCTACGAACTGTCATTTCCACAGAACCCATTCCTTGAATTTGATGTTCAGCAGGAACTTCTGATTTCTCCCAAGTTTCCCAATGCTCTACTTTTTCTCCGTTTGAAACGAGTAGTACAAGACGAAGACCTTCAGCATCCTCAAATTTCAAAGCAGTACGATTTGCATATGTTGTAATTTCACTATGTTTTACACCAAATTTCTCAAATCGTGCTTTCCAGTAATGCAAGCTATCCTCTGACGGAACGAGTAATCCGATTCGAGTAATTGCATTCGTACCACGGTACGTTTTTCCTACTAAAGACATTTCAAAAAATGATAATTCTGTACCTGGACTTCCTGTTTTATCTCCGTAAAACAAGTGATACATGGACGGATCATCTTGGTTTACCGTCATTTTCACACGGCGTAATCCAAGTACGTTTTTATAAAAATGATTATTCTCACTTCCGTTTTTTGTAACCATTGAAATGTGATGATGCCCTTTAATTTCATACATTGATAACTCCTCCGCTTCGTTTTACTAGTCAAGTGATAACTAAAAAAATAACATTTCCCACAACTAATATGGTTTTTAGTTTTTCAATTTATTCTCATTATGTTTTTGTAAATTCATCTTAGTTTTTACTAAATAAGTTACTTTATTTTTTTAATCGAAAACAACTGAGTGTATGTTTTTCATACGACTCAGTTGTTTTCGTTACTATCACTTTACACCTCAAGTGATTAAAAAGCAAGTGATTTATCTCAAATTCGAGATTTTTTTATTGCATAACATTTTGGACTAGAGAATGATGAATTTCTATATGGGATAGCGTCATAAAAATGTGGATTTACAAAGCTAAGTTCATTTGCAACTAATGCAATCCCTTATTTAGAAAAAGCTGTTCTTTTAAGATCAAATAACTAACGTTCTTGGACTAAAAACACGAGAAATTCTCGTTTTAGGGAATTTTCTTTTCTTAACTTGATGACGATGTGGCGCTACTCCAATATGCATTTGATAATGGTTTAGTAAATATTAAAAACATTAGTGGAGAAAAGAACAGTCCATCTAAATTAAAGTTGCAACGCCATCAGCAAAACAAAACATCATCAAATCAGGAGCTTTCTCCCCCTATGAAACACCAGTTGGGCAACTTAATGGAATGAAAGGATACCTTGATCGTAGAGGTTAGTAGTATAAGGTTAAGTAAAATAAGAGCCGTCCTGTTGGACTTCTTTTTTTGTTCGTTTAATTATGCTTGATACGCCATATATTTCATGTTTTTTCCTCCCTTTCCCCAATTAAAATTATGAGATAAAAAGAAAAAATGTAAATACAGAAACTTTAGATTAGTATAATAATGTTTATGTAAAATAAAATCTGCTTAATTGCAAATAGAGCCTTTGTGTATGTGAAATAAAGTTAGTAAAATAAAAGAGCATCCCCAAACGGAAATGCACTTTTATTTCAGGTTTAAATTACACCCATTCCTTTTAACATCTCAATTAAACTAGTATAGAAGTATTCACATGCTTCTGTCTCAGAATTAAATGTCTTAAGATTACTCTTTGTTCCTCGTTCACTATAATATACTTTCCATACTCCATTCTGTTCATTTAAACAATACGATTCGTTTGGTAATCCACCCTTTAAACTATATAAATCCTTGGGCATCTCTTCTTGTAATAATTTCTGTTCTAACTCATTTTTTTGCATGTTTAGAACCTACCCTTTTCAATGATTCTTCTTCAATTATTTCCTTTTAACTATTTCATTTCATTTTTAATAAAGAAAACAGCCTCACTAAGCGTATTAACACTTAATGAGGCCATTCGATTCACACTTTTAATTATGGAACGTCGGCTTATAGAACGAACGATTATCAAGAGCAAATACACGCTCAGTGTATTCACCTGGTTTTGTACGTCCTAATGCGCGGTCCATCATGTTCATTTTTGCATCTAAGTTGTCGATATAGTGCAGAATTTCTGCTTCTTTTACTAATGGTGGTTTTGGGCTACCCCACTCTGCTTTTCCGTGGTGAGAAAGAACGATGTGCTGAAGGATCAACACTTCTTCTGCATCAATTTGCAATTCGTCTGCTGCTTTCCCAATTTCGTTCACCATGATAGAAATGTGACCTAGTAAATTTCCTTCTAACGTATACGTTGTAGAAATCGGGCCAGATAGTTCGAATACTTTACCAAGGTCGTGTAAAATAACGCCTGCATATAGTAAATCTTTATCTAACGATGGGTATAGCGTAGCAATAGCTTTCGCTAAATCTAACATCGATACGACATGGTAAGCTAGTCCGGATACGAACTCGTGATGATTTTTCGTCGCTGCTGGATATTCTAAAAATTCGTTTTGGTGCTTATTTAACAAATGTCTTGTTAGACGCTGAATGTTCGGGTTTCTCATTTCAAATATGTATTGCGTAATTTTTTCAACCATATCTTCTTTTTTCACTGGTGCTTTTTCTACGAAGTCCGAGATATCTGTTACCTCATTTTCATTCGCAACACGGATTTGTTTCACACGTAATTGAATACGTCCTTTATAGTTTAGAATATCTCCAGCTACTTTAACGATTGTTTCTGCTACATATTGTTTTTCAACTTCTGGTGATACATCCCATAGCTTCGCTTCAATATCTCCACTTGGGTCTTGTAAGATTACTGTTAAAAACGGTTTCCCATTGCTTGCGAGACCTTTTGTCGCTGTTTTAATTAACAAGAAAACATCGACTTGTTCACCAACTTCATATTCTGCAATTTTCTTTTTCATTCGAATTCCTCCACCAAATCAATTACTTTTAGTATAGCATACTACAACTCATTTTCTTTACGCTTATGCGTTAATTTTATAATCTCATTTTCTGTAAAATACGCGAGTAAATGCGCATGACATGTAAAGAAGATAACTTGTCTATCTTTCGCAATTTCCTTTATAAGTTCAATCGTTCGATTCGTCCTTATCGCATCAAAATGCACGAAACTATCGTCAATAATAAATGGATAATCATGCTCAAACGTTTTCGCTAGTGCAAACCGTAACGATAAATATAGCTGCTCCGCTGTCGCTTGGCTTAGTTCATGACTGTAAAAACGCATACCATCGTTACGTTCAACAATGAACGGCTCCGCCTCTGACGGTGAAAAGATTTTACTATATCGTCCGCCTGTTAAATAGACGAAATACTCTTCTGATTTTTGTAAAATACGCGGAAGATGCACTTCATGATAATATTGCTTCGTTTTCGTTAGTACTGTCTTTGCCGCTGCATATGCAGCCCACTTCTTCACTTGTTCACGTACTTGCGCTTTTTTCATTTCCCATTCATGCATTAAATCACCGTACGTACTACCTTCTTCTAAATTCGCAATTTCCATACGGTGTTTCGCAATACGCTCCGTCAGTTCTTTCTCTTTCGTCAGACAGTTTTTCGCGGATGTCATTTCTTGCTTTAACTTTTCATCATAACCGTCAGCCTCATAATGTTCAGCTAATGATAAATCCGTTAAACGCTGTTCTAACAGATCAATTTGCGGTAATAAACGCCCCACTTGCTTATCCGCATCTTCACGTTTTTCTGCCCGTTTACCTGCTTCTAAAAACATCTCTTCATTTGTAGACTCTGCGATATGCCATAAACCGTCTCGCTCTACTAAAAGTTGTTTCAATTGCTCTTGCATAAACTCATATTCTTCTCGCCATTCCGCCAGCTTCTCTTTCAGCTGCTTACAAGTTTGGCGCTTCTCTTTCTCATTTTGCATACGAATTTGTGCCTCGTGCAAATTACTATACTCTGCACTACCGATAACAGTTTCTAGTTTATGTTCAAATTGCGAAATCATTTCATATAATGAAGATTTCCGCTCGCCTTGTTTATCTAGCTCACGATATAATTGCTGCATTTTTTCAATACGCTCAAACGCTGGCAACATGTGCGCATACGTAAAAAATTCAGGGAACATATAGCGCGTTTTATACGCATCTACTTGTTCTCCTATTTGGAAAGTTTCTCGCTCCCATTCTTCATACGATGAAACGACTTTATCATAAGCTCGTTCCATTTGCTGCAATTTATAAGACTCTCGCTCAAATAACTTTCGAATCTCTTCATCCTTTTCTAACTGATAGCGAATGGACATCGCTTCTTCACTTTGGCGACCTCCAGCACTTTGCTGAAGCGTAAGAAGCTCTTCTTGTAATCCGCTTGATGGATCTTTATATAAAACGAGAGCAAGGACAATCCCTACAAAAACAATGACACTCATAAATAAAAGTGGGCGGTTATCTATAAATAAACTCGTGAATAAAACAAGCGTGTTAATAAGAAGTAACAGGAGACAAACTCTTTGCCACTGTTTTTTCTTTTGCATAGCCGCTCCTGCTTTTTCCTCATATTTACGCTTCATTCTCTCTGCGCCCATACCGATAAACGCCGCATCTTGGAACGATTTTTCTTTCTCAGCTAACGCATTTCGCTCTTCATCCGCTAACATTTGTTTCTGAATCTGTCTTATATTTTCTTCTTGCTCTTCTAATTGCTCTTGAGCCGTTTTAAAACGTTCATCTAGTTGCGCTTTTTGTGATTCTAATTCACGCGCCTTTTGCACAGTTTGCGTAATTAATTCTTTCGTCGCTAAACTTATATCAAATGAAAGAACCATCTCTTGTTCAAAAGTTGCTCCAATTTGCTGCTGTAATTCTGCGATTTCTTCTTTTATATTCGCAATACTTCCTGTCATATCACGCATTTCTTGGCGTGCGTTTTCGTAAGACAAATGCTGCATACGAAGTTCTTCTACGTAACTTTCTTTTTGTAAAAATGCTTCATCTATTTCTGTGGAATCAATTTCTGATTGCACTGTTTCTATCTTTTTTTGAAGTGAATCTACTTGTACTTGGAGCGGTTCTATCTTTGCCTTTACCGCCTCATAGCGCGCCATTCCGTTTACAGGAAACTGCCCGTTCTCGTTTTCTAACACTTTCTCGTGCGCACTCTTTTCAATAACGAGAGGCTCAAGCGCCGCTAATATTTCATAGTCTTGCTTTCGTCTTTCGGCTGACTCTTTTTCCGCACGAACAGAAGCAAGTTTCTCTTCACTTTCTTTTAACTGTTCGACCTGTTTTTCATACGTGCCAATCTTCCCTTGCCACTCTTTCATCTTTTCCTCAATTTTCTTCATCTCTTGCAGTGACACGTTAATTTCAGGATTACGACCACTCGGCTTAAAACGCTGATTCATTTCTTTTTCTAATTTTTTATCTAACTGCAATAACGCATCGCTTCCGACTGCGCTTGCCGAAAATAAATAATTACCGATATCCGCTTCGCCGAGTTGATGAATATTTTGCAAACCATGCATATCAAATGAAAAAACAGAATCAAATAAGCTTTCATTCACACCGCTTAATATATCGTGTAAAATATCTTCGCCGCCAGTTTTCCCGTCTTCAAAATAAACGGTCACCGCGCCTACTGCCGTCTTTGGCAATCGTTCAATTTTTAAACGGCCGTACTTTTCTGTTTGAACAGTAACTGCTCCGCCATACTTTCCGCCTTCTTTCGGTTCATAACGGCGCTGTCCTCTCGTTGGAAAACCGAATAAAATACTTTTCATAAACGAGCGAATTGTCGATTTCCCCGCTTCATTTTCACCGTACAGTACCGTCAGCATTGATAGATCCATTTCCACATTTTCTAGTTTTCCATAGCCATAAATATGGAGTTTTTCAATTCTCATTTTTTATCCCTCTCTTGCTGGAATAATTGCTCTAAAATAATATTTTCCGCTTCCTTTTGAATCTCTTTCTTCTCTTCTTCCGTAAAAGCTTCAATGCTATTACGCGCTACAGGAGATGTCCAAATGGTGCGCAACACTCCGTCCATATTTGTAAAAGCTTCTAACTCTTTTAGCACACTACCGACGAAATGATTTTCCTCTTTCAAACGTTCAATTTCCGCAAAAGAAACCGTCTCATTTTTCCACTTCATCGCATATACAAAGTCTTTTCGCTCTTCTCCAGCTGCTACAATATGAAAAATTTCTTCCACACGTTTTTCATCACGTAAATACGGAGAAAGTGGCCCCTGTCCTGTAAATACGACAGTTAAAAGCGTCCCTTCTTCTTCTCTTCGGCAATCATTCATCGCACTTGATACGACAGTCATAAGTTCATCAACAGTTTCAAGTCCATCAATATTCACTTCAATTTCATCCCATACAACATCCGCTGTATGGAAAAATGAACAATGCAATCCTTGTTTCGTAAGTTCAATAAGGTACGCACCCTTCTCGCCCGTTTCCTTACGATGACGCCCTTGTATATTGCCTGGATAAATAATATAAGGCTCTTCTGATAAAATTTCACGTTTATGTATATGGCCAAGAGCCCAATAATCAAACTGCTTTTCCTTCAGCTCACGAATTTGAAACGGTGCATAGCGATTATGCTCTGCATCCCCTTCCACACTTCCGTGAAGCATCCCAATATGAAAAGGCGCATCACTCATTTTCGTATACTGCGCTGTCATATTATCCGTTACCGCTTGCTGCAAATAACTAAACCCGTAAATAGAAGCTAACAGCTCACCATTTTTATAAAATGATTTCTCTTCCACATAAGGCTCCGTAAACACATGAACATTTTCTGGAAACTCAATTGCTGCCCAGCTTCCCCCTAAATGATCGTGGTTACCATGAATAATAAAAACGGGAATATCGTACTGCGACAGTCTCTTCATTTGCTCGCGCACAAACACTTGCGCCCTCAAACTTCTCGTCTCCGCATCATACAAATCCCCGGCTAGTAATACGAAATCAACGCGCTCTTGAATCGCTTTATCAACAATACGCTCGAACGATTCAAACGTACTTTGCTTCATTCTCTCCCAAACAGACTGTGCTACATTCATTTCCATCCCTTTAAACGGACTATCCAAATGCAAATCAGCCGCATGTATAAACTTCACTTGTTTCACAAATAACGATCCTTTCTATAGTTCAAAAGTTTCATTTTATCCGCATGAACACAAACAATAAATGCTCAATTGGTGAAAACTGGTAATAAGCGGGAGATAAAAAATCCCCCCACCTATTAAAGTTTCACTTTACCCCGTATTAACGGGCAGTAAGCCTAAGAAGTCAGTCTGAAAGCAAACTGCCCTTAAATACCCGATTGGTTCCACTAATAATAAGCAGGGGATGAAAAGACTCCCCTACTTATTAAAGTGTCACTTTATTGTAACACGCAATGTCATATATTTCTTTGCATATTCTAGCGATTTATGACAAAATAGTTATAAGATTCTGATTTTAATTATTGGAGGGAATTTTCATGGGAGTATACGTTCTAACAGTCTTTGAAAAAGATGGTTCAAAAGCATTAGACGAATCATTCGAGGCAGCAACTGAAAAAGAAGCGAAAGCAAAAGGTGAATCTATTTTACAAGAAAAAGGATTGTACGAAAAAACACATCGCTGCACATCTTCTGCAGGTAAGCTCGTTTTATTCCAGCGCTAAAAAAAGAAGCGTCATCCGCTTCTTTTTCACTCTACTATATCTTCGTCACACCACGTAAACGCCACATCTAGAATGCGATTACCGATACGTACGCGTTTATTCCATTTACCTGTTTGGATCTGATGTTGTAATTCTTTCTTCATCTTTTCCGTCCAGTCGTGAATCGTTTCACTACCGTCGTACGGATATACGCCTGGAAACTCTTCCTGCAGTAGATGCAAGCTCTCTACATCAAAATGAAAATGGAAGAAGTAGTTTGCTGTAAGCGATGGTTCTTGTAAACGTAAAAAATGATCATCAACTTGCTTTCTATTTCTATAGAAAGTAAAGATATTCACTTTACCGCTCGTAATTTGGTCAATTTGAATTTCGTGCTTCTCTATAATCACGTCTTGCCCACCTCGTTATATACTATCCTTAGTATATATGTCTTTTGCAACAAAGTTAACCATTTTCGCGCGAAATTCATTTCCTTCATTATATTATCCGTACCTCCAAGTACAATCAGAACTACTAAAAACAAAGTTGAAGGGGAGCGATCACATGTATTTCGGAAGTAAAGGTTGGTATGTAAAAGAACTTAAAAAATTAGGTATCCGTACTTATGAAGGTAAAAAACTAGAATCTTATCGTACGCATATTTTATCTAGCTTACTTGAGAGAATGAAGAAAGCTTCGGCTTAATAGATGTAGGAAGCGACTACGGTTGCTTCCTTTTTATTTACTAAATAAAAAGAAAATCATCATCCCTTAACTTTTTAACTTTACCGTTATACTTCCTTGATAGAAACCGCCCATTATCAACTGAATCTCTAGTACCAAATACTCTTTCAGATAATCATTTGTATATATTTTAAATTCTCCATACTCATTAACCCGTCCGCTTCCAACATACATATCACTACTTGTTATGACAATTGTTGAATGAGGTTCTGCACGGCCCAATACACAATTATCACCATATTCCACAGAATCTATCGTTATTTTTTGATGCATATTATTAACTGAACCTATACCGTTCTTATTACACAAATTAACATCTCTTTCTTCAGCCCTCGAAAGCGCTCGATTCCTGCTAATCTTTTCTGAAGAGAAAGCAACATTCCCCAGCCAACTAAACCTATCAAATATAGTAATAGGTAGAAACATCTACGTTAACTCCCCCATTCTTCCAATACTTCCTTCACATTTTTTATCAACTACAGTCTTTTAATGAACTTACAGCAATACGTTTTATGTTGGGATAAAAGAAAACAGCTTTGATTTTCCATTCAATTCCGCACTGTTAATTTGTACAGAATACATAGAATACTGGTTTTCACCCCAGATGTAATGACAACACTACACAAAAGAAACCACGATCCATTAAATGTAAATCCACCTTCAAATATATTAATAATAATTATGTTGCCAATTATTAAGAGAATCCATGAAATGGAATACTGCTTTCCATTTGTAATATATAAAATTTCATCCTCATAGCAGACTGTAATTCCCCCACCTTGCCAAATACCAATAGCGAAAGAAAAAAGCGTAACTGCCAGTAGCTCTGCTTGTAAATCCCTAGTCATTGGCTGCGGCGCCGTATAAGTAATAATCCCTATCATCATGAGAAAAGTTATGATATCTATCCAGTTTATTTTTCTTTGTTTGCTTTGCAGCCAAATAAAGAAAATCACTACAGGAATTAAAAGCAAAGTTTCCATTTAATTATTCTTCTTCCTTTCCTACATTAGAAACGTCTGTAATTGTAATGCAATTAGATTGTTCTTAAATCTCTCATACTTTCTGAAGCATAACATGAGAAAGAAATAAAAAAATCGTACAAAAGGGCAGGCCTATAATGTACGATTGGGCATATATAATGTTTTAAAAATGAATTAACTTCCTTTCAATAGATACAGCTACTGCTTCTGATCGGGAATTAACACCTAATTTATTGTATATATTTGTTAAATATGCTTTTACCTTTCGCTCAGCTATCCCCATATCGAATGCAATTTCTTTATTCTTATATCCGCGTGCAATAGCTTTCAGCACAAACAATTCTTTTTCTGTTAAGTTATTCCCTTCAACCTTATCAGCATGTACTTCTTTCCTTTTATACTTCACTATCTTTTCCATAATATTTGGTTGTAGTAAAATCTCACCTCGAATAGCCGCTTCCAATGTTCGAAACAAATTCTCACGATCCGTATCTTTTAGCAAATATCCTTTTGCCCCTAACTCAATTCCCTTTAACATTAATTCATCTTCGTTATAAGTAGTTAATATGATAATCGGCGTATGGTTTTGTTTTTTATTCAAAGCCTCAATTGTTTCTAAACCACTCATTTTAGGCATATTTAAATCCATTAAAATGACATCAGGTTCCTTTTTCTCTATGAAAGAAAGGGCTTCTTCTCCATTTGCAGCCTCGCCTATAATTTGAAATGAATCACTCGTTTCTATTATTAGTTTCAGACCTTCTCTTACAACAAAATGATCATCCACAATTAATACGTTATACTTCATGGCTATCCCCTTCTTTATTTATAGGCACTTGAATATACACTTTCGTACCCTTCATCTTTTCACTCAATATATGTATTTCTCCCTTAATCAATCGAACACGCTCATTTAAGCCAATCAAACCATAATGTCCAGGATTCTTACCGATATATCCAGTGTCAAACCCAATTCCATTATCTTCAACTTCAATAGTAAGTTTTTCAAGATCATCGATATATTCAACTTTTAAATTTACATCTGTTGCCTGTGAATGTTTTGCGATATTCGTTAAACATTCACTAATTACATATAAACAGTGCTCCTTTACTAAGCTTGAAATATGCGGGGGGCTTTGAATAGTAAATCTCACCTGTATAGACGTAGCTTCAGAAAAACGTTGAACCTCTTCCTCTACTGCTTCATTAAATGAATTAGTAGTATGACGCAAATCATCAATAACCAACCTTGCATCATGTAGAGTTTGTCTCGCTCTTATCATAGTTTGTTTCATAATCTCTTGAGATCGTCCTGTATTCCCTTTTTGCATATGGGCATCTATTGCTTCCAATTGCATAATTAAGCTTGCTAAACCTTGTGCTAACGTATCATGTAAATCTCTCGCCATACGCTGCCTTTCATTAGCTAATGTCAATTCTTCCACTCTCATATATGCAGATTCTAACTCTTGGATGTAGCTCTGTATACGATTACGTGCATCAAATTGCTGCTTATTAATATAAGAAAAAGGAACAATAATTGCTAATACTAGAAGGAACATAGAGAGAAGAATAGCTACTTTATTCACACCATAATTGATACTAATTGCAGCACAAAATATTGCATACATAAGAGTAAAAACTGCCATTACTTTAAATATATTGTTATAAACATATAAGCTTTGGGCGATTAAAATAGGAGTTAATCCAACAAAAATCGCTATCGAAGCATTTGTTGCAATAAATGCAGCCAAAAACACAATGAAAAGTTGTACAAAAAAGAAGTACAACAATTGCCTATTCTTTAATGAACTCGCATGCCAATGAAAAATAGTATGAATAACAATGACTATTGTAAAGAAAAAACTATCTATAGAGAAAATATTATTACGAAATTCTAAAAGAATTGACGCTATGTATACGAGTATAATCCATAAAATAATAAACCTTCTTGGAATAAATACCACTTCCAATACATTTGTATCCAAATCTATATTTAAACTTATTTTTTTCATATCTGACCTCCACCATTACATTATACAAGATGCAACTTACATTTTGATAAAATGAAGGCTTTTACATACAGCCCGACTCCCACAAATAGCGGGGTGAATTACTGATTCCTCTACATCCTCATTACCAAATACAAATATGAAATATTGCATATCGAAATGCATTGATGTTCATGTAAACGCTTACTATAATGGTGATATAAATATTTATTACAACTTACTATTTAAAAAAGGAGGCAATCATATGGAAATCGCAATGGCAGTTTTAAAATTTGTAGGTGGAGTAATTCCATTGGTTCAAGAACTTTTAAAAGCATTTATGTAAGATTATGATTCAGCAATTATCTATAAGAATTATCATACAAATGATCTGTATATCAAAAACAAATTGATACACAGATCATTTGTGTGAGAAAACTTCAAACAAGAATTATATACCCTAGCAGAACAATAATGATACATCTATCTCAAGTTGGAAAAAGACGCTCACAAGGGCGTCTTTTTATTATATTAATATGTACCTAATAACTTATTTAGGAAATCAATTTAACACTCCATACAATGCTACATAATTAATATATCTTTTTAACATTTGTACAATAAAAGTCCCCTCAAAGCATAAAGCGAGCCTATTTTTCATTAATTTTTTTATATACAGCAATACCATTTTCTACGATTTTATTAAATGAATAAACGGCGACTGTCTGCTCTTCTTTATTTAGTGCTACTGAAATAATCAATTAAGCTAAAAATGCTATAATTAACCCAATCAAACTAAGGGGGAACGTTTATCTTGCACAGAAAATACATTCAATTTCATGAGTTCGGTAACCCAAAAGATGTATTACAAGTTGAATATAAAAATATAGAACCATTAAAAGATAATGAAGTTTTCGTTCGTATGCTAGTTAGACCGATTAATCCATCTGACTTAATTCCAGTAACCGGAGCGTACGCCCATAGGATCCCTTTACCTAACATACCTGGTTATGAAGGTGTTGGCATTGTAGAAGATGTTGGCTCTTTCGTTTCTAAAGGCCTTATCGGTAAACGTGTTTTACCTTTACGAGGGGAAGGTACTTGGCAAGAATTTGTTACAACATCAGCTGACTTTGTAGTCCCTATACCTGATTCCATTGATGATTTCACAGCGGCACAAATGTATATTAATCCCCTTACAGCGTGGGTTACATGTACAGAAACGTTAAACTTACAAAGTAATGATGTTTTATTAGTGAATGCTTGTGGATCCGCTATTGGTCATCTTTTTGCTCAGTTATCGCAAATTTTAAATTTCCGACTCATTGCAGTGACAAGAAATAGTAAACATACAGAGGAATTGCTTCAACTTGGTGCCCATCATGTGATAGATACTTCCACTACCCCGCTACATGAAACCGTTATGGAATTAACAAACGGAATCGGTGCAGATGCTGCGATTGATTCTATTGGAGGACCAGATGGAAATGAATTAGCATTTTGTGTACGTCCAAATGGACACTTTTTAACTATCGGTCTTCTATCTGGAATACAAGTAAACTGGGCAGAGATTGTTACGAAAGCAAAAGTCCACGCTAACATATTTCATTTACGACATTGGAATAAAGACGTGTCACCATACAAATGGCAGGAGACATTTCGTCACTTAATCCGCCTAGTAGAAAATAAACAATTACGCTTTATGACGGTGCATTCTACGTATGACTTAGCGGATGTGAAAAATGCTGTTGATGTTGTGCAGTCTGCTGAAAAAACAAAGGGAAAAGTGTTTTTGACGAGTTATTAAATACAATTGAAGAAGTCCTTTTGATTGACCTTTTAAATAGACTAGACCGTACGTTTAGCGGCATATAATTGTAATTATCTGGTATAATTCTATTAAAAGGTGAAAGGAGATTCTAGCATGTGGTTAATTACAGCACTTGCACCTGTTGTAATAGTTGGAGGAATTGTAGTATATGTGATTGGAAGGCTTAAACATAAATATAACAACGGTAACTTAGGTAAGAAAAAATCAAAAAACGCTCAAGTTTTATTAGATAGTTTAATACCAATGGGAATGCTTTTGGGGTGTTTAATCGGTATAATTGTCGATATATTTTTCCCGGATCATTCACTGTTTACAGTTGGTTTAGGAGCTGGAATAGGCTATTTATTTGGATTTTTTGCTTATGAAATTTATAGCAAGACAGGAAACGATTTTTCATAATCCAAAGGAATAAGCGGGACAGTACATAGTAATCATATAAAATATGTAACTGTCCTTTATTTTTGCATCAATGTTATCACCTTACCTTCCGCATCCTATACACCTTTTTTATTGATTTTTCTCTCCTCCCTCTTTTGCATATCCGCTTTTTTGTTTTCATTGGATCTATACCCAAAGTAAAGTAGAGCACATGTAATAACGGAACCTAAAACGTATCCTAAAAAGCACCCTAACCAAAACATAATGTAACTACCCCCAATGCATTATAAATTTTATGTACTATAACTCTTTAAGTGCTCAATCGTTTATTTCTATAAACTCTCTTAAAGGTTTTCGGTACCTCCGTTTTTTATTACAAATTGGAAATTCCCCTTAACCGCCTCTAAAGTTATTCATACCATTAATTCTCTCATTACCTCAAATAACAATTTTATTATAAAATTAACACTTTCATTAAACATATATAAAGATTGCTATATTTCTTACTTTTCTCTTTGAAAAGAATATATACTACATTTGAAATAAGCGAGTTAGTACATCAGCCCTTCTCTATTTTAACTTTAGTCATGAACGAAAGAAAAATAAAAAAATCCCCTCAAAGCATAAACTTCAAGGGGTGAGCCTGTTTTTCATTTACTTATATACGTACAGCTGTACCACTTACAGCAACCATTAACATTCCATCACGAACAACTTCGTAATCTACGTCAATACCAACGATAGCATTCGCACCTTTTTGTCTTGCAAGTTCTTTCATTTCATCCATCGCGATATCACGAGCTTCTTTTAGCTTGCTTTCATAAGAACCAGCACGACCACCGACAACATCACGAACTGAAGCAAATAAATCACGAACAATATTTGCACCCATAATAGCTTCACCATTTACAATATCAATATACTCAATAATTTCTTTACCTTGGATTCCAGACGTTGTTGTTACAATCATGACTGACACTCTCCTAATAACTTATAGTTTTTTGATTGGCTTTCTTATGTCTTTATTATGACATGGAAAAAGTATCTAATCTATTGAATTACCTTACATGAATGTGACAATTTTGTAAGAATAACATATTATTTTACCTTCCCCTTACAATAACTACCTAAATTAACAGAATATTGTTATAATTAAATTGGAGGAGGAGATAAAATGAAAAAAATCACTTACATATGTGCTCTAAGTGTTCTATCTTTAACTTTAATAGGTTGTACAAGCACTTCTACTACAAATAATACTCCAAAAACTAAGCAAGAAAATACGAAAAATGCCATTCCATTAAACTCTGCAGACATTACAAACATTGAGATGCTTAAAACAACAAGTAATACTAGTTCCAAATCTCAAACAGATAACGAGGAAATCATACAATCAATCGCTTCAGCAGTCCAAAACGGAACACCGAAAACAATCACACTAGATCAAAAAAAGAAAGCATCTGTACATTCTACAATAACCGTTACACATAAAGATGGCTCAAAAGAAGAGTTTCTTGTGTGGGTTGATAATAAGGAACAAATTACGATCGCTAAAGATGAGGAGAAAGATAAAGTAGAAGGTGTGACGGTGAATATTAAAGACGTTAAAATGATGAAGGATTTTTTTAAAAGCTAAAAAAAGATCCCTTTCAGCTTGATAGATATGTGGCGAGACCCCCTATTATCAAACTTGAGATGGTTCAAAGAGGAGTTACTACACCCGGACCAGGGAAGCCATCTATCGCTTGGAAGATAGGTGATTTTATACGTCGAAATACATCAATTACTATATTTACTGGTTCTCCAGGGGGCGAGCTTCAAAAAACAACAAAGACATTTTCTTAAATTGAAAATGTCTTTATAAATTAATAAAACAATTTTGGGTCTGTATCTGTATTTTGAACCGTTTCTTCACTAATTTCAGTACTTGTAATACAACTTGTCGAAAATAAAATTGGTATACCACAAATAGTATCATTCATTACATCACGAAAAACTTTTGCAGCGACTTCTGTGAATGTTTGACATAGATTGGAAATATCATCATTAAAAAACTGAATCACCTTTGCTGCAAAAACTGGAAAAACAACATTAGATCCACCTGGGAACTGTGGCTGTACAACAACTTGCTCAAAATACAAGTTGTTTTCTAAAGCTACTTGAAAAAGGTGTGCAATTTCAAAAGCGTCTAAAGGACAAGGAATTGGATTTACAATTCCATCCCCAATAACACTAACAACAATAGTTACAGTTACATTGCCAAATTGCACTGTAGGTTTAAGAAGTGTAGCTAATGCAAATGCTTTTTCAATATCCGTAGTTTGTACTAAAATAATAAAATTCCCACCAGTCGGTATTAGCGGACCTACTGTTACAGTCGGATCAGCTCCGATTGAATTTCTGAGTTCGTTAAAATATGTGATCCATGGTGGCGAAAGTTGAGGTTGTACATGCTCGTCCATTCTTTTTTCACCTCCTTATAAAATTCTCAATACTATAATATAAGGAAAATCTAATAATACATTAGATATATTTATTATTTTTCATAATTACTTTTATAAAGGGCAGCTCCAGTATTTTAGAAAATCCCCTCCAAAGGATTTGAAGGGGATTTTCGTTTATATTCCATTACTACACAGACTCCAATAACCGATAGAAAAACGAGCTAAATCCCCCTAAATAGCTATATAGAGATAAAGTTGTTATTACAACATATTTTCCACTTTCAACTTAGTTCTCATTAGAATATTTTTCTACAAAATCAAGAATCCTAGCATTAACTTCGTTAGAGAACTCACCATTGATTGCGTGAGATGCATTTTTCCAGTTAACTATATCGATATCTTTAACGTATTTTTTCCCAGTTTCAACTGCTTTTACTGAATTGTGCATTATACTTTTTTCAGCCATTAATGCAAGTATTGGAATATTGATATTTTTTAAGTCTTCTTTACTAAATAGATCAGGTGCTGGCGTTTTAAGTTTATAGTTACGCATACCCGACTCGATTAACTTAGCGATAGGCTCATCATCATTTGTTTCTGCTCCTCCAGAAACATAACTCAACATCTTTTCTCTTATAAACTTAGGTACAATAGGGACGGAAGCTGGAATAGATGCTAGAATCATCTTTATGGACATTTGCGTAAATACAAAGACTGGGTCCAATAAACTAGCCGTAGCAATATGCTCTGGATTATATCTGGCCAAATTCATTGTTGTCCAACCACCAATTGAGACACCCACGATATGCACTTTTTCTAAACCTAATCCTTCAATTACTTCATTTAACCATTCTGCTTGTTGTTTTTGGTTTTCAATCACCTTCGTTTGCACACTCATTCCAGGTTCACCGAGTAAATCTATCGTGTAAACAGGCCTTTTCTCCCTTAGCCCTTCTAAATTGGGTACCCACATTGGAGTAGATGCACCACGCCCAGGGAGTAAGAGTATTGGCTCCTTATGTTTGTTTTCCTCTTTAGTAAAGTAATAAGCACGAATTGTGCCGTATTTAGTTTTTATATCTTTCGTATCGTTAGGCTTTGGAAGAAGTGCCATTGATTCATCGTAGGCAATTTGAAAGTCTTCCTTTCCTTTTTCAGATGTAAAGTGACCAATCTTATTATCATCTCTCTTCATTGGAATTCCTCCTTTCTACAAATATATTGATGAACTTTATCAATATATTCATGGCAATAATCCATTGAAAATTTATCTTCTTTAAGCCAAAACTCTCATTTAGAAAAAAGAAAAGACACCCTAAGGTGCCTTTCTCCGACTTGAACCATCTTAATTTTAATAATATATATTGGACTCCCATCCAAATATTATTTTACCATGTTAAGTTGTTTTGTTCATTGAGAAATACAATAGTTTATTTATGCCGGTCGTCTGTAGTAGGTCTTTTTGTAGTCCATGCGGCGATTAACAAGAGGACAATAGCGGTGATGACACCTAAAAGTATATTAATGTTAATCACCCTCCTAAGGAATATTATTATCAAAATGATATCACATTCAAACACCAACAAAAGGAATTAATATTAATTACAACCAAGTATAGCATTTACAAATTCAAAAAATCCCCCTCAAAGCATCAGCTTTAAGGGGGTCCTCCTAGTATTTTCTCTCTTCATACAATCGATTTGCTTTATATGAGAAAAAGAAAAACATACCAATCGCAGCTGGGATAAACAACCATGAAATGCCCCTCATTAATGCAAATGGTGTTTCAAATAAGAATGATCCTAAAAATGCTGCACCGTGCATATCCCATAATCCTGGTGTATAGTATAGGCCTTTCGGATTTAAAATCGCTCCTAGATCAATTGTATTATTAAAGGTAAATAGGATTAACAGCGGCAAATAACATATCGCCAATTCTAGAAATGTCTTAGATAGACGCTTGTACTTCCCTGCTCGTGACATTTGATCTGAAAAAATGTCATCTTCACTTTCCTCATCTACCTTTTTAAAATATTGCGTGCCTGACCACCAATTACCGGCTATATGCTTCCAGCCACTATCTTCAAATAATGTACAGTAATTAATAAAGTCTTTTCTTCTATTAAATATTCTATGATCTATTTTAATTGTCGCATCTTCCGGTTCTGCGATTCTAAATTTATAACCGAATGTATTACTTTTTAATTGATAGCCTTTCCAAGCCATCTCTTCTAACCATTTTCCCTCTTTCTCAAAGTCTAAAAAGAATTTCAATCTCCACATCATCGCTTCCCCTAACTATACATTTAATAAGCTTTTTGTAACCCCAATAATATGCTGCATTCTCATAAAGTCTAAATGCAATACTTCTTTCCCGCGTTCAGTAATGACATACACTTTTCTTCGTTTATCTTCACTTTTTATCGACTCTATTAATTGTTGCTTTAATAAATTTTCAACCGCACCATATAATGTACCCGCCGCGATTTTCACTTGATGATTACTAAGTTCCTCCACCTTTTGCATAATTAAATATCCATGAGCTGGCTCTAATAAAGCTAAAAGAACGTAATACGTTGTTTCCGTTAATGGTAAATTTTTATCTCTATTCATAAAGACCTCCAATGTAACGATAAATATATAGCTAAACTATATAGTTTAACTGTATAGTTTCATTTTATACAGTCAGACTGTATATGTCAAATTAAGGTATAAAAAAAAACCTAGACCCCATAGGATCTAGGTTTTTTAATACATAAACGTAATCGTCACCAAAGAATACCCTTCTTTTGCATTATACGGCTCTGCTTTATACGAAACACGGTTTGATCCTTGTGGATAACCGATTTCTCCAATCGCCTTTTTCACATCTTGCAGTGAACCGTCCATTGATTGCTTATAAAGAACCTCAATCTTCTCTGGCTTTGCACTATAGCGCTGCTGCATTTTACTTTTTAATTCATTATAGCTATTTGCGATGTATTCATTCCCTAAATAACTTAACTTTGTATCTTTCAACATTTGTTGGTACACAGCTGATTTAGAGTTTCCCCCTACAATTTTACTCGTCAGTGTATCATAATAATTTGTAGTAGCTTGCGGATAATCCCCTCGGTTCCACACGTGATTCTTCGCAATTTGCTCATCTGATAAGTTGAAATATGAATACGTTACGCGGCCTTGTACATCTGGCACTGGATCATCAAATGTTGTATCAAGATGGTACCACTTACTATCGATTTTCACTAAATTCCAAGCATGAGGCTGACCGTCTCCAGTTCCTACTACAAAATGATTCTCAATTCCAGCTTCTTTTAATAATTGATAGGTTAATAGTGTGTAACCTTGGCAAACGGCAGAACGATTCGCGAGTGCCTCATATGCTGTGTAAGCCTTATAAGACGTATCGTAAGAAACATGCTTTACTACATAATCATGAATCGCCTTCACTTTTTCGTGATCATCCATTCCAACTTGAGTAATAGAAGAAACGATTGCCTTCGCTTGCTTCATTACATATTCCGTTTGTTCTTTCGTTTCACGATATGTAATCTTTAACGTAAATGTGTAATTTCCAGGTGATCCAGAAATTCCATATGAAACATTCGATCTATTATAATTTGTATACTCATTTTTACTTGCAACTTCTTTATAGGCGTTAAAAAGTGTCTTCATTACTTCTTCCTGATTACTATTTTTCGTTTTATATGGAAGTGTAATATTCGTTTCGTACGCATTAATACGCTTTTGCACTTCATCTTTAAATGCTGTTAATAATGCCGTATCTTCTGTATCTTGCACCGCAACTTCAGGCTTTTTATATTTCAATGCATTATATAAAAACTGTGCATACTGTTCACGCGTTACCGTTTTAGCTGGTTCAAATTTCCCGTCTCCTGTACCAGATGCAATCCCGTTTGACTGCACCGCACTAATCGCGTTTTCTGCCCAAAATCCATTTGGAACATCATTAAATGTATGTTTTTGTTTAGCTGAAACTTGGAACGCATTTTTAATAATTTGCGCCATTTCTGCGCGGCTAACAGAATCTTTCGGTCTAAAACCGCCATTTCCATCACCTTTAAAAATCCCCAATTTCGTTAACGTTAAAACCTCTTCTGGAAACATTGTAGAACCTGAGCTAATATCACGATACGGATTATTTAAAGTAGACCCATCTTTTAATACATAACGGGCACCATCATTACTAAACGTACCACCTTGCTTATTCGGTACTAACACACGATAAATTAAAGCTGCAACTTGTTCCCTCGTCGCAACATCACCAAAACCAAATTTTCCATTTCCATAACCTGAAATAATATTTTTACCCGCTAAATCTTTAATCGCAGGATAGGACCAGTGCGATGCTGGTACATCAGAAAAAACGCCCGCTTCAGCAGCTTTCACATCACTGCCATTTGTATATAATAAAGCACCACCAATAAGCGATAATGATGTAATTGATTTTAATAGTTTTATGTACATAATGCATTCTCCCAATACGTCTTCTATTTTTGTTATTTTTTGTCGAAAAATCTAAAAGAATATGACAAAACACATTATACAATTAAAACTTTTCGGAGGATATATTAAATTTTAAAATATGCAAAAACTCATATTACTATATTCTTTCGTATTAATATTATGCTAGTTTACTTGCGAGTATATAAAGTGAAACTTTAATCAGTGGGGGTTTTGTTCATCCCCCACTGATTATCAGCCCGCACCAATCGGGCGTTTACGGGCAGTTGATCTCCCACCTAACTTCTTTGCTACAGCCGCATTTTAAGGTGGGAGTCTTACTGCCCGCAAATAGCGGGATAAATAAAAAGAAAAATACTAATGTAACATTGTTAATATACATATCGCTTTTTGAGCTTTTATTCCGCTAAAATGTAGCCTATAAAAACAATGCTATCCCCATTAAAATCGCAATAGAATCCTGAGAACATACCTTTTAACATAATTCATTGTATGATTGCCAATTTCATGTCCTTTATTTAAAACAGTTTTTACTAATTGTAATTATTTGCATCCACTTCATACCTCCATGCAATATTCTTTGGAACTTTTGGATACATTAAATGTGCATAGCATTGTAGTTTGCATATATTTCACTTTTGTATTTTTGAACCAAGTATTAGGAGGGTATTTATGATGAAAAGCTGTACAGCATTCCTTATTATTGATGTACAGGTAGGTTCATTCGAAGAGAGAAAAGTCCTATATAATGGAATGGAATTATTAAGAGTTATTCAATTATTGATTTCTAAAGCCCGTTCTGCTTCAGCCCCTATTTTTTATATGAAGTTTAACGGGAAGTCTGGTTCTTCGCTTAGACAAGGGACACCTGGATGGGAAATTCATAAATCAATTGCTCCAGCAACAGGAGATGTCGTTCTTGAAAAGAATCATCCGGATTCTTTTCATAAAACGAGTCTTCAACAAGAGCTAGAAATGAGAAATATAAAACGAGTTGTTATAGCAGGAATTCAATCTGAAATTTGCATAGATGCAACATGCCGGCGTGCATACAGCTTAGGATATGACGTTACTCTTGTAAAGAATGGACATAGTACATATAACTCTACATTATTATCGGCGTCTCAAATTATTGAGCATCATAACGAGATAATAGGTCAATGGTTTGCTTGTGTGAAAAATTCCGAAAGTATAGAATTTTGATTCCATCTCTATATAAACGAAACCGCAGTCAGGGACTAGACTGCGGTTTTTCGACGTACAATGAATTACAGCAATTACTAAGAGTTGCATAATCTTTCATTGTAATTAACTTAACTTTTTATTTACTAAGAAGCATTGCAACAGAACCTAGTAAAGTCTCAAAAAACAACTTATTATCAATCAATATTTAGTAAAAACATATTAATACTTTAGAATTTCTTTAATTTTCATTATTTTTTTTTTAAGATTGTCCTTTATATTTATAATGTGTTATTTGAATTTATCGTATTGAAGCGGATTTTCACATCACTATAAGCAATTTGAAAATGGAAAAAATAAAGTCCCCATTAGATTAATTATCCTGTTCTTTTGCGTCTTTTATCTATCTATGTTAATTATTATGCAGCTAAAAAAGTACAACTTATTGATGGAGAGAGGAAATAAAATGAATTTAGTGAACTTACGTCCTAAACAGCGGTCTAAGTATCGCATTCTACTAGGGACATGGTATTACTCTACAAAGAGGTACATTCAGTGGTTAGTAGACGGAAAAACATATGCAAAAACGTTTCAACAAGAAAAGTTACCCTATACAGCGATTCAGCACCGAACGATACTACTTCGTAAGCTCAAAGATGTAGATATGTGGTATCAACAAAATAAAGTTGTTAATTTGAAGATTGCTATTAAACAACTAAATGGTATCGTCATTAGACCGGGAGAAACATTCTCTTACTGGCGTTTAATAGGTAAGCCTACCAGGAGAAAAGGGTATGTAGAAGGTATGATACTGCACTATGGATCTTTTCAAGCAGGTATTGGAGGAGGACTTTGTCAGCTTTCAAATTTAATATATTGGATGACCTTACATACACCATTGACAGTAACAGAGCGATATCGTCATAGTTTTGATGTCTTTCCTGATTCCAAGCGTACTCAACCATTTGGAAGCGGAGCAACTTGTTCTTATAACTATTTAGATTTACAAATCAAAAATGAAACGGACCAATCGTATCAACTTCACCTTTATATTACAGATAAACATTTAGTCGGTGAATGGAGAGTTGCCTATCCGCAGCTTTATCAATATGAAGTTTATGAAAAAGAACACTCAATCCAATCTGCATACTGGGGTGGTTATATACGACATAATGTTATTCAACGTAGAGTATATAATCAACAGAAACAGTTTATAGAAGACCAATATGTAACGGAGAATCACGCTATAATGATGTACGAACCACTATTAGCTTATAATAATGAGGAAAGCGAGTGACGGTAACATTCGTGTATCAAGTATTTTTGTCTAATAACACAATACATGCCTTTCTTCATATAATTAATAGGCCCATTCCTTTTTGCAACATAACTTTTTCGTTTTTATTGAAAATGAATTTTATATCTTTCTTTCCAACAAACTGGTTCCTAAACTAAACTGCCCCGTTTCCACAATAAAAAGAGAGCTGTCCATAATTCGGTTTCACCGACTTATAAGACAGCTCCTCTTAGTTTCACCTTATTCTATCGATGAATCCAAACTGCACCTGCAGACTTGTCTTCAGCTTGACCTACTACTTCAAACTTCAATCCTAGTTTCGGCAACTTACGTCCTGCATCTGGAATTGCACTGTTGATGTACTGCTTAGAGTCATCAAATTTTGCAACGCCTGGTAATCCTTTATAGTCAAAGATACCGCGAGTTGGCGAATCTACTCTCCATGCTGGCGTTTGATCAAATGAGAATGCCGCATCAGCAATTTGATAACGCGTACTGCTCTTCACAGTCGGTTGTCCATTTAATGTACCTACGATTGCCTCTGGATGAGAATCTACTACTCCTAAGAATCCTTCACCTGGATGAACACCTACCCAGTTATCTGTAAAGCTTTGATCCGCATACCATACAACCATTCCTGTATTAAACACTGGACCACGCGCATGTTGTAATGCCGTGTCAGAACCAGCGTAATTTCTCCACTCTACATAGTAGTTATTTTTTTTCTGTTCAAATCCGTTAGATACAGTAAATCCTTTTAATGTCATTGCTGGCTGGCCTTCTGCATCATCTGAGAAAACAACTTTTCCATCTACAGTTAATGCAGCATTATCTAACGCAAATCCTTTATAAGCTACTGCAATATCTGTTAAATACTCAAATTGCAGTTTTACTTTTTTCCCTTTGAATTGGCTTAAATCGTATGATTTATCAACCCACTTACCATCAGTCGTATCCGCGCCGCCTTTTACATCTTTTTCTCCCATTCTATCAATGCGTGTCTTCGTTCCATCTTCTGCAATCGCATATACGTCAAGGAAATCATACTTCGCTTCAAGTTCGTAGAATGCCTTATAATCGAACTTAGCATTCGTTGCATTTGTTAAGTCAAATACTGGTGTCTCAAGTGTTGTATGAATGTCATTTCCTTTTGTGCTGTAGTAAAACTTCTTACCAAATGCCGATTCGATATTTTTAATATCTTTGTCTGGCAAGTTAACACGAACGATTCCTGGTCGTTTTGATTTTGTAACACTTTGATCTAAATATGTTGCAACACCGACTCCCGTGCGAAGTTTATCGTAATCTACCTCAACGATATTCGCCCAGTTGCCCTTCATATTCTTTTGGAAAAACTCTTTATTTTGTGGTGAGAAACTTGTTGGCTCTGTTCCTGCAATTTTTCCAGCCCAGCTGCCGCCGCTCATAATAGACCATGACTCAACAGGTTCACCTTGTCCTGAGTACTTCGTATCATACTCATCTGGTAAGCCTAAATCATGACCATACTCATGCGCAAACACACCAACCGCTCCATCTTCAGGCTCGATTGTATAATCGTATGCAGCCATCTTTCCGCCCCAATTCGAAACAGAAGATTTTGTGCCATCAATCGCATATGGTTTTGATCCAAGTTTTGAACGATGAGACCAAATCGCATCATCTTTCAACTTACCGCCGCCAGCTTCTTGACCAACGCCCGCATGTACAACCATTAAATGATCAATAATACCATCTGGCTCGTTTTTATTTCCATCACCATTTTGATCGTATTGATCAAATTGATCATAGTCTGCTAAATTGATTCCTTTTGCTACCGCTGCTTTTAATGCTTCTTTCACAAGATCACGTGGCCCTAAAGGACCTTTGTTATCATGTCCAGTTCCCGCATCCGCACCATAATCTGAAGCTTTTCCTGGAACAGTAAGCCATTCCGTTACAGTACCATCAACTGTGTAGCTACCACCAGATTGTTCTTCATAATATTGTTTAAATGTATTAATCTTCGATCCATCAAATAGAGTAAATGGTTCATCACCAAATAACATTTTTTGATAATGTTCACGATTAAAGTCCTTAGAATACATGTATCCTGGCTCTTGATCAATATTGTTATGCTTAAAATCGCTAAATTCTACGAGTAAAACAAGTACTTTATCTTTTCGAACAGCACCATTGTACTCTTCTTGCTTCGCTGGTGCAGTAGGGACTTTTCCATTTAATTTACTAGAATTCAATGCTGCACCTTGTCCAGCTACTGGCCCTACTGCTGGCTGCTGCGCCTGTTCATTTTCCTTCATTTTTGAATCTTTTACTTTTTTCATAAAATCAGAAGCTTCTTGCGTAAGACTATCTCCTGTCAAGACTTCTTTCCCAGGGTTTTCCCCTTTCTTTTTCTCAACATATTTTTCGACAGCCTTTGACGTCTCAGCTTGTGATGCAGATTGATCAATTACGCCTCGTTGTTTTAACGCTTCTGCCAAACGCTCCTCCGGTATTAAATGCTCATCTATTGGTAGAGATGATGTTGTCGGTGTCTCAGCATAAGCTGCATGACTTCCAAAAGCAAAACTACTACTTAGTACTGCCGCTGTTGCTAAAACTGATAACGGTTTTAACTTCTTATTCTTTTTCAATGCATTTCCTCCCCAGTGTCTGCGAATTATCGTTTTTTTTGCCGATAGAAACATAATATTCTCTTTATAGAGAATATTCAATCTTTTTCAACAAATAAAATGTTGAGAAATATTTTTTTCGTGCAGGGTGGGATACGTAGGATAAAAAAATACAAAACTTCTACTAGTTTATGTTTTGCACATAACCATACAATGGAATCACTCGTTCTTTTATCTTGATTCGATGGAGTAGTGCTAGGAAAGAAAATACAACATACAAACAGCCCAAATTTCTTATTCGAACTTGGGCTGTTTTTTAATATAAACTGATACTTTTCTTGCTGGTGCAAAAACTCTAAAAGCCTTGTAAGTACTCTCTTAAACTTGGACATACTGATACTATTAATTTAGCAAAGGTTTGCACCAGAACCTTATTTTTTAATCAACATTATTTAACTGACTCTACTTGTTTTTCTAATTCTATTCCAAGGAATTTAGCAAGCTCAAACATACCAAATTGATTAGCTACAGACTCTGCGTCAGAATTATAGTTTGTGTTTGTATTAATATCATACGTATAAATTGTTCCATCCGAACTGCGAATAAATTCAATACCAGCAACGGTAATTTCATTTTCTTTCAAAAATTCTTTGTAGTGTTCAATGATTGGCTCTTGGAAGTCCGATATAATTTCAAATTTTGTTGACGACTCTTTCTTATTCTCTTCTCCTACTGGGCAAAAAGCATCATGAATAGAGCACGCATCTGCTGGACAAAGCTCAAATCCTTCTGATGTATCTACTTTAACTGCATATACAAACTGACCACCTACAAACTCACAACGTGTAATATATGGTTCTGGCGCTTCAATATACTGCTGTATTAAAGTAATTCCATCAATAGGTTCTTCAAACGTCGGAACATCCAAATATTGTTCTAAAGCATCAATAGAATGAAAAAGTTGAACACCAAGGCCTTTACCTGCACGGTTATGCTTTGTAATGAACGGTACTTCCCCTAAGTCCTTTGCTGCTTTTACTATATTATCACGGCCAACAGCACCAATCGTTTTCGGCACTTGTATGCCAAAATTTCTTAATGCTGCATATTGATTCAATTTACTTACTTCAAGACGTAATGCACGAGATCCATTAAATACTGTTCGCCCGTATCCCTCTAACCAAGCAAGGACTCCTTCAGTCAACTCAGGTGCATATCGATGCCCTCTCGTATGTGAAGAAGCACTCATACGGCTATAAAAAACACCTTGGGGAGGTTCTTTTTCTAACGAAAGTGTTCCTTCATCTAAAAACCATTCCTCATACGGTAACTCCAGTTCTTCCAACCTTTTCACCAAATGATCCGTCCATTCCTTATTCTCATGTAATATGTAAATTTTACTCATTTGTAATCAATTCCTTTCTTTTCAACTCAACTAATGGCATCACTTTTTCAGAAAATCGTTTCATCTCTTCAAGCTGTGGAGAAAATTGTAAAAGTAATAACGTAACACCTACTTTTTCAAAAGCAAGTATCCTTTCTGCAATTTGTTCTGGTGTTCCGATTAGATTAGGACGTAAACCACGATTAGATACAGAATAATCATTTAGCTTCACTTGCTGTTCCAGATGTGATTTACTAATAAAGTCTTGATAACCCGCATAACCTAAAGCATCATCTTTCACGTCCGTTATGCGTCTCCATTCTTCTAATGCCTCTTCTTCTGTATCACGACAAACGACGTAAGCCGCGAGTCCGAATGACTGCAATGGCTCCTCTGTTACTTTCTTTCTACGATTCTTCATATCTTCTATTTTCACAGACACCTCTTCCACTGTTCCTCCATGCATCACATATGCATCCGCGTGGTTTACAATTACCTCTTTTCCTCACTCACTCTCACCACCTGCATAGATCTTAATTCCTTGTTTCTGCACAGGTTTTGGACTTAAATGTGTATTATGAAACTCATAAAAGTTCCCTTTATAAGAAAACGCTTCTTCTTCCCACCATGCTGAAACTACATTCAATGTAAAACGACCATTACTTAATTGATCGATATTCGCTGCCATTTTCGCTGTAACTGCTGGATTATGGAAGCCAGGTCTTACAGCTGTCATAATCTCTAATCGATCCGTTACTGCAGCAAGTGCTGCCGCAGTTGTCCATGCTTCTAAACTTGGTGCTGAAACACCTTTTATATCATTTAAGTTTAATTCTGCAATAAGAGTTGTTGAAAAACCTAATTGTTCTGCCGCTTGCGCTGTTTGTTTTGCATACTCAAACGTAGGCGGCATAGATTCATCATCTACATTTCGAAGCCATCCCCCAAAAATCGGTAACCAAAAACCATACTCCACTACATATTCCCCCTTTACCTTTTAGCCATAAAAAAAGCTACTCTTATCGAAATAAGAGTAGCCTTCTTGACTAAGTGAACCGCTCTTATCTTTCAGGTGTTTCTTCACCTGCAGGATTTGGCACCTTTCGTCTAAAACGAGGTTGCCGAAGTTTCATAGGGCCCGTCCCTCCACTTCTCAACATAAGAATTGTTTGATTTTTATTTATTATAATCATCAGAATAATAAAAACCAATCATTTAATACTTATTTTTCCGATACACATTAAATGATATATAAAAAACCATATTGTTATAGAGAATTATAGGAGTATTATGTTGTTTTACTTGCGGATATATAAAGGGGTATGTTGTATCATGTCGAAAACATCATTTATAACCAATTTGCCTTGCTTCTATTGTAAAAACACATCAAAATAAATACGAACCAAAAGAGGGATAAATAACATGAAAAATAAAAGATGCGAGAATTGTGGTTCTACTAACTTTAAAGAGGGACGAGTTGGAAGTGCTTATCATGCGTATGTTTATGAGGATGCACCGAGTAGGTTCTTTTCAGGTGGGAGAAACTCCAAACTATTAACCACATTCTGTTTAGAGTGCGGTGAGGTGAAATCATTTAGAGTTGAAAAACCTGATAAATTCAAAGAATAAAATATATTTAAGAATAGATAATAGTACAAAAAAACCATTCCTCATAACCTATAAATGGGATACCGCCAGCATTTTGGAAAATAACCACGCTAAGAGTATGCAAGATTTCATACAGTTTTTCGACTCATTCAGTAACAAACAAGAACCTTAAAACCACGCCAGGATAGGAATTTATAAAAAGATGAATAGAGTTATAGAAAAAGAAAAAGGCGAATTCCTTTTGAAAGTAGGGATTCGCCTTTTTCTTGCTACCGATAATGATGCGTTATGTTAACTGAGCATGTATAGAATATACAGTTAACTAAAAATGAAAAGTTTACATTTGAAAATGAATAATAAAAAACAGTAGTGTATAAAATCACTACTGTTTTTTATTGTTTCTTGCAAGTAAATTATTTAAATTCTTGTCTATATAATTTAAACGAATAAATAGCTCCAACGAAGAATACAAAGGCTTCAAATAATATAAAGATTTGACGGAAATTCTCGATATCTTTACCAACTAAAGAAATAAATATGCAATTCATTAGAATTTGAGTAGTAAACATACAAGAAATAATTTTAAAATAAATAGGATTTGTTCTTTCATCTGGTTTACCAATTTTTTTGTAAATAATAATAAGTGCAATTACTGAACCCAAAAATAGAAGTGCTGTAAGTCCTACAACGATATTGAAATTACCTGTACTTTCTAACATCCATTTATTTAATAAATCAATCATTATTATCTTCCTTTCCTACATAAGAGAATATTTCGTTCTTCTTTTTCACTATAATAAAAAAAGAAAAAGGAAAACATCGAACTTTCTTACAAACATTCGTGTATTCTTACAGTTTTGTCATTTTGTAAATGTATTCATCCCCTTGCCTTTCACTATTTTCTTTGGAAAACATAGTGAATTACGAGAAAGAGCGCTACAAGATCAACTTCCGAGAACGAATTTTATGTAAATAAGCTGTTAAAAGTTTATTTTATTAATTGACTAAGTAATATTTTGAAAGAAGCTTCTGTGTATTGTGCTAATGCGCTGAATAGGTACATTATTGTATGTCAAAAATTCAGCTTAAGTTGGGATTATATATGACTGAAGATAAAAGACTGAAAAAGCCGGTGGTAAGTTTTATATTACGAACCAACATTATTTTTTGGCCACTTTTTCTTCTCGTTGGAATTACAAAGTTATTAGATTTTCCAACTTGGATTTTTGATGTAATGCTTTGTATATCAGCTTGGTTTTCCACCTTTGCTTTTGTGTTTCTATAAATTTTTTATAATTATTGATTTCTCATTTTTCATTGCATGATAAATTTTTCTATACTCATTAACAACTAACATTAAAACTATTAATCCAATAGATTCTTGAAAAAAAGTGTTTCGACTTCTCTTAACGGTTACCGTTACATTACTAGTATGGCAGCGTGAATCATTGTTTAACATAATGTTGAGAGCAGTTGGAATAATCCCATTTTCAGAAACTGGAACTCGAAACACTCCAGTAGATTTATGAGCCATATAATCACATCCTTTCAAAATAAAATATACTTACAATATATTAAATGCAAAAAACGTTCATTTTGATAGGGACAGATTATGTGATTAATATATCCATAATTACCCTCGGTATTACTAAGCCAATGATTCAAAAGATTAACAAGTACCGTAAAAAATATGGAAGGGACCAATCGAATGTATATTAAAAGTAAAAAGAATAAGGTGTCTAAAAGAACCCCTATTTTGAGCCAATAATGAGATATTATGTTAATCTTAATAGAATCGCTTTATAATATGTATAGCTGCACAAAATTGAGAAACTTAAGGAGGCATATACATTTTATGAGGAAATTATCCATATTACTTACTTTAATTCTAGTATTAGTCAGTATTACAGCTGCTTGCACACAAGATAAAAAAGATAGTGTCGTTGAAAATGGTCCAATAGAAGAACCAACCGCAAAAAATGAAAATGAAGAATTAATAAATTTTGAAGAAAAAGAAGATATGAGCCGCTTGGAACAAGGTATTTTATTAGTTGGTGAGAGTGTTAAAGGAGGCTATTACTTGACCACCGTTCAAAGTGCACATTTAAATGCTAGCAACGATTCCGTCGTTGTTAATGTCTCTGTAAAAAATGTACGAGGTCAAATGATTGGACTATCAGAATTAAAATATAACTTAAAAGATGAGAAAGACGGAAAGGTCTATGAAGGAAAGGTCCTTGACCAAAACCCTTCTGATATACAAGTTAAACCAAATGAAACGGTAGAATTGAAAATAGCTTTTAAAGTACCAGGTATCGCAGATGAATATATGTTTTATATTGAAAGCTCTTTAGAATCTCTAGAAACAAACTGGAAAATTGATAAGCTGCAATCACAAAAAAACTAAGTCTAAAATACAATATAAAAGTCCCTCTACCTTAAGGCAGAGGGACTTTCTAATTCCTATTTCAAACTACCCGCAATCTCCGTAAAGATAACTCCAAGCGCATGTGCACCTGCATCTGGATAGCCTAAGCTTCTTTCGCCAACTGTACCAGCGCGGCCCATGCGAGCTACGATTTCTTTCGTATACTCAGCTCCTTTAACCGCTGCTTCTGCTCCTTTTTCAAAGGCAGTTTTCACGTCTACTCCGTTTGAAGCACTGTCTAACCAAGAGTCTACACATGGAGCAAGTGCGTCAACAAGCGTTTTGTCACCAACTACCGCTCCTCTACCGAACGATCTTTCACCGATAGATTGTATGCCGTTAAGTGCTGCTTGTAACATTTCAGCGAACTCTTTGGCTGTTAGCTCACGTTTTTCGCCTGCTGCTTTACTAGCTGCGCGGAATGCACCGCCCCAAATTGGACCAGATGCGCCGCCGCAATGTTCCATAATAATCATTGAACAACCGTCAAGGAATGATCCGATCGTTACATTTTCTTGTTCTACAATAGAATGCCACTCACGTTTTAATTGCTTAAATCCTTTTGCAACACTCATTCCGAAGTCGCCGTCACCAGCATGCGTATCTAACTCACAGAATGGTACTTCATTTTTAATAATAATGTCGCTCATTTTATCAACGAGATAAATCATGTTGTTTAATGTAATGACATTATCTTTAATCACAGCGTGCTCTTCCGCTGTTTCTATTTCGAAGGAAACTTCCTTCTCTTCTACATCTTCAAGTACATTCACGTACTCTACACTCTCAACTGGTCCATCTACTTTAAATGCAGGTGTATTACATTCTTTCGATAGTAATGTTTTTAGCTCATCATCTAACTTCATTACTGTTAAAGACATACCAGCCATATCAATACTCGTCATATAGTTACCGACGAATACTCTATTAATTTTAATGTTTCTAGCAGCTAATTCTCTCGTAACTGCATTGTTAAATAAGTAAAGTTCTTGCAGTGGTGTACCGCCAAAACCATTTACTAGAAGCGCGATTTCCTCGCCATCTTTTACTCCTAAATCTTTTATTAAATCATTTGTCATACGGTTAGCTAATTCATCAGCTGACATCGTTTTTTCACGCTTAATTCCTGGTTCGCCGTGAATACCTACGCCGTATTCCATTTCGTCTTCCGCAAGTGTAAAAGTAGGTGATCCACTTGCTGGAACTGTACAAGAAGTTAACGCTAAACCGATTGTGCGCACGTTAGCTGATGCTTTTTCTGCTACAGCTTTCACCGCTCCTAAATCCATACCTTCTTCCGCTGCTGCACCGGCAATTTTATGAACTAAAATGACCCCTGCAACGCCGCGGCGTCCTACTGTATAAAGACTATCTTCTACCGCAATATCATCGTCTACTTTTACGTAGTCGACTTCAATTCCATCTTCAGTCGCTAAATGCGCACCGTTTTTGAAATTCATAATATCGCCGCTGTAATTTTTAATAATTAATAACGTACCTTTTTTACTAGCTGTTTCTTTAATTGCTTGATATACCTGAATTTGCGAAGGAGAAGCAAACACATCTCCGCATACTGCCGCATCTAACATTCCTTTTCCGACTAGACCTGCATGTGCTGGCTCATGACCACTACCGCCGCCACTAATTAACGTTACTTTGTTTTCGTTCATTTCTTTCTTTTTAATTACTTTATATTTTTTCAAAAGCTCAAGCTCTGGATGAGCCATCACCATTCCGTTGCACATTTCCATTACTAATGTTTCTGGTTTGTTTATAATCTTTTTCATTGTGATTCTCCCTCAATTCCTTTAATATATTGTGATATATTTGAAATCTTCTTCTTACTACTCATGTTAAAATGAAAGCGTTTTATAGTAAACGGACAAAATGGACAATCTGTCTAAAGACACCGCTCTCATTTTTGAATAGGATTTTTATATTACTAACATTCTAGGGATGATTCAGATGACCTCTTCTATAATTTCTAAAAAGATAATCGCGAACTCATTGAAGTATTTAATGGAAACAGAGTCCTTTCATAAAATATCAGTGAGCGATATTATGTTACACTGTCAAATGCGTAGGCAAACTTTTTACTATCATTTTAAAGATAAATTTGAACTATTAAGCTGGATTTATAGAGAAGAAACGAAAGAAAACATTATCGACTTTCTCGACTATGAAACATGGGAAAACATTTTTGATTTATTATTTGATTATTTTTATGAAAATCAAAAATTTTATCGAAATGCTTTTAAAGTCATTGAACAAAACTCGTTTAATCACTATTTATTTGAGCATACGAAAAACTTATATATGAAAATTATTGATGAACTATCCGTGAGCTGTAAATTCACTCTTTCTATTGAAACGAAAAATACGATTGCTTCCTTTTATAGTCACGGCTTCGTTGGAACGATAAAAGATTGGATTGAAAGTAAATGCGAAGTAGATCCTTCCATTATGTCTTCTCTCATGAAAAATATGATAAACAATCAATTACTACTATTACTGGAGCAATCAGCAAAGTAATTAAAGGGTGGCAAAAGCAATGAAAAAGATTATGAATGATGTACAAAATATCGTTCAAGATATGCTGCAGGGCTTTTATTTTGAACATAACGACAAAGTAAATTACGACGAAACGAATAACATCATTTATGTAAAAGATATCGAAAAACTGAAACAAAACGTTGTCATTATAAGCGGCGGTGGAAGCGGACATGAACCTGCCGATATTGGTTATGTAGGAAAAGGAATGCTTACAGCGGCAGTAAACGGAAGTATCTTCACCCCACCTACAGTGGAACAAATTTTAGGGGCAACTCGCCTCATGCCAAAGGATAAAAGTATTTTATTCATCATCAAAAACTTTAAAGATGACGTAGCAAACTTTTTAGCGGCAAAACAAATCGCTAAAGAAGAAGGAAGAAAAATTGACCACATCATCGTAAATGACGACGTTTCAATTGAAGATGATGCTTCCTTTAATAAAAGAAGACGCGGCGTCGCTGGCACCGTTTTCGTTCAAAAAATACTTGGTGCGGCCGCTCCCCACGGGCATTCTTTAGAAGAAATAACAGCACTTGGCCGTTCTGTCACCAAAAACTTACACACATTAGGAGTCGCTCTTTCACCTGCAAACGATCCAGTACAAGGAAAAGCTTCATTCACATTAAATGACGATGAAGTCTTTTACGGAGTCGGCATCCACGGCGAAAAAGGATACCGTAAAGAAGCACTATCTTCTTCTGAAATATTAGCGATCGAACTAATGAATAAACTAAAAAGCATTTACCGCTGGAGAAAAGGCGACAACTTCGCCATCCTCATTAATGGACTCGGTGCCACACCATTAATGGAACAATACATTTTTGCAAATGACATTCGTCGTTTATGTGAGCTGGAAGGTTTACAGATTACATTCGTAAAGGTCGGTACGCTGTTAACTTCTTTAGATATGAAAGGTGTTTCGCTCAGTTTCCTTAAGTTAGAGGATTTGGATTGGGTGAAGTGGTTGAAGGCGGATGTTGGAGCGAGTGGTTGGTAACAATAAACTAAACATTATGATGATTGAACGTTTAGTAATCAAAAGTACTGACTTACATGAAGAATGTATACATCTAAGAAGCGAATTAGAGATGCATGAATAAAATATAGAATTGACTAAAAAAGCCCCTCCAAATTTTTATGGAGGGGCTTTTAGGTATATACATTACTTTTAAACTATTGAATAACTAATTATTTTTGAAAAAATGATCAATAGCATATAACCCAATTTCTAAAATACATCCTGTAACCCCAACAAAAATATAAGGATTTTTATTAGGGAGAAATTCTATAGCCAAACACAAAACCACCAACATAAACAATATATTAACTGCAAACTTTTTTAACACTTTATTGCCACCTTTGGGTGTTTTTTTATTATCTTGCGACAAAATACGACAATATGCAGATAAATAGTTTGCTACCATGGGATGAGAAATCTTACATTTCCCTGAAATAACTAGTACATAATGGAGGCACTCAACATGAAGCGAAAATTACTTACTACATTAGCATGTAGCGCATTACTTGTGGGAATGGCTGCTTGTAGCTCAAATGATAAAACTGCGACTGAATCAAAGCCTAAACAAGAAGAAAAAGTTCAAGAAAAACCGAAAGTTCAAACCATTCAAAAACAACAAAAAGATAGTTACGTAGTAAGTGAAGATGATTTAACTAAAGCAGCACAGTCGATTGGAGAAATCCAAAACGAGCAAACTATAAATGACATGATGATACATATGTCTCTCCAAAAACTCACATTCAATGGGAATAATCTTCATGTTTCTGGTACCCGTGATATAGGTCGATTTCAAATGACCAAAGAAAACATTCAATACTTAAAAAACAACTTAAATGTTATCAATGATGATGAAAGACAAAAATATGAGTCTCTTCTGAACAAATGGTACGATGGAGATTTCCAATCTGCAGTTAAAGATTTTGAAAAAATTCATTATTTACGTTCAGGAAAAAAGAAAAGTATGGAGGGATTTAAACTAGCTAAAAAAACTGATAGTGATGAAAAAGAATTTATTCTCCATTTCTTTGGCCAAGAAGGATTAGATATTCATAATAAAGAGTGGACACATGGAGAGTTATAGAAATAAAACTGAATTTCACTCCACTAGGAAGTACAATGTTTTCACTCTGCAATACAGTATTTCCGTTTGGAGTATTATGATAGCTTAACTTGATCGGCTCGGCGTCCAATACATATTATTAAAATTAAGATGGTTCAAGTCGCAGGAGACATCTTATAGTGCCTTTTTCACTTCAAATTGAATAGTAATATGATAGATAAATAGATTAACAAATATAAAGAGGCTACGAATAAATTAATAACATAACAACGGCACTTCAAAAGATGCTTTTATTTTACTCTCAGACATAAATAAAATTTTGGGTGATGTATGTGAAGAAGAAAGTGTATTTAACTTTTTTTCTACTAACATTAATTGGAGTAATGTCTGGATGTTCTCCGGATCTTAAAGCGGCGGAAAATTATTCAAAAGAAATTTTAGATAAAACTGATCTCGCAAAATATATAAAAGATGTTAAGTATGTAGAAGGTGCTAAATTAGAAGATAATACGCTCTATAAATACGAAATCGATATACAAGCAAACGTATCGGACGATTTTTATGATCTTTCCGAAAGAGAACAATATTTGCTTATGCAAGAAGCCATAATCAACCTGGTTGGGAAAGGTGATCGGTTTGTTTATTGTGGTGATCAAGATTGTCGTTATGGAGAAATGAAATTAAAAAATACAGATAGTACTTTTTCTATGGTAATGGAAAAGTATTATGCATCTGATTTAAATTATGAAATGAAAATAAATGATTTTGTAGCTTATACACGTACCGATTTAGAAAATGATAGACCGACATCTTCAGACAGTTCTACCACGACTAGCGCAACAGTAAAGCCATCTACCACTAATTCAAACGGGCAATATGCAAGTAACGGAATAAGCTATACAGTCATATTCGACTTTATGAAACAACAATATAACAGACTAACAAATAACGATGAAAACTACATACCTGAAGTACATGATCCTCAGGTTGCTGAAATAGCTGCTAAACATTTTGGAATTACAGCTAAAGAAGCTGGATACATTTACGAAAAAGTACAGATGGATGCTTTTAACTAAAATATAGATTTTTAAAAATAGAGCCTGAACTCAGGCTCTATTTTTTGATGAATTTTCCAACAATAAAACTAGCTACTATATAGCAAAAACCAGAATACAGAATATAGAATAAAAGATAAACTTCATTTTTATCCCGTATCATGTTAAACGTTAATATTAATGTCGTGAAAAACATAATATTGGCGATCAGGTAATAAAAAAGTTTTTTCTGGAGTCTTCTTTATACTTTGTTTTTAGTTTCTGAAAAAACAATTTCATTTTTTCACCCTCTTAAATTTTAATAATATATTTATCTATATACAGTTACTTTTTTTCCTTTATAATTCTTCCCAGCAAAAGATGCCATTAGTGCAAGTGTTAATAAAGTTGAACAAGCTAATGTTGCTGCAATTGATTTCTTGAATTTCATTTCAACATCCCCCATTCTATTAACGTAAAGTTTTTCTATTTTTTCACTTTACAACCATATATTAGTCTTAATAGAAATTGATTATAAGTATATATGTATACGTTTACATTCGATATAATTACCTTGTGAAGAAAAGAAAATTTAACAAGGTTTATAATTAGGTATCTGTAAATAAATCGAAGCATAAATACTATTTGCAATTTATCCACTAGTTTCGAAATACGGTTATCAAGTTGTAGGAAGGCACCTTAAGGTGTCTTTTCTTTATTTTCAAAAGGACCTGCTCAATTATTGCGTAAAAAACATAAAGTAATTTGAATCCGTTAAAATACATGAGTGACCCCTTGTTTTCCCCTCTTATTAAAGGAGGAACTATTATGGGATTTGGTGGTAGTTGCAGTAGTTGTGGCGGCGGCTTTGCTTTACTAGTTGTATTGTTTATTTTATTGATCATTGTTGGAGCTTCTTGCTTCTGCTAAAAAACTATTGGAAAAGACACTCTTATATGGGTGTCTTTTCTTTATAATAAAAAATCTCTCCATAAAGGAAAGTTTTTAGGTTTACACATTCAAGTCATCCAAATTAGTTATTTACACAACACGTTATCACTTTCAGTCTTTAGTGTGAAATACAAATAATCCTTCCGCTACACAAAGTTGCTCAACTAACTTTAATTCCTTAGGTTCAAAACTTATATAATTCAAACACCCATCATCATTAAATTCATTTTCTTACATCAATAGTTAGCTCATCTATAATATGCTCAAAATGGAAAGTTCTTTTTATATAATCGATATCTGACCATTGCTCTTCTCCACCAATAACAAATAATTCTTACGCATCATACATAAATGAAAAGCTTGGATAGAAACTGTCAGCTTTTATTTCAATCTCACCAGTACCATTACCGATAATCTTACAGTCTGCTGAATAGCTTAATAACGTATAGAGGGAATCTTGTGCTGATTGGAAGAAATACTTCATAAGTGTAGTTATATCATCACTATTGGTAAGTAACACTTTAAAAAAGTTCGTATCCCTTTTCTTATTAGTAAAAACCAGCTCAAATTGGAATTTCTTCTCTTCTAAAAACCTTTCCATAAAGTCACCGCGCAAATAAGTTTCAAATAACATATACATAGGAAATTTATTATTTGTGCCTATAAACCCTTTAACGATTTCTTCAAATCCTGTATGCTGATTCCAATTCGTCCCCACTCCTATCATAATAGGGTGATTTAAATAGATAGGATACGGTGAGAACCCTTCATCTTTTAACGTATAAACTCGTTTTCCATCTGTATGAAGAGCAGATTGAGACTCTTTTAGTAAGTATTGAGATAATTGAACACTTAACACATTTACACCTACCTATCATGTAATACATAAACTGTATCTGTTAAGTTAGAAAAAGGGATAAGCCATTCACATTTTACCTTGTTTGAGCCTAGAGAACTGAATCCTTTTATAAACTAGTATATCTCACAAGAGCATAATCACCTCACTGAAGGGTGACAGGTCTTCCAAATAAAGCTGGATAATAAATTAACATCGCACCTACAAATGAACACACTAAACAAAAAATAGCCTCGTATTTTATAACTAGAGAAGAATTGGTATCAAGCTTTTTTTCCTCTCTTTTAAATATCGTTTTAAATAAAGCTCTATATAATAAATACCCAACAATCGCCCCGAGGGTATTCGTAAATAAATCATCAATATCTGTAATTCTATTATTTAGTAATTGATTTAACTCAATTGCCAATGAAAAAAAGAATCCCGCACATACGGTGTTTTTCATTTTTCTAAAATGTGGCCAAATAGTCGGTAATGAAAAACCTAACGGCATAAACAGTAAAATGTTCAAAAGATACGTAGTACTACCTGCCGTATCAAATAGAGTCAAATTAATTTGATTTACACGAATCCACGTTTCATATCTACTTATATCCCATACAGTCGCGATCTGCGTCACCCTATACACTAACGAAAGGTAGAATAGAAAAACATACACCCATAGAAAATGCCGAATAGATATATTGTTTTTCGCTTTAAAATAAACTCCAATTTGAAACATAATACAAAAAATAATAGTAAAAAAATAAGTGTACAAATAACTAATCAAAACTCCTGTATGCATGTGGAATCCCCTAACTTTACATTTTCATTTATGACTTTTTCGTTTTTAATCTCCTTCTTGATGTAACTCATTTATAGGATAGGAAAAAGTTTTAAAATAAAGAGTGGGGTAAACATAAAATTTTTCTTAAATCTTCACATTGTACCTAGGTAAAAAAGCCTAACAACCACATAATACAATTCCACACAAAACAAAATTCTGATAATATAAAATAGATAATCATTTATATATGATTTGTTTTATATACAAATGATTATCTATTTTAAAGGGGATAAAGAAAATTGGAGCTGATTTTTATTCATGAATAGACAAAATTCTTCTAATAACAAAGATGATTCCTCAAATAAAATTGCTGCTTTTATTGCAGCGCTAGGAGCTCTATTAGTGAGTGTAGAAGTATTATCTAAATTTTTTATAATTTTTTGGTTAATGATAATAGCAGTAACAAATTTAATAGTTATATTTTATCTTCAAATTAGTGTTTTTAGTTTAGTAACAACAATCCTTTTTGTAATCTTTTACTTTATATACAAAAAGTTATTTACACATTCTAAATTCGTAGAAACCTTTTCAAAATATAATATGATTATTACAATAGTTTCTTTATTAATTTTAAATGTTTTATACATATATCAAAAAATGTTTAACGGTGCATTAATTACCCCTGTGGTAATAATTATTACATGGTTAATTTACAAATTTATGTTTAAAAAACATAAAAAATAAGAAGAGCTAGTTTTATAGAACATACTCAAAATGGAGTACTTGCTTTCATTGTTTTATTTTGGGGGAATTTTATTGTAAGTGTTAATAATCCGCCTCAAGTATATCATTCCATGCTTGAAGCGGAGGTTAATTTCTAATTTAAAATGTACTAATCTATTTCTCCGTATCCCTCATACTGTAATACCCCAAATTAATAATAATCAAGAAATACCCACCCATAATTCCAGCGGCAAATGTCCACATGAACTCATGGTGTTCAATTTCATACATAATAATCGAGCCAAGTATTGCGGCTGCAAACCGGTTCATCATTCCGAGCATCGGTGCTTTTTCATTTTTTACAATGCTATTTCCGAACTTTTCAATACGCCTTCCTAAAATCCAGGCGCAGTACATACTCACCAAAAGGCCAATGCTTATCCCTACAAACTGGGCTGAAAAAGGTGTCACAAGCCATCCTAATAACATTACGCCTAGCAAACAATATATTTGTATGTTAAATGATCTTAATGCCATACGAATCATGTTCTGCGCCTTACCTTTCTCTTTAATTCCATCTTTCGGACTTCAAGCTTTCCGATATATCTTTTTTAAAATGAGGGAATTTGATTTTGCTTACCATTAAATAGGCGAGTACGCATGTGCCAAACGCCACGGACACTGAATTATTCAGGAGGCATAAAATAAGAAGACACATTGCCGCGAATGGAATGGGCATGCCGATAAATGTCGGCAGTTTGCTTTGCTGCGTGTTAAATCTTGCAAGCCGAAGCATTCCGCACACACTGTAAGCAAGCGCACATAACAATCCGATAGACTGCAAATCTTTTAAAGCGACACTATATGCAAGAATAGACGGTGCCACGCCAAAGGTAACTAAATCCGCAAATGAGTCTAACTCTCCGCCAATTTCCGAAACAGCATCCAGTTTCCGAGCAACCATGCCATCAAACAGATCAAATACCATACCTGTAATAATGAACATGACTGCACCATACATATCTTGAACAAAAACAGAATAAATGGCCAATATCCCACAAATAAAATTCGCTATCGTCATCATATTTGGTATGTAACTCATCACATGCTTCTCCTCCTTTCTACTCATTGCTTCATCTAAGTTCTTACTCATTACAATCAAGATCCTTCTGTTTTTCTTCCAATATCACTTTATTTATTTTCGTTAACGTATCCGTCATTTGTTCTAAAGCACCGATATCGATTTTTGAAAAATATTTCTCAATTAATACATCATCTAACTCAGACAACCGCTCTATATACTTACTACCGTTTGGACCAAGTGTAAGGAAATACTCCCTTTTATTGTTAGGATTAACTTGTTTTGAAATCATCTTCTGCTTTTCTAATTTCGATAAAACTTGGCTGACAGCACTTTTTGATATATTAAAAGTAGTCGCAATGTGATTCGCTGTCGTGTTTTCATTTAAATTAATATGAAATAGCATACTCTCTTGCTGTCCTGTAAGACCGTACTCATCTTTTAACTCCTGAAATAGTAAAATGTAAAATTCATTATAAGCTCGGTTCATTTCATTAATTACTTCTTTATACGTTCTAGTCATAGCATTCTTCCTCCATGCTGTTATTTTGTTTCGCTTAATAGTTAAGTTCACTTAACTTAACTATATTATACCGTTATGTTTGTGTAAAGGGAAATCTAGCTCTATCTTCTCTTAATAATACGGGATAAAGTATGCTCTTGGCCTTTTCCACTGCTTTTCATTGATCAAATTCCGATCTCCCCGGCCTGATACATCTATCATTCTGAATAAATAAACATAATCATCACAAAAATCCCATATAGACCCATTACTGGTTAAAATGTTATAATAAAATCACCCTACATAGTTACTCATATTCCGATTGAGGAACTAGCGTCTTATTAAGCAATGCGCATAACTCAAATAAAAAAGACACTTTCAAGTGTCTTTTTTATTTATTTTCATAGGAATTATCTCTTTTATAAACAAAATCTATTCAACAACAAAGGAGACTATCAAATGGAGAATACTGTATCAAGAGAACTACGTAACATACGTATATGCCTTATCATCTTAATCATTGTCATTGCATTTTGGGATCGTGAGAAACCTGTGGAGATCACTGATCACGGTAGCGATCCTATCTTAAACACCAGTAATATGACCCAAGTTGGCGATAATACATTTGCCTATAAAGACGAATCTAATCAAATTAAAATATTTAAATTTAACCCAGATACAAATGAAATAAAGCTAATAAAAGAGTTTTATGCTAACGAATATTGATTACATACAGGGGACAGAGGGCACCTACCTCAAGGTTTCTTTTTTTATTTTCAAAAGGACCTGCTCACATTCATGCGTCAAACATAAAGTAAATGGAATCCGTTAAAAAACACGAGTGACCCTTTGTTTTCCCCTCTTATTAAAGGAGGAACTATTATGGGATTTGGTGGTAGTTGCGGCGGAAGCTGCGGTTTTTCTGGAGGATTTGCATTATTAGTTGTATTGTTTATTTTATTAATCATCGTTGGAGCTTCTTGCTTCTGCTAAACAAACTATCGGAAAAGACACTCTTATATGGGTGTCTTTTCTTTATAAACTAAAAAAGTATGAGAAATGCAGTCTTTAGCCATAATTACGACTAAAGGCTTTTTTGTATATAACTAAAAAGGAGCTGAATGTATGGAACATAATAAGAATGGAATGCTTGCTTTAATTGTTTTGTTTGTGGGACTAGCTTTTTTTGTTTTCGGCATGGTTTATCATTTATGGGGCTCCGTTTAAAACGAAGATGAATGGCGTCGTTAGAAATGTTCTCAAACAACCCTCAATCATATTATTGAGGGTTGTTTGAATAAACCTACCATATTTAACTTTTTAACACATAATTTTCAAGAGCTAAAACATAAATTCACTAGTTCGTATATACTTCACACTACACTACACTACTCCCTTATTTTTCATCTATTACTATTCAAAAATAACTATCATAACAATATATATTCCGAAAATTCATTATGTTATTATTTTTCTATTAAGGGAGGATTAAACCTGTTACTAAATGAAACACGAAAATCTCAAAAAAGATATTGATATGCTATATAACTGTTGGTATGGTTTATCATCGCAAAACTTTTTTATATCTTTCAACCTTTCAAAAGATTATAATGTTTTTTTCGATCATATACAAATTGAAGAAATTTTATTTACTGGATATGAAAATGAAGAAGAACTTTCCTTACGAAAAGAACTCATATGAATTTTTAAAGAGGATGCAAAGATGCATCCTCTTTAATTTATCTTCCGTCCGAAAAATGTAAAAACAAAAACATCTTTTTTCCATTTTCCTTTCCCATACATATATAATACAAACCCACTAATACAAGTTAGTATAATAAGTACAGCGAAATATATCCAATTTTTGTTATTACCATTCTTTAAGCTATCTATAATTTGCTCCTTCGTATTTCCAATATAAACAAATTCTCCGTATCTACTAGGTAATTCTTTTATTACTTTTCCATCTACTGATCCAAGTACAACTACATTTTCTTTATTTTCTACTGCTCTAAATGAATAAAAGCGTTTTTTTCCATCTGCTAATTTTGTAGTATTCGCCTGAATATCATTTATTCTTGTTGAAATTACATTCTGATCACTTAATTCCATAAAGGGAGTTTCCAGAGACACCTTTTCATTATTTATTAATTTTAATTCTTTATTTCCGATATGTATTGGTTCATTATAAAAAGCTGTTACTTGGCCGTTACTCCATAAAGAACGATTTGGTGCAGAAGTCTGTGTATAGTATGTCGTTTTTTTCTTTTGAATTCGATTCACTACCGCATACCCATCAGCAAGTAGCGTTTCATCTCCTGTTACACGTTCAGCATATATCTCTCCCCTTACAAAATATATACCATTTGCAACCTCTTTTTCACTTGAAATCATCTGTATATCACCGAGTTCATTCCAGACTAAAAAACTATTTAAACTCCTATATCCATAAAAAACACATGCCATTAATAAAATGGTAAACATTGCCCCTATTTTAAATGTTGCCTTTTTATTCATTGCTTGTTATTCCCCCATATATTACGAATGCTTTCATCTTAATTATAATTAGCATTATTATTGATGTACATATATTAATCTTTTTTCCCTAAGCTAACTTTGTTACCTCCAATTTAAGTAAACGTCAAATAATGCTGAACCCACACGCACACTTGGATTTTGCTCTTCCATTTCAGATGATAATTTTTTTAGCCAGTAATATAGCCGATGAACTGTTAAGTTTTGTTTTCAGCACCAGAAATCATTTGATAACCCACTGTTTTTATAGTCCTGAATATACGTTTCCCACTCTTTATTTAATAGGTTTCTTTTCATAAGAAAACCTTTACATGTAGCATGTAAAGAGAAATAATAGACAACTAAAATATACACAAAAACCTTATAATTAATATATACGCATTATTTCATAAAAAAATCTTTATTATTACATGCTATACTAAAACAGGAGTCGACAATCGTTATTTTCTTCTTATTTTTAAAGCAATATGGATATATCTTCTTAACTTCATTGGGATTGTACAAGCAAAAGAAGACATCTTAATTGATGTCTTCTTTTCTTGTACTTTTATGAATTTTTTTGAGTAGATGCTCTCCAATCACGAAACGATGTTGGGCGTCCAGAATAAGCTCTTTGCTTTGGAGCAGCTGGTTTTTCCTCAAGAATAGTTGATTTCTCCTCAGGAGTATTTGTTTTTTCTTCAAGAATGGTTAAAGCTATTTGCACTTTCTCCAGCTGTTCTCTTAAAGCTTGCTGTTCAATCTTTAAATCCGTAAGTAAACGTAATATCATCTCAGAATTAGCCATAAAGATCCTCCTTCCCCCAATACACAGAATAAAATACCATATGTAATAAGCGGAATACTCGTGACAAAAATAAGCTCGTCAACTCGCTTAAAATACCGAGTACCTTTATTTTTCAAAGGGACCTGCTCAAGTTTATCCGGAAAAACATAAAGTGAATTAAATCCATTATTAAATGGTCTTTATGGAAGGAGGAGTTAATATGGGATATGGCGGTAGTTGTGGTGGAGGCTGTGGTTTCGGCGGTGGATTCGCTTTACTTGTTGTACTCTTTATTTTATTAATCATCGTTGGGGCTAGCTGTTGGGGCGGCGGATTCGGCTGCTAAGGAGAGGCACTCTTGAGAGTGTCTTTTTTTTATTTCTCAATATGCGACTAACCTATTTGTGTTACTATCAAAGTGCGAGATTCTCTAAGCGTAATATAGTAGTTTACCAACTATGAAAGCCACTGTCACAAGAAAACAGTAGGCTTTTATTTTGTTATTTAAAACGATGAAAACAGGGATCACCCTTTGCACTAATCAACATTTTAAAATTGACATAGCACTTCATGCACCATATACTGTTAACAACAGTATACTGTCATTAACAGTATATATTCCAATTCATTCTAGGAGGTATATCCATGAAACATACAGGAAGACATACAGGTGCATTTCTTTTGTTATTTTTAGCAGAAGGTGATAACTATGGCGGGCAATTATTACAAAAGTGCGAGGAAGAACTTCCAGTCAATCCAATCGATAGCGCCATTTTATATCGTACGCTAAAGAAATTAGAAAACGAAGGTGCGATTGAATCTTATGTAAGTACAGATCATCAAGACAAACCGAGAAAGATGTACAAAATTACACCTGCTGGAAAGGAACAATTGGCAGATTTCCAAATGGATATTGAAGAAAAAATGAAGAACTTATCCTTTTTCATAGACAAATATAAGGACTTAAAGGATTCCGACCATGATTAATGGCGTGATCCTTTACACTTTAGCCATTATTCTTACGGGGATTTCTTTTATGAAGGACCGTAATAAAACGAAAGAAGCTCTAATGAAGTCATGGAAAACGTTTCGCAACCTTCTACCTGCGATGCTTTCCATCATGCTCTTCGTTGGCTTATCGCTTTCTATATTAACGCCGTCTTTCATCTCTTCTATTATTGGAGAACAGTCCGGATTGTTAGGTATTATTTATTCAGCAATACTCGGATCCATTGCACTTATTCCAAGCTTCGTCGTATTTCCACTTGGTAATACGTTAGTCCAACACGGCGCAGGCCTTCCTCAAGTTGCGGCACTTATGTCTACACTCATGTCAGTAGGAATTACAACATTACCGATGGAACAAAAGATATTCGGGCGATGCTTTGCTTACGCACGTAATGCATCTGCATTACTCATGTCTCTCCTATTCTCCTATATTATTTGGGTGGTGATGGTATGAAAGAACTAAAAAAATATCGCTTCTTTTTCATCTTACTACTAGGGCTTCTCTTATTAACTTTTATAAATCAATCTTTAGGATGGAGCGCATTACAACTAACAGGGAATAGCATTTTAGATATGCTATTTCTACTCCCCCCTGTCCTAATATTTGTAGGGTTACTCGATCAGTGGGTGAAGAAAGAGACGCTAATGAAATACATGGGAGAAAAGTCCGGCATATATGGAATCTTATTCTCTCTATTATTAGGCGGAATTGCAGCTGGTCCTCTCTACGTGGCTTTTCCAATCGCAGCACTACTCTTAAAAAAAGGTGCAAGTATTAGGTACATCGTATTTTTCTTAGGCGTTTGGACAACTGCGAAATTGCCGATCATCGTATATGAGTTTTCTTCATTTGGAGCTACTTTTACACTTATTCATATTGGCTTCGGTCTCGTATTCTTCTATGTAATGGGGATTATTTTTGAGAGGTTTTATGATCAGGGGCAGTTGCTGCAGTACGATATAACGAAAGAAATGTAAAAAGACATCTTTACCTCGTAAAGATGTCTTTTTATATAAACTTTAATTTTCGTTCTGTAAAACCCCTGCTACTTCTACTCCCTTTTTCTCTTCTTTTAAGAATAGCGATACGATAAAAGCAACAACAATAAAGACTAATCCAAGTGCAAATGCACCTTGGAATCCTGATGTTAAACCGTTTAACTTCTCTACTGGATCCATTGGATTTGCGGAGCGTTCCATATAGCTAGTTGTTCCTGAAGACATTTTCGAAATAAAGATAGCTGTACCAATTGCGCCAGCTACTTGCTGCAGTGTATTAAACAGCGCTGTTCCGTGCGGATATAGATCTGGTGTTAATTGATTTAACCCATATGTTTGTGCTGTCATTACAAACATGAGTCCAACCATTAATACGCTATGCATGACAATAATTTGTACCATTGATGTGTCAGGAGTAATGCCTTTAAATAAGAACATTGCAATCCCTACTAACACAATGCCAGGAACGATAACAACTTTCGGACTAAATTTATCAAATAGTTTTCCTGCAATTGGTCCCATTATGGCACTAATAATACTTCCAGGAAGCATTATTAGTCCTGATTTAAAGGCTGTAACGAGTAATACTGTTTGCAGGAACATCGGTAATAAAGTCATCGTTGAAAATAATGACATCATAACAATGACGATTAATCCAACTGATAATGTAAACATCGGAACTTTAAATGCACGTAATTCTAAAATTGGATTCTCAATTTTTAATTGTCGCACGACAAAAATACATAGTGATATAAGCCCAACAATTAAAGCGCCGTACACTTTCGCATCCGACCATCCTAAATCACCTGATGCACTAAAGCTATACACAATCCCGCCGAAGCCTAATGTTGATAAAAGAATAGATGGATAATCTACTTTCGGCCTTGTTAACTCTGAAACATTTTGAATGTACTTCATTCCAATTACAATGGAAATGATTACGATTGGAACGACAAAGTAAAATAACCAGCGCCAATTCAATGAATCAACGATTACTCCAGATAATGTAGGACCAATTGCTGGAGCTGACATCATAACGAGTGCGATTAATCCCATTGTGGCACCACGTTTTTCAGGTGGACAAATAATTAAAATCGTATTCATTAATAACGGTGAAATTAACCCCGTCGCTACTGCTTGGACGATACGGCCGACTAATAAAACGGAAAATGTCGGTGCAAATCCCGCAATTAATGTACCGACTAAAAACGTTACCATAGCGATCAAGAACATTTGTCTCGTTGTGAGCCATTGCTGAAGTAACGCTGTAATCGGGACTAAAACACCAACTACTAACATGTAAGCTGTAGAAAGCCATTGAATAGTTGAAGCTGTTACGTCAAATTCTTTCATTAGTACCGTTAACGCATTCCCAAGTAATGTTTCGTTTAATAACGCAACCATTGCCCCTAAAAGTAATGCAATTAAAATGGGGGTATGTTTCATATTAGAAGTATCAACTTTGCCACTTGTAGGACTCTTAGTTGTAATATTCATGTATTGATTCTCCTCCTGTTTTTTTACTAAAAAAGCTTTATATACACCGGAACACATGTAATATAATATACATATGTAGATTAAAAAGGGAGAATCAATTTTCAGCCACTGTATATTTAATCTACAAAAAAGGAGAATTGTAGATGAACGATAATGAAAAACAACTTGATTTACGTATTAGACGTACACATAAATTATTGTGGGATTCCTTATTTGAATTAATGACGCAATCAAAACAGAAATATAGTTCCATCACGATTAACCAAATTTGTGATCGCGCGATGGTACATCGCACAACCTTTTATAAACATTTTGAAGATAAAGATGCTTTATTAGCATTTGGATTTAAACGATATGGCGAGATGATTGCTGAAATACCGCTTTTAGATCGATTAAGTAAACCATTTCAAGTGATGGAACAATTCCTTCATCATGAAGAAATCGGTAAAATATTAGAGGCGCAAATGTCTGATGAGCAATTTATTAGCCGTATACATTATTTAAGTCATGAAACAAGAAAACAAGAAACGGAAGCATTAAATCAACTTTGTAAAAATCATACGATGCCAAACGATTTAATAACGGAATTTTATTCAGGAGTAATCACAGCATTAAGTACGTGGTGGTTTCAAAATGAAAGAAAAGTTTCTGCAGCAGAAATGGATAGGCACTTCCATCAACTTATTAATCGGGATATTTTTCAGTTTGGAAAGGAATAATTTCACCATTAAAAAAAGCCCATATGAAAATGGGCTTTTTGCATACTATTTATTCTCTTTTAACTTCTCTAACTCCAGCTGTACTTCTTCTTGCAAATTTTGATCTAACACTTCTTGTTGATTAGGAGACTTCAAATTATAAAAATAGTTACTAGCAGCTGTTTCTGCTTCTAGTTTTTGCACATAAGATTCAATGCGTGCAAAGCCTTTCGCTGTACTTTCTGTATGGAAAGAATCAATTGCCGTGTTGCTCTCTTTTATCGCTCGCGCCGCATTTAACCGCGAAACAAGAACTAGTTCTTTATATTGCAACTCTCCATATTTCTTTTGCAATTTGTCAATTTGTTCATAAAGCGTCGCTGTCTGCTCTTTTGTTATTTCGTACTGCTTGCGATATAGCTCCGCTTTTTTCTCATTCACGATTTTTTCTTGCAGGGCTAACTGTGCCATTTGATCTTCTTCGCGTGATACTGCAAGCTCAGCTTGGCGAGTTCTCTTCGCAATAAGGGCATCCGTTTCTGAAATTAATGCTTCATATTTCTTTTCTAAATAATATTGATGAGCGAGTGCTTTTTGAGCTTTCGTAATTTGCTGTTCTGTTTCGCGAAGATATTGCTTCAACATGCTAACAGGATTTTCTACCTTATCTAACGTTTGATGCACATCCGCTACCACAATATTTTTAATACGTTTTAAAATACCCATTATTACTTCTCCTCCTTACGAATATTGCGTTCCCATTGATCTAAAATATCTACTTGTTGTTGTACTTGAAAATCGCTGTATAAATCTATATCAGTTGCCATTCTTTTTTCTTTAAACTTTTTATATGCCCAAACAATCGCTGCAACAAATGCAAGCATCGGAAGGACCGGTAATAAACCAATAACTAGAAGCAATATGCCTGTCCACTTTTTAACCATATTCCCTTCAGACTTACGAAGCATGAACCATCCGAAAAGAACAAATCCAAACGCTAACAGGAATGGTATAAAGAATAAACCTTCAAACTCTTTTTCATGATGTTTTTCATGATGCTGATCTCGTTCAAAGTTATTAAACTTTTCTTTTTGCGAGATGAAAGCTTCTCTTTCTTTATCGTGAGAAACAGTATATGCCGCTTGCTTATGCTTCTCATGATCCCACCTTTCGAACTTCATACTATGTAATCCAAACAATAGTAATGCCAGAAGTAACGGAAGGATCAAAATCCATTTTAACCAACGCAATTTTTTACGTTTATTCTTTTTCATCTGCTCACCACCATCTATCATTCGTTTTGAAATAAGTAAAAAATGTATTACCTCCCTTTACCTTTGATACATATGAGTGTAAAACTTAGACGTGAGAAAAGGATGAAAGAAACATGATGAATATATGAGAAACATCTAAAAATTTTCTCATAATTATTCCAAAACGAAAGAACCCAATCTCTCCATATAAAATAGAGAAATTGGGTTCTTGGTTCATTATTTCTATTCACTTTAGAAACTTACATACCGATTTTCTTCAGGTCCGAATTTTCAACAATTGAATGGAGAAAAAAGCGTCGATAAATTTTTGTTCCAAATATTCAGAATCGATATTAAAATAAACGATAGGGATAGGGATAGGGGTATGGAATCATAAATTATACATAACGAGGGAATAGAAATGAAAATTCAATTAAAAGCTGATTTAATGCTACTACTAGTTACATTTTTTTGGGGTGCATCCATCCTACTTACAAAGCTTGGACTTGATGGCATAGAAGAATATAATTTAATCGCATTACGATTTATTATTGCCTTTCTTTTATCAGGTTTAATATTTTACAAACATTTATTCAAAGTCGATTTAAAAACTGTAAAATATGCCTTTATACTAGCTTCTGTTTTATTTATCGTTTACATTTTTGCGACATTCGGCACAAAGTATACTAGTGTCTCTAATGCTGGTTTCTTACTATGTCTCACAGTCATTTTCATTCCAATATTATCAGCTATATTTTTAAAACACATTCCTGAAAAGAAAGTTATAGTAGGAATCATTTTAACGATAATAGGAATCGGCTTATTAACATTAACTAGCGAATTCAAGATCGGTAACGGCGATATATTCTGTATACTGTCTGCCCTATTTTATGCGATTCACGTCATCATTACTGGAAGTGTAACGAAACATGTGAACTCGATTGCGCTCGGGGTCATACAACTCGGTTTCGTCGGCCTATTTAGCCTTATTTTTTCATTCATTATAGAAACGCCAAAGCTTCCTGGCACGATCGACTCATGGCTAATCATCTTAGCCTTAAGCATATTTTGCACCGCAGTCGCATTCATCGTGCAAGTAATCGCCCAGCAATACACTACGCCTACCCATACAGGACTTATTTTTTCATTAGAACCTGTCTTTTCAGCAGGATTTGCCTTTGTTTTCACAGGCGAAACGCTCACAGGGAAAGGGTATTTAGGGGCGACGCTTATATTGTTGAGTGTGTTGATTGCTGAGTTGGATTTTAAGAGTTTGTTGAGGCCTAATTATAAGAAGAATATGGAGTAAACATTTCACTATGATCAATAAACATACCCCAGAAAAATATGAGTTTATATTATTTTCATTCCCTTAACTTAAATTTTCTTTTAAATGAGCCTTTTTTTAGATGCTATCTTCGAATAAGGTAGCATCTAAAAAATGTTAAAAGAAATTTTCCCTAGTATCTTCTTATATTTTATGTAGCCTTCATATTTGACCTTGTCTACGTTCTTTGAAGTGAAGATGTTCAAAATTACTTACTGAATATAGTCATACAGATTTTTCGCTAACAATAAACAAGTTACTGTAATGAAAAGAGCACGAACATACCCGCTTCCTTTTTTTATAGCAAATTTGGAGCCAACAATCCCTCCAGCAATTTGAGCAATCCCCATTATAAAACCATACACATAGTTTACTTGCCCTACATACATAAACATCAACAATGCACCAACATTACTTCCTAAATTAAGAAGCTTCGCATTACCTGCTGCTTTTAAAAAGTCATACCCAATAAATAAAAGAGAAAACATTAAAAACGAACCTGTGCCAGGACCTAGAAATCCATCATAAAAACCAATAGCAAAAACAAAAAAAGTAAAGATAATGACGTGTCGACCAGACAATTTTTTATGAGTGGAAATACTACCCCAATCCTTTTTGAATATCGTATAAATAGCAACCGCACCAAGCATGATTAGCATCAATGGCTTCAGTAGTTCTGGGTTCATTAAATGAACGGTCCATGCACCTATTACGGAACCTATGAAAGTTAGTGGAACTAATTTAAACGCCGATTTCAAATCAAGATTACCAGAACGATAAAACACAATATTACTAGTTGCACACCCCATTGTCGACGCTAGTTTATTCGTAGCTACTGCACTTGCTGGGTTCAGTCCTGTAAATAATAAAGCTGGTAAAGCAATCAGTCCTCCACCACCTACAACTGAATCAATAAATGCAGCTAAAAATCCAAAAGCAATCAAAATAATTAATACTGATGGGTCTAAATAAAAATCCATACTATTAACCTCCCATTTAGTCACTATTTGAATAGTAACTAATAATTTGCTAAATGTAAACAGTTATTGTAACGTTGAAATATAAAAGCAAACATCGGAGGACGAAAAAAGTGGACTACATAGTGCAACAGCTTAAAAAAATTGGTTTCAATGAATATGAAGCTAAATCTTATGTATCTCTTGTTAAACAGGGGCCTGTCACAGCCTACCAAGTGAGTAAGGATTCAGGTGTCCCGAGAGCGCGAATTTACGAGATTTTAGGTAACCTTGTAGAAAAAGGAATTGTCATGAAGGAAGAAATAAATGACACTACTCGCTATTCACCTCTACCTGTTGAAGTCTTTTTACAGAAGGCTCAATCAGAATGGCAGTCTACTTATGAAGGAATCAGTGATTCATTAAAAAAACTAGAAACTTTCGAGGAAAAAACGGATAATCGAGTGATTACTTTAAAAGACAATAAAACAATAATTAGCTATTGTCAGGCATTAATCAAAAAAGCAGAAAAACGTATTGTCATTTCGATGTGGGATGAGATGTACGAAGCATTAAAAGAGGAACTATCTGAGGTAGCTGATAAAGTTACAGTACAAGGTATTACCCTGCATGTCGAAAACCCAATTAAAAATCTAGAAGCCCATCGTATAACACCTTATACAGAAATCCGGTCTACAGAACATTGGTTTATTTTATCGATAGATTCTAAAGAGATGATTTATGGACCATCACTTGAGGAGCGTAATATTGCTTTTTATACAGATGATCCCGTTCATATATACTTATTAGAGGATTATGTATGGCATGATGTTTTAGTGAATCGACTTGTACGACGTAGCCAAGATGATTTAGAGCAATGGATTACTACAGAGAGAAAATCCTTCTTTATGGAAAAATAAGAAACATATTCAAAGGGTTTCGCCAGTTAATAAACATTTACAAGAGCAAATCAAAAATTTACGTATTAAACCTAATAACTTCTCCATATAAAAATAGCCGACTATTATATAGTAAACAGTCGGCTATTTTTAGTATATTGATTTATACAGACGCTATCATTTTCGCTTTGTGGAATATTCCCATTAACCCAGCGATTAATGAGATAAACGCTTCTCCCACTCTTTCACCTTTTCAATTGTTACATCTAATTTTTTAGCTATTTCTTCTATACTCATTCCTTTAAAGAGCATTCCAGCTGCCGAAAGTGCTTTATCTATTTCTTCTTGCTTCTCTTGCTCATATAAACGACCTACTTTTGTCATCCGTAACCACTCCTTTACTTTTTTATATGCCTTCTTCTATTTTATCATCCAATCTCCACAAACCGCCCAAACTCCTTCAAGAATCTTAGGTTAAAACTGCCCACAGGTCCATTTCGATGCTTCGCCACATGAATCTCCGTCATCTCTTTCTGCTTCGTTTCCTTATCGTAATAATCTTCACGATACATAAGCATAATGACATCCGCATCTTGCTCAATTTGTCCCGTCTCTCTTAAATCAGATAAAAGCGGGCGCTTATCTTGACGTGACTCTACTGAACGAGACAATTGCGACAACGCTACTACACAAACATTCAAATCACGCGCTAATAACTTAAGCTTACGCGAAATTTCACTAATCTCCTGAAATCGATTGCCCTTATGCTTCGGATCCCCCGTAATAAGCTGCAAATAATCTACAATAACTAAAAGCTTTTTATCGCCGTGCTTCCTCTTTAACTTACGAGTTTGCATCCAAATATCTTGCACTGTAACGCCTGCATTATCGTAAATCTCAAGTGGTAACTCCCCGATCTCCGCAAACGCCTTACTCACCTTTTCCCAGTCTTCCATCGCAAAACGGTGCTTCGGATTTTTCAATCTGCCTCCTGACACTTCACCTACGCAAGACGCCATCCTTTTTAACAATTGCTTACTACTCATCTCTAATGAAAACAATCCAACTGCCGCTCCAGACTTCGCCGCATGCAGTCCAACATTTAACGCAAACGCAGTTTTCCCCATAGAAGGACGTGCACCAAGAACGACAAAATCACCTTCCTGCAATCCGCACGTCATTTTATTTAGCGATATATAACCAGTCTCAATACCAGTAATCTCTTTCGCATCTTGATGAAGCTCTTCATACAAACCAACTAACGCATCCTTCAAATCAAACTCACATACACAGTCCTTTTCCTCTAACTCACAAAGTTCCGTAATCGTCTCACCAATAATTTTCTCATTCTTCTCCGCAATAAGACGCTCTCCCATCTTGTGCCCAAGAACGCCAGCCTGATACATTTTCCATGCACCTCGAACAAGCCCCTCATAATAAGAGAAATTGCTAGTCGCAGGCACACCATCCATTAACCCTATAAAATACTCCATTCCCCCGATCCCCTTCAAAAAATTTGGATCTACTCTAGAAATGAATGTCACAAGATCAATCGGTTGCCCTTCCTCTTCCATTTTTCGCAGTAACTGAAATATAGACTTATGCACTGGCATAGAAAAATACTGCTCCGTCAAACGGCACTCCTTAATAAGCTCTCCATCAAGTAATAGAGAACCTAACACCGTCTTTTCCGCCTCCACATTTTGAATGCTCATGGACGCCACCCGCGCTCCGCTAAAAAGCGCTGCAACTCTTCCTCAGACGGCACATTCTTCTCCCACTCCTCACACTTCGCCAAAAAATTTGCCGTCTCCCCGCTACTAACAGACGACTCCTTCTTTCGAAACCTTGCCGTATCCGCCTCAACCTCAGACACTTTCGTAAATCCTTTCCCGTGCCATCCCCTCAAAATCCCCTTCACATAAGCCATCTTCCGGTTTTTATTCTCATACGAAATTTGAAGAGCCTTCAGCACAAGCTCCTCTGACAAATCATTCATCCACGCATTCAATTCCTCTACTGTATAAGGAGACAAACTACCAAAATGTTGCTCGTAAAAAGAAAACACACGACTCCCCGTCTCTTCCTCTATAACCTCTTCTTCCGCCTCATCACAGACCGGATCAACATCATGAACGGCCAAATCACTAGGCATACCGAAATGTGCTAAAAGCATCGGAACATTCAGCTCCTCCTCTACGCACTTACGAAGAAACATATGTACAAACTCCTTATTCTTCACACCCTTAAGCTCACGAAGCACACACTTCTCCACATTCGTATTCGTCACAGGATTATAACGAAGCCAATTTAAAATAAATAACTCCCTCGTCTCCGCATCATAAAGAATCTTTCCATAATCAATGAAGCGCTGCACAAGCTTATCAACCGTCTCCCGGTTATAACCCGTCTCCATCTCAGCTAACCGCTTCGGAAAAGGAAAAATCCCGCACTGCGTCGTCTTCGAACAAGTTAACAAGTATACATAAAAAATACCGCTCCTCCGGCGTCAAATCCAAAACAAAATCATCCTGCCAAAAATTCACCTGCACATTACGATACACCACCATCAAAGTTCCTCCCGTCCTCATTCAAAAATGAAAAATTCCTCTTTGTACTATATATAGGAAGGAGGGGTGGGTTTTTGGCGTGTTATTTCAAATTTTTTTTGACTACTACTACGGTGTTTGTTGGTGTTTTTGTTTTGTTGTGTTTTTTCTTAGTGATTTATTACTTGGGAGGGGCTTATGAGGGGCTAGTTGTCGGTTACTTCGATTAGGAAGACTCGATCTGAAAAGCCACCTCGTTCTTCTGCTTTCTTTTTACGGATATTATTGATTTCTTCTAGTGTTGTGCCTTCATGTTCGGCTAGGGCGTTTATTAGTTCTAGTATGTCGGATAGTTCTTCGAGTTTATGTTCTTTTGTTGTTGCTTCTAGGTATTCGGTTAGTTCTTCTTCTGTTTTTTTGCAGATTTCTTTTATGTATTCGTCTTTAGGTAGGATTCTTGTTGTGGGTGTTTTTCCGTTGGTTTTTATTATTTGTGGGATTTTGTTTCTGATTAGTTTGTTGTAGGTTGGCATGGGATTTCCCTCCGTTTGGTTTTTCTTCTATTATAATGGAAAAGCAGTTTAACTAGGGGTTAAACTGCTGGATTGCTTCTTTTATATAGTTTTCTTCTTCGGTTGTGAAGAGGGTTGGGAATTCGGATAGTGGGAGGTTGGATTTTTGGATTATATCCTCCACATCACTTTGAGGTGTATCAAGATATTTCGTTACCTCTTCTATTAAATTGAAAAATTCCTTCAAAGTAACTTGAACGTCATGATGACTCGGATCCTTATCTTCTTCCTTATACTTTTTCAACTTCCCTATCACATCCATAAATCGCCGATCAAACTTTTCTTTGAGTTCCTTATTATTATAAACCGCTTGAACACTCTCCTCTGAAAAGTGTTCCTCTAACCATTCTTTATTTTCTTTCTCCCATATAAAAGTTTGCAAAAACGAAGAAAACAAAGCGATATCCACTCGTTCTCCCTTTTGAAACTTCTTTGTCATCTCATCCATATGCGAAAGCACCTTCGCAATTCTTTCTTGCTCTGCCAAAAGCATCTCTCTTTGAAAATTCATTTGTCTTAAAAATTCTTCAGTCTCAATATCACGCTGCAATATAATATTTTGAATTTCCCCAAGCGAAAAACCAAGATGCTTAAACGATTGAATTTGTTGCAGCACATACAAATCATCTTTCGTATATAACCGATGCCCACCCTCAGTATAATCGCTCGGCTTTAATAAATTAATCTTGTCATAATAACGAAGCGTCCGCACCGTAACATCCCCAACACTTGCAAACTCACTAATCATCCACGCCATATCATCACCTACTTCGATAACTTCTCTTTCACATACTGAAGCATATGAGAAAAATTCATCTCATTCTGCCTACAATATTGAAACAAACCTACAACAAGTAATAAAAAAGGAACCTTCCCGCTATAACGATTTTCATACTCACTAATACCATCATAAAAGTGCTCATACTTTCTTTTTCGTAAAACAATATAAGTCGCAATAAACAACACGGCAATCATAACGAAAAATCGCTTTCCTTTTATCTCCACTTCTTGTTTCATCATCTATTCTCCTTCCACTGCATACTTATCTTCTTTAAATAACAGAATTCGAATGAAATAACGATATGGTTCGTCGCGTATTACTTTCCAAGCAACAATGATCACTTGAACTACCTCAAAGGCAAATACAATCCAAAATAAAACATCACTAATACACGAACTAATATTAAATAGAAAAAAGATTAACAAATGAAAGTTGAATGCTTTTCGGCAATGGTATTTGTACACCTCATTTTTACGTGCCAGTGTGATGTACATGAGGGGTGATGAAAAGATTCCTATTGCGGCTGAGAGTAGTAGCATGATGATGGTGTTCCTTTTTTCTTTTGTGGTGGTTTTCATGAGTGGTTTTGTCCCCCCTTTTTGATTTGTCTTCTTTAGGTTAGGGGGTGACGTTGGGGGAGGTGCAAGGGGAATATACAGAAAAAATTTGGTATCACTAATATAGAGGTAAAATAAGACCTTTACCTTGACAGGGTGGAGGTCATCATTTAAATTTCACATCCACTTTATTTACAAATAAAAAGAAGAGCATATATCCCATATGCTCTTCTTCCCATAATCAACAATACGCTTTATTCAACTAATATTTATCTTTTGGCCCCTTATTCATGACTTAATCAACCTTGTATCTAAGTGCTATTCCCTAACATTTAGTACTTCTATAACTTCTTTAAACAACACCGATCCCCGCCCAACAACCAACTCCAAAGCAACCTCTTTAACTCGCCCATCTCTCCCCACCACAATAACCCCATTCTCATAATCAACCCAAATCTGAACATCCTGCACATAATAGCTCTTAATAGAAGATGCTTCATCTAAATTGTGATGATCCAACTCAACCTTAACTTGCTTCGTAAAACGACGCAGCGTTTTCCAAAGAGTTCGTTCTTCTTTTGATTTCATGAGGAGTTCCGGAAGCTCTTGTACTTCTTTTAATAATGACATCGTTGTTATTGTGTATGTTTGAATACCATACCCTACTGGGCGGATGAGGTGGTCTAGTTTTTTCCATGGTTCTAGTTCGAAATTTACATACTCATCGTTTTGTTGCATTTGAATATGTTTAATTTTTGCGAAGTATTGAATGCCACCTTTTTCTCCGTGCCATTTTTTCGGTGCATATAATGCAATGTACTTCGCATCTTGCCATCCTGGTTTTAGCTGTGTGACTGGTAGCTGATATAAGCCTTCTTTCCTATATGTTTCATAGTCGACTTCAGTTTTTACGCTGCCCACTAATACTTTTTCTTCGAGTGAAGAGTGCCATTCTTCTTTTGTTCCTCTTGGAAGAATGCCTTCTCTTATAATTTCTTCTGGGCTCTTTTCAATGAGATGATCTAAAAACTGTTCGACTAGTCTTGTTGCGTTTGGTAAAAATGGGAATCCACCGATATTTACTTTTTCGATACTTTTATAAAATGGATGATTCTCATATGCTTCCTCTTGGTTCCACGGGAATAGTACGTACGCCCCGTAAGCTGTCCGCTCAAAAGGTCCCTCTTGTTCTACAACTAATGCATCTCTGTAACGGTGCATTGTATTAATATCTTCTTCCATTGGACCAGGGGTGCCATACTTCCTTTTATAATGAGATCTTTCAGCAAAATCAATTCGGTATTTCGCATCAAAAATGTATTGATATTGATAGTTCTTTCCCTTTTTCTCAATAGCAAGCATCGTATCTGGCTTTTGTGTAACTGTTGGTAGTCTACCGTTTCTTTTCTGGAAATAAAGTTCTATTACTTCATCAGTGACTGGATGCTTGAACGTTCTTTTTGCAGTTTTACTTTCATCAAGCGTTACGTATAAACCATCTTGTTTAACTTGAATAACGTCTTGATGGAGCGGTATATATTTTTTAGATAGAATTTGTCCGAGTTTTAAATACGTCCAGTATTCGTATAACCTTGCGACATCTTTTACCGACATTTTGAAAATTTGTCCTCGTAATGTTAAACCTCGCGATAGCATTAAAAAGATTTGATACGCATCTCTATATCCTGCAGCCATTTGGATTACGAGCGAAAAGACTGAGCGATCTAATTTTCCTATTCCTCGCCAAAATGGATCGTTCAATTCATTTTTCATTCGATACTTCATATTTTTTACACGTTGTAGTAAATCTTCATCAGTTTCACCACGTGTATATCTAGACTTTGGCTCTAGCGCCTTAAGTAAATCCTCTATTTTATGTACGACTCTTTGAATCATCCATTTAACAAATCGATTTTCCAGCGTGTCATATGACACTTCCTTATAAGCTGTAATCCCTTTAGTCGGTATGCTGTTTTCTCCTTGCAGCAAGTGTGGTCGCTTTCGCAAATAGTTCATTCCGACAGAATCCAATTTACGAATTTTTTCTCCTCTTACAAGTTGATGTCTAGTCATAAGCGTATGATGCGGTTGCCTTTTAATGTGAGAGATTGACTTCATAAAACGCTCAAAGGAATCATTTAAAATACGATAAAATTCACTCTTTGATGGATTTTTAGCGTAAATTACAGATGCTCCTAAATAAGTTCTCTTTAGTAAATGAAACGCTAAATTATAAATTTCATCATTTACTTCATCTAATAAGGCTCTGTAATCATCCTTATAATTAAGTTTTGCCGGAAAAACTTCAAATGTAACGGTTAATAAAGTTCCGTTAGCATCTTTAATTTCAAACGTGGTATTTCCTACTTCATTTGGAAACGAAAGATTCCCCATTAACACATGAAGTGACCCCATTTGAATAGAACTAACTTGTTTTCGAAAACCCGGATGTTCATGATAAAAAGAGAGCTGCCTATTATTTTTCGGAACAACAACAAGCTGATAACTTCTATTTTCAAAAAAGATTGGCGGGTGTTCATTCCATTCATCTAGCCTCTGTAATCTCGCATCAAATACAGAAACGGATTCCGTCTCCCCATCTACATGAAAATACATCATTTCATCCGCGTTCATAGCGTGATATTCTTTTAAACTCTCGTATTTTTCATGATAAGGATTTCCCTTAATCGTCAATGATAGCTCCTCTGTTTCAATCTTAACTAGCTCTATCTCATTATTAGATCCAGAAAGAGGTGAAACCATCATACTCGAACCTCCTTAACATATGAGACAGCTTGTTAGCTGAACGAGGATACTTAGCATAGGAAGCATCATTATTGCCACTATCATATTCTTCATTTGCACATAAGACATACAACTGCTTTAATACCTCTTCGGTTCGTCCATCGCTCCCTGCAAGACGCGGTAAAATCTTTTGATATATTTGATAATCAAGTGCTTCATCGAATGACAATAACTTTCCTTGTTCGTTGTATGCCATATAGAAACAAATTTCGTCTCTTATACGATACCCAACTTGAGCTCCAACTGATTCAAGTGTTTTATTTATCTCTATTAAAATAGTCGATATATTTCTCACAAGATCTTCATTTTCTTTAAAACATTCTTTCAAATGAAGATACTCGGTTTCTAAAGAGCGATTTGAAGCAATTTCAGCTTCCTTCTCTTCTACATCCATTAAGAAATTAAAATAATCTAAGTTAACGGTATTAAATTCAATTGTATTCGCACGATCTAATACTTTTTTACTTAACGGATGTGTCGTTTCATCCATATTTACCGTTCCGATAATATATACATTTGATGGAATTATAACGCGCTTATTCGTAATTGATTCTGGAAGCACTGGTGACGTAACAATTTTTCCATCTTTCCATTTACGACTTTCAATTACACTTAAAAAATCACTAAAGTAGTATTCCACTCGAGCTAAGTTCATCTCGTCCAACACTACAAAATACAGCCTATTTGGATTTGCATCTGCATTTTCAAGAACTTTAATTAACGGTCTTTCTTGAAACTCCCCTTGAAGATTCACATAACCAAGCAAATCAGAACTATCACTCCAATCAGGTCGAACCGGAATGAGTGTAAATTGTCCATTCTCTTCCGTAGCCCCTAAACTCTCCGCAAACCACTGAACAATTTTCGTTTTCCCTGTACCTGAAATACCTGATAAAATTACAAATGGCTTCGTCTTTAACGAAAGGAAGAAATTAATAAGATCTTTTTTCTCATAAAAGAAACCTTTACTTTGAATATAAGAAGACACATGATCGATAATTGATTGCTGATCTAAATACACTTCTTTCCTCTCATAAATCATTTCATATTTCGTTCCTTCCTCTTTGTAAGCAATAAACCCCTCATAATAGCGAAGCATTTCTTCTAGATCCTCTACTAACTCTTTTTCACTTGGCATTTTATTAACATCATACGCAATATAAGCCGCTGTTGAATTCGCATATCCTTTCGCTTTTGAGCTTGTCCCTAGGAAAATCTCATCATCTTTTTTCACCTTTTGGGACATATGTATTTGCTCACGGATCTCTTCTTTAATTTTTTGCATCTCTTCTCTAGACGTTTCCGTCACACCTTGCGCCAACGTTAAATATAATCGCTCCATATCTTCACTAAACAAATAAACGATATAATAACCTCTCTGCGTGGATGTCGTAATATCTTTATCCATAATCGCAAGCCACGGAACAGCAGCCCAATTCCCTTGTCCAATTGAACCTGTGACAACATATTGATTATGATTAATAAATGGTAACCTCGTTATTTCCGTTGTCATTTCATGCCTAACAACCGCTCCCATTTTATGACCTGCAAATCTTTCTGTTCTTGCCTGTAAATATTCATCCATAACCGTTAAAAACTTTTCACGTAAATTACTGTTCATACTACCGCCCTTTTCTCTATCATCTTTTACGTATTGTTCAATAGGAATCCACTCATTATTAATCAGCCCTACTTGTTCCAGCCAATCTAGTAAGTTATTCGTACGCCGCTTCGCTACTGATTCAACCATCAAATTAGCCCCTAATGAATTTCGGACAGTCGTCATTCCCAAACCTACTAAAGCTTCTTTCTTTTCATCCTTTGAATACTTCTCTAACAATCCAAGAACAAATAAAGCATGACAGAAATATTCCTGTCTTAAAACTAGCTGTGCAATGTAAGCATTCTTATCTTCTGATTGAACATATTCATTTAATAAAAGCTGATTCATTTCATGAGATTCATTCAAAAAGCCCAACAATCTTAAATCCTGGCGTGCATTAGATTTCACTCTATATAAATTTTCATCCGTTTGTTCACGTAACGTACTTGGATTATATGTACCATTCATTGTCTCTTCTAAAAAGAGTATAACTTTATCATATTTTTCACTTGGTAGGTTATCTGTTTTGAATTCTTTAAATTCAATAGCTCCTGCTTCCATTACATTCACAAATGGAAGCTGTGAAAAGAAAGCTACCAAGAAAGTATTACATTCACTTGCTTGTCCGAAATCCTCACTCTTTACCGTGCGCATATCAATAATTTTTTGCCAAGCATCCTTAAGAAGTTCAAAGCCCACGTTAAAATAAGACGATGCTTCTTCTTTTTCATATCGCTCACGTGAAAATTTAATTTCAATTTCTAATTCTCCATTATCCTTATTTCTAATCAAATAAGTTTTATCACCATTTATATCTTCAACCTGCTTCGTTGATTTAGCCAATTCAATTATGAGTTGATCCAACATTTTTATCCCCACCGTTACAATAAATTACAATTACTACCATTTTACCAAACTATGTATAAAAGAAAAATCATACGCCATACCGTATGATTTACTAATCCCTATTATTCCCCACTAGCTCCCCATACTCCTGACTACTCTCCTCAAGAAAAATCCTACTCTCCCCACTACCCTTATAAAAACTCTCCCAACCCCGCTCCCTCAAAATCCCCTTCCAACTATCACTCTCAACCATCTTCTTAATAACACTATCCCAATAAGCAACCTCTTCCTCCGTCATATCTTTCGGTCCCATAATCCCTTTCCAATGCTGGAATACAACGTCGACTCCTTGTTCTTTCCATGTTGGGATTTCTGGTAGTCGGTCTAGGCGTTTTGGTGCGGATACGGCTAGTATTTTTATTTTGCCGGCTTTGTATTGTTTTTCGGCTTCGGATAGGGTCATGGTTGCGGCGCCTATTTGTTTGTTCGTTAGGGCGTTTATGATTTTTTCTTTGTTTTCGTAGACGAAGAATTGTAGTTCGGCAGGGTTTATGCCGAAGGCTTTGCTTACTTGTACGAAGGATAGGTGATCGTCGTTTCCTAGGCCTGGGGCAACGCCGATTTTGAAGTTTTTCTTATCTTGTTTTAGTTGTTCCATTAGTTGGTTTGCGTTGTCTATGTTTGAGTCTTTTGACACGACAACAACTTCCCAGTCCGATGCGAGTGTTGCGAGCGGCGTGAAGTCTTTATATGTTAGTTTACTGTGGCCTAGTAGGTTATTCGTTATGAGTAAGCTTGAGTTAATCGCTAGTACGTGACCGCCTTTTTGTTCCATATATTTCCATCCAACGTCACCGCTGCCACCTACTTTGTTTGTGACAGTAATTGGTTTTGTGAAGATTTTTTCTTCTGTCAGCGTTTTTTGCATCGCTCGTGCTGTTAAGTCCCATCCCGCTCCTTGAACATTTGGCGCAACGATTTCTACTTTGTTGATGCTCACTTTATTCGTATGGGATTTCTCCGAGGAACAACCAGCTATTACTCCTGTCATGATCCATATACATAGTAATAATCGTTTTTTCATAGTCCTCGTCCTATTCGATATTTTCGTTCTGGTCGTCCGATAATGCCGTATGTGTATTCTACTGTGCATTCGTTTGTCGCTACTAAGTATTCTAAATATCTTCTTGCGGTTGTTCTGGAGGCCCCCATTTGTTCTCCCATTTCTTCTATTGTAATCCCATCTTCGAACCCTTTTATAATCCCTTTCACTTTTTGCAATGTTAACGGATCCACACCTGTCGGTAAGTTTTTCATGTCTTGTATTTGCGAAGTGCCGAAAAAATTATCGATTAGTGCTTGATTTACTTCATTGTTACTATGTAACAGTTGCTTCTTTCTTTTATAGTCTTCAATTGTGCGAACGAATTTTTCTAACGTGACCGGTTTTATAAGGTAGTTGCTTACGCCGTTTCGAATTGCTTTTTCTAACATATGATTTTCATTTGCCGCAGTAACCATGATGACGTCAACGTTCGGAAAGTCAGCATGGATTTTCGGCAATAAGTCTGTGCCAATTCCATCTGGTAAGTAAATATCTAATAGCAGCAAATCGATTTCTTCCTTTTGTAGTAGTTCCATCGTTTCTTTTGCGTTCAATGCTTTTCCGATCACTTTTACGTCCTTTATTTTTGATAAAAACTCTTCTTGAATTTGCGCGACACGGAAATCATCTTCTGCAATTGCAATCTTCAACATATGCCCATCCCCCTGTTTGTTATGTACTTTCTCTCAATGTTTTCGGAAGGTAAATTGTAAAAATAGCTCCCCCATTTTTCTCGTTTTGAATTTCAATTGTTCCTTCTAGTACATCTACCATTTCTTTCACGTTTGCTAGTCCGTAACCACGATCGATTCCTTTCGTTGAAAATCCTTTTTGAAAAATGGTCGCGATTTTTTCTGCTGGTATTCCTACTCCACTATCTATCACTTCAAACACAATATCGTGCCCAATATCCGTAACAAAGAAGGAAACATTCTTCTCCTCTTGCCCACTCACCGCATCAAACGCATTATCGATTATGTTCCCAAGGATCGTAATAAGATGTGAAACTTTGATATGGTTTGGTAATGGATGAAGTGCACTATCTCCTTCAATATGAAAATCAATTTTCTTCTCAGACGCTGTTGCTAGTTTTCCTAATAAAATAGCTTGTACTTTCGCATCATGAATTTGATGGAATAAAATATGGTTTTGGCTTTGATGAATATTAGATTCTTGCTGGATAAATTCAATTGCTTCTTTGTAATGCCCTAACTGCAATAAGCCAGATAAGACGAACAGCTTATTTGTAAATTCATGCGTTTGAGCACGCAAGTCCTCTGAATACTTTCTTACCTCAGATATTGTGTTCACAAGGTTTTGCAGTTCTGTTTTATCTCTAAAACTACATACAATGCCTACCGTACTGTTATTTTCGAGTATTGGTGTCATGTTTAAAATAAACACTTTATCTTGAAACGCGATTTCTTGATCGTTTTCTAGCACTCTTTCCGTATTAAAATTCGGTAAAACTCTTGAAATGTTCTGCTGCATATAATCATCACTTACATGCAGCATCTCTTCTGCCGACGTATTCATCATCGTAATACAACCGTTTTGATCAAGAGCGATAATACCCTCTTTTATAGATAGTAGTATCGCGCTTCGTTCCCGGTATAGCGCTGCGATTTCATTCGGTTCTAAACCGAGTGTATCTTTACGAATACTACGTGCTAAAAGAATGCCGCCCACAATTCCAACTAGTAATACAGCTAAAGAGAAGAGGATAATTTCTTTCGTTCTGCTCAATATGTTTGATTCAATACCTTTTATTAAAAACTCCACTGTCACAACACCTACGACTTGATCGTAGTCTCCGTTATGAACAATAATGGGTGCCTTCGCCATTAAAGCCGGGCCACTTGCACCATTTCCTTCAAGTGTATAATAGCCACCAAAAGTGAGTGCTTCATAGTTATATGGATTGTTACTTTTTGTACCAATCAACTCTGAATTAGAATGTGAATACATAACCCCATAACGATCTTCTATAATGACATAATCTGCACCAGCTTGCTCGCGAACTTGTTCCGCAATGGATTGAATGGTACTTTTATGCTCGTTATACTGAAAAGCATCTTTTATAGCTGGCATAAAAGAAAGTGACTTCGCCGTTTGCAGAGCTAGTTGTTCCACTTGGCGCTTCGTATCAACGGACTGAATATAAACAAATATTCCGGCTAATAGGAGAACGACAAATAAAATTAACGTAATAATTAAGCTTACTATTTTCGTTTGTAATGACACTTTGCGTGATTTCTTCATACTCCATATCCTTTGATAAAATATTCAAAACTATCAATCTCCTTTTTCTATTATTATGACAAAACTAATAATGAAGCAACTATTAAAACTCTCCATGTACATAAAGTACAAAAAGAATAAAATTGTCATAATATTGAGATTTTAATTCGTGGACCGTACAATTCAACTATATTGAACGCGCTTTCATAATTATCATTTTATTTATAAGCAAGAGGAGGAATTAGTATGGCTCAAGCAAAATCTAACCGAGTCGCCGGCAATATCTTTAAAGGTTCCGTCGGCAATTTAATTGAATGGTACGACTGGTACGTTTACTCTGCATTTGCTGTTTATTTTTCAGCAGAGTTCTTTCCTAAAGGCGATCCAACTAGTCAATTACTGAACACGGCAGCTATTTTCGCAGTTGGATTTTTAATGCGCCCTATCGGCAGTTTATTAATGGGACGATATGCGGATCGTCACGGACGCCGGGCAGCATTAACGCTTTCCATTACCGTTATGGCCGGTGGTTCTTTAATTATTGCCTGTACACCGAGTTACGAAAGCATCGGTATTATGGCGCCAATTATTTTAGTTCTCGCCCGTTTACTTCAAGGGTTATCACTTGGCGGAGAGTATGGAACTTCCGCAACATATTTATCTGAGATGGCTAGTAGTGGACGCCGCGGTTTTTATTCAAGTTTTCAATATGTAACGCTCGTTGCTGGACAGATGGTTGCGTTAGGCGTTCAAATTGTTCTTCAGCAATTACTAAGCGAACCAGATATGAAAGCTTTGGGATGGCGTATTCCATTCATTATTGGAGCGATGGGCGCAGTAGCTGTATTATGGCTTCGACGTACAATGGATGAATCAGAGCAGTTCTCAAATATGGAATCGAAAAACCGCGAAAGCGCAGGAACCGTTCGCGCTCTTATGAAACATCCGAAAGCAGTATTAACAGTAGTCGGCCTAACTTTAGGAGGCACTGTTGCATTTTATACGTACACAACATATTTACAAAAATTCATGGTAAACACAGTCGGTCTTCCGAAAGAAGTTGTAAGCTGGATTAACTTTGTCGCACTACTTATATTCGTCGTACTTCAACCGATTGCTGGGCTATTATCTGATAAAATCGGACGCCGCCCACTATTAATGGCATTCGGTATTCTTGGAACGTTACTAACAGCACCGATCTTCTTCTTCATGGAAAAAACGACAGAGCCAATCGTAGCATTTTTACTCATGATGGTCGGTCTCATTATCGTTACTGGTTACACATCGATTAACGCAATTGTAAAAGCAGAACTCTTCCCAACTGAAATTCGCGCACTTGGCGTAGGTTTACCATATGCACTAACAGTTGCGATATTCGGCGGAACAGCTGAGTTCATCGCATTATGGCTAAAGAGTATCGGAATGGAATCACTATTCTACTTCTACGTAGCTGGATGTATCGCGATCAGCTTTATTACGTATTGGCGTATGGATGAGTCATCGAAGACTTCGCAGATTGAGGCGGAGCTTGGTGGTGGGGATAAACTAGCTAATAATAAATCTAGTTAAAATTACGTATGCTATGTTCTTCGTTTACCTGAACTCGATTTTCTTTATCTAAAAAAGCATAATTCATTAATATACAATTTAAAAACCTCTACTTATATGTAGAGGTTTTTGTATGACGAAAAAACACGTAGTTCCATTGTTATTTTACAAACCCCAAATTCTTCCTCATCTTAAAGTGGAACAAATTTATCCCTTAGAGTGTCTAATAAGTGTATTTCTAACATTAGTTGTCCAGATTGGATACAACATATCCCGTTTGACATCTATTTTTATGTATTACAAAAAAAAGAAAGGAGTTATTATCCCAAAAAGTGGAAAATATGCATCGTAATACTACGGTTAAGTATTACAAGTTTAATACTTTCACAGGTGAACCATTACAAGTGGAAACAAAAAAGAAACAACCCAAACCGTGACTTATCAATCATATAAAGTGAAACTTTAATCAGTGGGGGTTTTGTTCATCCCCAGCTGATTATCAGCCCTCACCAATCGGGCTTTTACGGGCAGCCCGACCCCCACCTAACTTCTTTGCTTCCGCTGAATTTTGAGGTGGGGGTCTTACTGCCCGTTAATGCGGGATAAACGTTTTGGATGTCATTTAACCTGTGAAATTTTAGCTGCAGTAGTATTGTTACCATATGCCATCTTTAATTGCATTGGTATTTAGAATACCTAGACAAAATCCATATATTCTTGAAAGAGGTTGAAAATTTATGTTCGTTTTAAACAAGTTCTTTAACATTTTACATTACAAAAAGATTGTGCCTGTAGTATTACTTTCATGTGTATCACTTATAGGCTGTTCCAATAGTAGCACTCAATCTGAACCACCTAAACAAGCGAATCAAGCTAATCAAATTAAACAAGAAAATACAGGTAATCAATCTTTCGCTAAACTTGAAAAAGAATATGATGCTAAGCTTGGTATTTATGCACTGGACACAGGTACGAATCAAACTGTTGCTTATCATTCAGACGATCGTTTTGCATTTGCATCCACATCTAAATCATTAGCTGTGGGCGCTCTTTTACGCAAGAACTCATTAGAAGCTCTTGATCAAAGGATTACGTATACTCATGAAGATCTTTCTAATTATAATCCAATTACTGAAAAGCATGTTGATACAGGAATGACGTTAAAAGAACTTGCAGATGCTTCTGTTCGATATAGTGACAGCACAGCACATAATTTGATTCTTAAACAGTTAGGGGGGCCCTCTGAATTTGAAAAAATCTTGAGAGAAATGGGAGATACTGTTACTACTTCAGAACGATTTGAACCTGAATTAAATGAAGTGCATCCAGGAGAAACACATGATACCAGTACACCAGAAGCGATAGCTAAGACACTCCAATCATTTACATTAGGAACTGCACTTCCAATAGAAAAACGTGAACTATTAGTAGATTGGATGAAGAGAAATACAACTGGAGATAAATTGATTCGTGCGGGCGTACCAAAAGGATGGGAAGTAGCTGATAAAACAGGCGCGGGATCTTACGGAACAAGAAATGATATCGCAATTATTTGGCCACCAAATAAAAAGCCGATTGTTCTTGCTATACTTTCTAATCATGATAAAGAAGATGCTAAATACGATGATAAACTTATTGCAGACGCAACCAAAGTCGTGTTAAATACCTTAAAAGCCACGGAATAAATGATAATAGGTTAAAAGTTTTCTATTTTAGGTGAGTGTTTTCATCAACTAAAAATTTAATAGTGTCCCAAAAACGAAATTTGGTGCTAACTTGTAATAAAAAGCTCATTTTTATTGTTTGGGGATAAATCGTTCTTTAAGCTTGATGGCGATTTGGTGCTACCTCTAAAACATCTGGACTTTAATAGCCAACTAAAAAATGCAAACAAAAAGACCTTTAATCAGTCGTTTTGTTTGCATTTCCTTTTTCTAAAACCACAGAAAAGATAAGTACTATAGTTAACACCATAATAAACCTTACTTCACTTCCATCACTTACAAAAAATGAATACAAAGTATAAATTAAAATTAATATTCCATAAATAACTTTGTGCAATGAACTCCCCCCTTTTTGCCGTATATATTTTAGTTTAAAAATTTAATTCAAGCCCTATATCAAAATGAAAATAAAAAGCACCTGTGATATACACAAAGTGCTTTTCTCTTGTCAATTTATCTATTTTCACTATATTTATCTACTTTCTTTTTATAACTCAAATTTCTTCGAATCGTACTTTTCTAGAGTTTGCTGCAATTCATTTTGTTCATATGGAATATGTTTATCTGTCTGTACATCTTCAACATTTTCTCCACCTGTTAATAATCTCCTGTACTTAAAAGAGCGCCCTGTTAATACTGTTGTAATCATTTTGTATTGCCCTCCTTTTGTTTGATTACTTGTATCATAAAACACGTATCTGAAGTTGATATGTAGTTTATCTAGAGTGTATGTAAATTTAAAAAATCTCTAATAAAATGTTTATGTTGTAACGTTACCACCAAAACTAGTGCTTCAAACACCATGATTTGAAGAGACAGTAACCCATATTCTAGCTTGAATTCCCGCCACAGTTCTATATTGAGTAAAACCGGTTGATTCCTATAATATAAAAAGAGCACCACTTTTTGGATGCTCTTCGTTATAACTATATATTATTTAATTTCCTTCTTTTGTTGGTACCATTTTTCCTTCTTGAGAGTCTGTGCCCTCTGTTCTTTCAACAGTTTTTGCATGCTCTGGTTTTTCAGGGGCTCCCATTTCAAATCCAGATTGAGAATCTGTACCTTCTTTTGTTGGTACCATTTTTCCTTCTTGAGAATCTGTACCTTCTGTTCTTTCAACAGTTTTTGCATGTTCTGGTTTTTCAGGGGCTCCCATTTCAAATCCAGATTGAGAATCTGTACCTTCTTTTGCTGGTACCATTTTTCCTTCTTGAGAACCTGTACCTTCTGTTCTTTCAACAGTTTTTGCGTCTCCTTTAGGAGTTGCTGGCACTGCATCTTTAGGTAAATCAAAGTTTTGTGAGAAAGACGTTGTTCCATCTGCACTTTGTGTAATTACTTGATTGGAACTATCTTCATTTGACTTTAAATTGTCCATTTTCGCATCATCTGCACCTACTGCACCTCCCGCTACCAATCCTGTACTTAAAAGTGCTCCTGCTAATAATGTTTTAATCATTTTTCATTACCTCCTGTTTATTTGTAATATTCATCAAAAAAGTATCTAGAGTTAATGTTTTAGTCATTATCTTTATCTACTTGCTTTTTGATTACATTTAGCATAAGACAAGAATCTATAGTTGATATGGACTGTATCTGGAGATTATGTAAAGAAAAATAGATGATCAATTGTATATCCTAATGGATGCTTAGACAAGATTGAAACTTTATATGAGTTTGAACAATTGAGTTCCCCTTTGTTTTTGGGTGTGAGGTTTTTAGCCGGAGTGGAGTGAGGGACTAACCTTTTCTAATTTGAAAGCAAACTTTTTATTATTAGTTTACATTCAAAACACTGTAAATAAAGATGTTAAAAATCCGCGAACAAAAAACCACATCTCATTGATGTCCATCCCATCAGAAGTATGGACGGAAATTAAATATAATCCTCCCCTGTCTTTATGCATTAAGATAGAAAAAATTATAAATATAGACTTAAATATTTTTTGAAAGGATATTGTTTAACAAACATAAAAAAGAGCTAAGGCTGTATGAGAACCTTAGCTCTTTTTTATGTTTATTATATAAATTATTTAACGCTACAAGCCATACCAACTATCATATTACCAACTGAAATACCACCAGGTCCCCCCGATGCTCCCCCTCTAAAACAAATGACAAGCCACCTCATGCCCCTTCGCAATCTCAACCATCTTCGGTACTTCTTGTGCGCATTTTTCAGTGGCGAATTTGCACCTTGTTCTGAATTTGCAGCCGGATGGTGAGTTTAGTGGGCTTGGTACTTCTCCCTCTAGGATGATCCGTTCTTTGCCTGTGTTTGTTGGATCTGGTTCTGGCATGGATGAGAGTAGTGCTTGTGTGTATGGATGTGCCGGTTTTGTGTATAGGTCTTCGCTGTCGGCAATTTCTACTATGTTTCCTAAGTACATAACTCCGATTCTATCTGATATATGTCTTACCATGGATAGGTCATGTGCGATGAATAAGTATGTGACGCCTGTTTCTTCTTGAATATCCTGCAGCATGTTTACGACTTGTGCTTGGACTGAGACATCTAATGCTGAGATTGGTTCGTCACATAGGATGAAGTCTGGTTTTACAGATAGTGCGCGCGCGATGCTTATGCGCTGTCTTTGGCCTCCGCTAAATTCGTGCGGGTAGCGATATAGGTGTTCTTCTTTTAGGCCTACTTTTTTGAGCAGGTCTAAAATGATTTCTTTTCTTTCTTCCTCTTCGTAAGATCCGTGAATGTTCATCGGTTCGCTAATAATTTGGAATACGTTCATTGTCGGGTTTAATGATGCGTATGGGTCTTGGAAAATGATTTGCATTCGTTTTCGATATTCTTTTAGTTCACTTTCTTTTAGATCTGCGATATCTTTTCCGTCGAATAGGATGTTACCTGAAGTGACGTCGTGTAAACGAATGATGCTTCTTCCTGTCGTTGATTTTCCGCAGCCGGATTCTCCTACTAGCCCGAATGTTTCACCCTTTTTAATTGTGAAGCTTAAGTCATCGACTGCTTTTAATTGCTCTGTTTTTCTGCCGAATAGTCCTTTTTTAATAGGAAAATACTTTTTTAAGTTCCGAACTTCAATTAAGTTTTCTTCATGCATGGGAATCACCTACCGCCCTATCATTTAGCCAGCACATAGAGCGCCTTCCGTTTCCGATTTCAAAATATGGCGGACGTTCTTTTTCACAAATGTCCATTTTATGTGGGCAACGCTCTGCGTATGGGCATCCTTTCGGCGGGTGTAATAAGTTTGGTGTTACACCTTGAATTGGCGCGAGTCTTTCTTTTACGCCGTTCGATATTTTTGGTAGAGAGTTTAATAGCCCTTTCGTATATGGATGATTCGGCGATTGGAATATATTAAGTACAGGTCCTTCTTCCATAATAAGCCCGCCGTACATAACGATGACGCGTGTACAGTTTTGCGCAACAATTCCAAGATCATGCGTAATGAGAAGCAACGACATATTCGTTTCGTTTTTTAAGTTTTTCATTAAGTCTAGTATTTGTGCTTGTATCGTTACATCAAGCGCTGTCGTCGGTTCGTCCGCAATGAGAATGTCTGGGTTACAAGACATCGCCATTGCGATCATAACCCGTTGCTTCATACCACCGCTTAGTTCATGCGGATATTGTTTTACCCTTTCTTCCGGTGAAGAAAGACCGACTTGTTTTAACAAGTTGACTGCGATGTGCTCTGCTTCTTTCTTTTTCACTTTTTGATGCCGAATAATTACTTCCGTCATCTGCTTTCCAATTTTCACGACTGGGTTTAATGCCGACATTGGATCTTGGGATATGAGTGAAATTTGATTCCCTCTCATAGAACGCAATTCTTTCTCCGATTTAGAAAGCACGTTTTCATTGTGAAATAGAATTTCTCCTTCTTTCACTTTCCCTGGCGACGTAACGAGGGCCATAACAGATTTCGCCATAACGCTCTTTCCGCTTCCCGATTCGCCAACAATCCCCACGACTTCACCCTTTTTCAAACTAAATGAAACGCCGCGAACAGCTTCTACTTCGCCGTCTTCTATGAAAAAAGAAGTCTTTAAGTTTTTTACTTCTAATAGTTTTTCAGACACTCTTCTCACTCCTTTCACTTAACACTTTAGTTCTCATTCCCAGCTCCTTTTGGTGCGAAAGCTTTCTTGAGCGCTTCACCAATTACGTTAAAACTTAGTACTGTTAATAAAATAAGGAACCCAGGGAAGAGTGTTAAATACCAAGCTTCACCTATGTATCCTTGCGCATTGTTCAGCATGCTGCCCCAAGAAGAATCTGGTTCTCTAATACCTAATCCTAAGAAGCTAAGGGATGATTCCATTAAAATAGATGTCGCAATTGTTAATGTCGCAGCGATTATAATGGTCGATAAAATGTTAGGAATGATATGTCTTACAATAATCATGAGTGATTTTTGTCCCGATACTTTTGCGTATAACACGTACTCACGCTCTTTTACAGATAATGTTTCTGCCCTTACGATACGTGCGGTGTCCATCCACGTTAATAGTCCGATAATAAGAACAAGCGTTGTAATTCCTGGTTTTAAATACGCATTTAATAACAACATTAAAAAGAACGAAGGAATTGACATTAAAACTTCAACAACTCGCATTAAGATGTTGTCTAACTTTCCACCAAAATATCCGCTAATTGTTCCAACTGCCGTACCGATTGTAATGGAAACGACCATCGCTAGAAAACCAACAGCAAGAGAAACTCTTCCGCCATATAACGCTCTCGTTAAGTAATCCCTTCCGTAATCATCTGTGCCGAAAGGATGACTTATACTCGGTTCTTGTAAACGATCTGGAATCGACATTTTGCTAGGATCGTACGGTGATACGAATGCGAAAAGAGACGCTATTGTTAAAACACTAAGTATAATAACTCCCATTAGTACAAACTTATTTTTTGTAAAATTATTTTTTATCGTTTGAAATCTCCTATTGTTCATTCCAAATCACCCCCTCATTCGAATGCGCGGATCTACTACGCCATATAAAATATCAGCAATTAAATTACCGAGAATTAACATGAACGATGATGATAATGTGATTGCCATAATAATTGGATAATCAAATCTAAAAATAGCATTCACCCCGAGTGACCCAAGTCCTGGCCATGAGAATACTGTTTCCGTAATGAACGCTCCGCCTACTAAACTTGGAATGGATAATCCGAAAATTGTAATGATCGGTATTAATACGTTTCGAAGTACGTGATTAAATAAAACTGTTTTCTTCGAAGCGCCGTACGCATATTGAATTTGTACGTAATCTTCTTCTAATTGCTGGATGGTACTTGAACGAATATATCTCATATAAACAGAGACGTTTTGGAACGCAAGCACCGCGCAAGGTAAAATGCCGTGCTGGACAATATCCCATAAGGAATCTTGACCGACTGTGCGCATACCCATACTCGGAAGCATGTTCAACTTTAAAGAGAATAGGTAGATTAATAGTATCGCGAACCAAAAGACTGGCATTGAGATTCCCACATAGGAGATAAAGTTCACAATGCGATCAAAGATAGAATTCTTTTTCACACCTGTAAATAGTCCAAGTGGTATTGCGATTACAAATGAGACGAGTAAAGATGATCCCATTAACCCGATTGTTGCAGGTAATCTTTCTGTGATAAGTTCTAAAACAGGACGGTGATTTTGAAGTGAGTATCCAAAATTCCCTGTTAAAATATTTTTTAACCATAAAATATATTGCATGTAAATCGGTTGATCTAGTCCTAAACTTTTGCGAATACGCTCGACATCAATTGGACTCATATTCGGCGTTACAAAGTTTCGAACGGGATCGCCCGGTGCCAGTTTTATTAATAGAAAAGAAATAATAGAAATAACAAATAAAAGCGGAATTGCATTTAAAAGCCTCTTTGCAATTACTTTATACACAAACTTCCCCCCTCAAGATAAAGTGAAACTTTAATCAGCAGGACTTCCACCTAACTTCCTCGCATTCGCCAAGTTTTGAGGTGTGAGTCTTACTGCCCATTAAAGCGGGATAAAGAAGCTGATTTCCACCAGCTTCTTCATAGTTTCTTATTTCACTTCATAAATTTTCGATAGATCTTCAAACATTGTAACTGGAATTGCTTTTGCTTCTTTTAATCCATCAAACTTTTTATCTACTGCAATAACTGCTTTCGGATATGCGATTGGAAGATAAGGTAAGTCTTCTCTCGCTGTATCTTGAATTTTATGGTATAGATCTGCGCGTTTCGTTTTATCTGTTTCAACTGCAGCTTCTTCCCATAACTTATCAAAGTCAGCATTTTTATAACGTGCATAATTGTATTCTGCATTACTTAAGAATAAGCTCTTATATGAATCTGGCTCTGGTCCCATTATGTAACCACCGAATGTAATGTCATATTCTTTATTTTCTTTATCTAAGCCTTTTTCGCTTGCTGCACTAGCATCTAATGCATTTAGTTCAACTTGCAAGCCAACTTCTTGTAATTTTTGCTGTGTATAAAGTGCTAAACTTTCCATAATTTTATTATTCGTTACATACATAACGCGTATTTTTTCTTTATCTTTTACACCAGCTTTTGCTAATAAATCTTTCGCTTCTTTTTGATCATACTTATACTCTTTTATATCTTTCGCATAATACATAGCGTCTGGTGTTAAGATTGAATTTGCCGGTTCTGCAAATTGACTAGAAACGAATGCTGAGTTAATCATTTCTTTCTTATCTAATGCATGCGCAATTGCTTGGCGCACTTCTTTTTTCTTCATAAGATCTGTATTAAAGTTATAAGCTAAGTAGAATAGTCTACCTTCAGGGAATGTCACCATTGAGAAGTTCCCAGTGCTATCTAATTTCTTAAAGTCTTGCGGCTCAATCATCTTCATATTAATTTGACCATTTTGAAGTGAAACATTTGCTGTATTACGATCTTTTACAACGCGGTATACGATAGAATCTAATTTCGCTTTACCAGCAAAATAATCATCGAATCGCTCTAACGCAACATATTCATCTGATTTAAACTCTTTTAATTTAAATGGGCCTGATCCAACAGGTTGTAAGTTTTTCTTACTCTTCACTAAATCTGCTTCACCTTCAAATACATGTTTCGGAATTGGGAAGAAATCGTTCATAACCCCTTCGAAAGACGCACTTACTTGTGGTAATACAAATTGAGTCGTTAGCTCATCCACTTTTTTCACCTCAAGCAGCTTTCCTTTAAAAATAAAGTTTTCACGGCTTGAACTATTTTGCTTCTCATCTAAAATAGATTGGAATGTAAATACAATATCGTCTGATGTAATTTTCTTACCATCATGCCATTTCAAATTATCTTTTAGTTTTAAAGTCCATGTTAATTGATCCTCTGAAGGCGTAAAGCTCTCAGCAAGAACAAACTTTTTCTTACCGTCTTCCATATGATACAGCGGTGCATATAAAGCTTGCTGTATCGTTAACGACACACGATCATTCGCATAAAGCGGGTTCATCGTATCTGGATTATCACTAACACCAACTGTTAACGTTCCTCCATCTTTCGGAGTCCCTGATTTACTAGTGTTCGCTTGCTTCGAAGAATCTTTCTCTCCTGAGCAAGCCGCTAATGCAATAAGTAATAGTAGGACAAATGGTAATGCAAACAACTTCTTCTTCATATTTCGACCCCTCTCGACTATTTACACCTATAAGAAAACTCGGAATTAATACCGAGTTTTCTTATAGGTTTTAAATTACCACTACCCGTATGTATTGTCAAACTTTTTCGCAAAGATAGAAAGTTTGAAATCTATCAATGAATCCTTGCGATAAACTATATTTATGCGGAGGGTAAAATAAAAAGACCACGAATAGATGGCCTCGTAAAATGAGTTAAAAAACTAGCAGCCTACAAGAAATTTCTCTGAAATGGTTGTTATATATAATTGAAAATGTAGAATGGGATTAAAGATAAAAAACATTTTTAGGAGGTTATCATGACATTTGATGAATTGAAAAAAAACAAACCAACAACCCCATGGATTGAGAATGATGAAGATGGGGAGTTTTTCACTGAAGAAAATATAAGTGCAACAAATAAAGTTCTCGATACTTACATTAACAATTTAGAGCAATTGGGTGAGAATCCAACCGAAGTCGAAATAATGCAAGTCGTTAAAGAAGTCGTTGTTAACATAAATGAATTAAATGACGAACATGACTATTTTATCGAAACAATGGAAAGAGAAGATCTCTATGAATTTATCGATACAGCAGCACGAATAGCTGGCTTAGAATCCGAAGAAGACATAACAGAAGAATGGCGAGAATGGTAAAAAAGCTGCACCTCTAATAATTAGAGGTACAGCTTTTTTCATACGTCAATTGAATTAATGATTTGATATCTGCATAGGATTCGCATGTTCCAACATATCATTAACATCTTCTAAATCAAATTCCTCTGGATCAAGGAACGATTCCCTTATATATATTATAGTAAAGACTAATTTACACCTTTTGAGACAACATCGCTTCTATCCTCTCCGATAAAAACTCTCCTATCCATCCGTAATCGATCTTCCGTCAACGTCAACTCTACATATCTATATTCACCTGAATTTTGTTGTACTGAAAGAATATATGTATTATCTCCATTCTTCGGTTCAGAACTTATATAGAATTTATGCTGAGGGAACCTGCCACCACCCGGTTGTGCTTCTTCAATAATAATTTCACCGCTTCGCTCGCCTTCTTGCAAGATAATTGATATATTTGGTCCTCCACTTGTATTAATTCAGCTAGCTTCTATTTGTGAGAATGGTATTTTCGTATTTGTACGATTAGATTGTTCACGTTTATCACTTTGTCCTATATACGCTTTGCTCTCATCAACAGGATCATAATTGTTCATAAACCATTTTCATCCTTATCGATTATATACCACTTTTTTGGAATTTATATATATACATTTAAATTAAAATAAACCTGTATTTCCCCACAACCAATACCACATCAGAACCCCCGCCCCACGCCTACCGGTCTTGTTAATTATCTCCAATAATATCCAACAATTTCTTGCAGATATTTATCTACAATTCTATCAGCGAACAGATCTAATTTTGCACTAATCCCATCAGTAATATTTTAGATAATAGCTTCGAAAAACATTATTGAAAATATTCAGAATTTTCACTATAATACTCTTAATATATTAAAAAAGGGGTGAATCTATGTCTCAGATTGAAACTGAAATAAGTCAATTTGGATACAAACAAGAATTAAAGCGAAGCCTTGGTTTAAAAGAGCTGACCATTTATGGCATGGTCTTTATGGCTCCATTGGCGCCGATGCAAGTGTATGGAATGGTAGCACAGCAAAGTTTTGGCATGTCATGTTTAGTGTATATCGTAGGGGTAATTGCCATGTTGTTTACTGCCTACAGCTATAGCCATATGGCAAAAGAATTTCCTATATCTGGATCTGTATATTCGTACATTCAACGTGCAGTAAATCCACATGTTGGATTCGTAGCAGGCTGGATTATCCTTGCTGATTATGTTCTACTGCCTGCATTGTTGTATTCGATGACTGGAAACTGGATGACCGGGATTTTTCCTACTGTCCCTTCTTCTGTATGGGCGTTGCTGTTTATTGCTATTAATACGTATATTAATATCCGCGGAATCACAGTTACTTCTCGAATGAACATGATTATGTTTTATGTACAAGTCGTCGTCATTGCAGCCGTATTGATAGTTGGTATTAACTATGTGTTTATAGGAGGTCACGGCACTGGTGGATTTACCCTTGATCCATTTTTCCAATCTCAACATTTCAATTTTGGATTGATTGCCACTTCAACTACAATCGCCGTCCTTGGTTTCTTAGGTTTTGATGGGATTAGCACGCTGTCGGAAGAGGCAACAGAACCAAGAAAAACTGTTGGAAAAGCAACGGTTCTTTCTATTGTATTTATCGGCTTTTTCTTTGTGGCTCAAGCGTATATCGCACATTTGATCCATCCAAACTATGCCAACCTTGATCCAGATTTAGGGTACTTTAATATTTTGAAAGAAGCTGGTGGTACCGCCTTTTACGTAGTCATAATCCTTATCAACGTAGTTGCTATAGCCGGAGCTGTAAATTTAAACTGTATGGCAGCGACCTCTAGAATTCTCTATTCTATGAGTCGTGACAATCTTCTACCATTTTCGAATGTATTTAAGAAGATTCACCCAAAATATCAATCACCTGTAAATTCAACTTATTTATCTGCAATCATATGTGCCGTTACTGTTCTCACGTTACCAACAGAAACAATCTTAATGGTTGTTAACTTTGGGGCCGTTACTTCATTTATGATTTTAAATTTATGTGTTTGTTGGTACTTTTTCTTTAAAAAGAGAAATCGTGGTTTGAAATCTTTTATATATTATTTGGTTATGCCTTTGATTGGCTTTGGCATTGTTACTTTTGTTTGGTCAGGCTTTGGCCTAAAGACCTTTATTTTTGGAGCTTGCTGGTTAATTCTCGGCATTACGGTGGGAGCAGTTAAATCAGGAGGATATAAAATAAAACCACCGGCATTCCGAGAGTAATACAATTTAATGGAGGGTTGGCGTATGAGATTATTAGGAAAAGTTGCAATTGTAACAGGAGCTGGAAGAGGAATTGGTGCAGCTATTGCAAAACGATTCGCTAAAGAAGGAGCGAAAGTTGTAGTGAGTGATATCATCGACCAAGGAGCGGAGGTGGCAGAAGAAATACAAAATGCTGGTGGCGATGCTGAATTTTTCCGTATAGATGTTTCAGATTCCAATCAAGTTCAAAATTTAATCAATTATACTGTGGAACATTTTGGCGCTTTACACGTTATTTGTAATAATGCGGGGATAAATGTTCCTGGGAGAATTGAGAATATCACGGAAGAAGTGTGGGACCGAACGATGGATGTAAATGTGAAATCCATGTATCTTACGACCAAGTTCGGTATCCCTGAACTGAGAAAAAGTGGTGGAGGATCTATCATTAATTTAGGATCTGTAAACAGCTTAGTTGCAGAGCCTATGTTATCTGCATATGTAGCTTCCAAAGGCGCTATATTAATGCTTACCAAGGCTATAGCGTTGGATTATGCTAAGGAAAATATTCGCGCCAATTGTATTTGTCCAGGTTGGGTGAATACTACTATTAACGATGCGCATGCAAATCTAATGGGTGGCATTGAAAATGTACTAAATAGTATTGATGACTTCCAACCGATTGGTCGTGTCATTCATACAGACGAAATTGCGAATGTAGCCTTATTCCTTGCCTCAGATGAATCATCAGCAATGACCGGTAGCGCTGTCGTTGTAGACGGCGCCATGACAGCTAAATAAAAAAGGTAATCACATATTAGATATGACTAATGTGTGATTACCTTTTTATTTTTAAACAGTACGAATTTATTTCAAACCTACACTTGAAAACATATAACCTCTCCCCCACCATGCAAAAAAAGACCACCAAAAGGCAGCCTCACAACTGAATCATAGTACCCACTCCACGCTCCACCGCTTTCTCATACAAATACTTCGCAGCGACGATATCCACTACCGCCAAACCAACCGATTTAAAAATAGTAATCTCTTCATCGTTCTCTCTACCAACTTTTTCTCCGCTTATAATTTGACCAAGTTCGGCGTGAAGATTGCTAGCTTCGAATAGACCTTCTTTTATTGGAACTTGAAGGTCGCCTGTTTCTTCTAGTGCTGCTTCTTTTGATTCGACTACTACTTTGTTTGCGCTTGTGATGGCGTGAGATGGTAGTTCTTGCATGCTCGGTCTAAATGAACCGACGGCGTTTATGTGGACGCCTTTTTGTAGTTTTTCTGAGAAGACTGGTGTGGATGCATTCGTTGTTGTGACGATGATGTCTGCTTCGCTTATTGCTTCATTTGGATCTCTGTAGACGTAAGCTGGTTTGTTGAATTTTTCTTGTATATATTGTGCAAATACATACGCTTTTTCTTCCGTTCGGTTATACAGTATGACTTTTTCAATATCCCTAACTGCGAGCACCGCTTCAGCAATTCCTTTCGCCTGTTCACCGGTACCGATGATGCATAAAGTTTTTGCGTTATGACGAGCTAAATGTTTTGTCGCTACTCCTGATAAGGCGCCTGTTCGAATCATCGTTAAGTACGATCCTTCTAAAAGTGCGAGCGGTTCTCCCGTTTGAAAGTCTGATAGCATAACAATTCCGTTTATCGTTTTCTTTCCTAACTTCTTATTATGAGGAGCTACCGTTACTACTTTTAAACCGAGAGCTTCAAGCCCTTCCGCTACTGAAGGCATAATTAATGCGGTATTTTGCTCGTTCGCAAATGGTAATGAGCCGCGAATTGGTGTGATCGTTCTTTCTGCTGAAAATTCTTTTAAAGCAAGCGCCGCGTATTCAATGACTTCATTCATATTTACTAAGTTTTTTTGTTCGTTCGCGCTTATGACTAGCATATTTGTTCACCCTTTTCTACATTCTTTTCTTCACTAGACGCGATATTTTCATTCACGACCTGCGCCCCTACTAAATCACCCGTAATATTTACAACAGTGTGGCCCATATCAACGAGCGGAGAAACAGCTGCGATAATCGGGATAATTGTTAGCGGCAGACCGAGTGTGGAAAGTAAAATGGTCGCGGTAATAACGTCCGCACCTTTTACTCCAGCACACCCCGCTGCAAGGACGATTCCTAAAAATACAGTTTGCATAATAAGCCCAAATGTAATCGGAATACCGTATACGTTTAATGCGAAAACCGCTAAAACACCAAGTGCCGCTGATAGTCCGTTCATATTAACAGTAGCTCCAAGCGGAATAGTGAAACCAGCTACCGATTCAGGGATGCGAAGTCTTTTTTGCGCAACTTCCATCGTTACTGGAAGCGTTGCGCTACTTGATGTCGTACTAGCAGCTACGAGCATAGCTGGACTCACTTGTTTGTAGAAATGAATTGGGCTTATTTTCCCGAAAACTTTCAGTACAATTGGGTACATAATGAACACAATGAGTAGCAATGATAAATAATCAGCTACTACATAGCTAACGACCGCAGTAAGCATGTCAGCTCCAAATGTGCCAACTACATGAGCAATTAACGCCATAATCCCATATGGTGCAAATCCGATAACGAGCTCTGCAATTTTAATCATGACTCCTGATCCTTCATGCACTAATTTACGAATTCCTTTCGCTTGATCCCCGAGAAGAATAAGTGCCACCCCGACAAAAATAGCAAAGATTATAATTTGAAGCATACTCGTTTCTGAAGCTGCTTGAATGACGTTAGAAGGAAACCATTGCACGATATTATCTACAAAACTAAACTTCTCTTCTTTAAAGTTCTGTCCATTCGCAAGAAGACCTTCTACTCCTTTACCAGGGTTGATAATAAAAGCGATCACTACGCCAATACTAGTCGCTAATACAGCAGTAATTGCATAGTAAATAAAAATTCTCCCGCCAATTGCCCTTAACATTTTCGGATTTTCAAGCTGCGCGATACCTGAGACGATACTTAAAAAAGTTAAAGGAACGATAATCATTTGTAATAAGCGAATAAATATATCCCCAATCGGCTTTAAAACAGCTACTTTCGGTCCAAATACTACCCCTAAAGCAATACCAATTAATGCCCCTATCAAAATTTTCACAGGTAAATTTTGTTTTCGCCACCACTTCATCCAAAGGCCCCTCCCTTAAGAAAACATTAAGCTAACAAAAACCCCCGCTTCAAATCATCTCTCGGATCTACTACAAACTGATGAAATCCTGTAATAAACGCATTCCCCGTTACTTTCGGAACGACAGCTTCATATTTGTCTACCTCTGTTACGGATAACACTTCTCCTTCAAATTGTCCGTCAGTAATGCATTCGTGGATGAATGTTTCTCCCTTTTGCAGAGCGTCTTTTTCAAAAAGGGTTGCGATTCTTGCGGAAGTTCCTGTGCCGCAAGGAGAACGATCTACTTGCCCGTCAGCAAAGATCGTTACATTTCGTAAAGTGGCATCTTTTCCTTTCGGTTCATCTGAGAAAATAACGCCGTATATTCCTTTTAAATCTTCTTCAAGTGGATGTTTTACTTCCATTTGGCTTTCAATGTAGTGTTTAATTTTACCGCCCCACGTTTGAATTGCAGCTAAATCTTTGAAATCGACTTTCAAACCAAATTCTTTACTATCTACAACAGCGTAGAATGCTCCACCAAATGCGATATCTACTTGGAATTCATAGTCATCTATTTTGATAGGAACGTCTTTTTTGTATACGAAAGAAGGAACGTTTTCAAATGATACAGACTCTACTTCGCTCCCGTTAAATTTTGCGTACGCAATAACTTCCCCAGCAGGGCTATCAATAATGAATTTTTGTTTTTCGCCTGTCACTTCAAACATCCCCGTTTCAATCCCGACTGTAATAACAGCGATAATGCCGTGACCACACATCGTACTCCAGCCTTCATTGTGCATAAATAAAACACCAAAATCAGCGTGAGCACTTGCAGGCGGAGTAATGATACAACCGTACATGCCGTGATGTCCTCTCGGTTCATACATAAGAACTTCACGAAGATGATCCAAATGTTCCATACAGTATGCGCGTCTTTCTAATTGCGTTTCTCCTTTTATCTCTGGCACTCCCCCCGTAATAATTCGGAGTGGTTCTCCAGCTACGTGAGCATCAATTGTTGTGTATATTTTACTAACCTTCATTTCTATCTCTCCTTCATACTTTTATACTCTTTTCATTGCAAGTATCATGCCAACATACCAATCGTTAATTTGTTTACATTTTTCTGAAAAAGGTGTATCCTTTTGGCAACAAATCTGTATACTACTGTCTACTTTTTGATAAAATTTCCGGAGGCTACACTATGAAACAATTCGATAGCTTTGCAGTTCCAACGTTACATACACTCCTCTCTTACGTAGAAGAAGCGATTTCTATCGTAAATACGAAGGGCGTTATGTTGTACTGGAATGAGGCAGCAGAAAAAATGTATGACATTAAGAAAGAAGATATTATCGGTAGAAATGTGCAAGAGTTTTTTTCAAAGGAAGATATTATGAATTTGAAAGTTCTTGAGAGCGGGCAACCGGTTCGGGATATTTATCATCTTCCTCGGCCAGATAAGCACGTCTTAATTAGTACGACTCCTATTTATGATGAAAACAATGAATTAATTGGTTCTATGTCTGTAGAAAGGGATATTACCGCGACGATTAAGTTAAATGAAAAATTATCCTCTACTTCTGAAGAATTACAGCAATTAAAGCAAATGATTCAGCATCAACAAGATGACCCCTTCAGCACGATTAAAGGTAATAACGCAACACTTCAGCACATTATCCACAACATGAAAAAGGTAGCAAAAACTGATGCGACGATTTTAATTACAGGAGAAAGCGGCGTTGGGAAAGAGCTATTTGCCCAGGCCATTCACGAAGCAAGCCTTAGAAACAAGCAACCCTTTATCCCGATTAATTGCGGCGCTATTCCTGCCGCTCTCTTTGAAAGTGAGTTATTCGGTTATGAATCTGGGGCATATACTGGAGCCGCTAAAGGCGGAAAAGCAGGAAAGTTAGAATTAGCAAATGGCGGTACTTTATTTTTAGATGAAGTGGGAGAACTCCCCCTTGATATGCAAGTGAAACTACTTCGCGCTTTACAAGAAAAAGAGATTTACCGAATTGGCGGACAAACGCCGAAAAAAATAAACGTAAGAATTATTGCCGCGACGAATCGTATTTTAGAAGATATGGTGCTCAGCGGAACTTTTCGATCTGATTTGTTTTATAGATTAAATGTTTTCACAGCGCACATCCCGCCGCTAAGAGAGCGCACAGACGATATTTCCTTTTTAACTCATCATTTCTTAAAAGAATTTTCGTTTAAATATAACAAGCCCGCTCCTTTCGTTCATCAAGAAGCAATGAACCGACTACACACATATTTTTGGCCAGGTAATATTCGCGAACTGCGCAATATAATAGAAAGATTAATTGTCCTTCATGACGGGAAAGAAATACGGGAAGTAAATATTTTGCAACTATTGCCTTCGCAAAAGTCTGTCCATCATACAGAGCGTTCACTCACTGATGAGAAAAAGAACTTAGAGAAAACTAGAATTATACAAGCTCTCGAAGACACGTACGGAAATAAAAGCATCGCTGCGAAAAAGTTAGGCATGTCCCGGGCTAATTTATATAAGAAATTAAAGAAGTATGGGATTACTTATGAAGTAGAGCGTTAAGCAGTGTGGGGACTTACAACCAGCCAACCACTAAACAAAAAAATCCCCCGAAACCCGGGGGACCCATTACCCATCAAACCCTAACCGCCACAACATCTGGCACTTGCTTCGCAATCTCCTCACCAATCTTTATACTAGCCGTCGCAGCTGGAGATGGCGCATTACAAATGTGCAGAGAATTGATGCCAGGGATAATACAAAAGTCATCAACCATATTTCCGTTTGATAAAATGGCTTGTGCCCTTACACCTGCATGGGTTGGCACGATATCTTTCTCTGTAAGTTCTGGTATTAAGCGCTGTAAGCTTTTTAGGAATGATTGTTTACTGAATGAGCGCACCATTTCTTTTATGCCTTCTTTCATATTTGGCATCGCCATTTTCCAGAAGCCTGTGTATGTCATTGTTTCCATGAAGTCTTTTATGTTGAAGTCTGTTTTCGTATAGCCTTCGCGTTTGAAACTTAATACGGCATTTGGTCCTGCATGTACGTCTCCGTTTATCATTCTTGTGAAATGAACACCTAAAAACGGAAATTCTGGGTTTGGAACTGGATAGATTAAATGTTTTACGAGATGGCGTTTTTCTGGGACAAGTTCATAATATTCACCACGAAACGGAACAATTTTCATGTCCGTTAATATGCCTGTCTTTTTCGCAATACGATCGCTATGTAATCCAGCGCAATTAATGAGAAATTTCGTTTTAAATGCGCCTTTGTTCGTCTCAATTGTTACGGCGTCTTTCTTCTCAGTAATACGCTCTGCGGCTGTTCCTAAATGTACTTCTCCACCGCTTTCTTGAATCAAACGGGCAAATGCATAACTTACTCCTTTATAATCAGCAATCCCGCAAGACGGAACACGGATTGCCCCAAGTCCTTTTACATGAGGTTCAATTTCAGTTAATTCTTCCTTATCTATTTTTAAAATATGTAAATCGTTTTGTAAGCCTCTCTCATATAAATTATGTAAAAGAGGAAGTTCTTCTTTTTCTGTAGCGACAATTACTTTTCCGCACATGTCATAAGCGATGTCATTTTCTTTACAAAATTGAACCATAGCTGCGTTTCCTTCTTTGGCAAACTTCGCTTTATAACTCCCTGGTTTATAATAAATTCCAGAATGAATTACTCCGCTATTATGTCCAGTTTGATGATGTGCAAGTTCCTTTTCTTTTTCAATGATCGCGATTTTCGCACGAGGGAATTTTTTCGTTAAAGCCATTCCCGTTGAAAGCCCAACAATTCCTCCGCCAATAATTATAAAGTCATACATCCTACTTCCCCCTTAATATGATGAAAGGCAGGCCTTTTTTAAGACCCGCCGTACAAACTTATTTAGAAAAACAACCACGTTGACGCATTAGTTCTCTATATAAATCTTTATTTTTCTCAAATGCAGCTCTTCCGTGCATCCAAAATAAGTTGTTTAAAAGAACTAAGTCACCAATTGGTAATTTCAATGCATGTGTTGCTGGCGAATTTTCAACAGAATATGATAAGTCTTTCAAATAGTTTGCTTGTTCAATATTATCTGGATAAGCGAACTGATCAATAAAGCAAATACACGGTGCGTTATTTACGTCAAAAAATGTTTCACGATAGACGATTTCTTGCGAATTTTTACTTGGTGGTGCTTTATACGTAATTTTAACAGATGCGAGTGAATGATCTCTAAATTTCTGAAGATCTTCCCAATCGTCTAAATGTAATAAACGAGATTCTCCGCCTACTGCATTTTGCTCTTCAATTTTCATCATAAGAAGCCAATCTGTCGGCTCATCAACGAATGTACCGTCTGTATGCAGTGTAAACAATCGGTACGCTTGACGAAGGTAAGAATCACTACTATCCGTATCTTTCACATTAAATCTAGCATAATACGTTCCTGTCATTGCATCAAAGTTTGGCTCCCCGATTAAATGTGTTAATGCTGTTGCAAATTTCACATAGTCTGCTGGATCTGATGTTTCACCTTGCACCCCAATTGTAAATCCGCCCGTTTCACGGTCATGAATAATGCCGCGAATGTTATCCATAAATGATTGCCCAAAAATCTTTCTCATTCCATCCGCAAGATTAAATCGAGAATAAGGAATGTATTGCAGTGACTGCTCTGAATGCTCTTTTACCTCTTCAAAAAACTGCTTAAGCAATTGCTGGTTTAGCGTAATATGATATAAACGTTTATGCTCTGGATGAGGAGCAATTTCATACCCCTCATATTTCTTTGCAAATTTCATCTTCGTATTTTGTTCTGTAATAATCGACATTTCAATTCCTCCCTAATTTAAATATGAAGAACGTATTGACGCTTTTTACAGACAGTTATCCTTATCTTCTTATGCTGAGATTCGGTCTTACTGTCCTAACAACGAAAAAGCCAGTTATACGCATACCACGACATAAAATCGTAGAAACGTACAACTGGCTCATAATTACGAATGTTCTTTAATCTCTTAAAGTACAATAATAATAGACAGTTTGTATGAAAATATTTGTAAAACAGGAAAGCAAGATCGGATATAGAGAAGGCTAATTTCTCGTATGGATCTTATTAATTAAATAATAATTCAAAATATTATAACTGTCAATTCGTTTTTTATTATTTCCTCGACAAACTTTACACATTTTACAAATCCCCTTACTTTCTGCGCACCCTCTTTTTTTCGTCTCTTGTTTTACCACTTGAACTTCATTTAACTTTTTCATCTTTCTTACCTCCCAAATAAAATAAGCCAGTCGTATCCCGTTAACGGAAATACAACTGGCTCTCGTTTATGGCGATATAAAGTGAAACTTTGATCAGTGGGGACGTAGTTCATCCCCACTGATCATTAGTTTCACCAATCGGGCATTTACGGGCAGTTGATCTGTGGAGATCTTACTGCGCGTTAATGCGGGATAAACTAGACAGTTTTTATGGTGTTGTTTCCTCGTACTCTCCTTCTAGCTGTTCATCATTTAAATAACTTACATATTGGCGATGCAAATCTTTTACCGCACTGACAATAGCATTTTGCGCTTTTCCTTGATAATGGTCCATAATATCTTGAACTATTTCTTCAATACCATCTTGCAAACTATGTCCTCTCAACATTTGAGCGACGAAGTCCCTACCATGCTCTGTCGCAAGCGTACATGACGCTTCAATAATGACGTGATATTTATGATCTGCCTCAATTGTAATCGTTAATGTTTCGTACATACTGCGAACAGCCATCCCTTTCGGAAGTCTCGAATGTCCTGCCATAAAAAATGTCCCTTTACGCATATTTCATCCTCCGTTACTATGTTTTTTACTGTTTATACTTGATCTACGTATACTGTCTTTATTCTCGTATAAAATTCTTTCGCTGCTTTTCCTTGTTCACGCGGTCCAGCACTAGAGTTTTTCATTCCACCAAACGGAACTTGTGGTTCTGCTCCTGCAGTTTCTGAATTCACATGAACCATTCCAACTTCCATATCATCAATAAACCTTTGCGACAAACTTAAATTATTTGTACAAATCGATGCACTTAATCCGTATTCTGTATCATTTGCTACAGAAACTGCTTCTTCATAACTATTCACTTTAAATAAACATATAACTGGGCCGAAAATCTCTTCTTTTGCAATGCGTGCATCTTTGTCTACATTTTCAAAAATAGTCGGTAAAACATAACACCCTCGCTGCAGCTCAGCTTCGTCTGGCACGCTACCTCCATACAGTAAGGAAGCCTCTCCTTTTCCTACTTCAATCATCGATAGAACAGATTGCTGCTGCCCCTTTGAAACACATGGACCCATAAATGTATTACTATATAGCGGATTCCCAACTGTAAGAGCTTCAGTGCACTGCAACAGTCGATCACGGAATGCTTCATAAATGCCCTCTTCAACTATTACTCTACTTGTTGCGGTACATTTTTGCCCCGTTGACATAAACGCACCTTTTATCGCAATATTTACCGCCTTTTCAATATCGGCATCTTTTAATACAACTAACGGATTTTTTCCGCCCATCTCTAATTGTACTTTTTTCCTAGTTTCAACGGCTGCTTTCTGAATGATATTTCCAACGTGATTAGAGCCAGTAAAAGATACCGCTTTTATATCAGGGTTTCCCGTTAATTCTGCTCCAACTTCAGAACCTTTTCCGAATACACAATTTATAACGCCCGCTGGAATACCAGCCTCATGAAAAGCATTCACAAGATGGTACACCGATTTTGGCGTAACTTCAGCCGGCTTAATGACAATCGTATTTCCGTAAATAAGTGCCGGCGCCATTTTCCACGCTGGAATCGCAATTGGGAAGTTCCACGGCGTAATTAATCCGACTGGTCCTACTGCTACACGTTTACTGTAAAGCATCGTACTTTCATTAGCAGACGGGATGATCTCTCCAATCGGCTGATTTGCTTCCCCGGCATAATATTCAAGAATGCTAATCGCTCGCTTCGTCTCTCCTATTCCTTCTGCAATCGTCTTTCCTTCTTCATTCGTTACATCCCGGCCAACTTCATTTACCTTTTCTTTTAAAATAGCTGCCGCTTTCCATAAATAACTTGCTCTCTCTTGGAACGATAACTTTTGCCATTTATGAAAAGCCTCTTTCGCTGATGCAATTGCAACTCGTGTATCTTCTACTGAACTAAACGGGAATTCACCTAACACTTCCCCGTTATGCGGATTATAATTTTTCACATGTGCATTCGTGGAAGGCTCTCTCCACTCACCGTTTATATAATTGAAAAACTTCATTCCCCTGCCCCCACCGTTTTTATTTTGATAGTTTCGCAATAGCAGCTTCTAAAATAGTAAGCCCTTCTTCAAGCTGTTCATCCGTTATAACAAGAGGCGGCAAGAAGCGAAGTACGTTACTATAAATACCGGCGCTTATCGTAATGACCCCTTTACTATGCGTTTCCTTCATAATCGCTTTAACTTCTTCCGCTGCTGGCTCTTTCGTCTCTTTATTTTTTACAAGCTCAATTGCCGTCATAGCACCAAGGCCCCTAACATCGCCAACTAGTTCATATTTCTCTTTCCAGCTATTAAACACTTCCATCATACGCTCGCCAATTTCTACAGCGCGCTTCACTAAATTCTCTTCTTCGATTACATCTAAAACAGCTAATGCAGCCGCGCAAGCAGCCGGACTTCCTGAGAAAGTACCACCTAATTGACCTGGTCCAGGTGCATCCATCAAATCCGCTCTTCCTGTTATCGCGCTTAGCGGCATGCCAGCAGCGATTGATTTTGAGAAAGTCATTAAATCAGGAGCTACGCCGAAATGATCCATTGCAAATAAACTACCTGTACGAGCAAAACCAGTTTGAATTTCATCCGCAATCATAATGATTCCGTACTTATCACAAATATTCCGGACACCTTGCATGAATGTAGTCGTCGGAACGATAAATCCGCCTTCTCCTTGAAGCGGCTCCAAAATAATCGCAGCAATATTATCACTTGCTACTTCCTCTAACATAAAGCGTTCGAAATACGCTAAAATTTGTGCATCTACTTCTTCTTGTGTTAGCCCTTCGTCAGCGCGGTAATAATACGGATATGGTAATTTATATACTTCTGATGCAAACGGTCCAAATCCATGTTTGTACGGTTTCACCTTACTTGTCAGTGACATCGTCAAAAGTGTACGCCCGTGATATGCACGCTCAAACGAAACAATCGCACTTCTTCCAGTTGCTTTTCTAGCAATCTTCACCGCATTTTCTACTGCTTCAGCTCCGCTGTTCGCAAACATCGTTTTTTTCTTGAAATCACCTGGCGTTAACTCATTCAGTCTTTCCGCCAATGTAATATAACTTTCATACGGCGCTACATGAAAACAACTATGAATAGAAGATTCCACTTGATCTTGAATCGCCTTTACTACTTTCGGATGACAATGCCCAACATTTTGCATACCAATTCCGCCCGCAAAGTCTATTAATTCGTTACCATCAACATCAGTAATAATCGCGCCTTTTGCTGATTGCACATACAACTCTGTAATATTGTAAGGCCCTTCTGGCACCGCATTTTTTCTTCTTTCGTGTAATATGCTAGATTTTGTAGTTGTAATATCCTTCTTCTCTTTCAACATGGTACATACCCCTTTTCTTATTTTTCTTCTAAACTAACTTCCGAATCTTTTATCATCGTAAAATCATTCAACTTTTGCTTATCTAACTTTCTAACTCTTAGGAAATAACTTATTATTACTAGGATCGTAGCTAGTAACGTCATGTAAAACTGCATACGCATATCTGCTATAAATGCTTGTGAAACAAAGATTGTAACAATCATTAAAAGCGTTGCATATGTGAGATAAGGGAATAACCACATTTTCACTTTCAGCTTGCCAGCCCCTTCTCTTTCCCTCTCTCGTCTTAATATGACATGTGAAACGGCAACGAACATATACATAAGCATCGTTACCCCGCCTGAACTATTCGCTAAAAACGCAAACAGTTTATCAGGAGATATAAATTTCAACATCGCGCAAATAAATGCAAATACGATACTTGCATAGATCGCTACAACCGGCGTTCCTCTACTATTTAATCGTGAAAAACTAGCCGGAGCATCTCCTTTTTTAGCAAGTGAAAATAACATACGCGAACTCGTATATATACCTGAGTTCATAACGGAAAGTAGTGATAGAAAGACAACACCATTCATAATTTCTGCGGCTGCAGGTACTCCTGCCATATTAAATAAACTTGCATACGGAAGTTTTAATAACTCCTTATCCGTCCACGGAATAAACATAACTAAAATCGTTACCGAACCTACGAAGAAAAGCATAAGGCGCCATACAACACTATTAATAGCTCGTATAACATTCTTCTCTGGATTTTCCGATTCCCCGGCTGCAATCGCTGCTACTTCACTTCCTGATAACGAGAAAGAAATAAACACAACGCTCAGTAAAACAGGGAGAATTCCATTCGGGAAGAAACCACCGTGTTCCGTAATAACAGAAAGACTCGGTCTATCCACCCCTGGAACAAGACCAAAAAACATCGAAACGCCTAAAATTAAAAACGCAACAATCGCAATAACTTTAATAAACGCTAACCAATATTCAAACTCACCGTACAGTTTTACTGAATATACATTCGTCATCGTCATTAAAAGAACCATACATAAACTCGCAATCCATGCTGGCACTGAAGGGAACCAATTGTTAATCATCACGCCTAAAAGCACCGCTTCAATTGCGATAATAATGACCCAGTTAAACCAATATAACCACCCAATCGTATACCCTGCCCACGGCCCAATTGCTTTATTCGCATACGTTGCGAAAGAACCGCTATCAGGATTTTCCGCTGCCATTTCTCCTAACATCCGCATCACGAGCACAACCATTAAAGCGCCAATAATATAGGACAAAATCGCTGCTGGACCCGTCGATTGAATAATCGTTCCACTTCCTACAAACAAACCGCCCCCGATAACCCCGCCAATCGAAATCATTGTTATATGCCGAGTTTTTAAATCCTTCTGTAACTCTTTTTTCTCTTTAGCCAAACAATTCACCAGCCCCTCCATTAGCATGAACGTACGCCACATTCCATTGATAACGCTTTCTAAAAATCCCCTCCTACTTTAAGTAAAAAATAAAAAGAGCCAGAAAAACAACGCATACAACTGCATTGAATTTTACTGCCCCTATCCTTATGGCTCGTCCTCCTGCTAAGGAAGTTCAAGTGGAAAGAAGTTGTTCCTCTATTCATTTTCAAAAAGGCATTCGGGCTTACAGGGAGGCTAATCACTGTCATCCGATAATAAGTTAATCATAATACAAATAAACTGAATATTCAATATTAATTTGAGATGAAATTTCCAAACCACCCCAACATATACTGTTCAAAAGCAAAAGGAAGTGGTCTCATGTATTACGGAACAAAAGGCTGGTACGTAGCCGAACTAAAGAAATTAGGTGTTCGTTATTTGGAAGGACGGAAGCTAGAAAGCTACCGCGGACACGTATTGCGCAATTTACTAATTGTAGAACAGGAAAAGTTGAAGGAAGAGTAATATACTAACAAAACGATTCCCGGAATCTATCGACTTATCAACTACTTCCAGCAAACGCCCGCTCTAAACGACCAACCAATTACACATCACGCTGCAAGAATGCAAACCAAAAAAGGTCACCCAAATGGGTGACCTTTCTTTCTTATTCACAAACAAGAATTTGTCTAGAAAATGATCCTTTTCTTGTGATACAGCGGTCTGTAATTTCAAATCCCGCTTCATGAATCATGTCGTCCATTGTTTCCATCGTGACAACGACTACTTTTTTTGCAATGCGGCGCGCACTTGAAAGAATCGAGAGTTGATCTTCTGGTGTAGCGTGCGTAAATAGGTCGTACGGCATATCGATAATTGCGACGTCGTAGTTCTCAGTAATTTCTTCAATTGGGCCTTTTGTTACTGTTCCTTCAAATCCGAAATGTGCGATGTTTTTTCTCGTTCCAAGAACTACAAGTGGATTAATATCTCTACCAACGATGTTAATTCCCATAGAAAGTGCTTCTACTACTACTGTTCCAATTCCGCAGCACGGGTCAATTGCTCGTACTCCATCTGGGTTTGGTACAGCGATATTTGCGACAGCTCTAGCAACACGTGTGCTCAGTGATGTCGAATAGCTATGCGGTTTTTTTATGTGATGATACCAAACCGGATCACTTTCTACATAGTGCCCGAAGTACCAGCGTCCTCCAAGAGGAACAATCCCGAATACACGCTCTGGATTACGAACATCAGCTTCTCCTTCAATATGCATGCCGAGGTCTCGTTCAATAAGGCGTCTTTCCCCATATTCAATTTTATTTTCTTTACCAAGATCATTGATTTTAACGAAGATAACTTTGAATGTCGCTCCCGCCAAATCAATTTGTTCCACTTGTTCTAAAATGCTTTCTAAGTCGTCCCCTTCATACATAACCTCAACGCGCTCTTTAATAAACGGACTTCTACTCGGAGCAATCTTGACTTCACTTTTCAAAATATTAACGTGAGACTCCATCCCAAAGAACGAGCGCATTTCCAAGTAACATAAAGCACGTTCCTCTTCTCGAAACGCATACGTATATATACATGCAGGTGTTTTACTATAATTACTCAATCTATTATCATCCTTTATCGTTTTAAATTGTTATGATTACAATTACTCGAATACTATTTATATAAAATTAAATGATATCACATGCCCGAAATAAAGAGAAACCTTTATAATTTGTTTTATAAATAAAAAGAGACTGCCTATTGGCAATCTCTTTTATTTATTAACGGAAAGAAGACACGTTGTTACCCATTTCTTCATAGTAATCTAAAATACCTTGATAAATAGCTTCCGCTGCATTTTGTCTTTGCGCTGGTGTAGCTATTTTATCTGCATCACTTTTATTATCTACAAATGCTAATTCTGCTAATACAGCTGGCATTGTATTTTCTCTAATTACGTATAAATCGCCTTTTTTCACACCACGATCTTTTGTTCCCAGTGCATCTACAAGACGCTCTTGAATTTTTTCTGCTAGTAAACGACTTTCTGATACGTTAGGATTTGTTCCTCTTGCTGTCGCTGATTCATAGTAGAACGTTTCTGTACCTTGTCCATTTTTACTTTCCGTACCATTACCATGGATACTTACAAAGATATCCCCATTATTTTTTTGAGCAAATTCTACACGTTTCTTTAAAGAATCAGAAGCACTTGTTCCTGGACGTGTATCATCTGTACGAGTGAATAACACAGTAAATGGTGTCTTTTTCTCAAATATTTTCTGTAATCGTAATGATACATCTAATACGGTTTGACTTTCTTTCTCATAATAACCTGGATTACCTGAATCCGCTCCACCATGACCTGGATCAATGATAATCGCTTTTCCTTCTAAGAAGTTACCTTGCTTCACTGGATTTAATTGGTTTTTATTAACCCATTGGAAACCAGCGCCCATGCGGATGCGAATCCAGCTATCTTTTTCTTCAATAACAGTTACTTGTTGTGCTTTATGTGTCCCTGCCACTGTAGACGTATGTGAAGCTTCTTGATATGTAGTGAATTCTTGATTAATAGACTCTGTTTTTTCTTGTGATGGTGTCCACTTCTCACCTTTACTTGTTACAACCTTCAACCAACCATCCGCTCTTTGCTCTGTCACTTCAATCATTTGTGGTTTATGTTGAGTGTCAGTAATACCAGATGATAATGATGCTTGATGATATGTAATAAAGTTTCTATTCATATACATTCTTTTCGATGTATTTGTTTTATTTTTATCTGCCATCGCGATGAACTGAGCTGCTTCAGCACGAGTCACAGTACCGTCAGGATTCCAGCCATTTCCTGTACCCATTGAAATCCCTAAAGCTACTAAAATATTAGCTTGTTTCTTACCCCAATGAGGTTCCAAATCTTTAAACTGTGTTGGAAGTTCTCCAATAATTTTCTTATCTAATGAATATGCTTGTACAAGCATAGATGCCATAGATGCACGGTTAATTTGGCTTGATGGATTGAATTTCCCAGTACCATCTCCACTAATTACACCCGCTTTTTCTACCGCAGCAATATATGGTGCTGCCCAATGATCTTGCGAATCTTTAAAAGATGGTTTCGCTTTTGGATCAATTGGTAAACCAAGAACTACCGCTAATATTTTTGCAGCTGATCCTTTATCTACTGCTTCAGATGGAGAAAACGTTCCATCTGGTTTTCCATCAAGTGCTTTTTTCTCTACTAAATAGTCAACCGACTCCTGCGCCCATGTAGGAACATCCGAAAACTTTTTCCCTGCTGCGAAACTACTAACTGGAGACGATAATAAACTTGCGGCTAAAATACCAGCCGCGACTGCACGATACTTCATAAATAATAATACTCCTCTCGAAAATTAACATTTTTAAAACGTGTAATCTTAATATACAAATCTTACCAAAAATAAAATAAAAAAATTAGTGCGCCTCTAGTATTTTATAATACTAGAATTCTATAGTAAACCTACTTTCTTAATATTGTACAATACAATTTAAGTAGTTTTTATGCAAAAAAAAAGTGGCTGATTCATAGAATCAACCACCCTCTCACTATTCTACTATCATTTCTGATAACACATATGCATAAACAAGTGCTTCTGTATGTACAATCGAGCTTTCATGCGTACGCTCAAATGCGTGAGAAGAATCAATACCAGCTCCAATTAATGCATGTTTCACATCAAATCCAGCGTGAATCGCAGCTGATGCATCTGATCCGTAGTATGGATAAATATCCACTTTATATTCAATAGCGTTCGCTTTCGCCAGTTCAACTAAATGCTTACGTAAAGCATAATGGTATGGACCGCTAGAGTCTTTCGCACAAATGGATACTGTATATTCATCAGATGCTTGTCCGTCACCTAACGCTCCCATATCAACCGCTAAATATTCTACAGTTTCTTCTGGAATGTTTGAGTTACCACCGTACCCAATCTCTTCATTATTAGAAATTAAGAAGTGTGTTGTATACGGTAATGTTACCTTTTCATCTTGCAATCTTTTAATTAATTTTAATAGGATTGCTACACTTACTTTATCGTCTAAATGACGTGATTTTATGTATCCACTCTCTGTAATTTGAACGCGCGGATCAAATGAAACGAAGTCTCCTACTTCAATTCCTAATTCGCGTACTTCATTTGCCGAAGAAACACGCTCATCAATACGTACTTCAATATTTTGCTCATCACGTTTCGCTTCACCTGCATCTTTATATACATGAACAGAAGTTTGATGCATTAAAATTGTACCTGTATACGTCTTACCGCTTGACGTTTCAATTTCGCAATATTCCCCTTCTACAGAGTTCCAGCGAAATCCACCAATCATAGATAGACGAAGACGACCGTCAGGCTTAATTTCTTTCACCATCGCACCTAACGTATCAACGTGTGCAGTTAATAAACGATGCTGATCATCATTCTTTCCTTTAACCGTTAAAATAAGAGCACCTTTATTATTACGCTTCGTCTCTACATTCCACTCACTTACATAGTTTTCAATAAAATTAATAATTTTCGCCGTGTTTCCAGATGGACTTGGAATAGAGACAAGCTCTTTAATTAATTCCATCGTTTCTTTTGCATGATGTGCCATTGTCGTTTCCTCCTCATTTTCTCTACTATTTAGTATAGCGAAATTACGATAAAACCTCTACTCATATAGTTTAATTTTCTAAATTATAGTAAAATTTAGTTTAGCAAGTGAAAAGGAGATACAAAAAATGAATGTAACGAAAAAACATGTACATATTGCACTTATTTGGTTTTTATCATCATTACTATGTTTACAAGTTTCTTATGTCATTCACACTACTACTTCTATTGCAATCGGTTGGACATTAACAGCTATCTTCTTAATCGTTAGCCTAATTGCAGGAAAAAAGCACAGCGCTACCGAGTAAGCTGTGCTTTTTCTATAAAACTACTCTTCCGAAACGTCCATCAAATAAATCCCTCTTGTAAATCCGCCGCGCTCTTCTTCTTTTTGCTTACGAATACGCTCTATATCTTCAATTGTTGCACCTTCTGCGCGCGCTAATGAAACAATAACTTCAAGTGCATCTGCAAGTGAATCTAGCGCATGTTCACGCTCTTTCATTGAAGCAAATTCACGAATTTCTTCTGTACCAATTTTCGCTAACGCTTGTATGTAAGCTTGTCCTGTTAATTTTTGCGCTGTATATGTTTTTCCAGACATTAAAATTTTCTCTGGGACACGATCTCTTACTAATCTGTTATAAGTTGACATCACTTTTCCTCCCACTTTTAATAACACCCGAGCTCTGCTTTATAGAAAAACCACTCTTTTTTCACACAAGCACTTACCATATCAATCCCTGATCCGTGCGCCCTTACTACCGGAAAGAAACAATGCTCTGGTTCTTCTTTCTTATCGCCGTATAAGGTCCGGTACTCATCAGGAATCGCCTCTTTTTTCACATCCCGTTCTTTCTTCACTTCACTTAAGAAAGCGACAGTTGGATGTCCCTCAAAGAATAATGCAGTCCGTACCGCAAGAGATGGTGTACTATGCAAAGCATAATGTAAGTAAAATCATAACGATAACACCGATAATTTTCTTCAGTTATTACTCCTAAAAAAAGTGCTAACACAATTATACTAAAATGTGTTAGCACTTTCTTCCCTTTATCTCGAATTAACGGGCAGTAAAACTAATAATCCGCGGGGGATAAACAAATCCCCGCGGATCACAGCTTCACTTTATTCCCCTTTAAATGCTGGTAAACGTTTTTCTAGAAAAGCAGCAATACCTTCTTTATGATCTGCTGTTTGTCTCATCGCATATTGACCACGTTTTTCGAGCTGAAGCGTTTGTTCTAAATTAGAACGATTTACTTCACATAAAATTTGTTTCGTTTGAATCATCGCCTTGATTGGTTTGTGTAACCATTCATTAATTTTTTGCTTCACAGCCGTTTGGAAATCCTCACCGATTACTTCATCAATTAAACCGATATCTAGTGCTTCTGTCGCTGATAATTTCTTCCCTTCCCAAATAATCTGCTTCGTCATATTTTCACCGACGCGCTTTTGAAGGAAGAAATGGCCGCCGCCATCTGGAATTAAAGCGATTCCAATAAAGTTCATCGCAATAACTGATGATATATCTGCCATAACATAATCAGCTGTTAATGCAATACTTAATCCAAGTCCAGCAGTTGGTCCATGAATCGCACTAATAACAAGCTTTGGCATCGTATATAACGTCACAACGATTTCAGAAATTGTATTCATGATGCCTTCAAACTTACTTTCATCATTACTTGAAAGCATTGATTTAATATCTCCACCCGCAGAAAAACCACGGCCACTGCCGCATAACACAACAACATGAACAGAACTTTCCGCCACTTCTTTCAACTTTTGTAATAACTCTTTTAACGTTGGTTCATCTAATGCATTTAAAACCTCTGGGCGATTGACCATAACCGTTGCTACGCGCCCTTCATATTTCACAACAACAGATTCTGTTTTACTTGTTACTTCCATTATATATACCCCTCTTTTCCACATAAAGATTATACTTCTATAATTATAGAAAGCATGTTAAAAATCCTTCTTTTTTCTTAATTTTCTGTCTAATATTCTCGTAATTTGTATATATATCCGTATAAAACATACAATTTCGTTAAAAAATATAGAAATTAAAGTCGTTTTATCATTGCTTTTCATCTATTTACCATTGCAATGAAATGGTGTATTCTTAAGTTTGATGCAAAAAACAAACATTGAAATTCATTCACCTTACTATGCCAAAAAAAGGCTTTTATACCCATCTCTCGGGTGTTGAAATAAAGGAATGAAGAAATGGAGGAACATATGGTTACTAAGTTGAAACAAACGGATAACTACTTCCCGCATTTCCTATTGCTATTCATTGTGTTTCAACCAATTTTAGATTTATTAACATCTTTTTCAATCTATGTATTACACATGAGCGCAACAGTTGGAATCGTAGTCCGTTTCGCCTTTATGCTTCTTGCATTAGGTTATCTACTTCTTCATAGAAAACAACATGGGGCGAAAAAGTACATTCACTATTTATGCCTACTTGGTATCGTGCTAGCAATTGGTCTTGTAAATAATATGATGGTCAAATCTCCAGTTTCATTTGGCGAAGAAGTGAAATTTATTTTAAAAAGCGTATATCCAATTGTGCTACTGTTTGGATATATTATCGTCTTTAAAGAGTTAAAAAATAAAGAATATACGTTTCATAAAATCATTACATATTTCTTATATGCAACTTTAATTTTCAGCATCACACTGATTGTTGCAATGCAAACTGGTACAGATTTCCCAAGCTATCCTCACTCAAAGATTGGTTCAAGAGGTTGGTTCTTTGCTGGAAATGATTTAAGTTCTATTTTTGCAATTATGTTCCCAATCGTAGTGTTATATTCGATTCATAAAACAACTTCTTTCTCGAAAATCTATTACTGGATTCCAACAATACTTGCGATGTATGCAAGTATTATGGTCGGAACGAAAGTAGGATATGGTGCAATTGTTCTAACGCTTGGCGTGGCACTTTTATTCTCATTCATTGAATATATGGTTCATCGCAAAAAAGAAGGTAAAGGATTCACATATCTCGTAAATACAGTTGTTGTCGCTATTGTTTTGGGAGGTTTAATTGCACTTACACCACATACTCCTATCGCAAAAAATATGGGCATCCACATGCAAATATACGAATACAAAAAATCAGTACAAGAAGAAAAAGATAGAAAAGAAGGAAAAATAATTAAAGAAGATACAGACGCAGAGAAAAAACATGCAAAAGGTGAGCTAACAGACTCTGAGGTCAAAAGTTTAATTTACAGTGATCGCGATAAGTTTTTAAAAGTATACAAACAATACTATAAAGACGCACCACTATCACAAAAATTATTCGGAATGGGCTATGCTGGTAACTATACGGTTAAAATTAAATTAATCGAAATGGACTTCCACGATCTATTCTTTGCATTCGGAATCGTCGGCTTCCTTATTTACTTAATACCGCTTCTATACTTCGGTATTAAATTATTCATTCGCGTCATAACAAACTTTAAGAAAATAATAACCGTGAAATATATGCTACTAGCTAGCACCGTTGTACTATCACTTGGAATCGGCTTTATGTCCGGCCACGTATTAACAGCGCCGTCCGTTAGTATTTTCTTCGTTGTTATACTCGCTTACTTAATTGTTGATTTAGAAGCGGAATAAAAGAAGCAGCCATCAGATCTCGGTGGCTGCTTCATCTTTTTTATACAGTTTACTCAGCAAAGACTAGACCACATTTATGACCTATTTTTTATTGAATAGACGCTCGAATCTGCTCTAACACCTCATCAATATTATCCTTCGTAATAACAATACCGAAATCTTTCGGGACGTTGCTATCTTCTTCATTCACAACTTTATGCGCGATTAACTTTCCTATTTCCGGTCTGAAATGATGCCCATCCATATAGTTGTCTAAATTCGTTGTAACGGAATTAAGATACATGAAATGATGAACTTCTCCAAATACATCTACAGCGTCATGAAGCCATCTTTTATAATCTTCCCATCGCCCTGATTGAATCATCGTACGGAATAGTGGCTCTGAAACAGGCGTTGTAAAAATATAAAACTTCGTGTTCGGATTATGAGCCTTTACTCTTCCTAATATTTCTTTCATATTTTGATACTCATAATTCCCGCCATAAATCTCTTTACTAAACTTATCTACTTGCGCCGCTATTTGCGCATCACGCTCTTCTTTCGTATAATCACGCATCGACTTTACATTCTCTCGATTGTACCGATCAATAGCCGTATTATGATGGATAGAGTTTTCAATTGTATTCTTTGAATAAGTAATCCCGTCCATACTTACATACGATTTAATCGGATACAATAAACTTTGCGCCTGATTAATATACACTTCTGGTTTATCAAAACCAATTTCCCTATTTTTGTTCGTTCCAAGGAAATCTAAACCAAGTACAATAGACGCGAGTTCACTACCTTTTTGTTCTTTTGCATATTCAATATATGCATCATACTCACGCGGGTCTGTACTACTTACTGCATAATTAAATGCGTTTAACCCGGTGAAGTCATTCTCATTAATAAAAGTTGTTCTACTACTTCCAAGTATAACTCCATCATATGTAAACGGACGGTACGTTATATAATTCGTTTTCTGCTGTCTCTCGTTAAACCCAAACTGAACATCATTCCACTTATTTTTATGCGGGAATAACCAAAGTGAATCTATATAGCTATTAAATATCCCGACACCTACAAGAGGAACAAAAACACATACAAAGACGAAAATAAGCCACTGTTTGTTTTTCATATTCTCCACCTAGAAATTAAAGTATAAAAACTCACTAATACTCGTTAAATGTAACACGCTATATACGAGCAATATTGCAGTAAATAAAGCGGTCCATACATTCGGACGGAATGAATCTTTTAACTGAATTGAATTTTTTAAGAAGAAACTAATACATAACGCCCCGAAAATATACGCTACCATTTTCGGATCTAATAAAGAGATATGGTACCCTTCTGTAAATGAAACACCGTACTCTTTTAAAAATTGTAACTTCTCTATTATAAATGATGGGAATACACTATTTGCTAATTCGATTCCATTTAGTCCGAACATTCCTTTTAACACTTTCACCGCATCATGCATAGATGTTGCCCTAAAGAATACCCACGTTATATTAATGAAGAAAAACGTAACGAGCCAACCAGCAAAGGCTGGCATACGCCCTCCTGCTTTACTCCATAAGCGGTGAATAACAGATGCCAAACCGTGCAAGAATCCCCAAAAAATAAATGTCCAACCAGCTCCATGCCAAAGCCCACTTATTAAAAATACAATCATAATATTTACGTATGTACGCGTAATCCCTTTTCGATTTCCTCCTAGAGAAATGTATACGTACTTCGTTAAAAACTGGCTAAGCGTCATATGCCAACGATGCCAAAAATCTTGTATATTCACTGCTTTATACGGTGAATTAAAGTTTTGAGGTAATTTAATATTAAACATTAAAGCGATTCCAATTGCCATATCACTATATCCACTAAAATCAAAATACAATTGGAACGTAAACGCTAACGACGTAAGCCATGCTTCAACAAATGTTAATGATTGCTGCACATCAAACCCTTCATGTACAAGGGGTGATAATACATCTGCAATACCTACCTTCTTGAAAATACCAACTGCAAATACGAATATACCAAGAACGATATACTTCGATTGCCAGTTCTTTTTACTATCATCAGCAAACTGCGGCATAATTTGCGCATGATGCACAATCGGTCCTGCAATCAGCTGCGGGAAAAATGTTACAAACAATGCGTAATCAAGAAAATGACATGCCTTCGTTTCCCCGCGATACGTATCTACTAAAAATGCGATCTTTTGAAACGTATAGAAACTAATCGCAAGTGGTAACGTTAAAGATAATAATGTAAAATGAGTTCCAAATAATGAATTCACATTTTGTAAGAAGAAATCATAATACTTAAAATAACTAAGCATTCCTATATTAAATATTAATCCTACCGTTAAAAGAAGTTTACTCTTTTGTTTCACGAGCCTCATTCCGATAAAATAATTCACAATGAGCGACACTAACATAAGCGGTAAATATTTCACATTCCAATAACTATAGAAAAATAAAGAGGCCGCAACGAGCCAAGCTTTCGCTAATGTAGCATGTCCAAATTTATTTAATAGAAAATATAAAAGAAATGCTATCGGTAAAAATAAAAAAATAAACTCAAATGAGTTAAATAACACACCATCTCTTCCCTTCTAAACAAATCACACCTTATTCATCTTATCTTATCCAAATAGTGAGTGTCAAAAGGATTCCGCACCGCTTTTCTTCTATTATATATAATAATCATTTTAATCGAATTATTAACATGATAAAATATTAAAGGCACTTTTATACAAAAAAATATATAATAGAAATGTCGGTTTTTTGCACGAAATGTATCTTTGAAAAAAGTGAGGAGAATCCTTTGGTATTTAGTAGTTCTGTTTTCTTATTTATCTTTTTACCTCTCGTATTATTTTTCTATTTTATAGTGCGTGCCGAGCTACGTAATTTCGTATTACTTGCATTTAGTTTAATTTTCTATGCATGGGGAGAACCACGTTTCGTTCTTTTAATGCTCTTTTCTATTGTATTAAACTATTGCTTCGGCCTACTCGTGCATCATTATGATAAACGAAAAAATATGAAAGTCACATTTTTAATTATGGCTGTGGTCGGGAATATTTTATTACTTTCTTATTTTAAATATATTTCATTTTTCACAGACATTTTAAACAACGCTTTACATTTAGCTATCCAGGTGGAACCTATTCCACTACCAATTGGGATTTCATTTTATACATTCCAAGCGATGTCCTATGTCATCGATATATATCGTAAAGACGGGGATGTTCAAAAGAATCCACTTAACTTAGCACTATATATTTCTATTTTCCCGCAGCTTATTGCCGGACCAATCGTTCGTTACAACATCGTTGCTGAACAAATTAAAACGCGTATCCATTCTTTCGAAAAATTTACAGAAGGTCTACAAATTTTCATTCTAGGATTAGCGAAAAAAATATTAATCGCCAACCAGGTCGGATTTGTCGCAGATAAAATCTTCGCCTTACCGCCGTCTGAAATAAGCGCTGGAACAGCTTGGATCGGGATTATCGCCTATACACTTCAAATCTATTTCGATTTCTCAGGATACTCCGATATGGCAATTGGACTTGGAAAAATGTTCGGATTTGATTTCCCGAAAAACTTCAATTATCCGTACATCTCGAAATCTATTTCAGAATTTTGGAGAAGATGGCATATTACACTAGGCTCTTGGTTCCGCGACTATATATACATTCCGCTCGGCGGAAATCGTGTTTCAAAACTAGCAAATTACCGTAACCTCTTCATCGTATGGGGATTAACCGGTTTATGGCACGGAGCAAGCTGGACATTTATTGCTTGGGGCTTATATTACGGCTTTATTATTTCCATTGAAAAAGCTGGATTCGAGAAAATATTAAATAAGCTATGGAAGCCATTGCAACATGCATATGTACTAATTATCGTTATGATCGGTTGGGTCTTCTTCCGGGCTGATAACTTCGCTTACTCGTTCCAATATTTAAAGGCGATGTTTGGCATAGGGGGGCAATCTTTCATCGATGATAACACAATGCTATATATACATGAATACATTGTCATATTTATCATTGCCTTTATCGCAGCAACACCAATTTTGACACGTGCTAAAAACATATTAGAGCTCGCGCCAAAAACATATACGTTCTGGATGCAAGTTGTACGTCCAATATTATTACTAACATTATTTATGCTTTCGATTATGTATTTAATTAATTCGACATATAATCCATTTATTTATTTCAGGTTTTAACTTATCCCGCTATTCGCCGGGCCACCCGATTGGTTAAGGCTGATAATGAGTGGGGGATGAACAAAACCCCCACTCATTAAAGTTTCACTTTATATAGGAAGGAAAAGTTATTATGAAAAAATTGGGGAACATCGTCCTATTTATCGGTTTTCTCACCATTATCTTTTCATTTGGCATATTATCGCTTCTCAAAACTGACCGAGCAGTTTCGCCCGTTGAAAATCGTCCGCTCGCTCAAAAACCAGCTCTTACAAAAGAAGCTCTAGCAAATGGTAGTTTCTTCAAAGACTTTGAGACATATACAAACGATCAATTAATCGGAAGAGATGATCTCATAAAAAACTATACACTTACCCAAATTAAAATGGGCAAGTCTCTCATTAACGATATTATTCTAACTGATGATAAATGGCTTCTAAAAAACCCTGCTTGGACTACAAAATATAATGAGATTGACCAAGCTATGCCAGCTGTAACAGACTTATCTCAGTTTTTAAAAGAACAAAACGTTGAGTTTTACTTTGCTTTACCACCGTCAAAAACGAATGCATTATCATTTAAATTACCTTCCCATATTCACACATATGCACAGGAAAATTTAAATTATTTTCTAACGAAACTTCCAGCGGACGTAAAACCAATTAAACTCATGGATTATTTTAAACAAAACTATACAAATGAAGAAATACAAAGTATGTACTTCAAAACAGACCATCACTGGAATATGGATGGTGCATTCTTAGGCTATCAATATATAATGAACACAATCACGCAACAATCTTCTATATATAAAGGAAAAGAAATAAAAAAAGAAGATTATACTCGTACGTGCGCTCCAAATAAACATCTAGTCGGAAGCTTTAACAACCAGCTATACCAACTAATCGATGCAACTGGAGAAAAACTATGCTACTACACACCAAAAGACGGCTTCAACTTTACAAGCGTAGCCGCAAAAGATGTAAACGGCACCGTATATCGCACATTAGATGAACTATATGGCATAGAAAAACAAAAAGACACAACATCATACGCCGGCTATTACGCAAACGACTATCCAGAAATCGTCATCGAAAATAACAATGCACCAAATGATGTACGAGCTTTAGTCCTAAAAGACTCATTCGCAAACGCAATCGTGCCTCATTTAGCACAAAACTTCAATCACACATCCATTCTCGACCTTCGTCACTATCACGAAAAGGATGTATATCAATACATTAAAGACAACAACATTAACATGGTATTGTTTGTGTATAGTGATTCGAATTTGAGTGGTGAGATGTTTAAGTTTAAGAATTAAAAGAAGCCTCTTGTACATGTACAAGAGGCTTCTTTGTATTAAACAGATGATAAAAAAATCAGTGGAGATGAATCCCCACTGATTTTTCATTCTATCTATAATCGAATTATAGATTTGGGTTGTTAAGCACGTTCACGTGTACAGCTTGTGAACCGATTTCGCTTGTTACAACGTCTTTATCACCTAATACTTTGAATACTAATGTACCTTTGTCAGTGTACTTAGTAGTTAAAGTGTTGTAGATGTCTGCACTGAAGTTTGGAAGTGCAGAATCACTTGTTTGAGATACTGTTACATGACCAAGCTCTTGATCGAATATATCGAAGTGAGCATTGCCATTTGTATCAAGGTAAAGTTTACCTTGGTCGTTACCAGATTTTACAACACGTACTTTATGTTGTGTTTCTTTCGTTAAGTTAATACCTTTAACGATATCATCATAGTTACTTCCTTCAAGTTCTAACACAGTACCGATGTTAATTTTCTTCTCAACGAAGTTTACTGTTTGAACTGGTTTGAAGTTTACAGATTTAATAGCGATTTTCTCTTGAACGATTTCGATTGTCGCTTTACCAGCAGTTGCACCATTTTTCGTTAAGTGGATATCAACTTTACCTGGAGTTTTACCCGTAACAACAACTTTATTTCCAACAATTTTAGCTTCAGCTACTGCTGAATTTTTAGACTCAACTACATAACCTTCTAAGTTTTCAGGATCAGAGTATACGCGATCTGAAGTGTACTTAGATAATTGATATTCAACTTTGTTAGAAACATTTAGGTCAAGTTTTGTGTCAGGTGATGCACCGTAGTTACCTACTTTAGATACAAGTTCAAAGTTTTTGAATGCAACGTTACCTTCTGTTACGTTCACATATAATGAACCTAAAGTGTCACCGTTAGCATTTTGGAAGTGAACTGTGCCTTCGCCAACTTCGTTACCTGTAACACCAATAGTTTTTGTACCGATTGAACCAGAGTCAGTTGTTACTACATCTAATCCACCTTCTGCAACTACACCTGTTTTCGGAAGAGCTTCTTTAATTGCAGCTGTGTTAGCACCAAATGGATCGCCATATTGGTCAGTTGTTACGAATGTAACAGGTAATGTTTTATTTTGAACAACTTGTAATTTGTCTGGATTAGCTTTTACTGATACTAATTTACGAGAATCAGTCGTTACTTTAAATTTAACATCTTTCGTAACGTCGCCTACTTTAATAGTAAGTGTAGCTTCACCAGCAGCCTCAGCTGTAATGTAGTTGTTTACTACAGAGATAATACCGTGATTTGAAGACTTAATGCTAATTGAGTTTGGATCAACTACTTTATCTTCTCCAGCAATTGTAGCAACTACATTATGGATTTGTGCTTTTTCACCAACTACTAACGTTTGGCTGTTTAGCTTGAAGTCTTTTCCAGTAAGTGTATTACCGTATACGACACCGTTTTTATCCGCATCTACCGCAAATGCAGTATTTTTAATTGCAGAAGCTGGTGTATCAAGGTTTTTCACTGTAATAATACCAGTGTTAGACACTGTTAAACCACCGCGTTTTGTAACTTGTACTTCTACTTTATAGTCACCGTGTGAAAGACCAACACCAAGTTTACCTGTAGAAGAAGTTGCCTTTCCATTCTCAAAAATGTATGCTGGTGAACCATCTAAGTTATTTGCTACAAATTTGACGTCATGATTTGCTAAGTTTAAGTATTCAACATCAGCGTTACCTTTTTCGTCATTTAATTTAAAGGCAACTGCTTGACCAGAACGATCATCATCAAATGTTAATTTTTCTACAGCTAATTTTTTAACTTCGTATACGAATTTCGCTACGAATGATTGATTTTTCACTTTTACAGTAAGATCTTTATTTGGAGCTACTTTACCACCAAGTGTTACAGTTGCAGAAGTACCGTCAGCACTTGCTTCAATCGCAACAGCTTTGTCCCCTTCAAGAGTTACATCATCAGCAGAAAGTTTATCTAAGCCAGTTCCTGTTAATGTTAATTTCGTTGGTTCAGAAATTTTCACATCAGTTACATATGCTTGTGAATTATCTTTTTTTCCATATTTTTTATCTGTTAATGCAATAAATTGAGCTGCTTCTGCACGAGATACAGCTTTATCTGGCTCCCATTTGCTGCCAGTACCTACAGAGATTCCAAGATTAATTAGGATGTTAGCTTTTTCTTCACCCCAATGATCTCTTATGTCATCAAATGTTGTAACTAACTCGCCGTTAACTTTATCTTTTAAGTTATAAGCATTTACTAGCATAGAAGCGAAAGAAGCACGATCGATTTTGCCGTTTGGATAGAAGTTTTCTTTTCCATCACCTTTAACAATACCTGCTTTTTCAACTGCTGCGATATATTTTGAAGACCAAATATTTTTAGCATCTTTGAAAGATGGTTGAGCATTTTCATCAACTGGTAATCCTAAAATTTTAGTGAAAATTACTGCTGCAGAAGAACGATCGATTGATTCAGCTGGACCAAATGTACCATCTGGTTTACCAACAATTGCGCCTTTTTCTACTAAATAATTAATAGAAGCTTCTGCCCAATCACCTGCTGGAACATCCGGGAATGATTTACCTGCTGCTGCTACTGGAGATACAACTCCTGCTACCATTGCTGCTGTCATTGTACCTGCGATTAGCTTTTTGTAAGAGTTAGTCTTTGCCATTTTATAATTTTCCTCCTTCAGGAATATGCTACTAGTTTCATATCATATGTAATTTGAAAACTAGCTAGTTAGAAAAGCCATAAAACAATAAAAAGCATTAACAAAAATATAAAATACCATAAGAAAAGTAGTTCATAAAATGATACAAACCGACAAATGTAAATATAAGGTTTAAATACCATTTTTTGAAACAAGTTCATCATACTATACAAAACCATTCGTTATCAAGAACTTTCTCAAAAGAAGATTCGACAAATTCTGATAATTCAGTCTTTTAATTGTATTATTTAGATATCAATAATACCAAAATATAGAAATGAACAAACTGTTTTCCTATAAATCACTCTCACTGCGCTTCGTATATTTTTCATATCGAATACACAATTGGAATTATAGCATATATTTCCACTTCATCGCCTAAATGTTTTTTACAATAAATGCAATTTTCAGACTGCAATCGACTTAAATTATGATAATTCGACATCCCCTTCTTTTTTTCGAATGTTTTTCCAACGAAAAATGATGAAAATTTACAAAAGATTTACATATTAATGGGGTGTTTTTCTATTTTTGAAAACGCTGTCAATTTGTTTCTCAATAAAACTAACTATAAATCTTCAAAATATGATTAATTTTTTAAAGATCGTTCTTTATAAAAATTAGACCATAAAAAAAAAGAGCCCACATAATGTGGACTCTTTCCATTGAAATTTATTTCAATTAACGAGCTGCTGTTACTGATTTGAAAGCAACAAGTTTGTTAGCTGCTGTATCAACTGTATTTAAAGTTTCATTATTTTTAAGTTCTTTAGCTTTAAGTGTTAATGTACCAGTTGCAAAGTTAACGTTCTGTGCAGTTTCTAGCTTAACTACTACTTCTTTAGAAGGAGTTGCTTGATCAGCTGCTGCTGTAAATGGTACACCATTTAAGTCAAATACAAGATCAGTGACATCAACTGTTACAGCTTCAGAGAATGTAAGAGTTACTTCTTGCTTCTCTAAATTTGTAACTTTAGCTGATTTAAATTCAGGAGCTTTTGTATCTACAACATCTAATAATAAGTTTGTTGTACCCATTTTTACTCCATCTTTGTTTGCAACGTTAGCTACTGTGAATTTCACTGTTTCTGATTTTTCGAAAGTGAATGTTTTTGGTAATTCGATTGTTGCAGTATCACCAGATAAAGTGATTAGTGTACCTTCTGGTAATTTAGCACCTGCTAATGTGTAGTTGCTTATATTAGCAGCTGACTCTGCACCTTGACCACCTTTTACTACCTTGTCAAATTTCACTACAAGAGTATTTTCAGCCTTATTAAATGCTGCACTTGTTACCTTTGGAGCTACTTTATCTACGTTTACTACTTCTTCATCTTTCTTTTTATCAACTTTTACATCTGCAGTAAATGCTGCTGAATTATTGCCAGCTGTATCTTGAATAAATCCTTTTGAAGCAGCAACTTTGTAGTTTCCTGCAGCTGGGAATGTTAAAGTGATTGCTTTTTTATTATCTTTAACTGCTGCTGCAGTTACTTTTTCTGTTACATCTTCACTTGTATCTTGATTAATGATACGAACAACTTTTTTATCAAATTTAGTTGTTTCAACATTTACTTCTTTATCAAATGTAAATGTTGCTGCTACGCTTTGTTCTTTTTCTGATACAGCTTTTACGAAGTTAGGAGCTACAACATCTTTTGTAACTTTTACTTCTTTAGATACTTTTTGACCTACGTTGTTGGCTGCATCTTTGTAACCAACAAGTTCAACTGTAAGATTTGTAGCTGTTTCATCTGCTTTAAGAGCGTCTTTTACTTCAACAACCGCTTTTGTTTTATCTTGAGCATCAGCAGAAATTGTAGCTACTAAAGTCTCTTTACCTTTTTTAGCTGTTACAGTACCTAGGTTCGCGTTAGTCATCTCTTCAGAGAATGTAACTTCTAATGTAGCGTTTCCTTTAGCAAGTTCTTTCACTTTAACATCTTTAACTTCTGGAGCTATAACATCTTTTTCTACTTTATAAGTAGCTTTACCTTCGTACATTTCCATAGTGTTATTAACTAAATCTGTAGCACCAGTTACGATGATTGGGAATTCTTTACCGTTCTCAAGATTTAAAGCGTTATTAGAAGTGAACGTATTATTTTCCACTTTACCTTCAACTTTTTGTCCGTTAACTACTACAGTTGCACCTTTTGTTGCATTTAATTTTTCACTGAATACAACTTTAAGTTTTCCTTCTGGAGTAAATACTGTAGATACAGTTGGAGCTACTTCATCATTAATGAAGATAACTTCTAATGCTTTTGGAATTTCTTTGCCTTCAGCAGTTTTTAATTTTTCAACAGTGACAACATAAGCATTGTTATTTTTAAGCATATCAGCAACTTCTAGAGTTAAGATTACAGATTTTTTATCTTCACCGATTTTTGCAGGAACTGCTACTGGAGTACCACCTTGAGAAATTGTGAATTTCGCGTTCTTCACATCTTCTTCTTTCACTGTAGCGCCAAGTTTAACTTCGATCTCTTTAGCGTTGATTGCTTTAATAGACTCAACTTTAGCTTCTGATTTTTGTCCGAACTGCTTGTCAGTCTTAGCAATAAATTGAGCTGCTTCTGCTTTAGTTACAGATTTATTTGGCTCCCATTTGCCGCCAGTACCTACAGAGATTCCTAATTCAACTAGGATGTTAGCTTTGTCTTTACCCCAGCTATCTTTTAAGTCATCGAATTTAGTTTCTGGAGTAGCAGTTACTTTAGTGTCTAATTTGAAAGATGGTACAAGCATTGCTGCCATTGGAACGCGGTCGATTTTTCCGTCTGGATCGAATTTACCTTCACCTTTACCTTTAACCACGCCAGCTTTTTCAACTGCTGCGATGATTGAAGTAGCCCAGTGGTCTTGAGAATCAGTGTAAGATGGTTTAGCATCTTGATCGATTGGTAAGTTTAAGATTTTAGCCATCATTGTAGCTGCTTCTGCACGAGTGATTTCTTTTTCAGGCTCGAACATTCCTGTGCCATTACCTGCAATTGCGCCTTTTTCTGCTAAGTAGTTAATAGAATCAATTCCCCAGTGATTAACTGGAACATCCAGGAATGATTTACCTGCTGCTGCTACTGGAGATACAACACCTGCTACCATTGCTGCTGTCATTGTACCAGCGATTAATTTTTTGTAAGAGTTAGTCTTTGCCATTTTATATATTGCCTCCTTCAGGAATGTAATACTAGTTCCATAATGTTTTAAATAGATATTCTATTTAATGTTGAAACTAGTAAATATAAATGCAGTTAAGATCCTATATATAGAAATTATTTTGTAATATAGAATAATAACTACATCAAACCATTTTTACCCGAATTTAAATCCTTAAATTCGACAAAAAGTGATTTTTCATAATTCTAACGTTCATTTTTTCGGCTTTTATTTTAAATAACCCGATTGTAAAATCCGAATGTTTTAAATGTACGAAACCATGTGTCAGAACTACATTTGTAAAATATTTATATAACCATTTACAACTATAGCAGAAAAACACTTATAATTTCAATATCTAAATATAAAGATAATAAAATTAATTAACACTATATTTCTCTGGTGCTCGACATAATTCTTAAGGTCGTTTTTTTGAAGAAAACCGAAATTATTATCCAATTGTTTTCATATAAAACGCGTTATACCGATATCCTATATATATTAACGTTCAGATTTTGGAATAAAAACACCCCTATTCAGCAACAAATAAAACTTCAATCTGTTTTATTGTATTAAAAGAGGAATGGCCTCTATTCCATTCCTCTTTTAATAGACTCTTTTGCATGTAAGTCATTAATAATATATTTGGACGCTATGGAAATTTGCTCACGCAATTCCTCTACCCTTTGTCCTAACGTGTCTTGTACATATTCTGTTTGCTCTAATTGTTTAATCGCCATATTATGTAATGTTTCTGTCGTCCAGTCTCCATCAACATTCCCAATAATCGGCTGATTTACTTGTTGTAAAAACGAATCGATCTTTGGATCATATGAAATTCCAATCATAGGCGTGTTTGCAACTGCCGATAATATAAGAGCATGCAGTCTCATCCCTATTAAAAGGGAGCATTCTGATAAAATAGAGATTTTCTCATGAATATCCATTTTATAAGGGAGCATGTGCGCTTCTTCTCCCATCAAATTAATGATATCCCTTGATGCATTTTGATCAAATGGTCCATGCATCGGTACAAATAAAATATGGTATCCCTCTTGCTTAAGTTTTTTCAGCGTATCTGCTAACTTCTTCATATAATCTTCTTTTGCATCCCAGTACCTTACACTAACTGCAACGACTTTTCCTTGCAGAGAATGTTTTTGAAGCCAATTGGATTTCTTTTCTCCTGACTGACAAGCTAATACCGGATCTGGAACAAGTTCGATATCTTTCTTAATACCAATTTCTTTTAAATACAAAAACGAGTCTTCATCACGCACTGATATATATTCAGCCTTTGATACATGCCATTTCACTAATAAACGATTTTGCTTCTTCGTAATAGGTCCGATTCCTTGAGCGTAGATATAATACGGCTTTTTCAAAAAACGGGCAAGCCGCATAATACCCGTATAGTATAAAATGCTTTTAATACTCGTCTTATCTTGCAAGAGACTTCCGCCTCCGCTAATTAAACCATTACTTCTCTTTATTTCTCGGTAAATCGCTCTTATATCCCAGCGATTTACTGCTTCTACACCGTACATTTTCCTTGTATAGTCGGGGTCATTTGAAAGTACAACAAGCTCAAGAGTAGGATCCTCTTCATGTAGCGCTTTAATAATTGATTGCAAAATTGCTTCGTCCCCAACATTATAAAAACCATAATATCCTGATAAAACTAACCGCACTCTTAATCTCCTCCAACATTCCGCAATCAACTCTTTTTGTAATTAAACAAATTGTTATCCATTCCTTGCCGAGGAAGGTTTGATAACTTCAAATTGATTTCTTTCACAAACATCTAACAAGTCATACCCATTTATAATATTGTTCATTTTCTATAATAAACGATTTTATTTACGTAAAAATGGAATTTGTTCTTTCAATATCCAGTTTAGCTTAAGTGCACATATGCCATATAATACTGAAGCTACACTTAGCGCTACAGCACTATATATCATTGCTAAAATCCTAGAATCTGTCACATTGATTAATGTAGACACAAAGTATAATGCTATACCTAAAATACTAGATACTCCAATGACAGCCAAAAACTTCCCTATATCCATTGGATAAGAAAGATCTTTTCTAATATAAATATGATTTGCGATACAAATCATTATATAAATAATTAGGGTACTATACGCTGCCCCATTTATACCGAATTGATTTACTAGCGCTATATTTAATATAATTTTTACAAGACTTGCACCGATGACAATCCATGCTGCTTGCATCGAACGATTAATCCCTTGCAAGATTCCTATTGATAATACCATAAGTGATGTGAAATACGAGCTACTAATTAAAATAGCTAACATACCACTTCCTTTTGTATCTGTAAATAATGCAACATTAAGCGGTACTGTAAGCGCCATAAGCCATATCGTTATCGGCATTGTTAAAACATGCGCAAACTCATTTGTACGTTTTACTGTCAGTTTAGCTAAAGCTATATCTTTTTTTGTTAAAGCCGCTGTTAATAATGGAATTAATGGGAATACTATCGCACTTGCAAATACAACAATTAATTGCGTAAATGCAAAACCACGGCTATATATACCAAACTGTTCCTGAATCGTTGTAGAAGATTCATGTAACACATGTGGAATTGTTACAGAATCAACTAAATTTAAAACAGGCATAGATAACGCTCCAATTGCAATCGGAATTGAAACACGGAGTATGTTTTTCGCGTTTTTCTTAAAGTCTTGCAATGAATATGTTTTACTTTTATAGCGATACGGGCTTTTCACATATTTTACTCGCAAATATATGAGTGACGTAATAACGCCAAAACAAGAACCAATCATCGCCCCGCCCGTTATGATATCACTACTTTTATTCCAATATACAAATATATAAGCGATTGTTAACATTAAAAATACGCGAATCAACTGTTCAATTACTTGTGATACACCAGTAGGTATCATATCTCCGAACCCTTGGAAATATCCACGGTACACTGCCATATATGGTGCGATTAATAAAGCAAACGAAGTAACAATTAATGCTAGCCTCGTCTCTTGCCCACCAAGCATATTTGCAATGCCACTTGACCCTATGATAATAATGAAAAATCCGAGCATCCCAAATATAACACCGATAATAGACGCGGACGTAAACAATTTAGCTATTCCGTCCCGATCATTCTTTTCATGAAGCTCAGCTATTAACTGAGATATTGCTAGCGGGACTCCCGCTACTGATAAAGTTAAGGCTATCATATATACAGGAAAAACAAGGCGAAAAATCCCAAGTACTTCATCCCCTGCTATATTTTGCAATGGAATTTGAAAAAAACTCCCCACTACTTTCGATATAAACGTTGTAACGGTTAAAATCGCAGCGCCTTTTACAAACTTTTTATTCATCTTCTATCTCTTTTCTTTCAATATATAATCTACATAAAATATTAAATCAGTATTGTTCATTCATCTTGAGAATCATCACTTTATCTCATTTAGTTATCATACCAAATTTCTTATATATTGAATACTCTCTTTCTTTTTATGTTTTAAATATAATATGTGCCATATATATGTTTTTTCATCCAGTTTTTTCTTCAATTTACTACTTCTACTTGTTCAAGATAAACATGTGCTATAATGTAGCTATTGTCAGTAAGAGGAGTGTTTGTAACATGCTGAATTCAGTAAAGAAATTGTTAGGGGATTCTCAAAAGAGAAAGCTAAAAAAGTATGAACAACTTGTTCAAGAAATTAATAATTTTGAAAAACAAATGTCTAGTTTATCTGATGAAGAATTACGCCAAAAAACTGTCACATTCAAAAGTATGCTTACGGACGGTAAAACAGTCGATGATATAAAAGTAGAAGCATTCGCTGTTGTACGCGAAGCCGCAAAACGCGTGCTTGGATTACGCCATTACGATGTACAGTTAATTGGTGGATTAGTATTACTAGAAGGTAATATTGCAGAGATGCCAACTGGTGAAGGAAAAACATTAGTTTCTTCTCTTCCAACATATGTACGTGCACTTGAAGGAAAAGGCGTTCATGTTATTACGGTAAATGACTATTTAGCAAAGCGTGATAAAGAGTTAATTGGTCAAGTTCATGAATTTCTCGGCTTACAAGTTGGATTAAATATTCCTCAAATCGATCCTTCTGAAAAGAAACTTGCATACGAAGCTGATATTACATACGGTATTGGAACAGAGTTTGGTTTTGATTATCTTCGCGATAATATGGCTGCTTCACAAAATGATCAAGTGCAGCGCCCATATCATTTTGCTATTATCGATGAGGTTGATAGCGTTTTAATTGATGAGGCGAAAACGCCACTTATCATTGCCGGGAAGAAATCAAGTAGCTCTGATTTGCATTATTTATGTGCAAAAGTTATTAAATCGTTCCAAGATACCCTTCACTATACATACGATGCAGAATCGAAATCAGCTAGTTTTACAGAAGACGGTATTACAAAAATAGAAGATTTATTTGATATCGATAACTTATATGATTTAGAGCATCAAACTCTATACCATTATATGATTCAATCATTACGTGCCAACGTCGCTTTCCAGCTTGACGTTGACTATATTGTGCATGATGAAAAAATACTACTTGTAGATATTTTCACAGGACGTGTTATGGATGGTCGATCTTTAAGTGACGGCTTGCATCAAGCACTAGAAGCAAAAGAAGGTTTAGAAATTACAGAAGAAAACCAAACACAAGCTTCTATTACAATTCAAAACTTCTTCCGTATGTATCCAGCATTATCCGGTATGACAGGTACAGCAAAAACAGAAGAAAAAGAATTCAACCGTGTATACAATATGGAAGTTCTTCCAATTCCAACGAACCGTCCTGTTCTTCGTGAAGATAAAAATGATGTAGTATATGTAACGGCTGATGATAAATATAAAGCTGTGCGTGAAGAAGTTCTAAAATACCATAAGCAAGGACGCCCTATTTTAATTGGGACGATGTCTATCTTACAATCTGAAACAGTTGCTCGTTACTTAGATGAAGCAAACATCAAATATCAATTATTAAACGCTAAGAGTGCAGAGCAAGAAGCCGATTTGATCGCAACTGCCGGACAAGAAGGTCAAATTACAATCGCTACAAATATGGCAGGCCGAGGTACTGATATTTTACTAGGTGACGGTGTCCACGCCCTTGGTGGATTACATGTAATTGGAACAGAACGTCATGAATCCCGCCGTGTCGATAACCAACTTAAAGGACGAGCTGGCCGCCAAGGTGATCCGGGAAGCTCTCAATTCCTCCTATCTTTAGAGGATGAAATGCTAAAGCGCTTCGCTCACGAGGAAGTAGAAAAGTTGGAAAAATCACTAAAAACTGACAAAACGGGACTTATTAATTCATCTAAAGTTCATGATTTCATTAACCGTACACAATTAATTTGTGAAGGTAGTCATTATTCAATGCGTGAATATAATTTAAAACTAGATGATGTAATTAATGATCAACGTAATGTTATCTATACACTGCGCAACAATTTATTAAAAGAAGAAACAAATATGATAGAACTTGTTATTCCAATGATTGAACACTCTGTAGATGCAATTGCTAAACAGCACCTTTTCGAAGGAATGCTTCCGGAAGAATGGGATTTTACTAGTTTAACAGCATCTATTAAAGAAGTTTTACCAGCTGAAACTTTGCCGCCATTATCTGCGAACGACATACATTCGCCTGAGGATTTACAAATCGTTTTAAAAGATACAATTTCTAGCTATTTAGGACGTGTACAAGAATTAAATAACCATGCGGATTTACAACAATCACTGCGCTACGTTGGTTTACACTTCCTAGATCAAAACTGGGTAAGTCACTTAGATGCAATGACTCACTTAAAAGAAGGTATTGGCTTAAGACAATATCAACAAGAAGATCCAACTCGCCTTTACCAAAAAGAAGGTTTGGATATTTTCTTATACACTTACGGTAATTTTGAAAAAGAAATGTGCCGCTATATCGCGAGACATTTAGCAGTTCCAGAAAACGTACAATCATGAGGTGAAAATTTATGTTATCATTCCTGAAAAAGGCAAAGAAAAAAGGAAAAGATACTACTGTTTCTAGTAATCAATTATTTGGACAAGAAGAAACTACTTCTCATAATAAAACAGTAAAGCCAGTTCTTTACTTCCATCCTAGCTGGGGTGAAGTAGCACAAGAACAAAAATACATTTATCAATTCCTGCATAAAGAATTACCACTTTTACAAGAATATCAAATTTCTTTATCGGGAATTGAAATTGAAAAACGTGATGGCGCATACGGTGTAGCTGCTTTCATTCGCAACAGTGTCCCAAAACCGATTTCTTTCGAAGAAGTTACATTACTTCTATTAAACAAAGATAAAAAGCTGTGCGCACGTAAAACATTTAACCTGTCTGCTCTTGGAGATATTCCTGAAAATGTGAATATGCCTTTCGTATTTACATTTGAGCAAGAAACAATAACTGAAGCTGAACTATCTCAATCAGATTGGGAATTAGCTTTCGAACTTGAAAGTAAGCATCAACTAGATTTAGATCCATCTTGGGAAGCTCAATTACCTGAAGCAAGCAAAGAAGCGTTATGTAATTTTGTAGACAATTTAACGCCTCCAAATGAAGGTGAAATTAACTTCCTAGGTTTACAAGCCGCACTGAAAGAGAACGGCGATTTACATACAACACTACTAATTCGTAACGGCTATAAAGATAACATTCAACTAGAACAACTTCCCCTTCATATTGAAGATGCTTCTGGAGAAGTCGTTGTTAAAGGTGCTTTCACGTTACCGAATCTTGAAATTAAAGCGAATACTACAAAACCATGGTCATTTGTTTTCCCTGCTTCATCCATCTTGAAACGAAATATGGATTTATCTAGCTGGAACGTATTTGTACCACAAGACTAATATACAAAAAAGCCTATCCTAAAAGATGGCCATCACACCTTTAGGATAGGCTCTATTTTTTATGTAAAATCTACTTCGTTACTAATAAACGTTCAATATGATACTCCGCTTCTAATTTACACATTTCATCTACATGCGCTACGTTTCTCTGTTTTAACAACTCTAATTGTTCTTCGCTCGGCTGCTCACTAATAAGCTCATTAATTTTTTCATTTACTTTCATCGCTAATGCTTGATGGAAATCTGGATGTCCTTTCAACTCGTCATCTACTTTATTAATCCAAGTTGATTTTGTGTATAAATATTGTTTCCACTGTTCAACAAATTGCTGCATATCAAATTTTTCTTCATTCCATTCAATTTCTTTCATATATCTCTCAAAAGAAACAACAATTGATCGTGTAATCCCGACCTTCACTCCATGTGGTAACTGTTTGTACATCAAATTTCCCCTCCAGCTTAAAGCTCTTCCTTCTGAATATAAAGGAATCTCAAAATTCATATACTTTTTTATAATAGCACATTGCTAATCTAAGATGTTACTATAATGTGTAGAAAATCAATTATCAACAAACGTACAATACCTAAATATACGAATTCCAAATATAACAAACATAGTAAAAATAATAAAAACTTTCACACTCTACAAAGCATTCCGTGTGAAAGTCCTTATTATTACATGGCTTTAGTTTCTAGAAATTGTAATTTCTCTTTTTGCTCATTATTTGCCATCATCACTATCGTCTTCTCAACATGCGGATGTATATGTTCAAGTGTCACACTCGCTCCTGCTTTATCCGATTGCTCAATAAAGTTTAATAATGCCATAGCCCCTGATACATCCATATAGCGTACATCTTTCATCCGTAAAATAACTGGTGACTTCACATCTTGTAAAGAAGCGAAAATACGATCTACTGTTAGAAATGAAAGTGGTCCCTGAATTGTATACGTCGCTTCTTTTTCTTTTATAATAGAAGCTTTACGTTCTTTACACTTCACCATGTATATAATGAAAGAAAGAATAATGCCAAACGCAACAGCAACCATTAAATCAAATTTCACTGTCACAAACATCGTTACGAGCATTACAACTACATCGCCTCTTGGTGCTACATGCATCTTCTTCATACTTTCCCAATCAAACATTCCAATACCAGTTAAAATTAAAATACCTGATAATACAGCGAGCGGAATATATTGTACCACTGAACCGAGTCCCATAATGAAAATGAATAAGATGACGCTATGCATGCAAGCTGAAAGTGCCGTCTTCCCCCCGCTTCTTATATTGACGATGGACCTAACAGTTGCACCAGCTCCTGCTAATCCGCCGAACAAACCACTCGCAATATTACCAATACCTTGTCCGATTAACTCTTTATTACTTTTATGACGTGTCCCCGTCACATTATCCATTACGACAGACGTTAATAATGAGTCAATTGATCCTAGTAAAGCAATACTAAGTGCTGGTAATACAAGTGCTAACATGCCATTTGCGTCTAAAGCCGGTACGTGAAGAGATGGCATCGCCTCTGGAATTGCACCTATCTTTTCAATCATCTTATTCAAAGAAAGAGTTCCTACAAATGGTAAGTTTACCGTAATTCCTTGTAGCATAGAAGAAAACAACGGCAACGTTACTGTAACACCTACTAATGCTACTAAACTTGATGGAATGGCTTTAATCCATTTTCCAGAAACAATCATTACAATGATTGTTAACAACACAAGCAGAAAGCTATTTTGTACGTGCTTCATTTCACCTAAAATAATAATGAGTGCGATCCCATTCATAAATCCTGAAACAACAGGATACGGAATATAACGAACGTAAGAGCCTAGCTTACATACACCAAATAAAATTTGAAATAACCCTGCCATCATAAATGCTATAAAACTTGCTTCTAATCCGTGAGTTGCAATAACACCTGTTGCAATAACTGTAATCGGCCCAGTAGGACCGGTTACTTGCCCCGGGGTACCACCAAATAACGCCGCAAACAAACCTGCAAAAATCGCACCATACAATCCGACTAGCGCTCCCTCAGACGTTCCCGTTGCGGCAATACCAAATGCAATTGCTAGCGGCAAAGCAACAATCGCAACAGTAAATCCTGCTAAACATTCCTTTGCTATTTTTTGAAACATAAGAATAACCACCTTTGTATAAAGTCCATTTTCCATTGTACACCTAAAAGGATACATTCGTTAGTGTACTTTTTACAGTATCGTGACGTAAACGGATTCAATGAAAAGTTTCCCCCTTACCTTTGGAAACAATTGCAACTATGCTATAATGAACAAATTAAATCTTTTACTATATACCTGGAGGCACTATGCTAACTTTTGAAGAAAAATTATCAATTATTGAATCTTTCCCGGAATTAGAAAGAAAGAACGTATCATTAAAACGCGTAAACTTTCACTTTGAAGAAAGTCGTTTAGATAAAAAGAACGTTGTATATCATTTACATCCAAACGGAAACGGGTTTGTATACGCAAACTTCATTAAAGGTTATAAAACAGATGATAAAGGCATGATTAACATCCGTGAGTTTTCAGAAGAAGAACTGCGTTCATTAATTGAAAAAGTAATTGAACGTCTATCACAGGAGCAAGAAGAAATTGTTACACCGATGGAACCTGCTGCAGAAGAAGAATGGAAGAACGAAGACGGTCATATCCTAACTCTTATTCAAGAGGATGATATGTGGAACGTTTACGCTGGCGTAAACTTAGACGGTACATTCAACTCTTATCCAGAAGCTGCGGAATACCTTGATGAAGAAGGTTTCTCACGTAAATAATACGATTCTTACTACTAATGAGGCCGTCCCATTTTTTTGGGGACGGCCTCTCTTATTAATAGGCAGGTTATTATTGTCGTATTTTGCAGTTAAGTCGATCTCCTTTCTCGAAGCGTCGATATATGTAGAGTTGTGTTCGATATAATTTCATGTACTATTACAATTTTCCCCTATAAGAACATAACGCCATTTCAAAGTTAGGTTTTCGGGACAGTCCATTCCATAAAATTACGAAATCAAAACTTCTTATTCTCACTATCCCCTATAAAAATTTGAATTTGACAACTATACGTCTCCGTATTAAAAAAATCATTAATTAACTCCACTTCAATAAAACTCTCCACTTCTATATCATTTTCTTTTGTATATTTAATCATGGTATTTCTACGTTCTTCTTCATTTTCTTTACTATACGCTAATGTTATATATTTCCCGCCCGGTAATACTTTTATATTTTGCATCTCTTCCATATGTACATCATCTCGTACTTTATTAAAGACATACTTTGGTTCTACATCCCACTTTTCATTGACATTGTAGAGAATCCCCATTTCCATTGACATTTTCTCTTCATAATCTTGAACGATTTTCTCTAGATTGGAATAATACAGTAACTCCTGTAAACTCCCGACTTCTTTACAAGGCGCTACAATTACATAACGCTGTTCAAAGAACTTAATAGATATTTCATCATTCTTTAATATTTCCTGTGAACTCCCTACTTTCGCATGTAACCCATCAATCGTTTCAATTACCTCTTTCATTTTCTTTATATGTTCTTCCGCTTCCGCTCTCTTTAATTGTAAAAATTGCAGCAACTTGTCCGTATTACATTCCTTAAAAATCTCTTGAAGTTCTACTATACTGGTGTTCAACTCTCTACAGCTTTTTATAATATCAATGTGAATGAATTGATCTATAGAATAATATCTATATCCTGTTGATTCATCAATATGTTTTGGAATAAGGATCCCCATCTTATGATAGTACCTTAACGCCTTTATCGTTATATCCTTTATTTTTGCAACTTCTCCAATAGAAAATAATGTTTTCACCTGAATCTCTTCCTTTTTATTTTTTCGTATTCAACTATTGACTCTCCCCTAAAAGGAGACCTTACTATTTATAATAAGTTATTTATATTAATAAAGGGAGTATACAATTATGAACACAGTAAAATATAGAAGTCTTGTTAAGGAAGACTATGAGCCTATAAAACATTTAATTGGCGAGGCATTTAGATTTAATCAATTCATTACAGATAAAAAATTTTTAAACTCCCTATTAAACGTCTACCTACACAGTTGCATTTTAGAAAGTTCCTTTAGTCAGGTAGCTGAAAAAGATAATAAAGTTATCGGTGTCATTTTAGGCGATTCTGAAAAAGATAAAAACCGTTTAAAAAGATTCCATAATACATTTAGTTTTGCCTTTAACACGCCGAAACTATTCATGACGAATAAAGAGAATAGAGAGTTTTTAAAAGCATTTATAAAAGTTCAAAAGACATATAAAGAACTCATTCAAGGAAAAGAAGAGCAGTTTCAAGGTTGTATACAATTATTCATCGTATCCGAAGAATCTAGAGGTCTTGGGGTTGGAAAACATTTATTAAATCATTTATTCCAATACATGACAAAAGAAGAGGTAACATCTTTATACTTATATACAGATAACGAATGCAACTATAGATTTTATGACAAACAAAACTTCAAACGTATACAAGAAAAAGCAGTTAAATTTGGACCAAAAGAAGAAGATTTCAACGTATTTTTATACCGCTATGACTTTAACTAATAGTAACATTTACACTTCGATGCTCTTTGCTAATTAGCAAAGAGCTATATTAAGTATGCTATCTAGCCTAAATCCTCCAACCAAACTCTTCTACTACTATTATTTCAGTTCGATCAGTGCGAAAAAGAGGAAGATATGTAACAACTTCAATTTAAAAAGGAGCGCACAACATGGAATGGATTCACGAATTATTTCAGCAATATGGGTATTATGTAGTACTCGTTGGATTACTTTTAGAATATATCGCTCTTCCATTTCCAGGAGAGCCAACATTAGCCTATGCAGGATTCTTATCACATCAAGGTGATTTGAGTTTACCAATTTTAATTATTTTATCTTTTATTGGGACAAGCCTAGGTATGACATTCCAATACTTTTTAGGAAATAAGCTCGGTATGCCTTTCATTCAGAAATACGGGAAATATGTATTTTTAACAGAACGGAAAATTAATTTAACGAAAATGTGGTTTGATACATACGGATATTTTCTAATCTTTATCGCTTTTTTCATTCCAGGCGTTCGCCACTTCACAGGCTACTTTGCAGGAATTATCAACTTACCGTTTCGCCGCTTTGCGATGACAATTTATTCAGGCGCCCTATTTTGGGTATCATTCTTCTTAATCGGTGGTTACTGGTTAGGGGAAAACTTAAACAATATTTTCCTAGTACTTGAACAACACATTTGGAAAATTCTCTTCGGTATTATTATCATTACGCTAATCACCCGATTTCGCAAAAAAATAAAACACGCGTTTGTAAAAAATATGAATTAAAACGAAAAGCATGTTATTAAAATCTTTCAGCAATACGTTTTATCCAGATTGCTGTGTACAAAAATAATAAAAAGCGGAGACCCATAGTCTCCGCTTCTTCACATACATTTTGTTTCCGAACTAACTCTCGTCATTAATTTTTTTTGCGTCTAAACAATCTCGACCCCAAAATTAATGCGCACATACCTGCAATAATAGAAGTAGACTCAGTTGCTGCTCCACCTGTTTGAGGAAGTAACTTTGATTGCTTATTACTTTCTTTACTAGATGGTACTTCAGATTTGCTTTGTGCTTCTTGTTTGTTTTGTACTTCTACTTTACCTTGAGCTTCTGGTTTGTTCGGTAATTCCGGTTTGTCTGTTACCTCTGGTTTTTCTAACTCATTCGGTTCTTCTGTTACCGTCGGCTTTTCCGGTTT
>NZ_MACH01000157.1 GCF_001884065.1 Bacillus proteolyticus
GTCTTGTTTATCTTGCTTGTCTTGTTTATCTTGCTTGTCTTGTTTATCTTGCTTGTCTTGTTTGTCCTGTTTGTCTTGTTTGTCCTGTTTGTCCTGTTTGTCTTGTTTGTCGTGCGTATCTTCAGTGTTCTGTTTGTCTAGTTTATACGTGTCTGAATTTAATTCGGAATCTTCTTCTTTTTTATACCATTTATTTTGAAACTGTATTCTGTGAATCTTCATTCTATTCTTTTTTCGATGCTTTGGCATTGGAATCCCCTTTCAAAATACTTTATTTTATTCTATTCTATGTAATTTAATAGGGGTTGACTGGACAATAGTTAGACGAGTGTCTTGAATAGGTATTTGTTTTTGATTTAATTCGAAATATTATATTTTTCGTTATTATATTTTCACGTTTTAAAAAAAATTTAGTGTTTTTTTGTTTTAAACCCAACTAGACAACTAAACACTAATCTATTTTCATACAGTTATGTGTTAAAAGCGTGTTGTTTTATAACACACTGTGCGTTTTTCGGGTGACACACTAATTGAAAGCGGTAACACACAAATAAATTGCTCGAAAAAACGCTGATTTTAGGCGTTTTAAAAAGTTGGCACGGTAATTGCATTAATAAATAGCGTAAAGAAAAATAAAAAACATAAATTTTTTATACCACACAAGGGGGATTTATAAATGAATATCTTATTATGTTGTTCAGCAGGGATGTCTACAAGTTTACTAGTTACAAAAATGGAAGCGGCTGCAAAAGCTCGCGGTCTAGAAGGAAAGATTTGGGCTGTATCTGGGGATGCAGTAAAAACAAATATCGATCAAGCAGATGTTTTATTACTAGGACCACAAGTTCGTTACATGCTTTCTTCAATGAAAGCGCTTGCTGATGAGAGAAACGTTGGAATCGACGTTATCAATCCAATGCACTACGGCATGATGAATGGAGAAGCAGTTTTAGATCACGCATTAAAACTTAAAAAATAATTAGGGGGGAAGCGAAATGCAAAAGTTTATTGCATTTATGGAGAAGTATATTGTTCCTGTCGCTGGTAAAATTGGATCGCAACGTCACTTAGCTGCGATCCGTGATGGATTTATTGCAGTTATGCCACTTATTTTAGTTGGTGCACTGGCATCACTAATTAATGGTTTTCCATCTGAGGCTTTCCAAGATTTCATGAAAGGTTTGTTTGGTGAAACGTGGAAACAAGTTGGCGGTGGAATGTGGACTGGTTCTTTCGCGATTCTAGCACTAATCATAGCATTTACAACAAGTTATAACTTAGCAAAATCTTACGGCGTTGATGGTTTGTCAGCAGGTATTATTTCATTTGGTGCGTTAATTATTCTTACGCCAACAACACCGAAAGAAGGCGGATTGGATTTAGCTTGGACAGGTGCACAAGGGTTATTCGTAGCAATTATTGTGGCACTCCTTGTTACTGAAGTATTCCGTTTCTTTGTACAAAGAGAAATTACATTTAAAATGCCTGATGGAGTACCACCGGCAGTTTTAAGATCTTTCGCAGCTTTAGTTCCTGCATTTGTTATCTTAACAGCAGTTGCAGGTATTCAATTAGCAGTGAAATTAGCTGGTACAAGTGTTCATGAATTTATCTTTAATACGATTCAATCACCACTGCAAAGTTTAGCAGGGACATTACCAAGTGCAATTGTCATTGTATTCCTTGTTCATCTTCTTTGGTTCTTCGGTTTACATGGTCCAAATATCGTTGGTGGTATTATTGAGCCATTATACTTACCGGCACTAGAGAAAAATATTAATTTATTCAAAGGTGGCACATCTGCATTTGATGTTCCAAACATTGTTACAAAACCATTCTTTGATACTTTCGTATATCTTGGTGGTTCTGGTGCAACATTAGCTTTCTTAGTAGTGGTATTACTTGTAGCAAAAAGTGCACAATTGCGCGGTGTATCTCGCTTATCAATTGGACCAGGTGCATTCAATATTAACGAACCAGTAATATTTGGTACACCAATTATTTTAAATCCAATTTTATTCTTACCGTTTATCATAACACCAATTGTATTAGTAATTACTTCTTATACAGCTATATCTATTGGATGGGTACCAAAAACAGTTGTGATGATTCCATGGGCAACACCACCAATTATTAGTGGTTATCTTGTAACAGGTGGACATATTTCTGGTGCGATTCTACAGTTATTCAACTTTATAATTGCAATGGTAATCTATTATCCATTCGTTGTGTTATGTGACCGTTCAGTTGTTCGTACTGAAAAAGCAGCAGCGCAAGGAAATAACAACTCTGTACCTATGTAACATAGAGATTGTTCTCACAGACAGTATTGTCTGTGAGAACAATTACCTTTATATCATGTTCAGAAAGATGAGACCCATCTACAAGAACACCAAACTATCATTAATAAAATAATAATTTAATAGACATGTTCAAACTGAAGGGGTATTTAAATCAGTTGAACCATAATAGAGAGGGCGGTAATTATGATGACTACAGCAGAACAAATTCCATTCCAATTGATTTTAAATAGTGGTAATGCACGAAGCTTTGCAATGGAGGCACTTCAATTTGCCAAACAGGGGAAAATGGCAGAAGCAGACGAAGCGATGGCAAAGGCGAAAGAAGCGATTAATGAAGCGCATCATTTCCAAACAGAGCTCATACAATCAGAAGCAAGAGGAGAAAAAACAGAGATTAGTGTTCTTTTAATTCATGCACAAGATCATTTAATGAATGCGATTACAGTAAAAGAATTAGCAGCAGAATTTATTGACCTTTATAAAAAGCTAGAAGCGAAAGGGGAATAAAGCATGACTGGAATTAAAATTGCTACAATCGGCGGTGGATCTAGTTATACACCAGAGTTAATTGAAGGATTTATTAAACGTTATGATGAGCTTCCTGTTCGTGAAATTTGGTTAGTAGATATTGAGGCAGGAAAAGAAAAGTTAGAAATCGTTGGTAACTTAGCGAAACGTATGGTGAAAAAATCAGGTTTACCAATTAATATTCATTTAACACTTGATCGTCGTGAGGCATTAAAGGGTGCTGACTTCGTAACAACACAGCTTCGCGTTGGTTTATTAGAGGCACGTGCAAAAGATGAAGCGATCCCGTTAAAATATGATGTAATCGGTCAGGAAACGAATGGTCCTGGTGGTTTATTTAAAGCGCTGAGAACGATTCCTGTTATTTTAGATATTTGTAAGGACATGGAGGAACTTTGTCCAAACGCATGGCTTATTAACTTCGCAAATCCGGCTGGTATGGTAACAGAAGCTGTCCTTCGTTATACAAACATTCAAAGAGTAGTTGGTCTGTGTAACGTTCCAATCGGAATTCGTATGGGTCTTGCGAGATTACTCGAAGTAGATGCAAGCCGGGTACATGTAGATTTCGCAGGTTTAAATCATATGGTATACGGATTAGATGTATACTTAGATGGAGTAAGTGTAATGGATCGTGTGTTAGAGCTTGTAACAGATCCAGAAAAGCAAATCACAATGGAAAATATCGCTGCGCTTAACTGGGAGCCAGACTTTATTCGCGGCCTGCGTGCAATTCCATGTCCATACCATCGTTACTACTATAAAACACGTGAAATGTTAGAAGAAGAGAAAGAAGCTTCAATTGAAAAAGGTACACGTGCAGAAGTAGTAAAACAATTAGAGGATGATTTATTCGAGTTATATAAAGACCCGAATTTAGATATTAAGCCACCACAATTAGAAAAACGTGGCGGAGCTTATTATAGTGACGCAGCATGTAGCTTAATTACGTCTATTTACAATAATAAAGGTGATATCCAGCCTGTTAATACACGAAACAACGGAACAATTGCAAGCTTACCACATGATTCTGCTGTTGAAGTGAACTGTATTATTACGAAAGAAGGTCCAAAACCAATTGCAGTTGGAGATCTTCCAGTACCAGTTCGCGGTTTAGTACAGCAAATTAAATCATTTGAGCGCACAACAATTGAAGCTGCTGTTACAGGAGATTATCATAAGGCGTTGCTTGCTATGACAATTAATCCACTTGTACCATCAGATAAAGTTGCAAAACAAATTTTAGATGAAATGTTGGAAGCACATAAAGAGCATCTTCCACAATTCTTTAAAAAGATAGAGAAATAAAAGGCGGCGCTATTTAGCCCGCTTTTTTTAATTCTAGTAGGGGGTATTACGATGATTAAGCTAATTGTAAATGCAGATGATTTCGGTCTTACAGAAGGTACAAATTACGGAATTATTGATGGACATAAAAATGGGCTTGTAAATTCAACGACGATGATGATGAATATGCCAGGGACAGAACATGCAGTACGCTTAGCGAAAGAGTATAAAACGTTAGGGGTAGGAGTACATCTCGTATTAACGGCAGGGAAACCGCTTCTTGGAGACGTACCATCACTTGTAAGTAACGATGGATCGTTTCATAAACAAAGCGTTGTATGGGAAGGGAAGGTAAGTCCAGAAGAAGTTGAGAGAGAATGGACTGCTCAAATTGAGAAATTCTTATCTTACGGATTAACACCAACTCATTTAGATAGCCATCATCACGTACATGGATTGCCGATCTTGCACGATGTTCTTGAGAGATTAGCGGCTAAATATAATGTTCCAATTCGTCGTTGTGAGGAAGATCGAGCAGTACGCCCATTTTCTGACGTGTTTTACAGTGACTTTTACGCGGATGGTGTGAAGGAAGATTACTTCGTGAAGTTAAAAGAAAGAGTACAAGGTGAGCAAACGGTAGAAATTATGGTGCATCCAGCTTATATTGATCCAGAGCTTGTGAAGCGTTCTTCTTACGTAATGGATCGCGTGAAAGAGTTGCGTATTTTAACAGAGAGCGAGTTACCTAAAGGAATAGAGCTTGTGAAGTTTTAATAGAAAAACGACGGCTACATAATGCCGTCGTTTTTTCTATTTATCCCGCTATTTGCTGGACAGCCCGATTGGTGAGGGCTGATTAAAGTTTCACTTTATAAAATGGATAGAACATATCCGCCAAAGGCTCCAAGTATAACGATAACCCAAGGTGGCGTTTTCCAAAAAGCGAGTAAGCAAAATAGAAGAGAAGCAAAAACGAAATCCACAGAATTCATAATTGTACTCGTCCAAATTGGATCATAAAAAGCTGCTAGTAAAATACCGACAACGGCTGCATTCACTCCAAGTAGTGCGCCTTGTATGTAGGATACTCTCCTTACACTGTCCCAGAATGGTAAGACGCCAATAACGAGCAGGAAGGCAGGAAGAAAGATCGCGATTGTTGCAACAACTGCTCCGGCGGTTCCATTTAGCGCTGCTCCTATATAAGAGGCAAATGTAAAGAGTGGTCCTGGTACTGCTTGTGTTAATCCGTATCCAGCCAGAAATTGTTCTTTTGTCATCATCCCGTTTTGTACAAACTCACTTTCAAGAAGAGGAAGTACGACGTGTCCTCCGCCAAATACAAGTGCACCAGAGCGATAGAAGCTGTCAAATAAAGATATAAAATAAGAGTACGGTCGTAATATTGGTAGCAGTATTAATAGTCCGAAGAATAAGATGAGACAAGAAATTGCTACCATTTTTGAAATAGGGACGTTTATTTTGTGAGCTTGGTTAACTGGTTGGCCGCGATATAAAAACCAACCAATAAAGCCAGATATTATAATGAGAATGACTTGTGTCCAACTACTTGGCCATAATAGGGCGATTGCGGCAGTTACAATCGCGATTGTTGCACGGTTTCGGTCCGGTGTTAACTTTTGAGCCATTCCCCATATTGCATGAGCGACAATTGCAACCGCTACAAGTTTCAGTCCATGAATCCAGCCCGTACTTCCAAGTTCGAACTGATTAAGGAATGAAGCGAAGAAAACTAAAACGAGCACAGACGGTAGAGTGAATCCAATCCATGAAATAATGGATCCTAATAATCCCCCGCGTAATAATCCAATCCCCATCCCGACTTGACTGCTGGCTGGTCCAGGAAGGAATTGACATAGTGCTACTAAGTCTCCGTAACTTCGTTCATCCATCCATTTTCTTTTTTGCACGTATTCATGATGAAAATACCCAAGATGGGCGACAGGGCCTCCAAACGAAGTGAGTCCTAATTTAAATGAGACGAGAAAAATCTCCATTAATAATCGAAAAGAGTAGTTGTTATTTTTCAAAATGACCTCCAAGAATGTTTTTCTAAGTGCATTATACAAGAGGCAATAAAGTGAATGAAATGATTTCTATGTAAAGATTTTGTGAATCTTTTAGTTGTAATTAAAAATTGAAAAAGTCATAAATGATTATGTCTAAACCATAAAGTAGTAGAAGTAGTGCTGGGAAATTTATATGAGGAGAATGCCAGTATGACAACACATTTCTTTGCTAAGTTAACAGGGAAGAGGGAAATACCTCCTGTAAATACAGAAGCTTATGGTGTAACAGAGTTTATTTTTAGTGAGGATTTAAAGAAGTTGCAATATCGAGTCATATTGAAAAATGTTGAAAAAGTTACATCGTGTCAAATTCATTTAGGGAAAGCAGATCAAATTGGTCCAGTTGTTTTAAGTTTGTTTGGTCCGCTAAAGCAAGGTATTAGTGTAAATGAAGGAGTCGTTACTGGTGTAGCTAATGTGGAGGATTTTGAAGGGCCCTTACAGGGGAGAGCATTTGACAGCTTGCTTCAAGAAATTATTCAGGCGAATGTATATGTAAATGTTTATACAAAGTCCAATAAGAAGGGAGAAATAAGGGGGAGAATCAGGAAAGTAAAGAAGTAGAAAAAAGGCTGTCCAAAAAAATTGGAACAGCCTTTTTTAATTATACTGGTTGCCGTTTTTGTGAAGTATTGTCGGTAAGTCGATATATTTAAAATATCGCCTAGATCAATTTTTTACAGGTTGATTTTTGATGAAGAAGTCCATTACATAAAATACTTCGTCATCTGGTATTTGTATTTCAAATGTATTTTCAATAGGTTGCAATGCTTTTTTTACTTTCATATACATCCAGTACTCATCCTGTCTTCGTTTCTCTTTATCAGGATGAGGGAGGAGACTTTCACCTTTTTGAAGACGGTCAACCATGCAGCTCATATGCAAAATCACACCCATTAAACTGTCAGGAGTTAGCTGTAAAGAAATTAATTCTTGAATTGTATTTAATGCATAACGAATTGTTTTAATGAGTAATGCGCCATCGTTACGCTGCATTTGTTGTTCAAGAATATCAGCCATTTTCGCATATGTTTCTTCATACGTAATTAATTCTTGAATTGGCTGAATCGCTGTGTAGTTCACAATGTCTTGGAAGTGGTATGTTAAGCATGGTACTTGCACATCGAAATTCGTGACGATACAAATGATATTACGCTCTTTTTTTATGTTCTCGATCATTTTTGTTAAATCTTTTTCGTGAACGATGCTAATCGGAATAATTTCAATTAAGTCTTTATCAAAGCGTAAATAGTTCTCTAACATTTTTTGAATTGCTAAAGCACTTCCTTCACCAGTTAAACAAGCTGTTAAAATAACAGATTTCATTGGTGACAGCGGCTTTTTCTTTTCCTCTTGTACATTTAAATAGAATGGCGTTAAGTTCTTCACTGTTTCATATAGTGCATCTAATGAGTAGCCAAGCTGAGCTTTTCGAGCTGCTTCTAGTGCATGTGGTGTGCTTGTCATGGAAAGAACACGTACAGGAATTTTGAACTCAGTTTCTAATATATCACCAATATAAGCGAGAGATCCCATATCAACAAGTAAGAGAAGCCCGTTTACATTTTGAAGTGTTTTCATATACACCTTAACACGCTCTAAGAAATCTTTCGGTGATTCATGCAAGGGCATATCGATACCAGTTACTTCATCAATACCGAGAAGTTCGTTTGCGACGTTTGCCATTTCTGTTGCGATGCCATTACCATGCGCTAATATTAATACTTTTACTTCTGTTTGTGAGGCAGGAATTGGGTCAACAACGAAGAACATTGTTAAGAAGCCTGCTTCATCAATAGGCATTGTTATTTGTAATTCTTCTTCTAACAGTTGAATACATTGCATAGCTACGGAAAAAGCTTCTTTATATTTCGTACGAATTTGATTTAATTGTGGGTGGTGAATTTGTTTCCCGCCCTGTAATCGTTGTAGAGTTGTCTGTACATGTAAACTTAAAGCAAGAAACACTTTTTCATCAAAAGTCTTAGATAAATGTTTTTCAGCTAGTTCTGCAATTTTTTCACATACGGAAACGATATTACGATCCACAATTTTAAAAACATTTTCATGACTTGTTTTTTTAGACATTTGGTTAAAATATTGAACGAAAAAGCTTTGAATATCATTTTCTATTAGTAATTCTAATTCGTCCTCTTCAATGCCGCGTGCTTGAAGTTCTTCATATTTATAATCAATATAATCGTAAATAGAAGAACGTTTTTCATCTTCTGTTTTATGCTTGCTCCAGCCTTCATCACCTGTAAATACAAATGTTTCATTTGGTATTTGGTATAGGTGACGGCTCTTTCTTTCGATAAACAGTCCTTCTTTCATATACCAAGGTAAATCTGTACTTGAAACACCGACAGAATCACGTTTTTTTGTTACGAAATCAGAATAAGCTTTCGCACAGGCAATTTGTACATCCGTTTTCAATTGGCCGATGTTATTTGGACAATTGTAAAAGACGAAAGCCCGCATTGCATTTGGACTAACATGAATCTCTTTCCTTAGACGAATTGCTTCATTTGTGAAAAATAGTTGCAATAAAGCAAAGCGTTCTTTATGCGTTCGCTCACGAAGTGGTGGAAGCGTAACGGTCATTGGAATACGTCTTGTAAATGTTTTTAATAAAAATGAGTTTGGTTCTTCTGTTGTTGCAGTAATAATTAATACTTGTGCCTTACGTTCATTTTCTGTTTCTCCAAGGCGGCGATATACTCCGCGATCAATAAATGTGAAGAGCATTTCTTGTCCTTCTGGAGGGAGACGATGTACTTCATCTAAGAAAAGGATTCCTTCATGGGCTTTTTCAATTAAACCTTTTTGATCACTGGCACCTGTGTAAGCTCCTTTTTTTATCCCAAATAACTGTCCAAGTAGTAGTTGTGGATTGTTTGCATAATCAGCACAGTTAAAGACGATAAAAGGCGCATCTTTTGGAAGTTGTTCCACTTCAATTGCATACTCGTGCATTAAAGAAGCGAACATCGATTTTCCGACCCCTGTTTCTCCAAGTAGTAAAGTATGCATACCGTTTGGAGGGTAGAGAATAGAAGCTTTTGCTTTTTCAATTGCAATTTTTAGGCTTGTATTTTCAATTGCAAATGTATCTAATGAAGTACCTTTTGTTGAATGCGTTTCCAATGAAGTATTCGTTTCTATATAAAAACGGACAGGACGTGTACTCGTTTTTAATAAACGATCATCTTTCACGAGCTTGTTTAAGTCGCTACTAACATTTGCACGGTCTAACTGTAGAAGTGTAGCGAGTTCTGATGCTGTTACACCTTCTGTATAATTCCCTTTTTGTATTGCGTTAAAAATGAGATCTATTCGTTTCATTTCTATTCACCTCGAAACTTCATCACTATTTAAAATTTTACACAAAAATGGGAAGTGTGGGAAGAGAAAAATAAAACAGCTTTAGTATATAAGCACTAAAGCTGTTACAATCTTGTGTCTTTCCAAAAATTCACTTCGAGATGGGAAGATGGATTGTAGGGAAGTAGTTTATATCCTTGTGATTGCAAATAATCAATTACTTTTGGAAGTATTTGCACTGTGACACTAGAATCATGCATTAAAATAACCTCTACTTGTTCATCGCTTTGATTTTGCACTCTTTCTAGTATTGCGGAAGGATTATCATAGCTTTTCCAGTCATATGTATCAATTGTCCAATCCCACATTTTATACTGGGAAGATACGAGTGCGTCGCGGTAATTCTTTTTTAAGTAAGGCATGCTACCGTATGGGACACGAACGAGATGTGTATTTAGATGTGTAATTTGCCGGACAATATTTTGGGTTTGCTCCATTTCTTCAATTAAAATTGATGGATCGCCAGTATAAAGACGTTTTACATCATGTGACATACTATGGAGACCAATATAATGTCCATCTTTAATCAATCGCTCCATCGTTTTTTTATAATGTGGCACTTTTCCGCCAATAACGAAGAAAGTTGCTTTTCCGTTCTTCTCTTTTAAAATATTTAAAATTTGTGGTGTGTATTTATTCGGTCCGTCATCAAATGTTAAGTACGCAATTTTTTTTGTAGGAGAGGTAGTTTGAGTGCTTTGTTGATTTTCTGCTTGAATGTCTGTAGTTGCTTCTGTATTAGATGATGCGTACATAGTAATAGTTAAAAATAAAATTATACATTGAAGTAATCGCTTGATCATAACATTCACCCTCAGTTTGACAATCAAGATGTAAAAATGAAAATTTGATACTTTTTTCGTTATACGTATATCTTTCTCCAATAGAGGCACTCTCAAACAATCTATATTTTGGAAATAGGGAATAAGGTTTAAAAAATAAAAATAGCATCCTCTTATGGAAAAGAGGATGCTATTTGAATATTTCATAAAAGTAAAGGCTATACTACAATTAGTCTTCGCGTTTTTTCACTTTTTTATAGAAGGAAATAATTGGTTTGTAACGTTCGTGTACAAGACCGATTACTTCAGCAATAATTTCTGTAAAGAAGATTAAAACGAAAAGAAGAATAATGGATAACCATAGTGTCGCACTACTGAAAATGATTGCATTTACGCTAAAGAAAATACCAAGTGCGTAAATAATTAGTACCGTTTTACGGTGAGAGAATCCCATTGCAAGCAAACGGTGATGTAAATGCGACTTATCTGGTGCTGAAATAGGCTTTTTATTTACGATACGGCGGATAATTGCAAACGTCGTATCAAATATAGGTACACCTAAAATAATAATTGGAACGATAAAGCTGAATAACGTTACGCTTTTGTATAATCCAAGTAACGATATAACAGAAATACAGTATCCTAAAAATAGTGCTCCTGTATCTCCCATGAAGATTTTTGCAGGATGGAAGTTGTAGAATAAAAATCCAATTGTACTTGCTAATGTGATTAGTGCTAGAGGTAATATAATAGCTGCTCCAGTACCCCATGGGCTAGTGAAGGCCATATATGCTAGCGTTGCAAGTACGATAGATGAAATCCCTGCGGATAATCCATCTAATCCATCAATTAAGTTGATGGCATTTGTAATACCGACAATCCAAAATACTGTAATTGGATAAGCAAGCCATCCGAGTTCAGTATCTCCAATAATTGGAATATATAATACTTGCACTAATAATCCACTTTTTACAATCATGATGGCAACTAATAGTTGTCCACCGAATTTTACCTTCGCAGATAGTTCGTACATATCATCTAAAATCCCGATGATAACAATAATGATAGCACCTAAAGTTATCGATAGCATTCTTTGTTCGTACAATCCACCGACAACAAATCCTACAGCTACACCGATGAAAATTGCTAACCCGCCAAGACGAGGCATAATTTTTTGGTGTACTTTACGTGCGTTTGGTTTATCTGTTGCTCCTATTTTGAAAGCTAATTTAATAACTAAAGGAGTAACGACGAGTACAGTGATGAAAGATGCCAAAATGGCATAAATCACTTGTGAGTCCATTAATACCCCACCTTTTATAGTTTAACGTAATTTTTCTAATTGTATTTATCTGAAAATTATGATGTTTATTTACAGGCTCATAACATATGGTATCACAAAAAGATTAGAATTCAATCTTTTTTTCTTTTAGCTGTAAATGGAAGTGCATAGAATATATGACAATTGTAAATAGAATGTTGGATCGTTTGAGAAGGTTGTTCATATTGCGACTTGAAATATGACAGTGTATCTGCCTCTTCTATAACAAGTATTTTATTATAAGTGTTGCACGTAAAAATGAGTAAGTTCCGTGTTAAAATGTGGGAATTTACATTTTATATATATTGCATCATTTAACTTTACAAAATCTTAAAAATGAATAAAAAGAAAATTCATATAATAAATAAGAAAAAAGTTTTCTTATTTTTAGTGCGAGAGGGGGAAGCACAGGGGGGATTCTATGTATTCGTATATTTTCTTATGTATATTCCTGTGCGAAAGGAAAATGAAAATTACGATAATAGGTACCGGATATGTTGGATTGATTACTGGAGTAGGATTGGCGAAATTGGGACATTCAGTCACATGTTTTGATATAAATAGTGAAAAAATTGAACAGATCAAACAAGGTGAGTTACCTATTTATGAATGTGGATTAAATGAATTAATAAATGAAGAGTATGAGAACGGTCATTTAACTTTTACAGCAAGCAGACTAACGGCATTTAATGATGTAGAGTTTATATTTATTGCAGTTGGAACACCATCTTTATTAGATGGAACAGCAGATTTAACGTATATTCGTAGTGCTTGTGATGATATTGGAACATATGTGAATAACGATATTATTGTTGTTACGAAAAGTACGGTTCCAGTAGGTACAAATGATGCGATGAGGGAATGGATTGAGGAGAAACTACAAGGTAGACACGAATTACATATCGTATCGAATCCAGAATTTTTCAGGGAAGGTTCTGGTATTTATGATTTTTTTCATGGTGATCGCATTGTAATTGGAGCATGTAGTGAGGAAGCAGCAAGGAAAGTAGAGAATTTGTACAGCAAATTAAGCTTACAAACGTATATTACGGATATTCGAAGTGCTGAGATGATTAAATATGCATCTAATGCTTTTTTGGCTACGAAGATTAGTTTTATTAATGAGATTTCCAATATATGTGAGCAGGTGGGTGCAGATATATTAGATGTATCTACAGGGATGGGGATGGATAAGAGAATTGGTGCATCTTTTTTAAATGCGGGCATCGGATATGGAGGGTCTTGTTTTCCGAAAGATACGAAAGCACTTGTGCAAATTGCAGGGAATGTTTCTCATGATTTTCGCTTGTTGAAAGCAGTCATTGAAGTGAATAATAAACAACAGTTGTTGTTAATAGAAAAAGCGAAGAAAATGATAAATATGAAGAAGAAGCGGATTGCGGTTCTTGGTGCAGCATTCAAACCGAATACTGACGATATTAGAGAAGCACCCTCTCTTATTATAATACAAGAATTAATTAATATAGGTGCAGATGTGGTTGTATATGACCCGCAGGCTATTCAAAATGTAAAAGGTATATTTGGAAATGCTATACGATACGCTGAGTGTATAGACGAATCGATTAGAGCGGCAAATGCAGTTTTTATCGTAACAGAATGGGAATCAATTCGAAATTATCCGCTAGAGAAGTATGTACAGCTTATGAGGGAACCTATTCTATTTGATGGGAGAAATTGTTATACTAATGAGGATGCCGAGAAGCAGGGGTTAGATTATTACTCAGTTGGGCGAAAAGGCGTCTGTCATAGTAATGTTTCTCAGGTACGTTAAAAAGTGTATTTTCACATGCATATTTTTATATGCGATAATAGAAGTTGTAACTAGTGAAAGAAAAGAGGTAATGAAATGACTGAACGTTTAAAAGTAATGACAATTTTCGGGACACGACCAGAAGCAATTAAAATGGCACCTCTTGTATTAGAATTGCAAAAGCACCCAGAAAAAATTGAATCGATTGTGACTGTAACAGCACAACACCGTCAAATGTTAGATCAAGTATTAAATATCTTTGGAATTACGCCAGATTTCGATTTGAATATCATGAAAGATCGTCAAACGTTAATTGATATTACAACACGTGGTTTAGAAGGTTTAGATAAAGTAATGAAAGAAGCGAAGCCTGATATCGTACTTGTGCATGGTGATACAACGACGACATTTATTGCAAGCTTAGCTGCTTTCTATAATCAAATTCCAGTAGGACATGTTGAAGCAGGACTTCGTACATGGGATAAGTATTCTCCATATCCAGAAGAGATGAATCGCCAACTAACAGGTGTAATGGCGGATCTTCATTTCTCACCTACAACAAAATCAGCAACGAACTTACAAAAAGAAAATAAAGATGAGTCACGCATTTTCGTAACAGGAAATACAGCGATCGATGCACTGAAGACGACTGTAAAAGAAACTTATAGCCATCCGGTATTGGAAAAACTTGAAAATGATCGTCTTGTACTTATGACAGCACATCGTCGTGAAAACTTAGGGGAACCAATGCGCAATATGTTCCGTGCAATTAAGCGTCTTGTTGATAAACACGAAGATGTACAAGTTGTATACCCTGTTCATATGAATCCTGTTGTTCGTGAAATAGCGAATGATATTTTAGGCGAGCATAGCCGCATTCATTTAATTGAGCCGCTAGATGTAATCGATTTTCATAACGTTGCAGCTCGTTCATACTTAATGTTAACTGATTCTGGTGGTGTACAAGAAGAAGCACCGTCACTAGGTGTGCCAGTTCTTGTCCTTCGTGACACGACGGAACGCCCAGAAGGTATCGAAGCAGGTACGCTGAAATTAGCAGGAACAGATGAAGAAACAATCTTTGGTCTTGCTGATGAGTTGTTATCAGATAAAGAAGCTCATGATAAGATGACGAAAGCATCTAATCCTTACGGCGACGGTCGTGCATCAGAGCGTATTGTAGAAGCGATTTTACAACACTTCAACAAATAAAGTGAAACTTTACTAAATGGAAGGTTGCATCCTTCATTTAGTATTAGCCCACAACAATCGCGGGAAATAAAAAGAGCCAAATCGTATACGATTTGGCTTTTTTTATTCATGATTCCTCATAATCCACTCTGCATGAGCATTTGTAGAAGGAGGAGGTGGTGGTGTTTTGTTCTCACTCGGTTCCTTCTTTTGTTTTGCGATGGAGTTAGAATCAGAATTTGTACTCTCATTTTTTGTAGTTTCTGTTGGGGCTTGTTCTTTTTCCCCTATTTCTTTTAATATCTCGTTACGAGTTGTCTCTACACTGATTGGGTCTGGAAGGAAATAATAAATACCACCAATTTTTTTATCTTCTCCTTCAAGCTTTAATGTTTGGATCGTTTGTGGGTCGAATCCAGAGATTTTATTGTAAAGAGCAAGTCCGTCAGAAATAGGAATATCGGTTTTTATATATTTCCCAACTACCGCGGTTAAATCTTTAATTTTAAATACGGTTGAAGCAGAATTTAGCTGTTGGGCAACAGCCGCCAGTACTTGCCTTTGTCTCGCTGCTCGGCCATAGTCACCGTTAGGATCTTGCTTTCGCATGCGGACGTAAGCGAGTGCCTCTTCACCGTTTAAGTCTTGTTTACCTTGTTTAAAGTGAATTAATTTGTAATAATCTATATCGGAGCGCTCCTCGAAATCAAAAGGAACATCAACTGTAATACCTCCAACAGCATCAACGATACCTTTAAAGCCTTGGAAATCAATTTTAATATAATGATCAACAGGGACTTTTAAAAATCCTTCGACGGTGTCAATTGCCATTTTTTCTCCACCATAAGCATGGGCAGCGTTAATTTTGTCTTCTTTATTTTTACCAACAATCTTAACACGAGAATCGCGAGGGATACTCATAAGTGAAACCTTTTTTGAGTTTGGATTAACTGTCGCGAACATAAGTGAATCTGTTCGGCCGTTTTGACCATCTGTTGCGTAATCCTCAATACCCATAATTAGTATTGTGAAAGGTTTTTTTGTGATTTCCACATCTTCTGCTCGTAATTTAGATTTTTCACGGTTAAATCCACTGTACATCCCCATGAGAGAAGTGTAGGAATTTAATACATAAAGTCCTACGCTACCAAATAAAAATGCGAAAATAAGAAAGAAGAAAAGTTTTCTTCTACGTTTCTTTTTTATTCTGCTATTTTGGAGATGATAATAACGTTCTTCCATATATAATCTCCTTAGTTCATTTGTAGGGAATTAATTCACTACATTAATCTTTAGAGGCGATAAGTTAGCTATTCTTAGATAACGTCTTGTTCTAAGTACAACATATCTCCTTCTTTAATTGTACACTTCCCATTTGTTAATTCAATCATCCAATCTATGAATGGTTGTTTTTTGTCCTCTTCTACATAAGTATCGAATGTGACATTTTCTAGATAGTGTATATCTTTAATGGCATATTCTGAATTACGTAATTCATTTTCTAGCTTGCCAAGCAACGTATAATCAATTTCTGTTTGCATAACGCGCATTAGTTTTCGTTCAACAACGCCGACATGGTTAAGACCTTCACTTGTACATTTTCCATATGCACGAATTAATCCACCAGCACCAAGTTTAATGCCGCCAAAATAGCGTGTAACGACGACGACAGTATCTTTTAGACCTCGTTTTTTTAATACTTCTAACATAGGTACACCAGCTGTGCCGCTCGGTTCACCGTCATCATTCGCTTTTTGAATTTGATCTTGTTCACCGATTAAATATGCAGAACAATTATGTGTTGCATTCCAATTTTGTTTTTTTATTTTTTGTATAAATGCTTGAGCTTCCTCTTCTGTTGTGGCGCGATTCACATAGCAAATGAATCTTGATTTTTGAATGACAATTTCGTGCTCGCCGTAGCCTTTGATTGTTAAATATTGTAATAACAATGGTATACGCCCCTATTCTTCAAAATGACTAGTACTTTACATTTTAAAAGCGGTTGTTTTTATATTCAAACATTTTTTGCAAATATGTTGAAATTTTTGATGAGGATTTGATCTTGTTGTTGTAATTTGTCGAGAGGGTGATTATAATTTCTAATTGGCATTTTTATGTATGGATGCACCTTTTCTCGTTTTCGTGTAAAATTAGGGAATAAAAATTTTTTATAAGGCAGGTACGAAAATGAAAACAGCTATTGTTACTGATAGTACAGCATATATACCGAAGCATATTCGTGATGAACTCAATATATATATGATTCCATTAAACGTTGTGTTTGGAACGGAATCTTATCAAGAAGAGGCTGAAATTTCAGCAAATGATTTTTATGTAAAAGTACGTGAACAAGAAGAACTTCCGAAAACTTCGCAACCAGCAATTGGAAAGTTTTTAGAGTTATATGAAGAGTTATCTAAAGAATATGATGCAGTTATTAGCATTCACCTTTCCAGTGGAATTAGTGGTACATACCAAACGGCAACGACAGCTGGACAGATGGTAGATGGTATCGATGTATATACGTACGACTCTGAAATTAGTTGTGAAGTACAAGGATTTTACGTGCGTGAAGGTGCGAAATTAGCAGGTGAAGGGAAAGCTCCAGAAGAGGTTATCGCTCGCTTTGATGAAATGAAAAAAACGATGGATGCTTATTTTGTAGTAGATGATTTACATCATTTACAGCGCGGTGGAAGATTAAATAGCGCGCAAGCTTTCATCGGCAGTTTGTTACAAGTAAAACCAGTATTATACTTTAGAGATAAAATAATTATTCCATTCGAAAAAATTCGTACGCGTAAAAAAGCATTAAAACGTATCGTTGAAATCTTTGATGAGCAGGCAAGTAAAGGTGTGCCTATGGAGGCTGTTATTATTCATGCGAATCGTGAAGAGGAAGCTAATGAATGGAAACAAGAATTAGAAGAGATATACCCTCACGTTACAATTCGTACGAGTTATTTCGGAGCTGTAATTGGGACGCATTTAGGTGAAGGTGCGCTTGGTTTAGGCTGGTATACGAAGTGATAAAGATGTAAAAGCTCTCTTACTTGAAGAGGGTTTTTTACGGGTATTTTACGAAGAATTGACAAGTTAATATTTGGAAATGGTAAAATGTACGTAAAATTAAATAATGAGGAAAGTTTTATTACTTACTTTTTACAAGAAACTATTTTATAATAGGATAGAGGTGAAACATATGGAGCATAATTCTTGTTTATGTCCAAAGTTTGAGTCAGCTTTTACATTGCTTAGTAAGAAATGGACTGGCTTAATTATTAAATCTTTGTTGGAAGAGCCGAAACGTTTTAGAGAAATCGCAGATATTATACCGAATATGAGCGATCGTATGTTGTCAGAACGTTTAAAGGAATTAGAAGGTGAAGGTATTGTAGTTCGTAATGTTTACCCAGAAGTACCAGTTAGAATCGAGTATGGTTTAACTGATAAAGGGAAAGCGTTGGAACGTGTTATGGATGAAGTCCAAAATTGGGCTGAGAAATGGATGAAGTAACGTTTCTATCTCATTCATACTTGGAGTATTTTCAAAACGTAAGGGATTCCCTTACGTTTTTTTCAATTCTATAAAAAATGTCGGAAGTCACCTAAATTTCTACATATATATACAAATTTAGATGTATTTTGCTATAGAGATAAATGTAATATTACATTTATTTTACAAAACCGTAACATTAGCAAAAAAACTCCCGAATTATGGTATAAATTTTAATAGGTTATATACGGAAAATGAAAAAAGAAAGCGGTGTAAAAAATAAAATGAAAAAGCTAAAAATGGCATCTTGCGCATTAGTTGCAGGGTTAATGTTTTCAGGGCTAACACCAAATGTATTTGCAGAGGATAAAATTTCTGACGTGAACTCACAAATTAACACACAAAATGACACTTTACATAAACAACAACAAGAACGTGATGAATTACAAAAACAAATGAACGACTTAAACAAAACAATTCAAGGTTTAGATAAGTCTGTTCAAGAGAACGCTGCAAAACTTGATGAAACAACGAAAAAAGTTTCTGATACTGAGCAATTAATTGAAAAGAAAAATAAAGATATTGCAGAACTACAAACAAAGATTGCAAAACGTGAAGAGTTATTAAGAAAACGTTTAGTTGCACTACAAGAACAACCGAATACGAACGTTGTAACAGAAGTTCTTGTAAACTCGAAAAATATTGCAGATTTAGTGGATCGTTTAAATTCTGTGTCTAAAATTCTTGAGTCTGACGAAGATATCATGAAAACTCAACAAGAAGATCAAACGAACGTGAAAAAAGATGTTGAGACAGTAAAAGAAAAACAAAAAGAATTAAAAGAAGCACAAGCTCAAATTGAAACTGCCAAGAAAGAACTTGACGTTGAAAAAGAGAAAAAAGCAACAGCGGTAAATGATTTAAGCGGTAAAATGGATACAGTTGTAACTTCAATGACAAGCACGGAAAGCCAATTGAAAGATCTTGAGAAACAAGCACTGCAATTACAACGTATTGCGGAAGAAGAAGCGCAAGCAAAAGCTGCACAAGAAGCTGCTGCTCAAAAACAAGCAGAACAAGCTGCTAAAGAAGCACAAGCTAAAGAAGCACAAGCTCAACCAGCTGCAGCCCCAGTACAGCAAGCTGCACCAGCGAACAATGGTGGACAAGCTCAAAAAGAAGAGCCTAAAAAAGAAGAACCTAAAAAAGAAGAGCCTAAAAAAGAAAAGCCAGCACCAGCACCAGTACCAGCTCCGGATACTGGCGTAATTGGTAAAGCGAAACAATACTTAGGTATGCCTTATGTTTGGGCAAGTGCATCTCCATCAAACGGTGGTTTTGACTGTAGTGGATTTATTTCTTACATCTTTGGTGTAGGACGTCAAGATGTTAATGGATATTGGAATTCAGTTTCTAAAGTAAGTAGCCCACAGCCTGGAGATTTAGTGTTCTTCCAAAACACTTATAAAAATGGTCCGTCTCACATCGGTGTTTATGTTGGGAATGGACAAATGATTCATGCGAGTGATAAAGGGATTGCGTACGGTGATATTAACAGTTCGTACAACCAAAAACATTTCTTAGGATACGGTAGATTCTAGGATTTATAATTGAATAAAATATGTGTATAAAGTCGATAGCTTACTATTTTATAAGTAGGTTATCGGCTTTTTTGAGTTTTTACGAGATAAAGAGAAGGATTTATAGTAGTGCTGGAGGTGGTTATTGATGATGTTAGCTGGTAGACAGTTATTGTTAGAAGAACTTTCTTCAGATTTGCAGGATAAATTGGATCATTTGAAAAGGAACCGAGAAGTCGTTTGTGTGCAAGGCGTAATTAAGAAATTTTCAAAATATACATGCCAGCGTTGCGGCAATATAGAGCAACGACTATTTGCATCATTTGTATGTAAACGGTGCAGTAAAGTATGTACGTATTGTCGTAAGTGTATAACGATGGGAAGGGTCAGTGAATGTGCTGTACTGGTGCGCGGGATTGCTAAAATACAAGGAGAAAATTATTTGAATCCTTTACAGTGGAAAGGTATTTTGTCTGCTGGTCAGGAATTGGCTGCACCAGGTGTTGTTGATGCTGTTAAGCAGAAAGAATCATTTTTCATTTGGGCGGTGTGCGGGGCTGGAAAAACAGAAATGTTGTTTCGTGGAATTGCAGAGGCACTACAAAGGGGAGAAAGAGTTTGCATTGCAACGCCGAGAACGGACGTTGTACTTGAGTTAGCACCAAGATTACAAGAAGTGTTTCCGAATATAAATGTAGCTGCTTTATACGGAGGGAGTTTAGACGGAGAAAAAGATGCGGCGTTAATCGTTGCAACTACACATCAATTGTTACGTTACTATAGAGCGTTCCATGTCATGATTGTAGATGAGATAGATGCTTTTCCATATCATGCGGATAAGATGTTGCATTATGCAGTAAACGAAGCGATGAAAGAGGAGGCAGCACGTATTTATTTAACTGCAACTCCAGATGAAAATTGGAAGCGTAAATTACAGAATGGTAAGCAAAAAGGGGTTATTATTGCAGGACGTTATCATCGTCATCCATTGCCAGTCCCGATATTTCGGTGGTGCGGAAATTGGAAGAAGGGTCTTATGCGTAAAAAAATCCCTCGTGCGTTATTACAATGGTTAAATATGTACTTATCAAAACGATACCCCATTTTTCTATTTGTTCCTCATGTGCGATATGTAGAAGAAATTAGCCACTTATTAAAATCATTAAACAATCAAATTGATGGTGTGTACGCAGAAGATCCGGCGAGAAAAGAGAAGGTAGCAGCTTTCAGGAAGGGAGAAATCCCTTTATTAGTTACAACGACGATTTTGGAACGAGGGATAACTGTGAAAAATTTACAAGTGGCAATTTTAGGAGCTGAGGAAGAAATATTTTCAGAAAGTGCTCTTGTTCAAATCGCAGGGCGTGCTGGCAGAAGCGCTGATGAACCGGATGGAGATGTCATCTATTTTCATTATGGAAAGACAGAGGCGATGGTACGCGCGAAAAAACATATTCAAAGTATGAATAAAAATGCTAAAGAACAAGGACTGATAGATTGATGCATTGTCTACTTTGTGACGAATATATTTTGTATGCGGTTAGTTGGTACACTTTTTTTGTTAAGCCTCATAAAAAGTATATATGTGATAGATGTGAGCAAAAACTTTCCTATATTATAGGGGATATTTGCAAGGAGTGTGGTCGGCCTTTAGAACTTGTACCAGCGGAATATAAGAACGGTGATATTTGTAAGGATTGCATAAGGTGGACGAACGAGCAGAGGTTCCCGTCTCTCATAAATCGTTCGTTGTATGTGTATGATGAAGGGATGAAAGAAATATTAGCACAGTTTAAATTTCGAGGAGATGCTGAATTAGTACATATTTTTCATCAGCCTATTCGAAGTCTTTTTCAAAAATATTTTGCGAATGTTTCAGCTGTGATTCCGGTCCCTCTTAGTGAAGAGCGAGAATACGAGCGTGGTTTTAATCAAGCTGAGTTACTAGCTTCTTGTTTGCCTGTCAAAATATTTTGTACATCATTAAGAAGAATTGAAACAGAAAAACAAAGTAAGAAGAAGCGTAAAGAAAGGATATCGGGAGTTAATCCTTTTTATTTTCAGGGAGAAGAGATGTTTCATGAGCAACGTGTTTTAATCGTGGATGATGTGTATACGACAGGAATTACTTATGATCGAGGAGCGAGAGAAGTTTCTTGTTTGACGCTTTGTAGAGGTTAATATGCGAATGTCGAAAGGAATAATAAAAAGACGACAAATCTTCTTTGACTAAAAGTCTTGTCATTCGTTATAGTCAGAATATGGGGCGAATGCCCTGATTTTAAGAGTGAAGGGAATGGAATGAACATGCAAGGACGAGTAAAATGGTTCAATGCAGAAAAGGGATTTGGGTTTATTGAGCGTGAAGATGGTGACGATGTGTTTGTTCATTTTTCTGCTATTCAACAAGATGGGTATAAGTCGTTAGAAGAAGGTCAACAAGTGGAGTTTGATATTGTTGATGGAGCACGTGGACCGCAAGCGGCTAATGTTGTGAAACTGTAAAAATTAAGTTTTGGGAAAAGATAGAGCTGTATTTTTAGCAGCATTATATAGATGGCGAAAGCTCTTGCTCGTAACAAGGGCTTTTTTGTTGTGGGTAAGTTGTCAAAAAGTTGTTTCTTTTCTGTAACCAATTGTCCACAGTTACATTCGTTATTCACGATGTTAATAGGATAAAATAAAGATAGAAACGATGCATCTTTTCATTTCAACAAAAAACGATAAAAAAATCGCAATTCCACTAATTTTTTTTAAAAAATTAGAAGGAGTTTTTAAGCCAATGTCGAAATTATAGTACATAGGCTTGAAAGGAGGAATTCATCTATGAAATTCAACATTCGTGGTGAAAATATTGAAGTAACTCCAGCATTAAAGGAATATGTAGAGAAAAAACTAAGTAAATTAGAGCGTTATTTTGATACATTCCCAGAGATTAAGGTTAATTTAAAAGTGTACTCTGACAAGCAACGTATCGAGGTAACAATTCCATTTACAGATTTATTACTTCGTGCAGAAGAAACTAATAGCGATATGTACGCTGCTATCGATTTAGTTGTTGATAAAATTGAGCGACAAATTCGTAAACATAAAACAAAAGTAAATCGTAAGTTACGTGAGAAAGGTTCTGTGAAAACTAACTTTATCCTTCCGGAAGCAGTAGCTGTTCTGGATGCGGTAGAAGAGGATGAATTAGAACTAGTACGTACAAAACGATTCGATTTAAAACCGATGGACGTTGAAGAAGCGATCTTGCAAATGGATATGCTAGGACATAGTTTCTTCGTCTTCACAAATGCTGATACAAATGAAACTAATGTTGTATATGGCCGTAAAGACGGGAAATATGGTTTAATCGAAACTAAATAATTATTCAAAAGCGTAGCCAAAATGGCTACGCTTTTTTTATATGTTTTTTGCTTCCTTATCCTGTAATATTGATATGAATTTTAATGGCTAATTCGTAATGAAATTTAGAAGTCATGTTTTGTCACGGTTAATTGTATTACTATTCCAAAAGGATCTCGTACAATGGCATAACCCGGGCTGAAGGAGTTTTTTTCAAAAGGTGTTAAAATATAAACCTCATCATGTTGAATTAGATTGTGATAGAGTGTTTCAATGGTTTGGAAATCTTTAGATTGAATGCATAATGATGAGCTATTACTTAATTGCCAAGGGCGTGTGGAATCCACTGCCTGTTCTGCAATCATAATTTTATTAGTACCAATTTGTAAAACGGAATGGGTAATATAATGTTCTTGGTTTTCTTTATACGTGAAATTCGGATCTATTTCTTTCATTTCTTTATAATTCTTTTTAAATAAAACTTTAGCACCTAAATGCTGTTCGTAAAATGCAATTGCTTTAGCACCTTGCCCATTTAATGATAAAAAAGTGATTACTTCAAAGTTCATTGTATTGCCTCCTTCAAAATATGTTTACACTTATTACTATACAAGTATAAGGTGCCACTAATTGGCACCTATAGGGAGAGTTTATGAAAAAAGTTGAACGTTTAAATCAGATGCTACGCTTTATTAATCAAAAACAAACATTCACATTGAAAGATTTAATGGATGAATTTCAAATTTCAAAAAGGACAGCTTTACGTGATATTGCATCTTTAGAGGAAATGGGTGTACCTCTTTTTGCAGAGTATGGTCGATATGGAGGATATCGTTTAATAAAATCGATGACATTACCACCGATTTTATTTACAAATCATGAAGTTTTTGCACTTTATTTTGCAATGCAAGCACTAAGTAGTTTTGTAAGTATTCCCTTTCAAATCTCGTTTCGTTCCATCAATAAGAAGTTTTTGGATAGTGTTTCATCAAAACAGCGTGAGCAAATTGAAAACTTGCAAAAAAGAGTTTCCTTTTTTCATTCGGAACAAGCACATGAATGTGGTTATCTAGAAGAGATTTTGTTAGCCGCTGTTCAAAATAGGGCTTTAACTATAAACTATGTAACGCCGAAACAAACGACAATGCGCCGGATTCAGCCGATTTCGATTTATGCAATGAAAGGTTATTGGTATTGTCAGGCTTACGATTTAGATAAATCTGCTTATCGAGTGTTTCGCTGTGATCGTATTAGGTCGTCAGAAATAGTAGATGCTCAGGATAGTCTGGATTTGGAAAATATAAATATACATAATGCACATAGTCTTTGGAAAGCAACTGAACAAGCTATTCAATTTAAATGCTCAATTACGGCGAGGGGGATAGAGATATTTAAGCAACAACAATATCCTTCGATGAAATTACGGGAGGAACATGAAGGGACGTATTTAATAGGAACTTATGAGCCTGCTGAAATTGACTTTATCATCTCGTATCTAGCTAGTTTTGGTAAAACTATAAAAATAATTGAGCCATCTTCTTTAAAAGAGAACTTAAAAGAATACTACTTAGATTTAATACAAAATTTGTAGCGAAGAGAGATTAGTTTGTTGGAACAAATGAAATACAAACTTTTTCTGAATATAGGGCTAGACATTTGGACGATTGTTGTCATAGTTATAAGACAAGTGTTACAATTATCATTAGGTTTATACATTTTAGTTTTTTTAATTAGGAGAAAAATTGGCATAACATATATTTGATTTTTATAACGACTGATTGTAAAGAGAGAAAGAAAAAAGCAATCGGAAGTTTTATTTTAATAAAAAGAGGAGCGTATTCCCTATGATCGGTATTTTAAAAAAGGTGTTCGATGTTAACCAACGCCAAATTAAACGTATGCAGAAGACAGTTGAGCAAATTGATGCATTAGAATCATCTATTAAGCCACTAACTGATGAGCAATTAAAAGGAAAGACGCTTGAATTTAAAGAGCGTTTAACAAAAGGTGAGACAGTAGACGATCTACTTCCTGAAGCTTTTGCGGTTGTTCGTGAAGCAGCAACTCGTGTTCTTGGAATGCGTCCATATGGTGTGCAGTTAATGGGTGGTATTGCCTTACATGAAGGGAATATCTCTGAGATGAAAACGGGTGAAGGTAAAACGTTAACATCTACTTTACCTGTATATTTAAACGCATTAACAGGAAAAGGTGTTCACGTTGTTACAGTCAATGAATACTTAGCGCAACGTGATGCAAGTGAAATGGGACAACTTCATGAGTTCCTTGGCTTAACTGTAGGGATTAACTTAAATAGTATGTCACGTGAAGAGAAACAAGCTGCTTATGCTGCTGATATTACGTATAGCACAAATAACGAGCTTGGATTCGATTACTTACGTGACAACATGGTGTTATATAGAGAGCAGTGCGTTCAGCGTTCACTTCATTTTGCTATTATCGATGAAGTCGATTCTATTCTAGTCGATGAAGCACGTACGCCACTTATTATTTCTGGACAAGCTCAAAAATCAGCAGAGCTATATATGTTTGCAAATGCATTCGTTCGTACATTAGAAAATGAAAAAGAATATTCATTTGATGTGAAAACGAAAAATGTAATGTTAACAGAAGATGGTATTACGAAAGCTGAGAAAGCTTTCCATATCGATAACTTATTCGATTTAAAACATGTAGCACTTCTTCACCATATTAATCAGGCGCTTCGTGCACACGTTGTTATGCATCTTGATACAGATTATGTTGTACAAGAAGGCGAAATCGTAATTGTAGACCAATTCACTGGTCGTCTTATGAAAGGTCGTCGTTATAGCGAAGGTTTACACCAAGCTATTGAAGCAAAAGAAGGCGTAGAAATTCAAAATGAAAGTATGACACTCGCAACAATTACGTTCCAGAACTATTTCCGTATGTATGAAAAGTTATCTGGTATGACTGGTACAGCGAAAACGGAAGAAGAAGAATTCCGTAGCATTTACAATATGAATGTTATCGTAATTCCAACGAACAAAGACATTATTCGTGATGACCGTGCTGATTTAATCTTCAAATCAATGGAGGGCAAATTCAATGCAGTTGTTGAGGATATTGTAAATCGTCATAAACAAGGGCAACCTATTCTTGTTGGTACAGTTGCAATTGAAACGTCAGAGCTTATTTCAAAAATGTTAACACGTAAAGGTGTACGCCATAACATTTTAAACGCGAAAAACCATGCGCGTGAAGCAGATATCATTGCAGAAGCTGGTATGAAAGGTGCTGTAACGATTGCGACGAATATGGCTGGTCGTGGTACGGATATTAAGCTTGGAGACGATATTAAAAACGTTGGTCTAGCAGTTATCGGTACAGAGCGTCATGAAAGCCGTCGTATTGATAATCAGTTACGTGGTCGTGCTGGTCGTCAAGGGGATCCTGGTGTAACGCAGTTCTACTTGTCTATGGAAGATGAATTAATGCGCCGCTTCGGTTCTGATAATATGAAAGCGATGATGGATCGTCTTGGTATGGATGATTCACAGCCGATCGAAAGTAAAATGGTTTCTCGTGCGGTAGAATCTGCACAAAAACGTGTAGAAGGAAATAACTATGATGCACGTAAGCAGTTACTGCAGTACGATGATGTACTTCGTCAGCAACGTGAAGTTATTTACAAACAGCGTCAAGAAGTAATGGATTCTGAGAACTTACGCAGTATTATTGAAGGTATGATGAAATCTACGGTAGAACGTGCTGTTGCGCTTCATACACAAGAGGAAATTGAAGAAGATTGGAACATTAAAGGTCTTGTTGACTACTTAAATACAACCCTTCTGCAAGAAGGGGATGTAAAAGAAGAAGAATTACGTCGCCTTGCTCCAGAGGAAATGAGCGAGCCAATTATCGCGAAGTTAATAGAGCGTTACAACGACAAAGAAAAGCTTCTGCCAGAAGAGCAAATGCGTGAATTCGAAAAAGTTGTTGTATTCCGTGTTGTAGATACGAAATGGACAGAGCATATTGATGCGATGGATCATCTTCGTGAAGGTATTCATTTACGTGCTTACGGTCAAATTGATCCACTTCGTGAGTATCAAATGGAAGGATTCGCAATGTTCGAGTCAATGATTGCTTCTATCGAAGAGGAAATTTCTCGTTACATTATGAAAGCCGAAATTGAACAAAACTTAGAGCGTCAAGAAGTTGTTCAAGGTGAAGCTGTTCATCCATCTAGCGATGGCGAAGAAGCGAAGAAAAAACCGGTTGTAAAAGGTGACCAAATGGGACGCAATGATTTATGTAAATGCGGTAGTGGCAAGAAATATAAAAACTGTTGTGGCATTGGGCAGTAATAGGAAACTGTAGTTCAGACTGCTTTGCAAACTTTTACATCAAAAATATATAATAAAAAGGATTAAACTCTCTCCGTAATAAGTGGAGAGAGTTTCCCTTGTTTTCGTATGAAAGTAACAGCAATTACATAGAGGTGAAGGAAATGGAATTAGTAGAAATTAGGCAAGAATTAGAAAAAATGGCTAAGAGATTAGCGGCTTTTAGGGGGTCTCTTTGACCTCCCTACTAAGGAAAAACAAATTGCAGAGTTAGAAGAAAAAATGATGGGCGCAGGATTTTGGGATGACCAACAAGGCGCACAAGCTGTAATTAATGAAGCGAATGCGCTGAAAGATATGGTTGGAAGTTTCCGTCAGTTAGATGAGACGTTCGAAAACTTAGAAATGACGCATGAACTGTTAAAAGAAGAGTATGATGAGGATTTACATGAGGAATTAGAGTCAGAAGTGAAAACTTTAATTCAAGATATGAATGAGTATGAGCTTCAGTTACTGCTAAGCGATCCTTATGATAAAAATAACGCTATTTTAGAATTACACCCAGGTGCAGGTGGAACAGAGTCACAAGACTGGGGTTCTATGTTATTACGTATGTATACACGCTGGGCTGAAAAACGTGGATTTAAAGTAGAAACGGTTGACTACTTACCAGGTGATGAAGCTGGTATTAAGAGTGTTACTTTATTAATTAAAGGTCATAACGCTTACGGTTACTTAAAAGCAGAGAAAGGTGTACATCGTCTTGTACGTATTTCACCGTTCGATTCTTCAGGCCGTCGTCATACATCATTCGTATCTTGTGAAGTTGTACCTGAGTTCAATGATGAAGTTGAAATTGAAGTGCGTACAGAAGACTTGAAAATTGATACGTACCGTGCAAGTGGAGCTGGTGGGCAGCACATTAATACGACAGATTCAGCAGTTCGTATTACGCATACACCGACAAATACGGTTGTAACATGTCAGTCAGAGCGCTCTCAAATTAAAAACCGTGAGCATGCGATGAAAATGTTAAAAGCAAAATTATATCAAAAGAAACTAGAAGAACAACAAGCACAATTAGATGAAATCCGCGGGGAACAAAAAGAAATCGGATGGGGTAGCCAAATCCGTTCTTACGTATTCCACCCGTATTCTCTTGTGAAAGACCACCGTACAAATACAGAGGTGGGTAACGTACAAGCAGTTATGGATGGAGAAATTGATCCATTTATTGATGCGTATTTACGTTCTCGTATTTAATAAGAGAAAAAGCCAACAGGATTGTTGGCACATGCTGAGGTAAAAGAGGATATAAAGAGGTTTATCTTATTTATATTGATGAAATAATGAGGAAGAGAAGTTGAAAACGACAACTTCTCTTTTTGATGAGATTATATGTAGAATACAACGCTGCATATTGTTTTGTAAAAAGTAGAGAATAGTAAAACAAAGCGGTAATAGAGTAGGACCTTATATGGAATTTTTTTAATTTGCTTTGAAGAAAGAGGTTCTTTATAGAACTTTCTAAGGTGTTCACAGAATTGAAACAATTCGTGAAAGCTTTATTTTATTAGGCTTCTCGATATATTTGTAAAAAATATGAAATACACCTTGGTTTTTCTATATAAAGATAATGCTTATAATGAATATTGAGTGTGTTATGAGGACTATTGCCTAGTTATGAATGAAAAGAATATCAACAATGGGGAGCGATAGAAGTGAAAAAGAAATTGTTGGCTATTGCGTTAGGAACATCAGTCGTTTTTGCTTTAGGAGCATGTGGAAATAAAGAAGAAAGTAAACCGTCGAAACAATCTGCAAGTACAGATAGTGCAGAACAAATTTTCCAAAGAAGTTGTGCTGGTTGTCACGCGAAAGATTTAGCAGGAGCAACTGGACCTGATTTAAGAAAAGTAGGCAGTAAGTATGACGCTGCAGATATCGAAGAAATTATTAAAAAAGGTCGCGGCTCAATGTCACCTGGACTTATTCAAGGTGAGGACGCGAAAAAAGTAGCTGAGTGGTTAGCAGAACATAAATAAGAAACGTAATTAATAAACGAGCTGATTGTATAACTTGACCGAAAAGCGCTTTAGGTTAAGCAATACAATCAGCTCGTTTACCTTTTTTGGGGATGTAACATAACTGTAACAAAAATGTATCCGAACTGGAAACCGTTTGATGTTACAATGAGGTTTGTAGAATTTTGCTGAAATATATTACATAGAGTAGCGGTGCTAATAAAAAGCATGTATGGAAGCTACCTTCAACAAGAATGGTCAAGCGAGAATAAGGTTATTCTTTTATTTTCAAATGTACAGAAAAGTATTTCGAAAAAAATCATTAAGTATTGGGTGATAAATAATGATAAAAATGACGAATGTTTATAAGGAGTACCCAAATGGTATGAAAGCCATTGCTGGTCTCACAGTTAACATTAAACAAGGTGAATTCGTATACGTAGTTGGACCGAGTGGAGCCGGAAAATCTACATTTATTAAAATGATGTATCGTGAGGAGAAACCATCTACAGGATCAATTAATGTAAATGGACTTGTAATTGAAACATTAGCAGAAAGAGATGTTCCGTATTTCCGTCGTCAATTAGGCGTGATTTTCCAAGATTTTAAATTGCTACCTAAATTAACGGTATATGAGAATGTTGCGTTTGCTTTAGAGGTAATTGAAGAAGAACCAGATGCGATTCGTGAACGTGTTACAGAAGTGTTAGGTCTTGTAGGTCTAGATGATCGTGCAGATGCACTTCCAGGTGAACTTTCAGGCGGAGAGCAACAACGTGTGGCGATCGCAAGAGCGATTGTAAATAGACCAAAGGTTGTAATTGCCGATGAGCCAACAGGTAACTTAGATATTGAAACGGCTCTTGATATTATGAAGATTTTTACGCGCATTAATGAGCGTGGTACAACGATTGTTATGGCGACGCATAACTCAGATATCGTAAATACAATTCGTCATCGTGTAATCGCGATTGAAGGCGGGAAAATTGTTCGAGACGAGATTGAGGGAGGATACGGATATGAAGACTAAGACCCTTAGTCGACATTTGCGAGAAGGTGTAAAGAATCTATCCCGTAACGGATGGATGACGTTTGCTTCTGTTAGTGCAGTAACGGTTACATTATTACTTGTAGGTGTCTTTTTAACAGCGATTATGAATATGAACCATTTTGCGACGAAAGTAGAGCAAGATGTGGAAATTCGTGTGCATATTGATCCAGCAGCAAAAGAAGCTGATCAAAAGAAATTAGAAGAAGATATGAGTAAAATTGCGAAAGTAGATTCTATTAAATATTCTTCTAAAGAAGAAGAGTTGAAACGTTTAATTAAAAGCTTAGGTGATAGTGGAAAAACGTTCGAACTATTTGAGCAAGATAACCCACTGAAAGACGTATTTGTTGTAAAGGCGAAAGAGCCGACTGATACAGCAGCAATCGCGAAAAAGATTGAGAAAATGCAGTTTGTAAGTAATGTTCAATACGGTAAAGGCCAAGTTGAAAAATTATTTGATACTGTAAAAACTGGTCGTAATATCGGGATTCTGCTAATTGCTGGTCTTCTATTCACAGCGATGTTCTTAATCTCTAACACAATTAAAATTACAATTTATGCTCGTAGTACTGAGATTGAAATTATGAAACTTGTTGGTGCAACAAACTGGTTTATTCGTTGGCCGTTCTTGTTAGAGGGATTATTCCTAGGAGTATTAGGATCAATTATTCCAATCGGAGTAATTTTAGTTATATATAATTCATTGCAAGGTGTGTTTAATGAAAAACTTGGCGGAACAATTTTCGAGCTTCTACCATACAACCCGTTCGTATTCCAATTAGCTGGTTTATTAGTGTTAATCGGTGCATTAATTGGTATGTGGGGAAGTGTAATGTCAATTCGTCGCTTCTTAAAAGTATAAAAAGTTGCAAACATAATTCGTACAAGCTTATCATATAGTAGAAATAGGTAAAGGCATCACACATCGTGTGATGCCTTTTGCTACACCACCTGTGTGTTCTGGAAAGGGGAATTCCGCATTGAAACGTAGAGTTGCAATTATTGGAATGGTTGTTGCATTTTTAATTGGTGCTGGCGGGATGTTTGGTGGTATGTACTGGTTTGGGATAAACCCAGCGTATGTAACGCAAACAGTATCGAATGGTAATGCTGGCACAGCGCAAGGGAATTTGGCAAAAATTAATGAGGCGTATGCACTAATTGATTCACGTTATGTGGAAGACGTGAAAGACGACAAGTTAGTCGAAGGTGCAATACAAGGCATGTTGTCTACGCTGAAGGACCCTTATTCCACGTATATGGATAAAGAAACGGCAAAACAGTTTAGTCAATCACTAGATCCTGAACTTGAAGGGATTGGAGCTGAAGTGAACAAAACGGACGGTAAGCTTATTATCGTATCGCCAATTAAAGGTTCACCAGCAGAAAAGATAGGAATTAAACCAAATGACCAAATTTTATCTGTAGATGGAAATAGTGTGAAAGATTTATCACGTGAAGAAGCAGTATTGAAAATTCGTGGTAAAAAAGGAACGACTGTTGCAATTGAAATTAAGCGCGCAGGAGTGGCTGATCCGATTGTATTTAAAATTAAGCGTGAAAAGATTCCAATCTTCACTGTATTTAGTTCCGTAAAGCAAGAGAGCGGAAAAGATATCGGTTATATGCAAATTACTTCTTTTGCTGAAAATACTGCGAAAGAATTTAAGGATCAGTTAAAAGAATTAGAGAAGAAACATATAGCAGGCTTAGTTATTGACGTACGTGGTAATCCTGGTGGCTATTTAAATAGTGTAGAGGACATACTAGGAGACATCATGACAGATAAAAAGCCAATGTTGCAAGTAGAACAGCGAAATGGTGAGAAGAAGAAATTCTCTACGGAATTGAAAGAGAGAAAGTCATATCCAATTTCAGTATTAATTGATAACGGAAGTGCTTCTGCTTCAGAGATTTTAGCTGGTGCGCTAAAAGAAGGAGAAGGATACGATTTAATTGGTGAAAAAACGTTTGGTAAAGGTACTGTTCAGCAGGCTGTTCCATTTAAAGATGGCAGTAACATTAAATTAACGATGTTTAAATGGTTAACACCGGACGGTAATTGGATTCATAAAAAAGGAATCGCGCCAACTGTAGAAGTGAAGCAACCAGATTATTATCACGCGACACCAATTCAAATTGAAAAGACACTTTCATACAATTCGAATGATGTGCAAGTAAAACACGCGCAAGAAATGCTCAAGAGCTTAGGATATGTACCAGGCCGTGATGATGGATACTTTAGTAAAGAGACAGAATCAGCACTGAAAGCATTCCAAAATGCAAATGAGATGGAAGCGACAGGACAACTTGATAAAAAGACAGCTGAAGCAATTCAAAATAAAATCATTGAAAAAATCCGTTCTGGAGAAAACGATTTACAACTACAAACGGCATTGAAATTAATAGCGAAATAAGAAAGAATACAGGCACTTTGATGCCTGTATTTTTTTATGTGTTAAATATGATAAGATAAAAAGAAAGAATGATATAAATGGTGGTGAATGAATTCGTGGAGGCATGGCTTTTTGAAATACTACGAGCAGTTGGACGTTTTTTCTTACACCCTGCTGTCTATGTATTTTTAATTAGTAGTATCTTCGTTGGATACTTACGTATATTAAGAGAACGAAAAGATTTTTCTTTTAAAGTATATGATATTTGGTTTGAACTGCGAACAACTCTATTTGCAGGTATTAAGTACGGATTAATCGTATCTATTATTACGATTGGGCTCGGGCTCGTCGTTTCAAAAGCGAGTTTATGGGCAATTTTACTTTGGACGTTATTATTTGGATTAACTGCTATGTATCGCTATTTATCTGTAGCGTATACGTTCGGTATCGCTATTGCATTCGTGTTGTTATCGTCTAAGGTGCCAGTTTCCTTCTTACAGCTTGGAGAAGGTGAAGAGGGTACAATTGTATCCCTTGCTATTTTACTAGGCGTTATGCTCGTTGTAGAGGGTTTATTAATCTCTAAAAATGCAGTACGGTATTCTACGCCGAAAATTAAAAAAGGTAAGCGTGGGCTACGAATTGGGCTACATGAATCAAATCGTTTATGGCTTGTACCAGTATTTATTCTTATACCAGGAGACGCGGTGACAAGTTTTATTCCTTGGTGGCCTGTCGTTTCAATAGGTTCAACTACATACTCTTTATTCCTCGTTCCATTTTTAATTGGATTTATGAGAACGATTAGAAGTTATGAGCCAACGGAAGCTTTATTATTTACAGGAAGACGTGTATATGGACTAGCAGGACTCGTGCTCGTTTTAGGAATCGCAAGTTATTGGTGGCACGTATTCGCGATAATCGCGATGGGAGTTGCAATGCTTGGGCGTTTCACAATTTCAATGCAAGAGAAAATTGCGGATGAGACAAGGCCGGCGTACTTTGCCGCACGTAATGATGGGCTCGTTGTGCTAGATACAATTCCGAATACAATTGGGGTAGAGATGAATTTAAAGCCTGGAGAAGTTATTACGAAAGTAAATGGAGTCATTCCAAGAAGTACAGAAGAGTTTTATGATGCGCTTCAAACGAAGACAACAGGAGCATTTTGTAAATTAGAAGTATTAGATACAAATGGGGAGCTTCGTCTTGCTCAAACGGCATTATACGCCGGGGGCCATCACGAATTAGGTGTTGTGTTTGTCCAGCAGGAGCATGAGTTTGATTCAGAAGCTATATAATAAAATGAGGGTGTCACCATTAGGTGACACCCTTTTCTTTTGGTTTAGATGGGATAGGTAGTAAATGAAATTTATATCAGCGATTATTCGAATATATCGACTTTCCGGCAAAAAATGACAACTATCGCTAATCTTATTTTTAGTTTCATAGACGGATAACTTGAATAATTATTTGATAATGGTTATCATTTAGGGAGTGTTTTTAATTTGGAAAATGGAGGGAATATATGCTGCGTAAATTTTTTTCTTACTATAAACCGTACAAAGGTTTATTTATACTCGATTTTTCTTGCGCAGTTATCGCAGGATTACTGGAACTTGGCTTCCCGCTTATCGTAAACCAATTTATCGATAAGTTATTGCCAGGGCAAAACTGGACGCTTATTTTATGGGCTTGTTTCGGTTTACTTGCAGTTTATATGTTAAATGCAGGTTTGCAATATGTTGTTACATACTGGGGACATATGCTTGGTGTTAACATTGAAACAGATATGAGGCAGAAATTATTTGATCACATTCAAAAGCTATCATTCAGATTTTTTGATAATAATAAAACAGGTCATTTAATTTCACGTCTTACAAATGATTTAATGGAAATTGGGGAAATTGCTCACCACGGACCAGAAGATTTATTCATCGCCGTAATGACTTTAATTGGGGCATTTTCATTTATGATGATGATTAACTGGAAGTTAGCACTTCTAACATTCTTCGTAATTCCATTCTTATTATGGTTGGCACTTTACTTTAATAAAAAAATGACAGGTACGTTTAGACGATTATTCTCAGACGTTGCTGATTTCAATGCATGTATTGAAAATAACGTTGGTGGTATTCGCGTTGTACAAGCATTCGGAAATGAAAAATTTGAGAAAGAACAGTTTGGTGTTAACAACGCTCGTTTCCGTACTACGAAGTTAATGGCGTATAAAATTATGGCGTTAAATTCTTCGATTAGTTATATGCTGATGCGTCTCGTAACGCTCTTCGTATTAATATGTGGTACATGGTTTGTTCTGCAAGGTGAATTAACGTACGGCGGATTTATCGGATTCGTTCTATTAACGAATATTTTCTTCCGCCCAATTGAGAAAATTAATGCTGTTATTGAAAGTTATCCGAAAGGGATCGCAGGTTTTAAAAGGTATGTAGAACTTTTGGGAACAGAGCCTGATATTGTAGACTCTAAAGATGCGATAGAAGTAAAACATGTACACGGTGATATTCAATATAACAACATTACGTTCGGATATGAAAATAAAGAGCCGATTTTAAACGATATTAGTTTGAAAATACATGCAGGTGAAACAGTTGCTTTCGTAGGGCCATCAGGGGCAGGGAAAACAACACTATGTAGTTTATTACCACGTTTTTATGAACAATCATCTGGATCGATTCAAATTGATGGCATTGATACAAAAGAGATGACGTTATCGTCACTTCGTAAACAAATTGGGATTGTGCAGCAAGATGTTTTCTTATTCTCAGGAACAATTCGCGAAAATATTGCTTACGGAAATTTAAAAGCGTCAGAAGATGACATTTGGCAGGCAGTAAAGAGAGCACAGTTAGAGGATTTAATTTACTCGCAGCCAGACGGTTTAGATACGGTTATTGGTGAGCGCGGCGTGAAACTTTCAGGTGGACAGAAGCAGCGTTTAGCAATTGCTCGCATGTTCTTGAAAAATCCGCCAATTTTAATTTTAGATGAAGCAACTTCTGCGCTAGATACAGAGACGGAACTTGCTATTCAAAAATCACTTGCAGAACTATCTGTTGGCCGTACAACATTAGTTATTGCTCACAGGCTTGCAACGATTAAAAATGCAGATCGTATCGTTGTTGTAAATAAAGATGGTATTGCAGAACAAGGTTCGCATGAGGAACTAATTGAGCAAGGCGGAGGATACAGTAGGTTATACGAAGCTCAGTTTAGTTCGTAAATATAATTTGTACTGAATTAGTGCACCATAAGTAGGTGGAAATCTCATATGGGAGGCTATAAAGTATGATTGTAACAACAACGTCTACAATTCAAGGAAAAGAAATTATTGAGTATATCGATATCGTCAATGGAGAAGCGATTATGGGCGCGAATATCGTTCGTGACCTTTTCGCCTCTGTCCGTGACGTTGTCGGCGGTCGTGCTGGCGCTTATGAAAGTAAATTAAAAGAAGCGCGCGACATCGCAATGGAAGAAATGAAAACTCTCGCAAGACAAAAAAATGCAAATGCTATTGTTGGTATCGACGTGGATTACGAAGTAGTTCGCGAAGGGATGCTAATGGTTGCTGTGAGCGGGACTGCTGTCCGAATATAAAGTGAAAAGCCGTGCTGGTGCACGGCCTTTTGTTGTTATGTCTAATATTTCTATGTCGAAGTTCCAATATTTCTTGGGAAATGCGGAAGGCCCTGTCGATATATAGGGAAGACATTAGAGCGCTTCTTTACATTCTTGTATTTGAACTAATAATGTTTCGTATTCTTTTTCGAGAGATTTGATGTCATCGTGATGATTTGGTATGGAAATTCGGCCGATGATTTCTGTTAATTTTGTTTGTAATCGTAATAATTCTTGTTCAGTAACGTTTACAGAATCCCCGGTTGTTCTTTTTGTGTATTGCTCGTAATTACCGTGGAATACTCTTGGTTCACTCTCATCTACTTGTAGAATATGGTCTGCAACAGAACGAATGAAGGCACGGTCATGGCTAATGAAAAGTATTGTGCCAGGATATTCTTGTAACATGATTTCTAATTCTTCTTGCGTTGCTAAGTCTAAATAGTTTGTCGGTTCATCGAGCAGAAGCATATTATAGTTTCCTAAAAATACTTTTGCGAGTGCAACCTTCATGCGTTCTCCACCACTTAAGACGTGCACAGGTTTATGAACATCTTCACGGCGGAATAGGAGTCTTGCAAGTATTGTTCGAACGAACGATTCTGTATAGTTTGTTTCTTCTAGAACGTTTTCTAAAATTGTTTTATCTGTTTTTAAAATAGATAATGTTTGTTCAAAGTATCCAATTTTACAACTTTTCGAAAGCTGAATGCCACGCTCGTTCGCGAGAAGCATTTTGAACAAAGTTGTTTTTCCGCTTCCGTTTGCCCCTAAAACAGCAAGCTTTGCACCAGGAGCAATAGTTCCATTCATATTTTTAAATAGTGTGCGATCCCCTATTTTCTTCGTTGTTTTATTAAACTGAACAACTGCTTTACTATGAATTGGTGTGTGGTATTGTACGTCAAAATGAGCTTGAGAAAAGTCCTTCGGTTTTTCTTTCTGTTCCAACTTTTCAAGGCGTGTTTCTAGTGCTTTCGCTACTTTGCTAACATTTTCTTGCCCATGAGCCCCGCTGCACTTATAAAGTTTAGATTCAGATGAACTGAACCGTGTTGGGATTTTTGTCATGCTAGAAGCACGTTGCTTTCTTTGTGAAATTGACTGTTCTAACCGATTTTTTTCTTGTATATATTGAGCATATTCTGCTTGCTTTTGTATTCGCTCACGTTCTTTTTGCTTTCGATAGTTTGAATAATTCCCTTTGTACTCTTGAATAGTACCGTCTTCAACTTCGATGATTTTTGTACATATGGCATCTAAAAGATCACGATCATGCGATATTAAAACAAGTGCACCTTTATAAGATAAAAGTGCCTTTTCTAATTGCTCTGTACCGAACATGTCTAAGTGACTTGTTGGCTCATCAGCAAATAGAATGCCTGCATCTTGTTCGAGGGCATGGGCGATCTTTAGGCGCATTCGTTCACCGCCGCTCATTGAATTTGCGACGTTTGAAATATTCCATTTGCCTTTAGCGAGGGAAGAAGCGGTTTCCGGTATCCCCTCGCTAAGCTGTGGAATGATGGCGATTGAACTATGATGAGTTACTGTGCCTTTGTCGGCTTCTATTTCTTTACTTAATATTTGTAATAACGTAGATTTTCCAGCTCCGTTGACTCCGACAATTCCTATACGATCGTTTGCTTGAATTTCTAGTGATGGTAACGTAAATATGGTGCGATCACCAAAGCTCTTTTCGATATTACGTGCGATTAAAATAGTCATAAAAAAACCTCCCTAGTTTCACTAGAGAGGATAAACGTCGCCCTTCAATGTAAAAATCGTACATAAATAAACGATTTTTTACATGATCGTCTCGAAAGAAAGTATCGACAAATGGACAGACTAATCCTCTGCTAGTTTTCATCATTTTTGTTCACTATTTGTGATGGATGAAATAAATAAGAGAATTAGAACTTCATTGGTCAAAGTACCTTCCTTTCATAATATTATTTTTATTGTATGCGCATACAAATGGATTTGTCAAACTTATTTCTGTGTGCTATTTTTGAATTTATTATTATACAATTGTGCTTTTGCCAGCGCCTCAGCATCGTTCTTGATTTCATCTAGTCCATTCGCATCCCCAATAATATACCCTTCAAATGATGAACCAACAAAATCAAAGATATATTGAAACTGGGCGATAAGCGGCAATGCTTTCAGTTTTGGACTGTCTCCGCCAACGATGACAACGTACATTTTTTTGCCTTTCATTTTTTCTTTGAAATGAAGAGATTTATCACGCAAGCTTTGTGACCAGCGATCAACGAAGTTCTTCATGTGGCCGCTCATTCCGTACCAGTATAGCGGTGTAGCGAAGATAATCGTGTTGTGCTCTAGCATGCGCTCAATTAACTGTTGATAGTCATCATTTACAGGTTGAAATCCTTCTACATCATGTCGCTGATCTATGATTGGATGGACAATATGATCACGCAAGTAAATTTGTTCTGTTTCAATCCCATCAACCACCATATGTGTTAAAGCTTCCGTATTTCCGTTTTGTCTTGAACTGCCATGTATAACAAACATGTAATCATCCCTTTTCTTTTGCTTGTTTTAGGAGTGAAACGTGTTTTTGTAAATTCGTTTGAATGTTGGAAAGTAATGTAATTTGCTTTGTTACCTCATCAAGTTTGTCTTCGTAAAGTGCAAGGATACTACTACACGGATTTTCGTAGAGATGTGGCTCGATTTCGAGGCAACGTAGCATTCGTTCGGTTTCTTCTAAATTTAAGCCGATTTGCAAGTACATTTGAATCAGCTCTACTTTTTCGATTGCACTTTCATCAAAATCACGGTAGCCATTTGCTAGGCGTTTCGAAGGGAGTAATCCCTTTTCTTCATAATGTCTTAATGCCCTTTCGCTAACCCCAGTTTCTTTTGATAACTCTCCAATTCGCAATGCGTTTCACTCCTTTTACATGTATTGTAAACCTTCACACTAATGTGAAGGTCAACTTTGTTTTTTCGCAAAAGAATCTACGTGTTTTAAAAAGACTTGAATAGCTTTAGACGGGATAAAATATTTGCCGCGCACGATGGAGAATGGACGGATTAGCTCTTCGTTGGGAACAGGGATGTGGAATATTTCTTGTGCCAACAGTTCTTTTCGAACAGTCCAATCTGACAGGATAGCGATGCCAAGACCGGCTGCAACGGCTTCCTTCACGCTTTGAATACTGCTAAATGTAAAGAAGCGTTTCATTTTTAAATGATGTTGGTGTATAAAGCGATCGCTATAGGCACGTGTGCCAGAACCGCTCTCCCTTAATACCCAGACTTGGTCTTGCAATGTATTTTCGTTAATCCCCTTGATATGGAGCAATGGATGGTTTGGCGGGACGACGAGTTTCATTTCATCTTGCATAAAAGTTTCAACATCTACATCAGCGTATACGACTTGGCCTTCCACTAAGCCGATATCAATTTGATTAGAGCGAAGGCTTTGCAAAACTTCTTCTGTATTTGAGATAAATGTATGAACTTCGACGTGTGGATTTTCATTCGCATAGTTAGCGAGTATTTTTGGAAGCAAATATTCGCCAATTGTAAAACTAGCACCGATGCGAAGTGTCCCTGTTACAACGTTATGTAGTTCGTTAATTTCTTGTTTTGCTTCTTCATAAAGAGAGAGCATTTGTTTTGCATGTATGTATAATATGTTTCCGGCTTCCGTAACTTGGACATGCTTCGGGGAGCGCTGAATGAGTGTAGTTCCAAATTCGTTTTCTAAGTTACGTATGTGCATGCTTACGCCGGGTTGTGAAAGGTTTAATAGTTCCGCAGCACGAGAGAAATGTTTTTGCTCAACGACAGTAACAAAGATCTTTAAAATATCGACGTTCATTTGTTAGGCCCCTTTATTTTTGATTTTATTTTATCATAAGTATTTATGATGATAGAGATTCAATATTGATATTAAACTTATTATTAAAACTCTCTTATAATGTAAGTAGAAAGAACATGCATGTTCCAATATGATTATTGGGGTGGTACAAGGTGGAACAAACACTTGTTATACAAAAGAAGAAGGGCTTTGGATTTTCGCAAGGTATTGGGATTACGTTATTGATTGCCATTGCCGCGAAATATTTAGCAGAGCTTCCATTTTTAAATATTATGGGACAATTAGTAATCGCTATTCTAATCGGGATGGTTTGGCGTGCGGCAATCGGGATTCCTCAAGAAGCGATAGCGGGAACGAACTTTGCGAGTAAGAAGTTGCTTCGCTTCGGGATTATCTTACTTGGAATGCGGTTAAATCTTGTAGATATTGCGAAGGCTGGGCCGAAAGTATTGGTCATCGCAGCGGTTGTCATTACATTTACCATTTTCGTTGTATATGGACTAACGAAAGTATTTAAAGTAGAAAAGAAACTTGGGATTTTAACAGCATGCGGGACGGCAATTTGCGGTGCGGCAGCGGTCGTGGCAATTGCACCGCAAGTGAAAGCGAAAGATGAAGAAACGGCAGTTGGGGCAGCGATTATTGCAATTTTAGGTACGATATTTACACTTATTTATACGCTATTATACCCAGTGCTCGGCTTATCTCCGTACGGTTACGGTGTATTCTCAGGGGCGACGCTGCATGAAATTGCTCACGTAATTGCGGCTGCAGCGCCAGGCGGTAGCACGGCTGTAGACATCGCGGTTATTGTGAAATTAACGCGCGTAGCGATGCTTGTGCCAGTAGCGATTTTAATTGGATTATGGTTTGGTAAGAGCGAGGGAAGCAAAGAAAAAGGATCGTGGCGCGATCTTCCGATTCCTTGGTTCATCTTCGGATTTTTAGCAATGAGTGCGGTGCATTCGCTTGGGATTATCCCAGAAGTTGTTGCGGGATATATTGTAGTCATTGCGTACATGCTTATCGCAATGGCGATGGCAGGACTCGGTTTAAATGTAGAGTTTAAAACGTTCCGCAAATTAGGAAGCAAAGCATTTGTAGCAGGGCTGATTGGCTCGGTTTGCCTATCGATTCTTGGATATATTCTTGTATGGGCATTAGGATTTATGTAGTAGAGGAAAAAGCTGTTCCAAAAGATATTTTGGGACAGCTTTTTCTTATGATTATAGCGCTACGGATGTCGGTATTTATCGGTAAGTCGATATATTTGGAAAATCGCCGATATAAATGCAATTCCTATCGCACTACGTTAGAGAAGATTTTCAGTAAAAGAGTTTTTTGAAAATTTGTAAAGATATCTTTACTTATAACTGAAAAATATTTATAATTTAAGTAAAGATATCTTTACTTTTGAAGGTGGAGCCTATGGGTGTAAAAAATAAAATTAAAGAATTAAGAAAGCAACATCATATAACACAAGCTGAAATGGCAAAGGTGATGCAGGTGACACGGCAGACAATCGTGGCGATTGAAAACCATCATTACAACCCGAGTCTAGAGTTATCCCTAAAAATCGCCAAATATTTTGAGATGAAGGTAGAGGAAATATTTACGCTGGAGTAAGGGGAGAGAAAATGAATGACACTAAAAAGTTGTATATCGCTACTGTCTTAGGATTATGTGGAGGAGACGTTTTAGTTCGTATTATGGACCCATCTATACCGATGTTACTGCTAATAGTTAGTAACATTTTAGCAATTCTACTTTTAACTGTATATGTGTATTACAAAAAGCGTAAGTACAAAAAAGAAGAACTTCCAGATACAGATGAGCGAGTAAATGAAAATATAAAAAGGCATGTAAATGTCTCGCTTATATTCGCATTTGTTCTTCTTATTGTTTACATTGGTGCGAGCAAAGTCATAGGCAGAGATGTCATACCTACGCCAGAAATATTTACTGTATGTAGTTTCTTATTTGCTGGTAGCCTCATCATAGGGGTAATGGCGGGAAAAAGAGCATAGCGATAGGAGGAATGAAAATGCAAGATGAGTTTGAGAGATTTCAATCGGATAAAGCGTTTAAATATTTAGGGTTGTTTTTAACAATGAGTTTAGCGGTATGGAGTTTGTACAATTTAATTGTTTATGGAAATGCGGGCATGCCGTTTGTTTTATTTGTATTAGGACAGTTTGTTTATTTCTTTGTGAACTATTGGCCGAAATGGAAATATAGAAATCAAAAAGAGGCTGATCATGTATGAATAAGCAAGAGGTTATAAGGTTTATAGGAAGCTTATCTTTAGCGGGGCATTGACGAGTGTATTAGCAACAAGGGAAATCAAATAAATGCATAAAGGGGAAACGGGATGGGATTAGCGGTATTATGTGTTGCGACGGCTATATTTGCACTTTTGTGGGGGATGCAAAACTTCTCTCGTAATCCAGTGCCAAGTGTATGTATTATGATTGGTGCTGTAGGTTTATCATACTATTTATTAGTCTTAGCGCATTATCATAAAACAGCAACAAGTGTTGTTGTTGGGGCAATTATTTTATCTTGTGGGCGTACTATACAAAAGGGGTTATTTCCATAAAAGCTGTTTATACAAAAGGTATAAACAGCTTTTTGTATTTTTTTTACAAACTACTTGAAAGTTACGTTACGTCACCTTTTATAATGAAGGAGAAGAGGTGATGGAGTTGATTTCAATTCAAGAACTAACGAGGGAAACAGGGGTTACAGTAAGGACGTTACGATATTATGATCAAATCAATTTATTAAAGCCGAGTGGGAAAACTGATGGGGGACATCGGTTATATAGCGAGAGAGATGTTGTTCGTTTGCAGCAAATTTTATTTTTAAAAGAAATGGGTTTTTCATTAAAAGAGATTACGAATATGTTAATAACGGATGAGCTCAATTTAAAAGTATCGCTTGAAAAGCAACTTAAGTTTGTACAAGAAGAACAGAAAAAATTTAATCGAATGGAACGTATTTTACAAGCAGTTGTTTATTCAGTAGATGTAGAAGGGGAACTGGATTGGAAAGTTATGTTTGAACTCATTCAGCTTTCGAAACAGTCTCCTCGTATACGTGAAATATTTCAAAATGAAGTCTTTTCGAAAGAAGAGCAAGATTTACTTCATAATTTGCCAAATATGAGTGAGGAAGATCCGAATGTGTTAGAGTGGGTAGATTTATTAAAGCAATTACGTAACTTTATGAAAGACGGTAAGGAAGCATCGTGTGATGAGGTACAAGGTGCAACAAAGAAATTAATGCAGAAGTGTTTAGAGATGGCAAATGGTGACGAAGCATTTTTAGATAAATTGTGGGAAGTAAGAAAGTCAAAAGAAGATTCACAAAAAATGAGTATGTATCCAATTGAGGAAGAGCTTCTAGTATATATGGATGAGGCTTTTCGTATATATGATGAAAGGGAGAGGAATAAATGAGTATACTCGCAGAATATCGATGGTACTTTTTAATTGGTGCAGAGATTGTATTTTGGCTATCAGCTATTGGATTCTTTTTACTAAGGTATGGATTTCGCTTGAAAAAGGCGAGCTTTATTATGGGGATTGTGCTACTCATAAATGAAGTGTTTATTTTAACTTTAGGGGTATTGGACTATTATCAAACAGGGAAGTTCTCTAATTTTCAAATCATTACGGTAATCATCTTATTATATGCAGTTTTTTATGGGAAAAAGGATTTGAAGAAATTAGATATATATGTACAAAAATTAGTTGCGAAGTGGCGGAATGAACCGGCGCCTATTATCGAAGAACCACTTGAAGTAACAGGCATGGCGCACGCGAAGCAAGAAATGAAAACTTGGTTATTACATCTTGTTTTATTCGTTGTTGTTCATATATTCTTTTTCTTCGCGTATGGATTTATTCCATTTGAACAGTGGAGCAATTGGTTAGAGTCAGGAATCGTTTTAAATAAAGCAGCAAGCCGTGTAAGCCAAGTGTGGGCTATTATTCTTTTAGCGGATACTGCAATTTCATTTTCATATGTGATTTTTCCGAAGAAGGAGAAAGGAAACGAGAAGCTACTTTCATAGAGGAAAGTAGCTTTTTGGGTATACAAATAATTTTTATAGGAGAGGATGATAATAGAAAAAAGAAGCGGTTTTATATGCCTAGTTCTCTTTAGCTTAGTAGCATGCTCACAACCTAACAGTGCAATTGATAAGAAGAATGATGTCGTTGCAAAGGGGGCAGAAATTTCTAATCTAGATAAATTCGAAAAGTTCGTTTTGAACGTGGAACAAGGGGAAGTTGATAAAATAAGAATTGTAAATTATACACATGAAGGTGATCCGGTTTTTCAAACGTTAGAGCATAGTGAGAAAGAAATACTTTATGTGTTAGATAATAGACAAGACCAATTTGCTGGTGACCATAAAGGGTTACATAAAGATAGTTGTAAAAGGATTGTTAAAGAGCAACGTGAATCAGAAACGGCTTATAGGTTAATAGATTGTGCGAATGAAAATGGGCGCAATGGATATGACTTATTATATATACCTAAAAAATAAAATTGATAGAGGAAGGACGTTTTTTATTCCTTCCTTTTTCTATGTATAACTTGTCGAAAACTTTACCGAATATCTGTTCGTTTTTTTAGGTTTTTTATGGGCATTCGTGGTAAAATAATAATACAGATTTTTATGAGGAGGTCGGTTTTTAGTTGGAACATCCATTTGAAATTATCTCAGAATATTCCCCGCAAGGTGATCAGCCGGGAGCGATAGAGAAGCTTGTAGAGGGAATTAATAGTGGAAAGAAAAAGCAAGTGTTGCTTGGAGCGACAGGGACGGGTAAGACATTTACGATTTCAAATGTCATTAAAGAAGTGCAGAAGCCAACACTTGTAATGGCTCATAATAAAACGTTAGCAGGACAGTTATATAGTGAGTTGAAAGATTTCTTTCCTAACAATGCTGTTGAGTATTTTGTTAGTTATTACGATTATTATCAGCCGGAAGCGTACGTACCACATACGGATACATTTATTGAAAAAGATGCGCAAATTAATGATGAAATCGATAAATTACGTCACTCAGCAACGTCTTCTTTATTCGAACGAGATGATGTTATTATCGTTGCGAGTGTGTCGTGCATATACGGTTTAGGTTCACCGGAAGAATACCGCGAGTTAGTTGTTTCACTTCGAGTTGGTATGGAAAAGGATCGTAATCAATTGCTTCGTGAACTTGTTGATGTACAGTATGGACGTAATGATATTGATTTCAAGCGTGGTACATTCCGTGTGCGCGGAGATGTAGTTGAAATCTTCCCGGCATCGCTTGACGAGCATTGTATTCGAATTGAATTTTTCGGTGATGAAATCGATCGTATTCGAGAAGTAAATGCATTAACGGGTGAAGTATTAGCAGAACGTGATCATGTAGCAATCTTCCCGGCATCTCACTTCGTTACACGTGAAGAAAAGCTGAAGGTTGCTATTGAAAATATTGAAAAAGAATTAGAAGAACGTTTAAAAGAATTAAATGATAACGGTAAATTGTTAGAAGCGCAGCGTATAGAACAACGTACACGCTATGATTTAGAAATGATGCGTGAGATGGGCTTTTGTTCAGGGATTGAAAACTATTCCCGTCAATTAACACTTCGTCCAGCAGGTTCAACACCATATACACTGTTAGACTATTTTCCAGAGGATTTCTTAATTGTTATGGATGAATCGCACGTATCGGTGCCGCAAGTAAGAGCGATGTATAACGGAGACCAAGCGCGTAAGCAAGTGCTTGTGGATCATGGGTTCCGTCTGCCATCAGCTTTAGACAATAGACCGCTCACGTTTGATGAGTTTGAAGAGAAAACGAATCAAGTTATTTACGTTTCGGCAACACCAGGACCATACGAATTAGAGCAATCACCAGAAGTAATAGAACAAATTATTCGTCCAACAGGGCTTTTAGATCCACCAATTGATATACGACCAATTGAAGGTCAAATTGATGACTTGTTAGGAGAAATTCAAGATCGTATTTTGAAAAATGAACGTGTATTAATTACGACTTTAACGAAAAAAATGTCAGAGGATTTAACAGATTACTTGAAAGATGTAGGAATTAAAGTGAACTATCTTCACTCTGAAATTAAAACGTTAGAACGTATTGAAATTATTCGTGACCTTCGTCTTGGTAAATTTGATGTACTTGTCGGTATTAACTTATTACGAGAAGGATTAGATATTCCAGAAGTATCACTTGTAGCTATTTTAGATGCTGATAAGGAAGGATTCTTGCGTTCAGAGCGTTCATTAATTCAAACAATTGGTCGTGCGGCGCGTAATGCAAACGGCCGCGTTATTATGTACGCAGATCGTATAACGAGATCAATGGGAATTGCAATTGAAGAAACGCAGCGTCGTCGTACTATACAAGAAGCTTACAATGAAGAGCATGGTATTACGCCGAAGACGATTCAAAAGGGAGTACGTGACGTTATTCGTGCGACAACAGCAGCTGAGGATACGGAAACATATGAAGCAACACCAGCTAAGAAGATGACGAAAAAAGAACGTGAAAATACAATTGCGAAGATGGAAGCAGAGATGAAAGAAGCAGCAAAAGCGTTAGATTTCGAGCGTGCAGCTGAATTAAGAGATTTACTATTAGAATTAAAAGCGGAAGGGTGAAAATAGTGAGTAAAGATTTTATTGTTGTAAAAGGTGCTAGAGCGCATAATTTAAAAAATATTGACGTAACCATTCCGAGAAATCAGCTTGTTGTTGTGACGGGATTGTCTGGTTCAGGAAAATCATCGTTAGCATTCGATACGATTTATGCAGAAGGGCAGCGCAGATACGTAGAATCGTTATCTGCGTATGCACGTCAGTTTTTAGGGCAAATGGATAAGCCGGATGTTGATACGATTGAAGGTTTATCTCCAGCGATTTCAATTGATCAAAAAACGACGAGTCGTAACCCGCGTTCAACGGTTGGAACGGTAACGGAGATTTATGATTATTTGCGTTTATTATTTGCGCGAATTGGTACACCAATTTGTCCGAATCATGGAATTGAAATTACATCGCAAACAGTAGAACAGATGGTAGACCGTGTTCTCGAATATCCTGAACGTACGAAGCTGCAAGTGCTAGCACCTATCGTGTCAGGGCGTAAAGGTGCACATGTAAAAGTGCTTGAAGATATTAAGAAGCAAGGTTATGTTCGTGTACGTGTCGATGGTGAAATGCTTGATGTATCTGAAGAGATTACGTTAGATAAAAATAAGAAGCATTCTATAGAAGTTGTAATTGACCGTATTGTTGTAAAAGAAGGAATTGCGAGTCGTCTTGCAGATTCACTCGAAAGTGCTTTAAAGCTTGGCGGGGGCCGAGTTTTAATCGACGTTATGGGAGAAGAAGAACTTTTATTTAGTGAGCATCATGCTTGTCCGCATTGTGGTTTTTCAATTGGAGAATTAGAGCCGCGCATGTTCTCATTCAATAGTCCGTTCGGTGCATGTCCTTCTTGTGATGGACTTGGCTCAAAGCTAGAGGTAGATTTAGAGCTTGTTATTCCGAACTGGGATTTATCATTAAATGAACATGCGATTGCTCCGTGGGAACCGACAAGTTCACAATATTACCCGCAACTTTTACAATCTGTATGTAATCACTACGGCGTTGATATGGATATGCCTGTGAAAGATATACCGAAAGATTTATTTGATAAAGTATTGTACGGAAGCGGGGAAGAGAAAGTTTATTTCCGCTATGTGAATGAATTTGGTCAAGTAAAGGAAAATGAGATTTTATTTGAAGGTGTTATTCCGAATATCGAGCGTCGTTATCGTGAGACGAGTTCTGATTATGTTCGTGAGCAAATGGAGAAATATATGGCAGAGCAAGCTTGTCCGAAGTGTAAAGGCGGACGATTAAAGCCTGAGAGTTTAGCTGTTTTCGTTGGTGATAAAACGATTGCTGACGTAACGAAATATTCTGTTCAAGAAGTACAGGAATTCTTCTCAAATGTTGAGTTAACGGAGAAACAACAAAAAATTGCTCATTTAATTTTAAGAGAAATTCAGGAGCGCGTTGGGTTCTTAGTGAACGTTGGTTTAGATTATTTAACGTTAAGTCGTGCTGCAGGAACTTTATCAGGTGGTGAGGCGCAGCGTATTCGTTTAGCGACGCAAATTGGTTCTCGTCTTACGGGTGTGCTTTATATTCTTGATGAGCCTTCTATCGGTTTGCATCAACGTGATAATGATCGTCTTATTCGTACATTGCAGGAAATGCGTGATTTAGGAAATACGTTAATTGTCGTTGAGCATGATGAAGATACGATGATGGCTGCTGATTATTTACTTGATATCGGACCGGGTGCAGGTATTCATGGTGGTCAAGTTGTATCAGCGGGTACACCAGCTGAAGTGATGCAAGACGAGAATTCATTAACTGGGAAATATTTAAGCGGTAAAGAGTTCATTCCAGTACCACTTGAAAGACGTAAAGGTGACGGACGTAAAGTGGAGATCGTCGGTGCGAAAGAAAACAACTTGAAAAACGCGAAAATGTCATTCCCTCTAGGTACATTCGTAGCAGTAACAGGCGTATCTGGATCTGGAAAAAGTACGATGATTAATGAAGTATTATATAAAGCGTTAGCTCAAAAGCTATATAAAGCGAAAGCGAAGCCAGGGGCTCATAAAGAAATTAAGGGTCTTGAGCAGTTAGATAAAGTTATTGATATTGATCAATCGCCAATTGGTCGTACACCACGTTCTAATCCAGCGACGTACACGGGTGTATTCGATGATATTCGTGATGTGTTTGCACAAACGAATGAAGCGAAAGTACGCGGATATCAAAAGGGACGTTTTAGTTTTAACGTAAAAGGTGGCCGTTGTGAAGCGTGCCGCGGTGATGGAATTATTAAAATCGAAATGCATTTCTTACCAGATGTGTATGTTCCGTGTGAAGTTTGTCACGGTAAACGTTATAATCGTGAAACGTTGGAAGTTAAATATAAAGATAAGAACATTTCTGAAGTATTAGCAATGACGATTGAAGATGGGGTAGAGTTCTTTGCTAATATCCCGAAAATTAAGCGTAAACTTCAAACGCTTGTAGATGTAGGGCTTGGTTATATGAAATTAGGGCAACCAGCTACGACGTTATCAGGCGGCGAGGCGCAGCGTGTGAAATTAGCTTCTGAATTGCACCGTCGTTCTACAGGGCGTACGTTATACATCTTAGATGAGCCAACGACTGGCTTACATGCCCATGATATTGCACGTCTTCTAGAAGTGTTGCAACGTCTTGTTGAGAGTGGCGAGACAGTACTTGTAATTGAGCATAATTTAGATGTTATTAAAACAGCGGATTATATCATTGACCTTGGACCAGAAGGCGGAGACAAAGGCGGACAAATCGTTGCTTCCGGAACTCCAGAGCAAGTAGTAAAAGAAGAACGCTCGTATACAGGTAAGTATTTAAAAGAGATTTTAAATCGTGATAAAGCAAGAATGAAAGAGAAGATAAAAGAAGTAGAATTATCGCAATAAGTTTATTTATGAAAACCGAGTGGGAAGTACACTTGGTTTTTATTTTGCAAAGGAAAACGGGTAAGAGTGTTAGTAGGTATACAAGCATATAGAATAGAATAAGTTGGTATAAGTGTTTGTAGGATACTTGCGTTTATTAACTATTAGCGTATGATGAAATATATATGTTAAAAGGATGTGTAACGAAATGAGATGGATTGTATCACTTCTTGTAAATAGCGTTGTGTTAATTGCTGTATCCGGACTTTTAAAAGGGGTTGCACCAGACGCATTTTACATAGCAAATATACAAACGGCAATTATTGCGAGTATTATATTGGCGGTTTTAAATGTGTTCGTAAAGCCGTTTTTAATTTTAATTACGCTACCGATTACTGTTATAACGTTTGGTTTCTTCTTAATTGTTATTAATGCGATTACGTTAAAAATGGCAGATTCATTATTGGGAGACGCATTTAATATATCAGGATTTGGTGTAGCGATTGTTGCGGCAATTTGTATTTCGATTTTTAATATGATAATCGAAAAGGCAATTGTTGAACCGTTATACGAAAAAAAGAGAAAATGACAAAAAGAAAAACATTTCATGATTCGTATGAAATGTTTTTTTCTATTTATTAGAAACCGTATTTCTTGTTTCCAGAAAAAAATGGTACAATATCCGATAGAATGGAATTTTACATCAAATGAGACTGAACCCGCAGCGGAGTGGAGGTTTATACATATGCCGAAAGTAAGGACAAAAGATTTAATTGAACAATTTCAATTGGAGTTAGTAAGTGGTGAAGAAGGGATTCATCGTCCGATTGATACAAGTGATTTATCACGACCTGGAATTGAAATGGCAGGATTTTTTACATATTATCCAGCTGATCGCGTGCAGCTTCTTGGAAAAACGGAGCTTACGTTCTTTGATACGTTAACGACAGAACAAAAGCAAGAGAGAATGAAAGCGCTTTGTACTGAGGAGACGCCATGTATTATTGTAACTCGTAATCAAGATGTACCGGATGAGTTATTACAAGCATCACGTGAATCAGGCGTGCCTTTATTACGTTCTGCTCAAACGACGACGAGATTATCAAGTCGTTTAACAAACTACTTGGAAGGTAAGTTAGCGCCAACAACAGCTGTTCATGGTGTGTTAGTAGATATTTATGGCGTTGGTGTTTTGATTACAGGTCAAAGTGGTGTCGGGAAAAGTGAGACAGCACTTGAACTTGTAAAGCGTGGTCACCGCCTTGTTGCAGATGATAGCGTAGAAATTCGTCAAGAAGATGAAGACACATTAGTAGGAAGCTCACCTGATTTAATTGAGCACTTATTAGAAATTCGTGGTCTAGGTATCATTAACGTAATGACGTTATTCGGTGCAGGGGCAGTAAGAAATTATAAACGTATTACGCTTGTTATTAATCTTGAAATTTGGGATCAAAAGAAAAATTATGATCGCTTAGGTCTTGATGAAGAGAAGATGAAGATTATTGATACAGAACTTACGAAGATTACACTTCCAGTTCGTCCTGGTCGAAATTTGGCTGTTATTATTGAAGTAGCAGCGATGAACTTCAGATTAAAACGTATGGGAGTCAATGCGGCACAGCAGTTCTCTGAACGATTAATGAGTGCGATTGAGTTAGGAAATCAAGAGTAGACTCTGGAGAGGGAGGTCATACATATGCTGCTAGGTTCCGTACCACAGCTTGACCGTGTAGCAATTCAGCTCGGACCGTTCCCTGTTTATTGGTATGGGGTTATTATCGGTACAGGCGTGCTACTAGGTCTTTGGCTAGCAACTCGTGAGGGAGAAAGGCTAGGTATTCCGAAAGATACATTTATTGATCTTGTATTAATCGCAGTACCAATCGCCATTCTGTTTGCGAGAATGTATTATGTCATTTTTGAATGGGAATATTATTCGCAAAATCCGAGTCAAATTATTAATATTCGTCAAGGTGGTTTGGCGATTCACGGTGGTTTAATCGGGGCTGTTATTACAGGAATCCTTTTTGCGAAACGACGCGGGCTTTCATTCTGGAAGTTAGCGGATATTGCTGCGCCGAGTATTTTATTAGGACAAGCAATTGGCCGATGGGGAAACTTTATGAACCAAGAGGCGCATGGTGATGAAGTAACGAGACAGTTTTTAGAAGGCCTTCATTTACCGGATTTCATTATTAATCAAATGTATATTGATGGTGTGTATTATCACCCAACGTTTTTATATGAATCATTATGGAACTTTGCAGGTGTTATTTTACTACTCGCGTTACGAAAAGTGAATTTACGCCGCGGGGAACTATTCTTCACATATTTAATTTGGTATTCAGTGGGACGCTTCTTCGTAGAAGGTTTGCGTACAGATAGTTTAATGTTAGGACCACTTCGTATTGCACAAGTAATGTCTATTGGAATTGTTGTTATTTCTATCATTTTCATTATTGTGAGACGAAAGATGGGGCAAGCTGATAAAAGATATTTAGAAAATTAGAGAAAAGTAGCATCTTATATAAGATGCTGCTTCTTTCATATTCAGGTAATGAAAGGGTTAAGGACGATGAAAATAAATACAGTGTTATTTGATTTAGATGGAACGTTAATTAATACAAATGAACTTATTATCTCTTCTTTTTTGCATACGTTACATACATATTATCCAAATCAATATAAGCGTGAAGATGTATTGGCATTTATCGGTCCATCTTTGCATGACACTTTTAGTAAGATGGATACAAGTAAGGTTGAAGAAATGATTGCATGTTATCGCCAATTTAATCATGAGCATCATGATGAGTTAGTGGAAGAATATGAGACTGTATATGAAACTGTTCAAGAATTGAAGAAGCAAGGCTATAAAATCGGTATCGTTACAACGAAAGCGAGACAGACGGTTGAAATGGGATTAAAGCTTTCAAAACTTGATCAATTTTTTGATGTTGTCGTGACGATTGATGATGTGGAACATGTGAAACCACATCCAGAACCACTTCAAAAAGCATTGAAATTATTAGATGCAAAACCAGAAGAAACATTGATGGTTGGTGATAATCATCATGATATCGTCGGTGGACAAAATGCAGGTACGAAAACAGTAGCGGTTTCATGGACATTGAAAGGTAGAGCGTATTTAGAGGCTTACAAGCCGGACTTTATGCTAGATAAAATGAGTGATTTACTACCGATTTTGTCTAATATGAACCGTTCATAAAGGTCCAAGTAAGCAAGTAGGGGAAATGTTTCTCTACTAACTTCAAGTTTCACTTTTTTTAGTAGAGGAGAGAGTTAAGTGCGACGGACAACGCGCTATCCTGTTTCAGGAGAGAATTCATTGTGGAATGTGTATAAAACAGTTTCTTTTTGGAAGGTAATGAAAAACTTTATTATTATCCAAATCGCACGTTACACGCCCGTTTTATCCGTGAAGAATTGGTTGTATCGCACGTTTTTGCGGATGGAGGTAGGAAAGAAAACGTCGTTTGCACTTATGGTAATGCCAGATATTATGTTTCCAGAAAAGATTACTGTGGGAGACAATTCAATTATCGGCTATAATACAACGCTTTTAGCGCATGAATATTTAATTCGTGAGTATCGACTCGGAGAAATCATCATAGGGAATGAAGTTATGATTGGAGCGAATACGACAATTTTACCAGGTGTAACGATTGGAGATGGTGCTATCGTTTCTGCTGGCACACTTGTCCATAAAGATGTACCAGAGGGCGCTTTCGTAGGCGGAAATCCGATGCGTATTATTTATACGAAAGAGGAAATGGCCACTAGAGAAGGTTGATGTTAAAAATGTAACATTTCCCTTCTCTTTTTATGAATAAAAAGGAAATAATTGATTATAATATACTGTTTTGTTTTTTACGGAATCGTTTATACTTATAGATAGAAGAATGTGTGAACGAAGAAAACAAAAAACTGGAGGATATATGGGGAAAAATCAAAGAATATATAAGGAGAACGGACAAGTTATCTCTTTTAATCAATTAGCGGACTTCTTTTATAAAAAAGGGATGAGGGCTTATAAAGGGCAAAAATTGCAAGATGCAATTAAATATTTTCGAAGAGCGGCACAAAGCGAGAAGGAGCCGTTTATTTTATGCCAACTAGCAATAGCATTATCTGAATCTGGTGAATATCAAGAGTCGAATCAGATATTTCTAAAGCTTGTTAGATCCAATCCGGAACTTGAGCAATGCTATTATTTTATTGCAAATAATTATGCATATATGGGCTTGTTTCAACAGGCAAAAAAGTATGCAGAGCAATATTTAGAAGTTGCGGAAGAGAAGGAATTTGTAGAAGATACGTTAGATTTGCTTGAGATTATGGAAGAAGAAGCAATGGGTGCGGAAGAGATTGAAGATGAAGATGAGTTAATTGTTATGCAGGAAGAAGCGAACCGTTACATTCGTAACGGACAATTAGAAGAGGCGATTGCTACACTAGAAGTTGTTACGAAAGAATATCCAGAATTTTGGTCGGGTCATAATAATTTAGCGATTGCACATTTCCAATCAGGTAATGTAGATCAAGCGCTTAAGTTAACAGAAATGATTTTAGAGGGAAATCCTGGTAATATTCATGCGCTTTGTAATACGCTTATTTTTCTATATTCAATTGGAGAACATAAACAAGTAGAAGCATTAGCGGGGCAGCTCGTTTCAGTATATCCGATTTCATTTGAACATCGTTTGAAACTTGCAACGACGCTTGCAACAATTGGTCATTTCGAGTGTGCCTATAAATGGTTCAAAGTATTAAAGCGTCAAGGATACGAGGGAGACGTTAGTTTTTATTATTGGTTTGCATATTCTGCCTATATGATGAAAGATCAGCAAGTGGCTGAAAAAATGTGGCAACATGTAGTAGAGTTGCATCCTGATAAAAAAGGAAAAGAACCGTGGAATGCACTGAATTTAGCAGATGAAGGACAAAATCTTTTATTTGAAGAGTTACGGAAATCATTTCAGAAAAGTACAACGCTAGAAGAGAAAATGCTAGCTTTATATTTAATGAATGAGTTGTCAACACCAGAGAAGGTTGGATTCTTCTTTGATGTAACGCAAGCGAAAAATGGTGTTCCAATCGTATCGCAACTTGCAAAATATTTCTTTTTACTTAATAGTCATAAAAGCATCCCAGCTGATTTACAGCAATTTGAACAGTGCGCGCGAATCGCGGATGCATTATACAATTATACGAAAAAAGACGATGAATTAATCGAAGAGTGTTTAAACTTTTGGTTTTGTACGTTCATACGTTTATATACATCTGGAGCGACTTTTACAAATGTGTACGGTTGGTCAGCGGCAATTGAATACATTGTGCGCGGCGAACAAAGAAATAAGATGACACAGGCAGAGCTTGGTGATGTATATAATGTATCTGTAGCGACTGTACGAAAGTATGTGCAGGCTGTTAAGCGCACGCACACGTAGGATAGGCAAATCATTGGGAAAAAAGTGATGCTAACAGTATAATGAGGGTAACTTAATGTGTATGAATGAATGGGAGTGAATAGTGTGTCAGAAGAAAAAATTTATGATGTCATTATTATTGGTGCAGGACCAGCTGGTATGACAGCTGCGGTATATACATCTCGTGCGAATTTAAGCACATTGATGCTTGAGCGTGGTATTCCAGGTGGACAAATGGCAAATACAGAAGATGTAGAGAACTATCCAGGTTATGAGTCTATTTTAGGACCAGACTTATCAAATAAAATGTTTGAGCATGCGAAGAAATTTGGTGCTGAATATGCATACGGTGATGTGAAAGAAATCATCGATGGCAAAGAATACAAAACAATTATTGCTGGTAAAAAAGAATATAAAACACGTGCAATTATCGTTGCAAGCGGTGCAGAGTATAAAAAAATTGGTGTGCCAGGCGAAGCAGAACTTGGTGGCCGCGGTGTATCATATTGTGCAGTATGTGATGGTGCATTCTTTAAAGGGAAAGAACTTGTTGTTATTGGCGGCGGAGATTCTGCTGTTGAAGAGGGTGTGTTCTTAACACGCTTCGCATCAAAAGTAACGATCGTTCACCGTCGTGACACTCTTCGTGCACAGAAAATTTTACAAGATCGTGCTTTCCAAAATGAGAAAGTAGATTTCATTTGGAATCACACGATTAAAGAAATTAACGATGCAAATGGTAAAGTAGGAAGCGTAACACTTGTAGATGTAAACAGTGGAGAAGAACAAGAAGTTAAAACTGACGGCGTTTTCGTATACATCGGTATGCTACCATTATCAAAACCGTTTGTTGAGTTAGGTATTACAAATGAAAATGGTTATGTTGAAACGAACGAGCGTATGGAAACGAAAGTTCCTGGTATTTTCGCAGCCGGTGATGTTCGTGAAAAAATGCTTCGTCAAATTGTAACTGCAACAGGCGATGGTAGTATTGCAGCGCAGAGTGCACAGCACTACGTAGAAGAGTTATTAGAAGGATTAAAAACTGTAACAGAAAAATAAGGGGATTTTTCCTTTTGAGAAGAAAGCTACCGATGGGTGGCTTTCTTTTTTTTGTTCAAATGTCAAACTTTTGTCAAAAATAATTAAGAATTTAATATTTCTTATTGTTATACTAGAATTTACGGAAAAAATCACTATAAGAAATGAGGAATTTATTCAGTATGGAATGGCGTAATATATATCGTGGATTTTGTATGGGCGTTAGTGATTTAATTCCTGGTGTGAGCGGCGGAACAATCGCTGTTGTGTTAGGGATTTATGAACAATTGCTGGCAGCAATTAGCGGATTCTTTAGTCGCGAATGGAAAAAACATTTAGCATTTTTAATCCCACTTGCAGCGGGTGTAGCGGCAGCTTTTCTAACGTTAAGTCACGTTATTAAATATTTATTAGCAAATCATTATGAACCGACTCAATTTTTCTTCCTTGGTTTAATTATTAGTATATTACCGATGTTAATGAGAGAAGCGGATGCAAAGGCAACGTTTAAAGGTGGTCATATTGTCTTATTAATAATTGCAGCAATTCTTGTTGCGATAACAGCATTCTTTAAACCAGATAAGGCAGCTGATCCAATTACGACGTTAACAATTTTAAATGCAATTGGTTTATTTTTCGCAGGATGGATGGCTAGTATGGCTATGCTTCTTCCTGGAATTAGCGGATCGTTTATTTTATTAATTATTGGTGTGTACCCGACAGCAATTAACGCTTTAACTACACTCAATTTACCATTAATCGCGGTTATCGGTGCTGGCGTTATGGTTGGATTTGTTGTAAGTAGTAAAGGGATTAGCTTTTTATTAGATCGTTATAAAAGTATGACATTTGCGGCAATTATTGGACTTGTTATCGGTTCAATTGTCATTGTGTTCCCTGGCATTCCGACTGGTGGAATTTCAATTGTAAGTTCAATTATTACTTTTATTTTAGGATTTGCGGTCGTTACTTATTTCGGTAAGAAATAAGGATTTTTCGTCCCCTTAACGGTAAAAACGTTAAGGGGATTTTTATGTGCTATTCATGGGAAGTAAGGCATTTTGATTGCTTGTTATAGAAAAAATTTTTACAATTACTTAGCAAAAGGGGACTGGCACCTTCGTTGTAGCAAACTGTTTTTGATAGTATAATGAAATGAGTATGCAGTGAGAAATTTTGCTGCAAGTAGCTGAGGTGAAGAAACATGCAAAGAGTGACAAACTGTGTGTTAATTAGAGATAATGAAGTACTCTTACTCCAAAAACCTCGCCGAAATTGGTGGGTTGCACCAGGCGGAAAGATGGAGCGTGGTGAGACGGTAAGAGATTCCGTTGTTCGCGAGTATCGTGAAGAAACAGGTATTTATTTAAAGAACCCAGCATTAAAAGGGGTCTTCACCTTTGTCATCCAAGAAGGTGATAAGGTTGTTTCTGAATGGATGATGTTCTCCTTTTTAGCAACAGATTTTGCAGGAGAAAACAAATTAGAGAGCGAAGAAGGCATCATTGGTTGGCATACATTTGATAAAATTGATGACTTAGCAATGGCACCAGGAGATTATCACATTATTGATTATTTAATTAAAGGGAATGGTATAATCTACGGTACATTTGTATATACCCCAGATTTTGAGTTGCTTTCATATCGATTAGATCCGAGTTAAATCTGCAAGGAGAGGATACGATGACAGAGAATAATGATATAAAAATGGTAATTATTACAGGGATGTCTGGAGCTGGAAAAACGGTAGCGTTACAAAGTTTTGAAGATTTAGGATATTTTTGTGTAGATAATTTACCACCGATGTTATTGCCGAAGTTTATTGAACTTATGGCGGATTCAAAAGGTAAAATGAATAAAGTGGCACTCGGTATTGATTTACGTGGCCGAGAGTTTTTTGAGTATTTATGGGGAGCGCTTGATGATTTATCAGAACGTACATGGATTATCCCTCATATTTTATTTTTAGATGCGAAAGATAGCACGCTTGTAACTCGTTATAAAGAAACGAGACGTTCGCATCCACTTGCGCCAACTGGCTTGCCGTTAAAGGGAATTGAAGCTGAGCGTGGTCTATTAACTGATATGAAGGCGCGTGCGAATATTGTGCTTGATACATCAGATTTGAAACCGAAAGAATTAAGAGAAAAAATTGTTCACATATTCTCAACAGAAACTGAGCAAGCGTTCCGTGTAAATGTTATGTCATTTGGATTTAAGTACGGAATTCCAATTGATGCTGATTTAGTATTTGATGTTCGTTTTTTACCAAATCCATACTATATTCCACATATGAAGCCATTAACAGGACTGGATGAAGAAGTTTCGTCGTATGTGCTGAAATTTAATGAGACACATAAGTTTTTAGAGAAATTGACGGATCTTATTACTTTCATGCTGCCTCATTATAAAAGAGAAGGTAAGAGTCAACTTGTAATTGCGATTGGATGTACAGGGGGACAACATCGTTCTGTTACGCTTACAGAGTACCTTGGGAAACATTTGAAACCAGAGTATAGCGTTCATGTATCTCATCGTGATGTGGAGAAGAGAAAGGGCCATTAAGGGATGAAAAAAGAGAGAAAACCTAAAATTGTCATCATGGGAGGAGGAACTGGACTTTCTGTTTTATTAAGAGGATTAAAACAATATCCTGTTGATATTACGGCAGTTGTAACAGTAGCCGACGATGGAGGCAGTTCAGGTAGACTACGTGATGAGCTAGAAATTCCACCCCCAGGTGATATTCGTAACGTACTTGTTGCGTTATCGGATGTAGAACCATTAGTGGAAGCTTTATTCCAGCACCGTTTTACAACTGGAGACGGACTGAAAGGTCATGCGTTAGGAAATTTATTATTGGCAGGTATGACTTCGATTACAGGAGACTTTTACCACGCGATTACGGAGACAAGTAAAGTATTAAATGTCAGAGGACGTGTATTGCCAGCAGCGAATCAAAGTGCGGTACTTCATGCAGAGTTAGAAGATGGGGAAATTGTAACAGGTGAATCAAAGATCCCATATTTCGGGAAGAAGATTAATCGTGTCTTTTTAACTCCAGAAGATGTAGAACCGCTATATGAAACGTTGATGGAAATTAAACGGGCTGATTTACTTGTTTTCGGTCCAGGAAGTCTGTACACGAGTATATTACCGAATTTAGTTGTTAATAAAATTGGGGACGCTGTTCTTGCTGCAAAAGCAAAGAAGGTATATGTGTGTAATGTTATGACGCAAGCGGGTGAAACGATGGGGTATACTGCGTTCGATCATGTGCAGGCGTTACATGATCATTTAGGTAAACCATTTATCGACACTGCAATTGTAAATAATCGTGATATTCCTTGTGAATTACGTAAGTTATATGAGGAAGAAATGTCGGGACCAGTTGTAGTGGATACAGATCGTTTTGCTGCAAATAATATCGAAATCATTCAAGATCAATTAGCGAAGTATGATGAGCGTGTTGTAAGACATGATACATTAAAGTTAGCTTCTATTTTATATTCACTGCTATAAAGGTGCGTTGCCTCGTTTGAGGTAACGCTCCTCATTCATATAGGACAAGATTTTTGTTCCAAAATAATCGTATAAGGAGGTGTTGACTGTGTCATTTGCATCGGAAACCAAGAAAGAGTTGACCAACCTTGAAATGAAGGAATGCTGTGAGAAAGCTGAATTATCAGCGTTGCTTCGAATGAACGGGTCGCTTTCTTTTTCAAACCGTCGCTTATCTATCGATATTCAAACGGAAAATGCAGCAATCGCAAGAAGGATTTATACGCTTTTGAAAAAAGGATATGATGTGACGGTAGAATTACTTGTTCGTAAAAAAATGCGATTGAAGAAAAATAATGTATATATCGTGCGGCTTGTTGAGAAGTCTCGCGAAATATTAGCAGATCTTCGTATTGTTCGAGATGACTTTTCGTTAATTCGAAATATATCGCAGGAATTAATCGAGAAGAAATGTTGTAAACGATCTTATTTACGAGGTGCATTTTTAGCAGGTGGTTCAGTAAATAACCCAGAAACATCATCTTATCATTTAGAGATCTTTTCGTTATATAAGGAACATAATGATTCTATATGTGAACTGATGAACGGATTTGATTTAAATAGTAAGACGTTGGAAAGAAGAAAAGGGTACATTACGTATTTGAAAGAAGCTGAGAAAATTACAGAGTTTTTAAATATTATAGGTGCTCATAATGCACTTTTAAGATTCGAAGATATTCGAATTGTTCGCGATATGCGTAATTCAGTAAATCGTTTAGTTAACTGTGAAACAGCTAATTTAAATAAAACAATTGGTGCAGCGCTAAGGCAAATCGAGAATATCCGCTATATTGATGAGACGGTTGGGCTTGATATTTTGCCAGATAAATTAAGAGAAATTGCACAGTTACGAAGAGATTATCAAGATGTAACATTGAAAGAGTTAGGTGAGATGGTATCCGGGGGGAAAATTAGTAAATCGGGTATTAATCATCGTTTGCGTAAAATCGATGATATTGCAGAGAAATTACGCGCGGGGGAAACAGTAGCAAAAAAATAAGAGGTTAAAGGGGAAATGGAGCTGTGGTTCAAAAATTGGTTAAAGTTGCATTAAAAAACGGCTTACAAGCACGTCCGGCTGCGTTGTTTGTACAAGAGGCAAATCACTTTCATTCTGATATTTTCATTGAGAAAGATGGAAAGACAGTTAATGCAAAGAGCATAATGGGGATTATGAGCTTAGCAATCGGAACTGGTAGCATGATTACAATCACAACAGAAGGTTCAGATGCAGAGGAAGCTTTAGAAGCCTTAGCTGCATATGTACAATAAATGGCTATCGCGCATGTGCGATAGCTTTTTTGTTTTGTTACTTGCGGGCATTCTGATTGGTGCGTGCTAACGATAAGTGGGGGTATGTTGGTGGTTCGTGCTTGTCGGGAATTGTCGGTAAGTCGATATGTTGTGTCGAAACGTCGATATATTTAAAGAATCGCCGATATAATTTGAGTTGTGTTCGATATAATTGAAAAATCGCTGATATATCTCGGTAAATACTGGGTGGGGTATGTGTGCGGGGGTACATGATAAAAAAGCGCCCTGTAATAGGGCGCTTCCGCTTTAAATCTATTAACGATTTGTAAAGATCTTATCGATTAAACCGTATTCTAGAGCTCTTTCTGCTGTCATGAAGTTGTCACGGTCTGTGTCGCGTTGTAGAACTTCAAGTGGTTGACCTGTACGGTCAGCAAGAATTTGGTTTAATTTTTCACGTAAGAATAGGATACGTTTTGCAGCGATTTCGATTTCAGTCGCTTGACCTTGTGCTCCGCCAAGTGGTTGGTGAATCATAACTTCACTGTTTGGAAGTGCGTAACGTTTTCCTTTTTCACCTGCTGCAAGTAAGAATGCACCCATAGATGCAGCCATACCGATACAGATTGTTGATACTTGTGGTTTAATAAACTGCATTGTATCGTAAATTGCCATACCAGCTGTGATAGAACCACCAGGGCTGTTGATATAGATGTGAATATCTTTTTCTGGATCTTGAGATTCCAAGAATAAAAGCTGGGAAACGATTGAGTTTGCTACGTTGTCATCAATTGCACTACCAAGCATAATGATGCGGTCTTTTAATAGTCGAGAGTAAATATCGTAAGCGCGTTCTCCACGATTTGTTTGTTCAATTACTGTAGGAATTAAATTCATCTGTTATTTCCTCCTTCTAAAGCTTTCTTAGTCTTATAATACAATTATGGTCAATAAAGGTCAAACGAAACCACTTTAAATCAAAAAAATATGTAGTTGTACCATGATTTATTCGCTATGTTTTTGAAATTCCCTGCTTATGTATCTTCAACATCATAACCGAATTACATAAATTTAAACGTGATTAAAGGTGTAGAAAAGGCAAAAGAACGCCTTTTGTATAGAAGCGTTCTTTCATTCTTTATTCTTTTAAAAGATAGGTTACTTTATTTAAAATTTTCTCGATTTGTTTTGCGTTGTTACTATACATATCACTTGCTGATTTTGATTTCGTTTCTAGAGAGAATAATTCAAGATCAGCATGGCATTTCTTTAAGGATGCTAATAATAAAGGCTTGTTTTGAGGAGAAGGCATTTGGAGTTTATCATTATATATATCGATAGTAAGTTGTCCATACGAATCAACTTGACCGAGAAAGACATTCTCAATGACAACGCCGAGTTTTTCTAGTTCAGAATGTAACCAAGCACGGTTATGTCCACTTGCTGAAAGAGGTTCATCTAGTACATTTCCATCCATAATAACAGTTTGTGGTTCTTTTTCATTCGGTACTTTTAAACCGATGTCTTTTGCTGTGAGTGGTTGGCGATCTTTCTTCAGTAATACATTTAACTCTCCGCTCGGTTCTAATACTGCAAATTCAACATCTGCTACGCTGAACGCATCTTTTCCCCGGAGTAGTTCAAGTAATTCGTCACTTGTATATTTTTCTTTCTTTAAGTTATCTTCGAGTATTTTTCCATCTTTTATTAATACGGTAGATTTCCCTTCAAAGAAGTCCCGAGCTGTTTTGTTCTTTAAGGAGAGGATTCCTGTGAAAAAAGGTACCACAGCGAAAATGAGTATCGCAAAGACGCCGTGGAAAAATTTTGAATCGAGCCCTGTAGATACTTGGGCAGCGATGTCACCGATTGTCATTCCAGCTATGTATTCAAAAAAGGAGAGCTGAGAGATTTGTCTTTTCCCTAACCATTTCGTAATAGCGAATAAAATGATTAATATAAATACAGAACGAAGAATGACAAGTGCCCATTCAGGTAGGTGAGACATAGCGATTTCCTCCAGTCTGCTTAAAAACCTTTATATTGAGGTTCTTCACGTTCTAATATTGAAACTCTATCCTTTAGATCAGCGATGACGCTGTCCATTTCTAACATACATTCATGAAAGACGCGTTTTGTTTCTTCGTCTTCTGAATTTAACGAAAGGGAACTTAAGCTTGCTTGAGCGCCCCTTAAACTAGCGAGGCATGTTTTTACACTAGCGATAACAGTCATGAAAACACCTCTTATCCTTTCGGTTTAAATAGCAATGCTCCGATGAATCCGAAAATGATAGCGGCTGATACACCAGCACTCGTTACTTTAAACATACCGGTAATTACGCCGACGATTCCGTGTTTAGCCGCTTCTTCCATCGCACCGTGAACGAGGGCATTGCCAAAGCTTGTAATTGGTACTGTTGCCCCGGCCCCAGCGAAGTCAATTAGTGGTTCATACAAATTGAATCCATCTAATATAGCTCCAGCAACAACGAGTGTTGCCATTGTATGTGCAGGGGTAAGTTTACCGACATCAAACATAAGTTGTCCAATTACGCATATAAGGCCACCAATAACGAAAGCCCAGAAAAAAATCATTGCGTTGCACCTCCAAATTCAATCGAAACAGCGTGAGCGATACACGGAATCGTTTCTTCTTGTTGGAATGTAAGAGGGGATAGTAAAGCACCTGTTGCAACGACAAGTATTTTATTAAATTCTCCTCTTTTCATTCGGTTTAATAAATGCCCGTAAACGACTGTTGCGGAACATCCAGGACCACTTCCACCAGCTATGACAGGTTGTCCTTCTCTATAAATGATGATTCCGCAATCTTGAAATTGCTCGCTCTTTACTTTTGTTCCGTGTTTATGTAGCAGGTCGTAAGCAATTTCGCGACCAACATGTCCAAGGTCACCTGTTACGATTAAGTCGTAATAAGAGGCGTCGATTTGTCGTTCGCGTAAATGGGCTTCAATTGTATCGACAGCAGCTGGAGCCATCGCGCCTCCCATATTAAATGGATCTGTTAATCCCATATCAATAACCCGACCAATCGTTGCAGATGTTACTCTTGGACCATCTCCTGTATCACTTAAAATAGCTGCGCCTGCACCCGTCACTGTCCACTGGGCGGTAGGAGGTTTCTGACCACCATATTCAGTTGGATATCGGAATTGTTTTTCAACGGCAGCGTTATGGCTTGATGCACCGGTTAATAAATATTTTGCACCTTTTGCATTTACGATACTTGCTCCGAGTGCTAATCCTTCCATAGAAGTAGAGCAAGCTCCGAATAATCCGAGATAAGGTGTTCCGAGTGTACGACATGCAAAGCTCGTTGGAGTTATTTGATTAATTAAGTCTCCAGCGAGGACGAATTGAATATCATCTTTCCTAAGTCTGGCTTTTTCTGTAGCGCGGCTACAAGCCTCTTCAAACAAAATTTTATGTGCTTTTTCATAGGAATCTTGTCCGAGCCATAAATCTTCATGCAGGGTATCGAAGTCTTCAGGGATTTTTCCATTTGCTTCAAATGGGCCGCCGACTACACCTGTTGAAATGATAACTGGTTTGTTTTCGAATACCCATGTTCGGTGTCCTTGTAACATTTACAGCCCTCCCCATTGAAAGAGAATCGTTTTAATAAGAGCGATGACAAAAGCTGAAAATACGCCAAATAAGATGACCGATCCTGCTAGTTTAAACATGTTACCACCAACACCGAGAACGAAGCCTTCTGTACGGTGTTCAATACATGCGGCAATAACAGAGTTACCAAATCCAGTAACGGGAACTGCGGTACCAGCACCAGCAAATTGTCCCAGGCGATCGTAGACGCCAAATCCCGTCAGTAGCATGGAGATAAAAATAAGAGTTGCAACGGTAGGGTTCCCGGCAGAGCGTTCAGTGAAATCAAAATACGTAATATAAAAGGTGGAAATCAGTTGGCCTATTAGACAAATGAATCCCCCGACGAGAAAAGCTTTTATACAATTTTTTAAAACGGGGCGCTTCGGTTCGCGCTGTTGTTCGAATTTTTTATATTCTTGTTGTACAGGTGTTAAATTTTTATCTTTACTAGACATTTGAATCCTTCCTTTTCTTTTAAAAAGCTTAAATATTAGATCCCATTTCTGATTGAATGAGTTTCAATTGTTTTTTGATCCCATCTTTACTTACTTTCTTTTTCTTAATTTTGTTTTCAAGTTCTTCTATGAGCATAAAAATCTTTTTGTCTGTACTTACACGAATATCGAGAGTAGGATTTTCATCACTTAGTTTCTTTTTTAATTTACTTCGTAAAGGTTTTAAACCAAATCTTTCGTGATGTTCAGGCTTGACGGCTATGTAAAGATCTAAATTTGTATTAACTGCGGTAGCTTCTATAATTCCCTCCATAGCAAGAGCTTTTTTCTTAGCGTCTTGCGATATAGATTGATTAAATGATTCTGTACTCATTTTTGTTAATTTAGGGCCCTTGTCTTCTTCCGTTCGTTTAGCTTCTTCTTTTTTTACCTTTTTATCTAACGGGCTATTATCACATCCGGTAAGTGAACCGAATAGGAGCATAAATAACGCGGTTATGATTCCGAGTTTTCGCATTATAATCATTCCATTTCTATTGCAATATGTAATGTGATAGAAAAAGGATGACTGCATATCATCCTTTTTCTATTTCACAGCAAGATTGACTCGTTATTGCTGTGTGTATTGTGGTTCTTCTTGCTGAACTTCTTCAACACGTGGGTTTAAAGAATCGATAATTGTTTGTGTTTGCTGCGCAGCTGTTTGGAAAAGTTGCTTTGCTTGTTGGTTATCCGTATCAAGAGCGAATCCCTCTAAGCTAGCTTGTGCACTTTTTAATCCAGAAACAGTTTGCTTTAGTTTAGTAATTACAGTCATTGAATGAAGCCCCCTTTGGAATATCAATTCAAAGATTATAATTTGTGAGTTGAGGTGAATTTATGATTGGAAAATTTAGGTTTGTTATACGTGTAGATTACAATTTTGTAATGAATATGTAAGGATAAGCGATAGTGGAAAAAACCTTTTTCTCCTAGAATAAAGAACGTAAAGCAAGTTAAAAGGATATGTTAAGGAGAGAAAAATGAAGAAATTATTATTAGGTTTAATTGGAATTTTTATATTAGTTATTGGTGTGGCAAGCTTTTCTCATAATGAGGTGACTGATAGATATAATCCGCTTGTGAAAGAAGACTTTGTATATGTAAAAGCGAAAGAGTCTGGCCGACTATCCACAGTTGGAGAGGTAGCTGGAGACTATAAACTTACTGGTTATTACACTTCAGGTGAAGGAAGAGATGTTAAGTTTTATGCACCTCGTGGGCTTAGAGAGGGAGCGTATGTAAAGGTTAAAACAAAAGGTGAATATATTGAAACATACCAAGAAGTACAGCCGAATGAGATTCCAAAAGAGATTAAAGAGAAACTAGATAAAGTGAAACTTTAATCAGTGGAGGTTTTGTTCATCCTCACTGATTATTAGCCCTCACCAATCAGGCGTTTACAGGTAGCAGGGCTCCCACCTAACTTCTTTGCTCCAGCTGAGTTTTGAGGTGGGAGTCTTACTGCCCACAAATGGCGGGATAAATAAGACAGATAAGAATGGCCTCCTAAATGTAAAAATCAGGAGGCGTTTTTATGCAGAAAATAGCGTACATATAATGCGTTATCAAAGAGTTTTTGTTGATTTAAATGGTTTTTATTGCTATTATTATGAGAAGAAAATGAAGTCTGTTTTATAATCATGCGCCCATAGCTCAGTCGGATAGAGCGGTGGTTTCCGGTACCACGTCTGCCGGGGGTTCGAATCCCTCTGGGCGCGTAAAAAGGTCCTAACTTACAAATGTAAGTTAGGACCTTTTTTTATTTCTCTCTTGTTATATCTGGTAGTAAGATTTACTATTAGTATGTGGTAATAATTTTTTGTACGTTATTATTTTATTTCAATATTATTCAAATTTCGGTTGTAAGTTGTAAATCTCATTAATACATATAAATTAATAATATTTTGGAATGGGTGTCTGTGATAGCATTCTCCTTTTACCAAACTTATTGTACAATAGAAACAAGGGGGAGATTAGTTTGAAGGCAAGTCTTTTACAAGAACAAAGCTTACGTTTGGCAATGACACAAGAGTTAAGGCAAGCGATTACAATGCTCCAGTATAATGTACAAGAATTATCGGAGTTTTTATATGAGCAATCGTTAGAGAATCCCCTTATTGAGTTAGGTGGTTTTGAGAGGGAGAAGAAAAAGAGCTCTAACAACAGTAAAAGTACCAGCAAACAAGTCGAGAATCAGATGGAAATCTACAGTGTGGATTCAACAACGATTCAGCAACATTTATTAAATCAAATACAGTATTATAAAATAGAAGAAGAAGAGCGAAAAGTAGCTTCCTTCATTATTATGAACATGGATGGAAATGGGTATTTACAAGAAACGAATGAAGAGTTAGCAGATCTCCTTTCCGCACCGATTCATGTAGTCGACCGCTCTGTTGAGCTTGTCCAATCACTCGAGCCAGCAGGGATAGGGGCACGTAATATTCGGGAATGTCTAACTTTGCAATTGAAGCGCTTACAAAGGCGAAATGGATTAGCGGAAGAGGTTATAGAGGATCACTTTGCTTATTTCGTGAAGAAAGATTGGCGAAAACTCGTTCAAGTGCTGAAGTGTAGTAATGAGGAATTGCAGAGCGCGGTAAATTGTATAACGTCATTACAACCAAAGCCAGGTCTTGCATTTTCTTCTGATAAACCACTTTATATTGTGCCTGATATGGCGGTGAAAAAAGATGGTGATCGTCTCGTTTTACAAATGAATGAGAGAAATATGCCAAGAATTGAAATTCACTCTGAGTATAGTGCACTTCTAAATAATAGTGAAAGTGAAGTTGCTTCTTACGTATCGGAGAAATATCAGCATGTGCAATGGATTATGCGCAGTTTGAAACAGAGAAAACAAACGCTCTTACAAGTAATGGGCATTATAATGGAAAAACAGCGTGATTTCTTCTGGGAAGGTCCAGAATATTTAAAACCGCTCGCTTTAAAAGAAGTAGCAGAAGAATTAAGTGTGCATGAATCTACAATTAGTCGTGCAACGCGAAATAAATATGTGCAAACACCACACGGCTTATTTGAGATGAAATCGTTCTTTAGCAATGCCGTTTCGACTACTGAAGATGAAGCAGTTTCTACAAAGCGTGTAAAACAATTTATTCAAAAACTTGTTGAAGCGGAGAATAAGAAGAAGCCACTTTCAGATCAAAAGATTTCAAAATTATTAGAAGAAGAGCATGAAATCGTTATTTCTCGAAGAACAGTGGCGAAGTATAGAGAACAAATGCATATTCCAGCGTCGTCATTACGAAAAACGATCGGATAGGTGAAGAAGATGAAAGTTGTACTGTATACAAAAAAAGATTGTGGCCTTTGCGTGCAGGCGAAACAAGTTTTACAGGAAGTACAATGTGAATATTCTTTTCAAATCGAGGAAATAGATATATATGAAGATAATGACCTTTTGGAGAAATATCATTTAATGATTCCGGTTGTAGAAATAGGCGGAAAACAGGTAGAATATGGTAACATTCACAAAGGTGTCATAATAAACTATATAAACAATGCAGTTAAGAGTTGAATAAGTTTCTATCTCCTGTTACAATAATACACGTAGCAGGGATTATTTTTTTAACCTATGTGGGACATAAAATGTCACTACGGGACACAAAGTGACCACAAGGGTAAATGAACCAATGTAGTGAGGAGAAAAGATATGCGCTCATGGATTCAGAACACAAAAAAATTATTACCTGATCTGCTACCTGTTATGCAAACGAGAATGCAAATTCTTCAATACATCAGGCTCATGCAGCCGATTGGAAGAAGGAACTTATCAGCAAGTCTCGGTATGACAGAACGAGTATTGCGAAGTGAAGTTCAAGTTTTGAAAGAACAAAACTTAGTTCACGTCGCTTCTTCTGGAATGACTTTGACAGAAGAAGGAACAGCTTTAGTTCTTGCTTTGGAAGACTTTATGAAAGAAATTTCCGGGTTAAAGGTTTTAGAAAAACAACTTAAGGAAACATTAGACTTGGATGAAGTTTTCGTTGTCCCTGGTGATAGTGATGAATCACCTTGGGTCAAACTGGAGATGGGCCGTGCTTGTGTGACTTGTATAAAAGACCGTCTGACAGTGAATAATATCGTTGCTGTGGCTGGAGGAACTACGCTAGCTGCTGCTGCGGACATGATGCAACTTGATTGCAAAGATTTACATATGCTATTTGTCCCAGCACGTGGTGGAATTGGAGAAGGTGTTGAGTTAGAAGCCAATACCATTTGCGCCAAAATGGCACAAAATACGATGAGTAATTATCGCTTATTGTATGTTCCGGATCACGTTAGTAGCGAAGCATATGCGTCCATTGTAACAGAGCCCTCCGTGAAAGAAGTTCTTGAGTTGATTCGATCTTCCAATATCGTCATTCATGGAATTGGTGATGCGTTAACAATGGCACGTCGCAGAAATACTTCAGAAGCAGATTGGTTAAAGATTCAGGCAAGCGAAGCAGTTGGCGAAGCTTTCGGTTACTACTTTAATGAACAAGGAAATGTTGTTCATAAAGTAAGAACGGTTGGTATGCAACTTGAAGATTTACAAAATGTATCTCACGTTGTTGCAGTCGCTGGAGGTTCTTCAAAGGCAAAGGCAATACAGGCTGTAATAAAGCAAGGGCACACTTCAATTCTAATTACAGATGAAGGTGCAGCAAAACAGTTAACAAAGGGTATTACCCTTTAAATATAATCCCCCAAGGAGGAAATTCAAATGACTAAAATTGGTATTAATGGATTTGGACGTATCGGACGTAACGTATTCCGCGCAGCTCTTAACAACTCTGAGGTAGAAGTAGTAGCAATCAACGACTTAACAGATGCTAAAACATTAGCTCACCTTTTAAAATATGACACAGTTCACGGAACTTTAAATGCAGAAGTATCTGCTAACGAAAACAGCATCGTTGTTAACGGTAAAGAAATTAAAGTTATCGCTGAGCGTGACCCAGCTCAATTACCATGGAGCGACTACGGAGTAGAAGTAGTAGTAGAATCTACTGGCCGTTTCACTAAAAAATCAGACGCTGAGAAACACTTAGGTGGATCAGTTAAGAAAGTTATCATCTCAGCTCCAGCTTCTGACGAAGATATCACTGTAGTTATGGGTGTTAACCACGAACAATACGATGCAGCTAACCACAACGTAGTATCTAACGCTTCTTGTACTACAAACTGTCTAGCTCCATTCGCTAAAGTATTAAACGAAAAATTCGGCGTAAAACGCGGAATGATGACAACAATTCACTCTTACACTAACGACCAACAAATCTTAGACTTACCACACAAAGATTTACGTCGTGCTCGTGCAGCAGCTGAAAACATGATCCCAACATCTACTGGTGCTGCTAAAGCTGTAGCATTAGTATTACCAGAACTTAAAGGTAAATTAAACGGTGGCGCTGTACGTGTTCCAACTGCTAACGTTTCTCTTGTTGACTTAGTTGTTGAACTTGACAAAGAAGTAACAGTTGAAGAAGTAAACGCAGCATTCAAAGCAGCTTCTGAAGGTGAATTAAAAGGTATCCTTGGATACAGCGAAGAGCCATTAGTATCTATCGACTATAACGGATGTACAGCTTCTTCTACAATCGATGCATTATCTACAATGGTAATGGAAGGTAACATGGTTAAAGTACTTTCTTGGTACGATAACGAAACTGGTTACTCTAACCGCGTAGTAGACTTAGCAGCATACATGACTTCTAAAGGTCTTTAATTCTTAAGTATATAAGTAATCAATGACAAAACGAGGGAGAGGGTTTGTTCCCTCTCTCTCTTCTTTCGTTTTAGAAGCAAATGTGTTAAGCTTTTGAATGGGTTTTGTCAATCCTAACTAGTAGTCGGAGGGAAATCCAATGAACAAAAAATCAATTCGTGACGTAGATTTAAAAGGTAAGCGTGTATTTTGCCGCGTTGATTTCAACGTACCTATGAAAGAAGGCAAAATTACAGATGAAACTCGTATCCGTGCAGCTCTTCCTACAATTCAATATTTAGTAGAGCAAGGTGCGAAAGTAATTTTAGCAAGTCATTTAGGCCGTCCAAAAGGTCAAGCAGTAGAAGAATTACGTCTTACTCCAGTAGCAGCACGTTTAGGCGAGCTTCTTGGTAAAGATGTTAAAAAAGCGGACGAAGCATTCGGACCAGTTGCACAAGAAATGGTTGCAGCAATGAACGAAGGCGACGTATTAGTTCTTGAAAACGTACGTTTCTATGCGGGCGAAGAAAAGAACGATGCAGAACTTGCGAAAGAATTTGCAGCTCTTGCTGATATCTTCGTAAACGATGCATTCGGTGCAGCTCACCGTGCTCACGCTTCTACAGCAGGAATCGCAGACTACCTACCAGCAGTATCTGGTTTATTAATGGAAAAAGAGTTAGATGTATTAGGTAAAGCACTTTCTAACCCAGAACGTCCATTCACAGCTATCATCGGTGGTGCGAAAGTAAAAGATAAAATCGGTGTAATTCGTCATCTATTAGACAAAGTAGATAACCTAATCATCGGTGGCGGACTTGCTTACACATTCGTTAAAGCATTAGGTCATGAAATTGGTCAATCTCTATGTGAAAATGACAAGATTGAACTAGCTAAAGAATTTATGCAACTTGCAAAAGAAAAAGGCGTAAACTTCTACATGCCAGTTGATGTTGTAATCACTGAGGAATTCTCTGAAACTGCAACAACTCAAATCGTTGGTATCGACTCTATCCCTTCTACATGGGAAGGCGTGGACATCGGTCCTAAAACACGTGAAATTTATGCAGATGTAATTAAAAACTCTAAGCTTGTTGTATGGAATGGACCAATGGGTGTATTCGAAATGACTCCATTCGCAGAAGGTACAAAAGCAGTAGGACAAGCATTAGCAGATGCAGAAGATACATACTCTGTTATCGGCGGTGGTGACTCTGCAGCAGCTGTTGAAAAATTCGGTATGGCTGATAAAATGAGCCACATTTCTACTGGCGGCGGTGCGTCATTAGAATTCATGGAAGGTAAAGAACTTCCAGGTGTAGTGTGTCTTAACGACAAATAAGTAGCAGCCAAAGAAAAAGGACGGTGCAAAGCATGCGTAAACCAATTATCGCAGGTAACTGGAAAATGAATAAAACTCTATCTGAAGCAGTTAGCTTCGTAGAGGAAGTTAAAGGTCAAATCCCAGCAGCTTCAGCTGTTGATGCAGTAGTTTGCTCTCCAGCTCTATTCTTAGAGCGCTTAGTAGCGACAACTGAAGGAACTGACTTACAAGTAGGTGCACAAAACATGCACTTCGAAAAAAATGGTGCATTCACTGGCGAAATTAGCCCAGTAGCACTTAGCGACTTAAAAGTAGGCTACGTAGTACTTGGCCACTCTGAGCGTCGTGAAATGTTTGCTGAAACAGACGAATCAGTAAATAAAAAGACTCTTGCAGCATTTGAACATGGTTTAACACCAATCGTATGTTGTGGTGAGACTTTAGAAGAGCGCGAAAGCGGAAAAACATTTGATCTAGTAGCAGGTCAAGTGACAAAAGCACTTGCAGGTTTAACAGAAGAGCAAGTTAAAGCAACTGTTATCGCTTATGAGCCAATCTGGGCTATCGGTACAGGTAAATCTTCTTCTTCTGCAGATGCAAATGAAGTATGTGCGCACATCCGTAAAGTTGTTGCAGAAGCTGTTTCTCCAGAAGCTGCAGAAGCTGTTCGTATTCAATACGGCGGTAGCGTAAAACCAGAAAACATTAAAGAGTATATGGCACAATCTGACATCGACGGCGCTTTAGTTGGCGGTGCTAGCTTAGAGCCTGCTTCGTTCTTAGGTCTTCTGGGGGCGGTAAAATGAGAAAGCCAACAGCTTTAATCATCCTTGACGGTTTCGGACTACGTGAAGAAACTCACGGGAATGCTGTAGCACAAGCTAAAAAACCTAATTTTGATGGTTACTGGAACAAATTCCCTCATACAACGCTTACAGCTTGTGGTGAGGAAGTAGGTCTTCCAGAAGGTCAAATGGGTAACTCTGAGGTTGGTCACTTAAATATCGGTGCTGGCCGCATAGTATATCAAAGCTTAACACGCGTAAACGTTGCAATTCGTGAAGGTGAGTTCGATCAGAACGAAACTTTCCAAAATGCAATTAAAAGCGTGAAAGAAAAAGGTACTGCTCTTCATTTATTCGGTTTACTTTCTGATGGTGGTGTGCACAGTCACATGAACCATATGTTTGCTCTTCTTCGTTTAGCAGCAAAAGAAGGCGTGGAGAAAGTTTATATCCATGCATTCTTAGATGGCCGCGATGTTGGACCACAAACAGCAAAAGGTTATATCGATGCAACAAATGAAGTAATTAAAGAAACAGGAGTAGGACAATTCGCGACTATCTCTGGTCGTTATTACTCCATGGACCGTGACAAGCGTTGGGATCGCGTAGAAAAATGTTACCGTGCTATGGTGAATGGTGAAGGCCCTACTTATAAATCAGCAGAAGAGTGTGTAGAAGACTCTTATGCAAATGGTATCTATGATGAATTCATATTGCCGTCTGTAATTGTTAACGAAGATGACACGCCAGTTGCAACAATCAATGATGATGATGCAGTTATCTTCTATAACTTCCGTCCAGACCGTGCAATTCAAATTGCTCGTGTATTTACAAACGAAGATTTCCGTGAGTTCGATCGTGGTGAAAAAGTACCTCACATTCCTGAATTCGTTTGTATGACACACTTCAGTGAAACTGTAGATGGTTACGTGGCATTCAAGCCAATGAATCTTGATAACACTTTAGGTGAAGTTGTTGCGCAAGCGGGATTAAAGCAACTTCGCATCGCGGAAACTGAAAAGTATCCGCACGTTACATTCTTCTTTAGCGGTGGTCGTGAGGCTGAATTCCCAGGAGAAGAGCGTATCTTAATTAACTCACCGAAGGTTGCAACGTATGACTTGAAACCTGAAATGAGCATTTACGAAGTAACGGACGCTTTAGTAAATGAAATCGAAAATGATAAACATGATGTTATCATTCTTAACTTTGCAAACTGTGATATGGTTGGCCATTCTGGGATGATGGAACCAACAATTAAAGCAGTAGAAGCAACTGACGAATGTTTAGGAAAAGTTGTAGAAGCGATTCTTGCAAAAGATGGTGTAGCACTTATTACTGCTGACCATGGTAATGCTGATCAGGAGTTAACTGCTGATGGTGGGCCTATGACAGCTCATACAACTAACCCGGTTCCTTTTATCGTTACAAAAAATGATGTAGAGCTTCGTGAAGGTGGTATTTTAGGAGATATCGCTCCAACAATGCTTACGCTTTTAAATGTGGAACAACCGAAAGAAATGACAGGTAAAACAATTATTAAATAATTTGCTTATATAAAAAGGAGAGAATTTATTATGTCAACAATTATTGATGTTTATGCTCGCGAAGTCCTTGACTCTCGTGGTAACCCAACTGTAGAAGTAGAAGTTTACACAGAAAGCGGCGCTTTCGGACGCGCTATCGTACCAAGTGGTGCATCTACTGGTGAGCACGAAGCAGTAGAATTACGTGACGGTGACAAATCTCGTTACCTTGGTAAAGGTGTTATGAACGCAGTAAACAACGTTAACGAAGCAATCGCTCCAGAAATCGTTGGTTTCGACGTAACTGACCAAGCTGGTATCGACCGTGCTATGATCGAATTAGATGGCACTCCAAACAAAGGTAAACTAGGCGCTAACGCTATCCTTGGTGTATCTATGGCAGTAGCTCACGCAGCAGCTGACTTCGTAGGTCTTCCATTATACCGTTACCTTGGTGGATTCAATGCAAAACAATTACCAACTCCAATGATGAACATCATCAACGGTGGTTCTCACGCTGATAACAACGTTGACTTCCAAGAGTTCATGATCTTACCAGTTGGTGCTCCAACATTCAAAGAATCAATCCGTATGGGTGCTGAAGTATTCCATGCACTTAAAGCTGTATTACATGACAAAGGTCTTAACACTGCAGTAGGTGACGAAGGTGGATTCGCTCCAAACCTTGGTTCTAACCGTGAAGCTCTAGAAGTAATCATCGAAGCTATCGAAAAAGCTGGTTACAAAGCTGGCGAGAACGTATTCTTAGGAATGGACGTTGCTTCTTCTGAGTTCTACAACAAAGAAACTGGTAAATATGACCTTGCAGGCGAAGGCCGTACTGGCTTAACTTCTGCAGAAATGGTTGATTTCTACGAAGAGCTTTGCAAAGACTTCCCAATCATCTCTATTGAAGATGGTTTAGACGAAAACGACTGGGATGGTCACAAATTATTAACTGAGCGTATCGGTGATAAAGTACAATTAGTTGGTGACGACTTATTCGTAACTAACACTCAAAAACTTGCTGAAGGTATCGAAAAAGGTATCTCTAACTCAATCTTAATTAAAGTTAACCAAATCGGTACTTTAACTGAGACTTTCGAAGCTATCGAAATGGCTAAACGTGCTGGTTACACAGCAGTTGTATCTCACCGTTCTGGTGAAACTGAAGATGCTACAATCGCTGACATCGCAGTTGCAACTAACGCTGGCCAAATCAAAACTGGTTCTATGAGCCGTACTGACCGTATTGCTAAGTACAACCAATTATTACGCATCGAAGACGAACTAGGCGAAATCGCTGTTTACGATGGTTTAAAATCTTTCTACAATATCAAACGATAATTGCAGAAAATAACGACAGACCGTGAGAAATCACGGTCTGTTTTTTTATGTTAAAATTGCTCACCCGTCATAAGCGACATAAAATATTTAAAGAAGCGGTTATAATCAAAATCAATTGCGATTTGATGACTCGGCAAATCAATAAATGGCTTTGGCTGCACTAAAGAACGAAATTCTCCAATACTTGCCCCCTGTGCATAAGATTCTGTCATGACAACAATTGGTGACTGGTGATAAGTGAACATAGAGTTATCAAATAAAGCTAGTATTGGTATTGTGTCATGAAATGGACTTCCCTTTAAATGCGGCAAGATATCTTTATAATATCCGTAGTAATAATGGTCGAATAACGGTTTGACAAGTGGGGCTTTTCCTTTTGCGTCAATGTACTCAGCCATTTCTGGTGTAATGACGGAATACTGGGTTACGTTTAATGGGTATATGTACATGTTAGCTGCGGATTGAAGGACTATATTAGCAGCAGTAGGATCACCATAAAAGTTTGCTTCTGAAATAGGGGTAACGTTACCGGGATGCAAAAAGGCACCACCCATTACGTAATAAGATTTAATTTGCTTCATTAACTGTTTACATACAATGAATAAAATTGCTAGGGAGGTAAGTCTTCCTAAACTTACAATGATTAATTCATCTTTATACTGTTCAATAAGAGGAATAACTTCGAAAAAATTCTCCATTTCTCCGTTAGTCACATTTTTCTTAGGGATAATTGGCCCGAGCCCCTGCTTCCCATGTACATCCGTAAAGAAAGCAGGAGGGGAACCAGTAAGAGGACGTTCTGAACCACCGAATATCTTAATGTTTCTATTCTTTATTTCATGCTTAAGAAAATGAGCATTTTGCACGGCCATTTCTTTTGGAACATTGCCGTAATCTGCAACAATACCCATGATTTCTATTTCATCGATAAAGAATGCTAAGAGAAGAGCCATCGTATCATCAATTCCAGGATCACAAAAAATGAGAACTTTTTTTGGCATAGGTTCACCACCTATCTTATTTATATATATGTAAGATTTGGGATGAGAAGAATAAAAAGATTATTTTCTTAAAATAATAACCCCTTAAATTCAGAAAATATAAACTTTACATAATAGGTCAAGGTTTTTGACATAAAATTCATTCGGAAACACAGTCATATCAAGGGTGTAAGCGTATATCATGTCGGTTTTTTGTTATCGATTTGATAAATTGCAGCTTTTTACAATTTATACTATGATAAAGATATTAACAGAAGATCGTATAAACATGAGGGATGATGAACATGAAATTCACAAAGATTCTTGTCCAAATTGCTGCTCTTTACGTGTTTTATATGGTTGGAAATTGGGTTCAAGAAATGTTAAATATGCCCATTCCAGGAAGTTTGATTGGGATGTTTTTCTTACTTGTTTTACTTAGCCTAAAAGTACTTCCAGTGAAATGGTTTGATTTAGGAGCAGAAACACTCGTTGCTATTATGCCGTTTTTATTAATTCCGCCAACGCTTGGCCTAATGAATTACGGTGCTTTTTTTATGAGTAAAGGAATTTCTCTTTTCATTACAGTTATAGCGAGTACATTTTTAATCATTATTGTCGCAGGACATACAGGACAATACCTTGCGAATAGAAAGGAAAAAGAGACACAATGAGCCAAATATTAATCGGAATCGGTTGGGTTCTTTTTACGGTGCTATTATATCAATTATCTAAAAAAATCTATAAATTATTTCCAACACCATTTACCATTCCAATGCTTGTAGCGACAGGATTAATGGCTTTCTTATTTATAGTGCTTGATATACCATATCAAAATTATATGGAAAGTGGTGGTGGCTGGATTGCGAAGTTACTTGGGCCAGGTGTTGTAGCATTTGCAATCCCGCTTTATAAACAACGTCATGTTCTGCAAAAATATGTTGTACCAATTGCTGGTGGTGTAATTGTTGGAACGACAGTGGCGATTGCAAGTGATATGGCTATCGCCACACTTATGGGAACAGATAAAAGTTTAATTTTATCTTCTTTACCAAAGTCAGTGACAATGCCAGTTGCGATGAGTGTATCTGAACAAGTGGGTGGTGTCCCATCCTTAACAGCGGCTTTCGTCGTTATCGCAGGGATTACCGGAACGATTACAGGACCAATTTTGTTAAAATGGAGCCGCGTTACAAACTCGGTTGGTAAAGGGATTGGCTTTGGATGTGCGTCTCATATTATGGGTGTTATGAGAGCGATGAAAAATAATGAGCATGAAGGTGTTATTGGATCGGTAACAATGACATTAACAGCAATTTTGACATGCGTGCTCGGACCATTATTTGCAATGATGTTTATGTAATAGAAGAAAAGCGAGAGCGACCCTATAGCTCTCGCTTTTCTATAGGATTTATGCTACAGTTGGAATAACTGAATCTTTGTAGGAGGTACGCCAAGTGCATACGTTATTATCCGTTTTACTTATTATTGTATCGATTTTAATGATTGTTATGGTACTTATGCAGTCTAGTAATAGCTCAGGCCTTTCAGGTGCAATTTCAGGCGGTGCAGAGCAATTATTTGGTAAGCAAAAAGCACGTGGAATTGAAGCGGTATTAAACCGCATTACAATTGTTTTAGCTGTATTGTTCTTCGCATTAACAATTGGTGTTACGTACTTAAACTTATAGAATTGAAAGAAGAAGCGTTAGTAAGATGTACTAATGGTTCTTCTTTTTTTGTTTTGCCATTTGAAAGATGTTTCTAATTAGATTATAGAAATATAAATATGGTACACTAGATATAGAAAGAATACGACTAGATTACAGAAGAGAAAGAGGAGAAGTACATGATGAAATTAGCATCTCCAAAACCATTTACATTTGAAGGTGGAGACCGCGCTGTTTTATTATTACATGGATTCACAGGGAACTCAGCTGATGTACGCATGCTAGGGCGTTTCTTAGAGAAGAAAGGCTATACTTGTCATGCGCCAATTTATAAGGGACACGGCGTACCACCAGAGCAGCTTGTTCATACAGGTCCTGAAGACTGGTGGAAAGATGTAATGAATGCCTATCAGCATTTAAAAGATCAAGGTTACGAGAAAATAGCTGCGGTTGGATTATCATTAGGCGGAGTATTCTCATTAAAACTTGCTTATACATTACCGATTTTAGGTGTTGTACCAATGTGTGCACCGATGTACATTAAAAGTGAAGAAATTATGTACCAAGGTATATTGGCATATGCACGCGAATATAAAAAACGTGAACAAAAATCACCAGAGCAAATTGAAAAGGAAATGTTTGAATTTAAACAGACACCGATGAATACATTAAAAGCATTACAAGAGTTAATTCGTGACGTACGCAATAATGTGGATATGATTTATGCGCCAACATTCGTTGTACAAGCACGCCATGATGAAATGATTAATACAGATAGTGCTAACATTATTTATAACGGTGTAGAATCTACGTTAAAAGACATTAAATGGTATGAAGACTCTACGCATGTCATCACACTTGATAAACAGCGTGAAGAGCTACATGAGGATGTATATAACTTCTTGGAGCAACTAGATTGGTAAGGTCTAGTTGCCTCTTTTTTTCATAAGGGAATTTTTTATCCCGGTGGTTGTGGGCTAATAATCAGTGAAGATGGATAACCCTCTACTGATTAAAGTTTCATTTTATGAAAACTGTAAAAAATCATTGGGAGATGATTAAAGTTTCGCTTTATACATCCCCCATCTTTCGGATACACTAAATAATATAAGGGTTTAAAGGAGGTATTTCTGCTTGGAAGAAATCATACAAGAACATATTGATAAGTTGTTATTATTTATGAGAGAAGAAGCGTATAAACCGTTAACAATACAAGAGTTAGAAGCGGCATTTGGAATTGAAGGTTCTGAAGGCTTTAAAGATTTTGTAAAGGCACTTGTAATGATGGAAGAGAAGGGACTTGTTATCCGCACACGTAGTAATCGCTACGGTCTTCCAGAAAAAATGAGCTTAGTACGCGGTAAATTAATTGGACACGCACGTGGCTTTGCATTCGTTGTACCAGATGAGAAGAAAACGGGAGACGATGATCTTTTCATCCCGCCTACAGAGTTGAACGGTGCACTTCATGGCGATACAGTATTAGCACGTGTTAGCTCACAATCAAGTGGATCACGCCAAGAAGGTTCAATTGTACGTATTTTAGAGCGTGGAACGAAGGAACTAGTTGGTACATATACAGAGTCGAAAAACTTTGGATTTGTCATACCTGACAATAAGCGATGGACGAGTGACATTTTCATCTTGAAAAGTGCATCTATGGGCGCTGTGGAAGGTCATAAAGTAGTTGTGAAAATTACGAGCTATCCAGAGAACCGTTTAAGTGCAGAAGGTGAAGTTATTCAAATTCTAGGTCATAAAAATGATCCAGGGGTAGATATTTTATCTGTTATTCATAAACATCATTTACCGTTGGCGTTCCCTGAAGAAGTTATGGAACATGCAAACAGTGTACCAGAAACGATTTCAGAAGGCGATTTAAAAGATCGCCGTGATTTACGTGATCAAATGATTGTTACAATTGACGGCGCAGATGCAAAAGACTTAGATGACGCTGTTACAGTAACGAAGCTTGAGAACGGTAACTACAAGCTTGGTGTTCATATTGCGGATGTAAGTCATTACGTTCAAGAAGGTTCTCCAATTGATGTTGAAGCAGCAGAGAGAGCGACGAGTGTATATCTTGTAGACCGTGTAATTCCGATGATTCCGCATCGTTTATCAAACGGTATTTGTTCGTTAAATCCAAAAGTAGACCGTCTGACACTATCTTGTGAAATGGAAATCAACAATCTAGGTGATGTTGTAAAGCACGAGATTTTCCAAAGTGTTATTAAAACGACAGAGCGTATGACGTATGCTGACGTAAGAAGCATTTTAGAAGATGAGGACGAAGAGTTAATCAAACGCTATGAGCCGTTAGTACCGATGTTTAAAGAGATGGGCCAATTAGCTCAAATTTTACGTGAAAAACGTATGCGCCGTGGTGCAATTGACTTTGACTTTAAAGAAGCGAAAGTATTAGTAGATGAAGAAGGAAAACCGACTGATGTTGTAATGCGTGATCGTTCTGTATCAGAGAAGTTAATTGAAGAATTTATGCTTGTTGCGAATGAAACAGTAGCAGAGCACTTCCACTGGATGAACGTACCGTTTATGTACCGTGTCCATGAAGATCCGAAAGAAGATAAGCTTGAGCGTTTCTTTGAGTTTGTAACAAACTTCGGATATGCAGTAAAAGGACGTGCGAATGAAATACATCCTCGTGCGTTGCAGCAAATTCTTGAAATGGTTCAAGGTCAGCCTGAAGAAGTAGTTATTTCAACAGTTATGCTTCGTTCTATGAAGCAAGCACGTTATGATTCGGACAGCTTAGGACATTTCGGTTTATCAACGGAGTTCTACACGCATTTCACATCACCAATTCGTCGTTATCCAGATACGATTGTTCATCGATTAATTCGTGAATATATCATCAACGGTAAAGTCGACAACGAAACGCAAGCGAAATGGCGTGAAAACTTACCTGAGATTGCAGAGCACTCTTCTAATATGGAACGCCGTGCTGTTGAAGCAGAGCGTGAAACAGATGAAATGAAAAAAGCAGAGTATATGGTTGATAAGATTGGCGAAGAGTATGACGGTATGATTAGCTCTGTAACAAACTTCGGTTTATTCGTAGAGCTTCCAAATACAATCGAAGGTCTTGTACACGTTAGCTACCTAACAGATGATTACTACCGTTATGACGAAAAACATTTCGCAATGATTGGAGAACGTACAGGTAACGTGTTCCGCATCGGTGACGAAATTACAATTCGCGTTATTAATGTAAACAAAGACGAGCGTGCAATCGACTTTGAAATCGTTGGCATGAAAGGAACACCTCGTCGTAAGTTCAAAGATCGTCCAGTCGTTATCGAACAGCCAAGAACAGGCAGAAAGAAACGCGGTGGACGTAGCGAGCGTAGTAATGAGCGCGGTGGCGAACGCGGCGCAGGAAGAAAGTTTGACCGTGGCGGTAAAGGAAAAGCATCCGCATCCGCTTCCACATCCACATCTGCTAGCCAGTCAGGGAAAAAAGATGGGAATGGTAAGAAGAAAAAAGGATTCTTTGAAAATGTACCAGGATTCAAGAAGAAAAAGAAAAAGCGTAAGTAAGAAAAGGATGGCTTCGCTTTGATGAAAAGCGGGGCTTTTTCTTTTTTATTGTAATCCAGCTACAGTGGCTAGAATGTTCGGCGGCTTCGCTTCTTCCCTAGAGGCAAAGAGCGCCTCAAGGTCAGAAGCTCCATCCACCTCACATTCTGAGCGAGCCACTTTCGCTTTTTGTTTACATTTGTTACAATAGTAAAAATAGAGGAGGGACGTTATATGCCAAAAGGTACAGGTAAGGTTATTGCACAAAATAAAAAAGCATTTCATGATTATTTCATCGAAGAAACATACGAAGCAGGGCTTGTCCTTCAAGGAACGGAAATTAAGTCGATTCGCGCTGGTCGCGTAAACTTGAAAGATGCGTTTGCACGTGTACATAATGGTGAAGTATGGGTTCATAATATGCACATTAATACGTACGAACAAGGGAATCGTTTCAACCATGATCCACTTCGTACGAGAAAATTACTTCTGCATAAAAAAGAAATTGATAAACTAGCGGGAGCTGCAAAAGAAACAGGTTACGCATTAGTTCCACTTAGAATCTATTTGAAAAATGGATTTGCAAAGATGGCACTTGGTTTAGCAAAAGGTAAGAAGCAATATGATAAACGTCACGATTTAAAAGAGAAAGAAGCTAAACGTGAGATTGCACGCGTGTTCCGTGATCGCCAAAAGATGTAATACAGATATTTACATTTGTAAAACGGCGCGCGTATGATATAATAACTTATGTAAGGTTGTTGCACATTGAAAAACAGCTCTTAGTAGCTATCACGATATTTTCTTCGTATGCTCCATTTTTATCATGGGGACGTTACGGATTCGACAGGGATAGTTCGAGCTTAGGTTGCGAGTCGAGGGGATCGGCCTCGTTAAAACGTCAAAGCCTATAATTGGCAAACAAAACAATCTTTCTTTAGCTGCTTAATTGCACTAAAGGTTCCTCCCTCCATCGTCCATGTGGTAGGGTAAGGGACTCAAACTAAGTGGACTACGCCGGAGTTCGCCGTCTGAGGGCGAAGGAAGAGAACAATCAGACTAGCAACTTGGAAGCCTGTCGATAGGCCGAAGAGTTTGCGAAATACTAATATATCGACTACACTCGTAGAAGCTTAAGTGCCGATATTTTTGGACGTGGGTTCGACTCCCACCGTCTCCACCAATACATATTTGGTGGTTTTTTTATTTTGTATATAACAAGAAGCATAAGATGGCCGTTTTGGCCAACTTATGCTTCTTTTAGTTTATGGCCAACTTATGCTTCTTGATTTGAAAATTCAAGATAATTCCAATATCTCGGCTGTCCTCCTAAAAAATCGACACAAAAAGTAAAGCGCTTGCATAATTAAAAATCTGAGTTATAATACTTGTATACAAGTATACTTGATTAACATGAGAAGGTGACGTTATGACGGAATCAATGGAATTTCTTTATCCTGAAAAATGGCTTTCAAAAGCTTCTACTGGTGATCGTGTTGCGAGCGAACTTAGAATGCGTATTATTGCAGGTAAAATTGAAAACGGTACCATTCTATCAGAAAATAAATTAGCCGCCGATTTTTCTGTAAGTCGGTCACCTGTTCGTGAAGCATTAAAAGTACTGGCCTCAGAAAATATCATTCGCTTAGAAAGAATGGGCGCAGTTGTCATTGGTTTAACCGAAAAAGAAATTGAAGAAATATACGATGTTCGTTTACTCATAGAAACGTTTATCTTTGAACGGCTTGTAAAAATGGACACAAACGAGTTAGTAAAGGAACTGAATAAAATTATAGAAATGATGAAAATCGCCATTAAATATCATGATGCTGATGAGTTTTCTTATCAAGATGTCTTATTCCATGAAACGATTATTCGCACTATTCATCATTCCCATATCCTGATGATGTGGAATAATTTAAAGCCTGTTATGGAAAGCTTAGTCCTTTTATCAATGCGTACCCGTTTCAAGGAAAAATACGAAGACTTTGAACGGATTATCAAAAATCATGAGCTTTATATAAAAGCGATTGAATCAAAAGATCGAGCCCTCATGATTGAGGTCTTACATCAAAACTTTGATGATGTTCAAGGGAAAGTTGAAGACCTCTGGATGTCACAGCAAATGTTATCTAAAGGAGTAGAGCAAGAACATGAGTAGCTATATGCTAGGTATAGATATCGGTACAACAAGTACCAAAGCAGTATTATTTACTGAAAAAGGCGAAGTCGTCCAAACAGAGAATATTGGTTACCCACTTCGCACACCGGATATATCCACAGCGGAACAAGATCCAGAAGAGATTTTTCAAGCTGTTTTGCGAGCGATTTCAAATATAACGAGACATCATTCAGATAAAAAACCATCGTTTATTTCATTTAGCAGCGCCATGCACAGTGTCATTGCAATGGATGAAAATGACCATCCGCTGACACCTTGTATCACCTGGGCAGATAATCGCAGTGAGGCCTGGGCACATAAAATCAAAGATGAACTGAAGGGCCATGAAGTTTATAGACGAACAGGAACACCCATTCACCCCATGTCACCATTAAGTAAAATTACTTGGATTGTGAATGACCACCCTGAAATCGCAGTCAAAACGAAAAAATATATCGGAATAAAAGAATATATCTTTAAAAAATTCTTTGATCAATATGTTGTGGATCATTCTCTCGCTTCATGCATGGGGATGATGAATCTACAAACACTAGATTGGGATGAAGAAGCTTTAAAAATTGCTGGTGTAACACCTGCTCAATTATCTGAGCTCGTACCAACCACCAAAATATTTAGCAACTGCAATCCGGATTTAGCTAAAAAGATTGGTATCGATTCACAAACACCGTTTGTCATTGGTGCCAGTGATGGAGTGCTTTCTAATCTAGGTGTGAATGCAATTAGAAAAGGTGAGATTGCAGTCACAATCGGGACAAGTGGTGCCATTCGAACCATCATTGACAAGCCGCAAACAGATGAAAAAGGAAGAATATTCTGTTATGCCTTAACGGAAAAACATTGGGTAATTGGTGGACCGGTAAACAATGGAGGGATGGTCCTTCGCTGGATTCGCGATGAACTTGCTTCATCAGAAGTAGAAACTGCGAAAAGACTAGGAATTGATCCATACGATGTATTAACCAAAATTGCTGAACGAGTGAGACCTGGCGCAGACGGATTATTATTCCACCCATACCTCGCAGGTGAACGTGCGCCATTATGGAATCCAGATGTACGTGGATCATTCTTCGGCTTAACTATGTCACATAAGAAGGAACATATGATTCGTGCAGCTTTAGAAGGCGTTATTTATAATTTATACACGGTATTTTTAGCATTAATCGAATGCATGGACGGTCCTGTGACCCGTATTCAAGCAACAGGAGGCTTCGCAAGGTCTGACGTTTGGCGACAAATGATGTCCGATATTTTCTCATCTGAAGTCGTTGTTCCAAAAAGCTACGAAAGCTCCTGTCTAGGTGCATGTATATTAGGTCTCTATGCTACAGGAAAAATTGATTCTTTTGAAATCGTTTCCGAAATGGTTGGCAGCACCTACAAACACACACCGAAAGAAGAAGCAACAAAAGAATATAGACAATTACTACCGATATTTATCAACCTATCAAGAGTATTAGAAGACGATTATACACGAATTGCTAATTATCAAAGAAATTTAATAAAGTAAAACTTTCATCAGTGATCCCCCACTCCTCATCTCTCTTTAAATTTTGAGGTTGGGGGTTACTACCAAAAAAATAGGGGATAAACACAAATACAGCTAATATTATGGGGGAATTACGATGCCATTAGTCATTGTAGCAATTGGGATTTTAGCATTACTTTTACTGATAATGCGCTTTAAATTAAATACCTTTATTTCATTAATCATTGTATCGTTCGGCGTTGCTTTAGCACTTGGAATGCCGCCAGAAAAAATTGTTAAAACCATTGAAGCAGGATTAGGCGGAACACTTGGTCATTTAGCACTCGTTTTTGGACTTGGTGCGATGTTAGGTAAGTTGCTTTCAGATTCTGGGGGCGCACAACGCATTGCCATGACCCTTGTGAACAAATTTGGTGAAAAGAACATTCAATGGGCTGTTGTGACTGCCTCATTTATTATCGGTATTGCATTATTTTTTGAAGTAGGATTAGTATTATTAATTCCGATTGTATTTGCTATTTCAAGAGAATTAAAAGTTTCTATCTTATATCTCGGTATTCCGATGGCAGCAGCTTTATCTGTAACACACGGATTTTTACCGCCACACCCAGGACCAACTGCTATCGCTGGTGAGTTGCATGCAAACATCGGTGAAGTATTACTTTATGGTTTTATGATAGCGGTTCCAACAGTTATTTTAGCGGGACCTGTATTTACTAAAATTGCAAAAAAACTAGTACCTGAAGCATTCACAAAAACTGGTAATATCAAATCTTTAGGCGAGCAGAGAGTATTTAAACTTGAAGAAACTCCTGGCTTTGGAATCAGTGTTTTTACCGCTTTACTGCCTGTTATTTTAATGGCAATCGCTACAATTATTACTTTGCTGCAAAAAACAATGGGATTTAAAGATAATAGTTTACTAGCAGCGATCCAGTTTATTGGGAATGCGGATACTGCCATGTTAATATCCTTATTAGTTGCGATCTATACAATGGGATTGGCAAGAAATATTCCAATCAAGAACGTGATGGAATCTTGTACAACAGCGATCTCAAATATTGGGATGATGCTCTTAATTATTGGCGGAGGCGGAGCCTTCAAACAAGTATTAATTGATGGCGGCGTTGGTAACTATGTAGCCGAATTATTCAAAGGAACTTCATTATCACCGATCTTGCTCGCATGGATTATCGCTGCCATCTTACGTATTTCATTAGGGTCTGCTACGGTTGCTTCATTAACAACTGTCGGTTTAGTGATCCCAATGTTAGGTCACTCTGACGTTAACCTTGCTTTAGTTGTCCTTGCAACAGGAGCTGGTAGTTTAATTGCTTCACACGTGAACGATGCTGGTTTCTGGATGTTCAAAGAGTACTTTGGTTTAAGCATGAAAGAAACATTTGCAACATGGACCTTGCTTGAGACTATCATTTCCGTAGCCGGATTAGGATTTACTTTATTACTGAGCTTATTTGTATAGACCTTTCTAGACAGTAAAAGGGGGACGGAAACGATTCAAAAAATAACCCGCCACATCTGAAAATTTTTCCAATTAAACTTTTGGGATAAGTCATATGGGATACTCTTTCCTTAGGGAAATTGGCAAATAGTCTACCGTCCCAATTAAGTACACTCTACCGAGATGAATTTAAAATGTATATTGTTAAAAAACAATTTAAATAGAATATTTCGGGTTTGGGAAAGTAAAAAGATACAAAAATTCTATTTTTTACAGATGTGGCGGGTCAATGTCCGGATCGTTGTCGTATGCCAATGAGGGAACGATTTGCTGATGAAACGCGTCCAGCGTATTTTACAGCGCGCAATGATGGATTAGTAGTTGTTAGGCACGATCCCGAATACAGTCGGTGCAGAATTTAATCTGAAGCCCGGAGAGGTTATTACGAAAATAAACGGCGTGATTCCTAAAAGTACAGAGGAGTTTTATGATGCGCTGCAGTCCAAGACGACAGGGGCATTGTGTAAGTTAGAAGTACTTGATACAAAAGGTTAGCTTCACCTTGCTCAAACAGCGCGGTGGACATCATGAATTAGGCATTGTGTTTGTAGAGCAAGATCATAAGTGGGATACGGAAGTTGGATGATGTGATTTTTCATGATTAATTGATAAGGATGGAAGTTTCTCTTTATTTTTTAACTTGATGGCGATGTGCCGTGTTCCTATGATCTTTTACACGCATCTTGGCGGAGCATATTGAAATGAATAAGATGGATTATTTGATTAAAGTGTTACTTTAGGTATATATACTATAATATAGACAGAGTAACATGCATAGAAAGGAACGATGAAATATGCCAAAGCAAAAAATTGGAGTTGTTGGTGTGGGCGTTATGGGAAAAAGCCTCGCACTTAACTTTGAAAGTAAAGGGTATTCTGTTGCCCTATATGATATTTCAAAGGAAAAAGTAAATGAAATCATTGAGGAAAACCGTGGTAAAAACATGGTTGGTACTCACATGGTTGAAGAGTTTGTTAACTCACTTGAATCACCTAGAAAAATTTTATTAATGGTTAATGCAGGGGAAATTACAGATAAGGCGATTGATTCTCTGCTTCCTCACCTCGATAAAGGTGATATTTTAATTGACGGCGGTAATACATACTTTGTCGATACAATTCGCCGAAACAAACGTCTTGCCGAAAATGGAATCAATTTCATTGGAGCAGGTGTGTCAGGCGGAGAAGAGGGGGCATTGAAGGGACCGTCTATTATGCCGGGCGGACAGAAGGCTGCATACGAAAAAGTGAAGGATATGCTTGAAAATATCTCTGCAAAAGTGAATGACGAGCCTTGCTGTTCTTATATCGGACCTAATGGTGCGGGCCACTATGTAAAGATGGTTCACAACGGTATTGAGTATGGAGATATGCAATTAATTTGTGAAGCATATTTCTTCTTGAAACAAACACTTGATTTGACTGCAGAAGAGTTTTATGAAATATTTGCTGAATGGAATAAGGGCGAACTGAACAGTTATCTAATCGAGATTACAGCAGACATTTTCACGAAGAAAGATGAAGAAACTGGAAAGCCATTAGTGGATGTTATTCTTGATACTGCGGGACAAAAGGGCACAGGGAAATGGATAAGCCAAAGTGCACTTGATTTAGGTATTTCTCTTCCGATTATCACAGAATCTGTATTCGCACGTTGTATTTCTGCTTTAAAAGAAGAGCGTGTGCATGCAAGCAAATTATTATCTGGCCCTAAAGATAAACCAGCGCTTGGAATTGAAAAAGCAGAATTAATTGAAGCAGTGCGCCAAGCTTTATATATGAGTAAAGTTTGTTCTTATGCGCAAGGATTCACGCAATTAAAGGCAGCTTCTGAGGAATATGACTGGAACCTTGATTTTGGCAGCATTTCTATGCTTTGGAGAGGCGGATGTATTATTCGTGCAGCCTTTTTACAGAACATTAAAGAAGCTTATGAGAAGAACACTGACTTACCGAATCTTTTACTTGACCCATACTTTAAAGAAATTGTGGAGTCATACCAAGGCGGATTACGTCAAATTATCTCATTGGCTGTACAACAAGGTATTCCGGTACCTGCATTTTCAGCAGCGATTTCTTACTATGACAGCTATCGTACTGCAACACTACCTGCAAACTTGTTACAAGCGCAGCGCGATTATTTTGGAGCACATACGTATAAACGAGTAGATAAAGAAGGTACATTCCATACGAAATGGATATAAAATAAAAAATGGACCAAGATTGAAATCTTGGTCCATTTTTTTATTCTGCATTAACGGGCAGTTTCATTTTATTGAAGTAATACCACCTTCAACATGTGTCAGGTCAAAAACCTTTGTTTCGCCCACCAATTTCTCGATATCAGGTGTTTCAAACGTGTCTCCGTCATTGATCATATGCGTTCCTGTATGAGCATCCATTTTTAATGTGGATTCTGTTACATGACCGTTTGTAACTTTAGAAAGTTGAGGCTGTTTTTTCTGGTTTATTTTTATATACAGGCATTCCTTCGTAAATAGGTACTGTAATGTCATATACTTTTTTCATAAAAATTCTCTTTTTGCCTTTGCTAGGATTAGATTGAATAGTCACTATCATCGGAAATTGGCCACCAATGTAAGCTGTTTTCTGCAAGCAAATCATCTGAAGCTTGAGGTCCCATTGATCCTGATTCATAAGTAAGTAAATCGGTTGATACATCCTGTTTCCATGCTTTAGAAATAACATCAACAAATTTCCATGATAATGCTACTTCATCCCAGTGAGTAAAGTTTGTTGCATCGCCTTGAATTGCATCATATATCAGCTTCTCATAAGCTTCTGGTGTATTTACTCCGTCTACGCAGTCATTGCAGTAATCAAGTTTAAATGGTTTCGTCTTTTCAGAAGTACCGATTTTCTTACCATTTAAAACAAGAGAAATTCCTTCATCCGGCTGAATATGAATAATAAGCAGGTTCGGATGAACGCTGTTTTCTAATTTAGAATATAAATTCATTGGCAATTCTTTAAACTGAATAACGATTTTTGTTGATTTCTCTTGCATGCGTTTACCCGTACGAATGTAGATCGGCACACCAGCCCAGCGGAAATTGTCTATTAATAATTTACCCGCCACAAATGTTTCCGTTCTTGAGTTTGGATCCACTTTATTTTCGCTTCTGTACCCAGGAACTTCTTTTCCGTTGATTGTTCCTGGACCATACTGACTTCGCACAAAGTATTGATCCACTTCGTCTACTGCTATTGGTCGAAGTGCACGTAATGCTTTAATTTTTTCGCTTCGGATTTCTTCTGTTGTTAAACGAATTGGCGGTTCCATTGCCAGTAAAGCAACCATTTGTAACATATGATTTTGTATCATATCTCTTAAGGCACCGGAATTGTCATAGTATCCTCCGCGATCCTCTACGCCTAAAGATTCACTGGATGTAATTTGAATATTAGAGATGTATCTATTATTCCACAATGATTCAAATATTGCGTTTGCAAAACGAATAACGCCAATGTTTTGAACCATTTCTTTTCCTAGATAATGGTCAATGCGATAAATTTCATCTTCCGCAAATGCGTGACGAAGTTCTTCATTTAATTTTTGTGCGGATGGCAAGTCATGTCCAAAAGGTTTTTCGATAATCAATCGATTCCAGCCGCTTGAGTTTGTCACGCCTTCTGATTTCAAGTAAGAAGCAATTGTTCCAAAGAATTCAGGAGCCATCGCCATATAAAACATTCTGTTTCCTGGAATAGTGAATTGTTCTTCAAGGTTAGTAATTAATGCATTCAAATCTTGGTATGAAGCAGTATTCGTAACATCAAACGCTAAGTAGCGGAAATGAGTTAAAAATTCATCTAAATCATTCCCTGGTTCAATTTTTGACTCTTGAATAGAGGATAGTATATTTTTACGAAATACATCATCACTCCATTCACGTCTTGCTACACCAACAACAGCAAAATTTTTAGAGAGCTGTCCTTTTTTATATAGGCTATATATAGAAGGGAATAATTTTCTCTTCGCTAAATCTCCTGTTGCTCCAAATATAACCATAGTGCAATATGTATTGTCGTTATTGTTCACTGGGTACCCTCACCTTTATTAATGTATATCGAATAGTATCTCACAAAATTTTAACACAATTTGAAAGAAGTCTCCTACTTTTAAGTATGTGTAGGAAAGCAGGAATAAATCTTTTATTAAGGCAAAGTAGAAAATCAAAAGAAAAAGCACGAAATCATCTCTACCATGTAATTGTAAACGTAAAGTAACTCCAAAATATACAATAAAAGTTGATTTTAGAGTTATTTTTTGTTTACTTCACTTTTTTTCGGCACTCTGCAACTAGATGGTAAATCCATTGACCACGGCAAGACTTTATCAATTTCCTCTTCTTTGTTAGAGGTCATGGGTGTATCATATAAAGATTCTAATGAATAAGCTAGTAATTTTGAATATCCTATGCTGCTAATAGGTATTTTTATTTGCTGTTTTGTGAAATTCACGGTCAGCTTATGGGTTAATAATTAACACACGGCCAACTTATGCTTCCACAAATAAAAGGAGTATCTCTTGCTTAACAAGAGATACTCCTTTTATTTGTTTTTGATAATCATTTATTATTTTATCCCTAATTTTTCTTTTGTTTTTGCAGGTAAATCTGATTTTTGTACTTCTTCATAAGATTTAACTTCTGTGTCTGGTATATCTGTTTTCTTTTTGTCCTCTTGTTTAATGTAAAGGCGTAAAAATGCATTTTCTTTCATTTTTTCATTACTTGGTTTTTGACTAGCGAAAGTAACTTTTTTTTCGCCTCCATCTTCACCGTAAGTAGGTAAAGTATAGACACGTTTATTATCTTTAATTTCACCTTCACCTTGGATTTGAACGTAGTATTCTTCTGTACCAATTTTACTTGGAGAAGATATATCACATCCCACCGCAAAGCTAGCGAATAGGGCGAAAGTTGCGCATGAAGCAAGTATTTTTTTCATATAAAAACTCCTCTAAAAGTTATTTGTATGTTTAAACTGGACTAACTAATTATTAGTTTACAAGGAATGCATATGTGCAAATATCGATGTATCTAACTGGAAACTTACATTTTTGTAAGGAACCATTATTTTGAAATCTATCTATATAAAAAGTGATTTTTAGTCATCTTGAATGATCTTAAATTTAAAGTAGTAAAGAAGATATATTACATAAAAAGTTGTTGAGTGATTTTAATAACAGCAGCAACACCAGATAGTAAAATGAAACCGCCTAAGCAAGAAACAGTAGCGATGTAGCTGAATAATAAGTCTTGGTTTTCTTTCATAAGAATTCGCTCCTTTAAGTGATTTAATAATGTATGATTGCAATGAATTTGTATATTACATGAAAAGTTGTTGAGTGATTTTAATAATAGCGGCAACGCCAGATAGTAAAATGAAACCGCCTAAGCAAGAAACGGTAGCGATGTAGCTGAATAATAAGTCTTGGTTTTCTTTCATGAGAATTCGCTCCTTTAAAAGTGTCTTTATTGTTGATTGATTATCTACTTTTAGTTTATATAAAATGTAAGATTGGAAACATCGAAGTAACTAACGATTGGCTTACAGTATTGTAAGGAATCTTACAGAAGTATGAAAAAAGGCTATTCTATTGAAAGAATAGCCGAAGTCTGAAGTAGATGATTTTAGGAAGTTCTCTCATCTAACTTCATTTTTTTAATGAATTGTTTCGTTTCTGGATTTGTAAGGAGAAGTAAGCGGAATGATGTTCCACCGTAATAGACACATTTCTTGATTTTAGTAACTATTGTTTGTTTTTGTGTAGGAGAAAGACGATCGATGTCATTTTCTTCTAACAAATAAATAACCTCTAACATATTCATTTCTGCTTTTTGGGCGATACGATTAGATTTTAACTTTATATACATAAAATTAATGGTTGCGCCAATTGTATAAGGTAATAAAGCTAATTGAGCTTTCTTTTCTAAATTCGTTTTAAAATCACTCATATTAAAATTCATTTCCTCGCCAAGTAGTACAGAAACATCCTGAATAAAAATAACGAGCAATAATAGCGTTGTTGCAATCATTGAATTGGATATGAAAAAAGCATTTTCTGTACGACTTAGTTGATAAGGAGGACGTATCCATACAATTCCCATTTGGACGATAATTCCGATGAAAATTGTTAAGATGATGGAGAAGTTATTTAAAAGGTCAAAATGAGTTAAACTACCTATCGTTGATAATAAACTAGTACTTATTATCGTTCCAGTGATAACTGAAGAGAGTATTAATAATATGGTCATTAATATATTTGTCCATTGTAGTGCAAGATAAAGGCTAGTCACTGTTACCGCACTTAAAAGTAAAATCATTTGCATCACATTAGAGATTAGGTCTGAAAAAGAAGATGAGATGGATGCATTAATTTGTAATAAGCTATTGAAGCTCGATGCAGAGATGAGCAAGCTATACAATATTTTTGTATAGCACTTGTAAATGTACCTTCGATAAGGTAATTCTTTATGGGAATCAAAGAGAGAAAAGAAGGTCAATTCTTTCACCTTTTGATGTTCTTGTTTCATTTCGAAGTAAATATTTTTAGCGAAATATAGATAAAGTAACATGACCATAAGCCAACTCATATTAACGAACCATAGCCCATAAAACTCCTTGGGGTTAAAGAGAATAGAAATGATTTTGGTCCCTATATACATATAAATAGCAATACAAATAAATGCATTTGTTTTTTTGCTTAAGTTATAGGCGGAAAATTTTCTAATCCGTTTACTAAAGAAAAAGTGTAGAGAATTTCTTAGTAGTTGTTTCACATGTTGCAATAAAATAACTCCTTTCGTCTATTCAGATCAGTTGTTGAAATTTAAAAATAGAATTTAGTTCATATATTAGTATAGTGGATAAATGATTAATAAGGGTATAAAAAAGCTGATGACAGCATGTCACCAGCTTTTTGTATTATCTTTCTTTCGGAAGCACAATACTTTTATACAACTGAACTGTAATTAAGTAATAAACAGTGTAGATTACCGCAAAAATCGCCAGTGGAACCCAAATACGGAAGTATGGGTCAACCATAATGAAGGAGAACATATTCATACCAACAATTACATGGGAGATGCCAATAGTAGCTGGGAATAAGAATACTAACAATAACTCCTTATAGATAGATCTCGCTAATAGCTCACGACGAACTCCTATTTTAATTGATAAATTAGAGGATGAGTTAGGGAAAATAGATCACTTCGTTGAACAAGCTTTATATTATTCACGGCTTGATTCCTTCTCAAAAGATTATTTTATTCAAGAAGTTTCTCTAGAGGCGATTACGGGAGCTAGTATGAAAAAATATGCTAAGTCATTTATTTCAAAACGCATTCAATTTAAACGCACAAACTTACAACTTTTAGTAGAGAGTGATACAAAATGGCTATCTTTTATTGTCGATCAGATTGTGGCAAATGCATTGAAGTATACTGATTCGCATGGAGAAATTAAGTTTATTGGAGAGGAAAGCGAAAATGAAAAGCGTCTCATTATTCAAGATAATGGAATTGGTATTAAGCTTGAAGACGCTGGACGAGTATTTGAACGTGGATTTACAGGAGTGAATGGACGAGTTCATACGAAATCAACGGGATTAGGATTATATTTAGCGAAACGATTGTCTCATAAATTAGGGCATGATATTTCTATTGAATCGAAAGAGAACGAATATACAAAAGTGACACTACACTTTCCTAAAGGCAATCAATATCATACGATCGCGAAAGTATAACAAGAGCACTTATTCTATGGGTAAGTGCTCTTGTTATGCTTTCTTTTATTTAGTATGAGCAAAGGGTCTTTTTGTTTGCGGCAAAATTATGCTTCTTTTATAAAATGCTAATAATGTTGTAAGCCAGAATGATAGGATTACAAAAGTGTAATGTGGGTGTAAGGAAACTGCATTGTCCCTTTTTTTTAGATAAAGCATACTTAAGGTAAGGAAGATTTATATGTTAATGAATATAAATCTTACAAGTAGAGCAGAAAGGTTAGGTATTATCGTATGAAATGGATCATGAGAATTTTTGTATTATTAGCTATAGTAGGAGGGGCTTTCTACTACCTGAAGTCAGGGAATGGATACTATTCAACTAAACAATATTATGTAAAAGTAATGACGGATTCTAAAGTAGAAAACGAAAAATTGAGTAATGGAGAAGTTCTTACGTATCATGTTTACGATGAGAAGGTGTACGATAAAAAAGGGGAAGAAAGAAAACTGCAAATTTCCGTACAAGATAAATTGGAAAAAAATCAATATTATTTGATTGATTGGGAAGATCGTCGTGGGATTGTTTCTAAAATAGCTAAAGTAGATCAAGCAAAAATAGATAAAGGTATCGTAGACAAATTGAACGGTGCCTCATAATGAGTTAGGACAAATTAACTAGTAGCTGTGTTAGAGCAAAGAGGTTAAGACATTTTAGAAAATAAGAGAGTGTGTTATAAAAACAAAAGGATCGAACCGTCTGGTTTGTCCTTTTTTATTAGGAGCGAATTGAGGCTGTAACACCTGCACAGATAATTTCCGGAAATACGAAATCAATATAAAAGAGGAGTATCGTTATAAATGACTTATCTAACTACAATTTTATCAATAGCAGGTATCGTTATCATGTCTTTAGCAAGAATTAATTTTAGAATAAGGGCGTTTGTTAATAAACCTGCTTGGGGGGGCTTCACTCTTCCTTTAGTCCTAATTGGATTTATTTCATTTTGTGCTGGCATGATTTTGGCTTTTGTAAATCATCAACTGTAAGGTGAGAATATTGTGAAGACGGAGATCTAAATGGTTTTCGTCTTTTTGCAAATTTAAAAAGATTTTTTAGCAAAGCTTATCCACCTACAGGGCTTTTTAGTTGTACTACAATTTACGGAACAATTTATAATTTCGCTCATGTTGCATAAGAATCTAACTAATCAAAAAGCCAACTTTCTTAATAGAAAATTGGCTTTTAATATGTTGAAATTTTTCTGTAGACTATGCTTTTATTATATTCCAAATAAAATAATAAATATCAATGATGGAACAAATTGCAGTTACTATATAATAGCTACTCTTAATGATTAAATAATATGTATTTAAATCTTCATATCCTTTGTGTTTCTATCCATATTTATTGTAAGATTATATAGAGTTCTCCTAATAAGCTGTTATAATGGCTTTTTTTAGGGATTTAACATTTATAAATCTTAAATTATGTTTTTATCTAACTAAGTTATATTGAAGTAGAGGTGAACCATCGGTGAAGCAGGTGTTAGTAATTAAGAATGAACGGTCTTTAGCGAAGAAAATCGTAAGCGGTCTAACGCAAGAAGGCTCTTTCATTTTAAAACTTCACAATGAAAACCAGGGTTTAAATATAATATATGAACAAGATTGGGATATTATCATATTGGATTGGGATTCATTAAGTATATCCGGACCAGAAATTTGTAGACAAATACGACTTGTTAAAACGACACCGATCATTATTGTGACCGACAATATTTCTAGCAAGGATTGTATAGCAGGGTTACAAGCAGGAGCAGATGATTATATAAGAAAACCATTTGTGAAAGAAGAATTAGTAGCAAGGGTTCAAGCGATTTTAAGAAGAACTGACTGTATCCAGCAAAATGAGATAAACTTTTTTCAGTTTAAAGATCTCTTTGTTGATGCATCTAGCAATATTGTGAAAAAAGGTAGTGAAAATCTCTCACTTACGAAGCGCGAGTACGATTTACTTGTATTTTTAATCAAGAATAAAAACACAATATTGAGCCGTGAAATGCTTTTGAATCAGGTTTGGGGATATAACGTAGTAGTAAATCCCAATGTAGTAGACTTATATATTGGGTATGTAAGAAAAAAATTAAAGTGTGAGAAGAAAGACAGATATATTCAAACGATACATGGCAGAGGCTATTCAATGGTTGATTGATAAAAATAAGATAATAGGTAAAGTGCAGTTTGTTATAATAGAAAAAACGAGTAAAACTGTTTCATTCAGTTTTACTCGTTTTTTTGTATTAAATTTGATAATCAAATAGTTTCTGAGAAATATTAAAAGACGGAAACTATAAAAAGAATGTTTCTATCAGGCAATGAATTATGAAAATATTAGCTATTAATGGGCGTGCTTTGTAGGAGAAATCATGGTTTATCCCGCTATTTGCCGGGTAGTAAGACCCCAACCTCAAAATTCAGCGAAAGCAAAGAAGTTAGGTGGGGGGCGTGCTGTCCGTAAAGCCCGATTGGTGAAGGCTAATAATCAGTGGGGGATGAACAAAAACCACTGATTATAAAGTTTCACTTTATAAGGTGCTTATCTATTGGTTAGTGTGGAGGGGACGACTCTAGCGCGCATTAGTTGAGACCGTATCCAATTTATATTTAATTTTATTAACTCACACCATTCACAAGATTTTCACAGAACTAATGACTATACTAATTAACAGGATGTTCAAATGAAAATGATTATCAATAGCGATTTGGGTGCATAAAAGTTACTATCTAATTCAATCTATGGACTTTATCATTTTCGAACTAAATTACATTATAAGGAGTATACGTATGAAAAAATCTATGCTTTTAAAATTAGTGAGTATTCTAGCAATCTTCACTTTAATGTTAGTAGCTTGCTCGGATTCAAGTAAGGAAACTTCGAAGGCTAATAAAGGTGATAGTAGTGATAAGCCAAAAACGGTTGAAATCACTGATGCTCATGGAACTGTTAAAGTCCCTGTAAATCCAAAGAATGTAGTTGCTTTAGATAATAGAACTTTTGAAACTTTATCTGATTGGGGAATTAAATTAGCGGCTGCTCCAAAGGATATCATGCCTGCAGATTCAGCATATAAAAAGGATGAAAAAGTTCAAAATATCGGGAATCACCGCGAACCAAATCTTGAAATTATTGCAGCGGCAAACCCTGAACTTGTAATCGTTGGTCAAAGATTCGCTGACCATTACGAAGAAATCAAAAAATTAGTGCCAAATGCAGCAGTTATTGACCTTAATGTTGATGTTTCTGAGAAGGCTACTAAGCCTGGCGAAAACTTAGTAAAAGGTCTTAAAGACTCTACACTTACTTTAGGAAAAATCTTTGATAAAGATAAAGAAGCTAAACAATTAGTAGCTGATTTTGATAAATCTATTGAAAAAGCAAAATCTGCTTATAACGGAAAAGATAAAGTTATGAGTGTTATCGTTACTGGTGGGAATATTGGTTTTGCTGCTCCACATTCTGGTCGTGTTTGGGGACCAATGTATGAAATTTTCGGTTGGACTCCAGCATTAGAAGTTTCGAATTCTACTGCAGGTCATAAAGGTGATGACGTTTCTGTTGAAGCAATTGCACAAACAAATCCTGATTGGATTTTCGTATTAGATCGTGATGCTGCAACATCTGATGCAGCTACTTCAGCTCCTGCTAAGGATGTTATTTCTAAATCACCTGCTCTTCAAAACACAACTGCTGTTTCTAAAAAACAAGTTATTTATGCACCAGAAGATACTTACACAAATGAATCAATTCAGACTTATATAGAGTTATTTGGAAATATCGCAAAAACTTTAGCTAAGTAGTGTAAAGGAGTACGAAACAGTGTCAAAAAATATGATTTCTAGGGTTGAGAATATTTCTCAACCCCAGTTTTATAATCACAACAAAATATGGACAAAACCTTTTATAATAGCGATTATGATTGTTATAATTTTAGGGATTATATCACTGTTTACTGGAGTTTATGATATACGTGGACAAGAGGACGGAATGGAGATGTTTTTCATAACTCGTGTTCCGAGAACAGTTGCATTAATGCTTACTGGAGCTGCGATGGCGATGGGAGGACTCGTAATGCAACTCATTACACAGAATCGTTTTGTTGAACCTACTACAACGGGGACTATTGAATGGTCAGGCTTAGGCCTGCTTTTTGTGTATTTATTATTTCCTGCCCCGACTTTAGTTCAAAGAATGACTGGTGCAATCATTTTTTCTTTTATAGGAACTATGATTTTCTTTTTATTTTTAAGAAGAGTTAAACTTCGTTCGTCTTTAATTGTCCCGATTATTGGATTGATGCTTGGAGCAGTTATTTCTGCAGTGTCTACTTTTATGGGACTTCTTTTTCAAATGACGCAAAGTATTGAAACTTGGTTTGTAGGTTCATTTGCTAACATTCAGGTGGGAAGATATGAATATTTATGGCTGATTGTTATCATTTCTTTTCTTATTTTTATGTATGCTAATAGATTGACTTTAGCTGGACTAGGAGAAGATGTCGCAACAAGCCTTGGAGTTAATTACAATAGAATTGTTCTTTTTGGGACTGCTCTTATCTCTGTTGCAGTTGGAATTGTTGCAGCTGTTATTGGGCACTTACCTTTCTTGGGATTAATTGTGCCAAATATTGTTTCAATGTTTAGAGGAGATGATCTTAGGAGTAATTTACCTTGGGTTTGTGTGATTGGAATGGGGACAATAACTGCCTGTGACATCATTTCTCGAACAATTATAAAGCCTTTTGAAGTCCCTGTTTCTCTAATACTTGCAACAGTGGGAGCAGTTGTGTTTATTACTATTTTATTGAGACAAAGAAAACCAAGGAGGCTGCGATGATCACATTAGAATATAAGAATAAAGAAAATGTCGAAATCGATTCTAGCCTTCATAATGAAAGTAGATCAGCTAGTGCTTTTCGTTCTAAGAAGGAAGCAAGACGGTATTGGATTTTACTGATAACATTGATTGCTTTAGGTCTCCTTTCTTCATATGGACTTTTAGTTTATAACAACCCAGTTCCGATAGATTCACCTTCTTTTATTCCAGTTGTTAAGAGAAGAATAGTAGCTATTGTTGCGATGATTATTGCTGCAGTTTGCCATAGCTTATCGACAGTTGCTTTCCAATCTATTACGAATAATAAGATTATTACTCCTTCACTTTTAGGTTTCGAATCACTTTATTCAGCAATTCAAACGAGTACAATATTCTTCTTTGGTGCTAGTGCATTGCTCAATTTTAATGGAATTGGATCATTTTTATTTCAAGTCGTTGTTATGGTCTTCATGAGTTTGATACTTTATGGATGGTTACTTTCCGGTAAATACGGGAATTTACAACTTATGCTTTTAGTTGGAATTATTATTGGTACCGGGTTAAATTCTGTGTCAACCTTCATGAGAAAACTACTTGCGCCTTCAGAATTTGATATTTTACAAGCGAGATTATTTGGTTCTGTTAATCATGCAGATCCTGCTTATTTTCCCGTTGTAATTCCTATGGTCATAATTGTAGCAGTATTAATTTTTGCTCATTCTAAGAATTTGAATGTTTTGTCACTAGGAAAGGATGTTGCTACTTCTTTTGGAGTTAAATATCAACCTAGTGTAATTTATACGCTTGTATTAGTTGCTATTTTAATGTCCATTTCAACAGCTCTAATTGGGCCACTTACTTTCTACGGCTTTTTAGTAGCAACTTTGAGTTATCAGGCGGCGTCAACTTATGATCATAGATATATTTTTCCAATGGCTTTTGCAATAGGATTTTTAATAATGACGAGTGCATACTTTTTAATGTATCATGTATTCCATGCTCAAGGTGTGGTTTCAGTTATTATTGAATTATTTGGTGGAATCATATTCTTAACTATAGTTTTAAGGAAGAGGGCTTTATGATAAAAATTGATAATGTTAAAAAGTTCTATACTGATAAGGTAAAAATAGGACCTTTGGATATTGAAATACCAAAAGCAGGCTTTACTTCTTTAATTGGACCAAATGGCGCTGGAAAGTCAACGACACTTTTGATGATTGGCAGACTTTTAGATATGGATGAAGGTCAAATTCAGGTAGCGAATATGGATGTTTCTGAATCCAAATCAAAAGACTTAGCAAAAGTTTTGACTATATTGCGACAAGAAAATCATTTTGTAACGAGGCTTACTATTAGACAACTAGTTGGATTTGGGCGCTTTCCTTATTCAAAGGGAAGATTAACTAAAGAAGATGAGGTTATCATTTCTAAATATATCGATTTCTTAGACTTAACTAGTTTAGAGAATAGATATTTAGATGAGCTTTCTGGTGGTCAAAGACAAAGGGCATATGTAGCGATGGTATTGTGCCAAGAGACTGAATATGTACTTTTGGACGAGCCTCTAAACAACCTGGATGTTGCTCGTTCTGTTCAAATGATGGAGCACTTGAGACGTGCGGCTAATGAATTTGGAAGAACAATTCTGACTGTTATGCATGACATAAATTTTGCAGCCAAATACTCTGATAAAATTTGTGCTATGAAAGATGGACAAATTGCTGCTTTTGGAACAGTAGAAGAGGTTATGGACCCAACACTTTTGACAGATATTTTTGAAACAAAAATAGAGATTATTAATGGTCCTTATGGGCCGATCGCAGTTTATTAGTTATAAAATGTAAAAAATACTGTAGCTTGCGTAGATTATGCAAGCCACTCTAGTTGAAGTTGCTGTCTATATTTTATAGACAGCAGCTTTTTTTATGTGATTACTCATAAAATGCAAAAGAATGCTTCACCTTTTCAAGTATGTACCAAACGAAAAAAATATCTCTGTATAGCTTTTTAAAAGAATTCAGCTTGGTTTTTTATATGTAATATTGCATATCAGAGTGTATTGATAAAAATGTAAGGGGTCACTATAATGAGGGCATAAAGATAAATCACATTTTCGTAGCAATAAAAAGGAGGAAATAATATGGAAATCGCAATGGCAGTTTTGAAATTTGTAGGTGGCGTAATCCCGTTAATTCAAGAACTTTTAAAAGCATTTATGTAGGTTTATTAGTTAGCTATCATTTATCAATCATTATCATATTTTACTAAAAAAAGAACGGGGTGATTTTTCTGAATATTAAGAAAAACACTAAAAGAAGAAAGTTCCTTGCATGTTTATTAGTTAGTCTATGCACTATTAATTATTCATCTATTTCCTTCGCAGAAACACAAGCAAGTAATGCAACTGATGTAACCCAAAATGCTAGTGGCATTGATACTGGTATAGCAAATCTTAAATATAATAATCAAGAGGTTTTAGCTGTAAATGGTGATAAAGTAGAGAGTTTTGTTCCGAAAGAAAGTATCAATTCAAATGGTAAATTTGTAGTAGTGGAACACGAGAAAAAATCACTTACAACGTCACCAGTCGATATTTCAATTATTGATTCTGTAGTGAATCGCACGTATCCAGGAGCTGTACAACTTGCAAATAAAGCTTTTGCAGACAATCAACCGAGTTTATTAGTGGCTAAGAGAAAGCCTTTGAATATTAGTATAGACTTACCTGGCATGAGAAAAGAAAATACAATCACTGTTCAAAATCCGACATATGGTAATGTAGCTGGAGCAGTAGACGATTTAGTATCTACTTGGAATGAAAAGTATTCCACAACACATACGTTACCTGCAAGAATGCAGTATACGGAATCTATGGTTTATAGTAAATCACAAATAGCAAGTGCTCTTAATGTTAACGCTAAATATCTTGATAACAGTCTAAACATTGATTTTAATGCGGTTGCAAATGGAGAGAAAAAAGTGATGGTAGCGGCATATAAGCAAATATTTTATACGGTAAGTGCTGAACTACCTAACAATCCATCCGACCTTTTTGATAATAGTGTTACTTTTGGTGAGTTAACTCGAAAAGGCGTAAGTAATTCGGCTCCACCTGTTATGGTTTCAAATGTAGCTTATGGTAGAACAATTTATGTGAAATTAGAAACAACATCTAAGAGCAAAGATGTACAAGCTGCTTTTAAAGCCTTACTTAAGGATAACAGCGTTGAAACAAGTGGACAGTATAAAGATATTTTTGAAGAAAGTACCTTTACTGCTGTAGTATTAGGTGGAGATGCGAAAGAGCATAACAAGGTTGTTACTAAAGATTTCAATGAAATCCGAAATATCATTAAAGATAATGCTGAATTAAGTCTTAAAAATCCAGCATACCCAATTTCATATACAAGTACTTTCTTAAAAGATAATGCAACTGCTGCTGTTCATAACAATACAGATTATATTGAGACGACAACTACAGAATATTCAAGTGCTAAAATGACACTTGATCATTACGGTGCTTACGTTGCTCAATTTGATGTATCTTGGGATGAATTCACATTTGACCAAAATGGTAACGAAGTACTAACACATAAAACATGGGATGATAGCGGAAAAGACAAAACGGCTCATTACTCTACAGTTATCCCTCTTCCACCGAACTCAAAAAATATAAAGGGCGTAGCAAGAGAATGTACAGGTCTTGCATGGGAATGGTGGAGAACAATTATTAATGAACAAAATGTTCCATTAACAAATGAAATAAAAGTTTCAATTGGAGGAACAACATTATACCCAACTGCTAGTATTAGTCATTAGGTATAAAAAAGCGCCCTGTAAGCAGGGCGCTTTTTTACTTAGTCACAAATTTTACTCTTTCCAAAACTGTTCCAATAGAATGACAAGCATGGTACCCACAAGTAATCCATTACTTAAAACATATTGTAAGGAAGAAGGAATTCCGCTAAATGCACTTTCTGGAAGAAACATTATTCCCAAACTGATTAATAATGAAATTCCTAATATAGTTAATCGGCGTTGATTTAATTCTTCACGTAAAATGGATTGAAATGAAATGCCTATTACTTGGACAAATGTTGCTAAAAGTGCAGCATTAGCAATAGGACCTGGTAGCAAGGATATAAAGTTTACAATTGAGGGGATAAAAGAAATACCTGCTAATATAAGACTTGCTATAAGAAACGACTTCACTTTTTTTTGGCCTGTTAGTTGAATAAATCCTGCTGATGCAGGTAATGGTACAATTCCAATTGTAGAGAACAATGACGAGATAATATGTGATATACCTCCGACCCATACACCACGGTTCAGTGTTTGCTTTTCATGTTCTTTAGATAACGGAGCCACTTGTTTTACAGCCGAAATAGCAGCAATTGTATTTGCAACTAAAAGAAAGGTAAATAAAGTCGCAGTTAGAGTCATTCCAATATCGAATCTAGGTGTGCCCCAAGAAAATAGCTCTGGTAACTTAACTAACGGTGTGTGTGAAGGCATATGAGATGATTTTCCTAATACAGCATACAAAAGCCAACCACATGAAATTCCAAGTAACACAGCGTAACTTTTCATCCATCCTTTCCCTTTAATTGATAAGAAAGTAATAAGGGCAAAAACAAAGAGCGCAATAGTAGCCGTTGTATAATCAGGATGAGTTACAGCTCCTTGTAATCCCATCATTCCTTTTAGTAACACACCACTAAGCTGAAGAGATAATATTAAAAGAAAAGTGCCTGTAACCAAAGGTGTAAATAAACGTAGAATTCGATGAACAAGCCCTGTTATACCAAGAACGAAGAGTAATATACCTGCAATAATTAACCCGCCTTCTAAAAGTTGCAACACGTCTTTTGCGCTTTGGCCCTGATGCATAGCTACTTGTCCCAGTATGACAAATATACTTACCCATGAACCGGCTGGACCATCTGCTATGGGATAGCGATGCCCAAACCATGCTTGTATAAATGAACTTACTCCCACGACTAAAAAAGTTCGCTGCATTAATGTTGAGATATCTTCTATTGATAAATAGAAGATGCCACCAATAATTATAGGCAATGCAATTGCATTTGCTAATAAAAACACAAACCACTGTAGAATACTAAAGCTCGTATTAAAGTATTTTTTATTCATATTAGTCTCCTTTGCCGAAAAAGAATCTCATAGTAAAAATCCACCCTTTCTATACAGTTAGATTAAAAAGGATGGATTTTGTAAATCTATAAAATCATTTTAATTATATAGATAGATTTTTAATTAATTACCATGTACGGAACGGTAAGAATTTCCCGTTAAGTGTAATAACGATACGAGGATCGCCACCTTTTGGATCTTCTTGTGTATCCACACCTAGATTGAAGTTAATTGCACTCATTACACCTTCGCCAGCTTTTTCTAAGATTAATTCTCTAAGAGTTGGTGCGTATTGTAACATCATTTCATATAATCGATATAAGATTGGGTCAGTAGGAGGCATTTGCATTACTTGACCTCGAAGTGGAACTACTGTTAATGCCTGAACTACTTCTTCATCTAATTCTAATAGTTTACCAATTTTTTCTGCTTCCGGACGTGTCATTGTAGCTTGTCCTAATAATGCTGTTACAACCCAAGTCTCAGAGTTTTCACTTACTTTTGAAATTTCTTCCCATGTTAAACCTTTTGTGATTTTTGCTTCCATAATTTTTTGCGTAGCTTCTTGTCTATTCATATCTAATAACTTCCCTTCATTTAAGTAATAATTAATTTTTCATACCATGTAATGTTTTATATCCATCAACTACTAAATCTAATTTACCTGTGTGAGGATCAATAACTAAACCATGTACAGGAACATCTTTTGGAATAAGTGGATGATTTCTTACTAAATCAACATTAGCTTGAGTTGAATCGCAGACATCATCGAATCCAAATAACCATTTTTCAAGGTCAACACCAGCATATTCAATTGCTGATAAAATTTCTGGTGAAGCTACTCCGCGATCTAATATTTTTTGAAGTGTTCCTTTTGGATTAGTTTGGTTTGCACCACATCTATGGTGTCCGATAAGATAGATTTCATCTGCATTTAGATCATATACTGATGCTACAACACTTTGCATAACACTATCGAAAGCAGAAGCAATTTTACCACCTGCATTTCTGATAACTTTTGCATCACCATCGTGTATATCTAAAGCTTTTGGAAGTAGCTCAATTAAACGAGCATCCATGCAAGAAACAACAACCATACGTTTTTTAGGCATTTTTGTCGCTTCACAAGGAGCGTATTCCTCATTTTCTACAAATTGTTCATTGAACGATAGGATTTCTTGTAATAACATATTTGTAACCTCCTTTAAATCTAGATGTATTTTTTTGTTGCGTCCTCTATGTTATAGGTGAATATAACTGATAAATAATGTGATGTAAGAGGATAAACTAAGTATAGTGAATTGTATCGATAAGCAGAATAAGCTGGCGAAACACTTTCTGGCTTTCTACTTTCACGGTGAAAGGATTGGTTTATATCATTGATCAAACAGATTTTGAGATACTAAAATTATTAGGAGAAAACTCAAGAATACAATGGAAAGAACTTGGTCAGAAAATACATATGACGGGGCAGGCTGTAGGAAATCGAATTCGAAGGTTAGAGGATTTAGGGATTATTGAGCAATACACAATCGCAATAAACCGAATCAAATTAGGACAAGTAGTGACTGCGTTTGTTACTTTGTTCGTAACAACAGCTAACCATCATGAGTTTATGAATTTCTTTCAAGGAGAAGAAGGGATTTCTGAAGTACATCGTATAAGTGGTGATGGATGTTATTTATTAAAAACACATTTTTCTTCCAATGAAGAGTTGGATAACTTTCTAGGACGACTATTAAAGTACGGGAATTACCGTGTTAACCTATCAATAGGGAAGTTAAAATAAACTTTCTGCAAGTTTATGGTTCTTTTTGCTTGTGGCTAAGACATGGTTCAACAAATAAAAGGAGTATCTCTTATTTAATAAGAGATACTCCTTTTATTTGTTTTTAATAATTATTGATTATTTCACATCTGATTTTTCTTTTTTCATTATTTACTTTTGACTAGTGAAGGGAACTTTTTTAACATCAAAACCCCTGCGCTGCATGCAACAGAGATTCTATTATTACTTATCTGACGGTATGATCCTATTTCATTTTATAGCTTATTTAGAAGAATCATGTGCAGGTTTTGATTTAGTGTCCTCAGGCATTTCAAAGGTTTGATTATGGTTAGATTTCACATCTTCGTTAGGAATTGCTGGCACTGCGTCTTCAGGTGAATTATGGATTGGCGAAGAAGTTGTTGTTCCATCTACACTTGTTGTAACTGATATTGGTTGATTTTGATCAATTTTTGTACCTTTGTCCATCTTTTTTGCGGATTCTTTTTCATTTTTATTTGTTTGTCTCCATTCTATTTTTTTATTCGATTCTAGTTTGTTCGTTTTCATATCTTTTGTATCTACTGCACCACCCGCTAATAATCCTGTACTTAAAAGTGTTCCTGCTAATAATGTTTTAAACATTTTCCATTACCTCCTTGTTTAAGATTACATTTAGCATAAAACGAGTATCTGGAGTTTATTTGGAGTTCATCTAGATTTTATGTAAGTTTTGCATGTAGGGGCACCATACGAAAAAAGAAAATTGTGCGTTTGGACAAAAAGTAGCCGATTCCCTGTATGTTAAGGAACCGGCTACTTTATATACTACCTTTTTATGATTATGAAATTAAAAATGATAGAGTAGAAATCAGGTATGAAATAAATGTAAGTAACACAAGGAAGAATATAAGCATGGTATTGGATACACATCGTTCTATTCTTTTTTTCATTCAAATTTACTTTATTTTTTCAATTTGGTAGGATCAATTTGAAGTTGACCTTTCCAAGAACCAGCTACTTTTCCAATTCTGCTTATATTGATATCTAATGTAAGTGGTTGTTTGAAAGAATTTTTCCCTTCAGGACCTTCGATAAATGTAATGACACCTTCTGGTCTATCCTTAAAACGAATACCCATATGCTTTAATTCTTTACCTGATGCTTTTAGTTCGAATGGTCCACCATTTGCTCCTTGAATAAATGCTAATTGTCCGAAGTACCCATCTTTCTTATACTCTGGGTTTTTTTCTTGTTGACCATTTACTTTGCCGTCATCTTCAAGTTGTAACCCCGTTGTATCAAATTCAAACGGTACTACATTTCCATTTTCTTTTTCAATTTTGTAATGAACGGATATACGTGCATCCGCTACATATAATTCTTTCAGATATACTGTAACACCTTGATCTGTAATCTTTTCATCAAGAGGAATAAATTGCCCTTTTGTAACGTCTCTTCCTTCATCGATAATCGTATCATTTGAAATTGCATTGGAAAAATAAGAGGCAACACCTGTAGCTGCCACTCGAACTTGTGGAATCATGGCTGTTGAAAAAAGCCCTGCTACCGCTACTGCTATATACATGAAACGTTTTGATTTTTTATTCATATTTGTAAATAATCCCTTCTTCTGTTCAGGTTTTTGATTGATATAAGAAACATCTTCTAATTTTGCGCGACTTTCAAATGCTTTCCACGCTTGGTCTACATCAATTTTGATTTCCTTTGATGAATGTACTATTTCTTCCTCTAACATGACATTTTCCCATTGATTTAATTTACTAATTTCTAGTAATAAGTCTTGGCATGCGTTACACGTATCTAAATGTTTTGTGAATTCTTTTCTTGTCTCATAAGGTAATTCCCCATCCATATATGCTTGAATAGATCCCACATCATAACAATTCATTTATTAAGCCTCCTCTAATTGTTTATAAATCTTACGAAACTTTTGTTTGGCTCGGACCAATAATGTTCCAATAGAAGATATGTCGATTTGAAGCACTTCGGCAATTTCCTTATACTGAAAACCAGAAAATTTCATCAATAAAATGGTTCGATCTCGTTCATCCATGTTACGGAGTACCATTTGTACCTTTGTAATTTCTTCTTGTCTAATCCAGTCATCATCTAATGATGAAATATGTTGTACTTCATGATATTGTATGGTTTTATCTACTCTCGCCTGATGTCGTTTTTCAGATCGTAGATATTTATACGCTACATAAGTAGAAGATTTTATTAGCCATCCAGGTAAGTGTTCAATTCTCTTCCAATCGTTGCGATATAGCTGTAAAAAGACTTCTTGGGCTAATTCTTCAGCGATAGTCTGATTTTTGACAATCCATACGATCTGTTTCACAACGTAAACATAGTTTTGTTTAAACAAATCTTCAAATGTCACATCCGAAAAAGGCCTGTCTTCCTTTTTTATTTTTAACATGTCAGTTAAAACCTCACTCTCATTTGATGCCTGTATTATAGAGAACCCGGAATAACGGGTTTTGTGACAAAATTTTTTATTTTTTTATTATGTACGAAAAAAATATTCATCTGTTAAGGTGAAGAAAGGATGGCAGTGTTCGAGTTGTAATAGTGTTTCTGACTATGCACAGAAGTAAGTGTATTTTACAAGATTAAACACGTCTTATTGAAAAGGCGATTAATAATAGTGAGTTGGAAGAGCTTCTGAATGTGCAATTAAGCTCAATCGTGAAAAGGTTACTTCAAGTATTGGAAGTTCTATATACCGGTGAGAGTAAAGGGAGGAAGTATGATTTAACACTTTATCAGTAAGGAAAGTAAAAGGACCATCAATTAATTGATGATCCTTTTACTTTTAGGAATTTATTTTACACCTAAATTTTCTTTTGTTTTTGCAGGTAAATCAGCCTTTCTGTACTTCTTCATAAGGTTTAATTTCTGTGTCTGGTATATCTGTTTTCTTTTCGTCCTCTTGCTTAATAAGAAAAATCCTGCAGCTCAGTACAGGATTTTTAATCCAACTTTATTAAAAACTAAATTGTGGTTTAACATCACCTTTATAAGGTTCATGTTCAACAAATATCGTTATGTCCTTACCAGCTTGGTCTTTACCAGTTCTTTTATACGTAAATTTATTATTATTCAGTTCGGTAAGTTCAAGAGCGGCACCATATTTGTTATTACCAATTGATACATGAGCTCTTATTTTATTTTCATGTAAAACATCGAAATAGCCATAGTCACCGCGGCTTTGACCTGTTTCACTATTGAAGAACTCATATTTATTAGACTTGTCATCGAATTTTGCTAGACTTATAAAATTTGAATTAAATTGTGTTACATCATTACCAGCCTCATCTAATACCTTTGTTCCATGCCAAAGGGTTCCACCTAAAATTTTATCTCCGTCAACGTTTTTCACGATATCGCCTGTAGTAGAGTTCAATTGCTTGTCCGGATCCGTGAAAGAAAGTTCTTTTTCTTTATATGGAACATGTTCAACGAAAACTTCTACATCTTTACCGTTAGCATTTTTCCCCATTCGTTTATACGTAAATACATTTTTATTTAGCTTTGTCATGTCAACAACAGCTTGATACTTCATTGATTCTGAAATTAATATTCTCTTCTTCCCATCATTTGTGACAAAGAAAGTTCCTTTATCGCCACGACTTGCACCTGTCTTAGCATCAAAGAATTCATATCTGCCGGACTTTGCATCATATTTCGCAAGGCCAATGAAGTTTGCATTCTCTTTTGTTAAGTCATTCTTATCTTTGTCATACACTCTTGTACCTTGCCAATTTGTATCGCTAAGAAGGTTAGCCATTTTTTGGCCTTTCGTTAACTTATTTTCCTTTTTTGTCTCTTTAGCAGTTTGTTCTTGTTTTTGTTTACTATGATTTTCTTCGGCTTTAGTATCAGTGCAACCTGTTAATGCTAATGTGAATCCGAGCAGTATGGATGATAGTGCTTTCGTTTTTTTGTTCATTTTGTATCGTCTCCTCATTTTATGAATTTAAGTAGTACGGTTTGCGATTATAGTAATAGTTTGTCTTTCTGAAAGTAGTTACTACGTTTATTATGTTAATAGCCGAGTATAAACTACCGCTAAATAAATCATTAAAAAAAGATAAACTAATTCCTAAAATTTTTTCATATTTATAAAAAGGAATTTTACATGCGGTGAATGTTACTCTTTCATTTTGAAAATGCCATAATCAAATGGGGGGATTAACATTATGATTACAGTGCGATTTTTGATGTGATGCTATACTGTGTATAGGCTTTTGATGTGTGTATCGTTTTTTGTCGGTAAGTCGATATATTTCGAAAATCGCTGATATATTTGGAGTTGCGCTGATATATTTTGGAGGGGGATAAAAATGATTGTGAAAGAGCGGAAAATGCCCGTATATTTGCTTCAGTTAGACGCTCTCCTTAGAAGATTGCCTATCCATCATCCAAAAAGGAATATGGTGGCTGAAAATCTAGCAAAATTTATGGCTGGTTATAAAGGAGAGCAGGCGATTGAATATCCGCTTAGTTTCTTATCTGAAACAGAATACAGTATTTTACATGATATTAGGTTGTTTGATCAGAAACATTATTTCCAAATTGATACCCTCATAGTTTCCTCACGTTTTCTTCTTTTTCTTGAAATAAAAAATATTATTGGTACATTAATCTTTGATGCAAAGTTTAATCAGCTCATTCGAATAGCAGATGGTACTTCGGAAGAAGGTTTCCCAGATCCGATTTTACAACTGAAGCGGCAAGAGATACAGTTGAGAAAATGGCTGAGTTTGCATGGCTTATATAATATCCCGATGGAATCCCTCGTTGTAATTAGTTCACCTCGTACAATTATTAAAACTTCAGATGAAATACTTCCTAGTAAAATTATCCACGGTGCAAATTTACCTAATAGAATCAAACAAATTGAAAATCAATATAAAGAAGAAGCAATTGGTAATACAAAAGGACTTATAAATCAAATTATGAATGAGAACTTTCCACAGCGACAAAATATTCTTGCACAATATAAAATTAAAAAAGAGGAATTGCTCAGGGGAGTACAGTGTGAGGAATGTTTTACAATGGCAATGTTAGAAGAAAAACAGGGATGGCGTTGCTCAAACTGTAATAGTACGTCTAAACATGCTCATTTACGTGCTTTACAAGATTACACACTTCTGATTGACATGATAACTACTAATAGCAAATTGAGGGACTTTCTTAATATGCAATCTAGCTCTGCGGTTAAAAGACTCCTCCAAACAATGAATATCCCCTACACCGGGGAAAACAAAGGACGAATATATGATTTAACTTCTTTCCAATGATAATTTTGCTATAATAAATAGGTACTTATATGAAGGGGAGTTTAAAGAGAAAATGAAGTCATTTAATATCGATCATGTTATAGCTAGTGTTTTGCAATGGATATTAAATATAGCTTTAATTATATTATCCATTGTGTTATCGATCTTTTTAATTAACGAGACGATTACTTTTATTCAATACATATTTTCGGCGAAGAAGTATACATCTTATAAATTAGTGGAAAGTATTATTGTCTATTTCTTATACTTTGAGTTCATCGCATTAATTATTAAATATTTTAAATCGAATTATCATTTTCCGTTACGCTATTTTATTTATATCGGGATTACGGCTTTAATTCGATTGATTATCGTGTCACATGATGAACCGTTTGAGACGTTATTATATGCAGGTTCCATTCTTGTTTTAGTTATTGCTTTATACATATCAAATTTGAGAGATTTGAGAAAAGAGTAGCGGTGCAGATATAAGTTTGCACTGCTTTTTTATGCCTTGACCTTCAAGTTACTTGAAAGTTTACAATGTAAATAGGGCGTTTGAAATTGAAAAAAATTGAGAAATTAAGTGAAGAGGTTTCTTTTACTTGGAGGTTATAGGAATGCATAAGGAATTGAAATTACGTCCATTAGAACGAGAAGATTTAAAGTTTGTACACGAACTTAATAATAACGCGCATATTATGTCGTATTGGTTTGAAGAGCCGTATGAGGCCTTTGTGGAGCTACAGGATTTATATGATAAACATATACATGATCAAAGCGAGCGCCGATTTATCGTTGAGAAAGATAATGAGATGGTTGGATTGGTCGAATTAGTAGAAATCGATTATATTCACCGTAGAACTGAATTCCAAATTATTATTGATCCGAGTTACCAAGGTTACGGTTATGCAGCTGATGCAACGCGTTTAGCGATGGATTACGCTTTTTCCGTATTAAATATGCATAAAATATATTTAGTTGTCGATAAAGAGAATGAAAAAGCTGTACACGTTTATAAAAAAGTCGGATTTATAGTGGAAGGTGAGCTTCAAGATGAGTTCTTCGTTGATGGCAACTACCATAATGCGATAAGAATGTGTATGTTTCAAAAAGAATATTTTAGATCGAAATAATGGAGTGAAGAGGCTATAGACAATGATTGTCTATAGCCGTTTTGTTATATAAATCAACAACTTTTTATTGTAAAACAATAAAAAGTTGTTGATTTATAATGTGGTGGGGCTTATTATGATGGTAGTCGAAGGAATATGAAAAATTAATTGTGAAGTTAAAGGAGAGTATATTATGAAAAATAAATATTTATTAGCTATCGTACTAATATCGTTAGGAGTTACTTGTTTATTAATACAAGGTGCAACTAGTAAAGTGGAGGAAAATGGCTTGCTTGTAGAACCGTTCTTTTTCCTAGTACCAATAAGTTATTTACTGTTCTTTAGTGGTATTGGTGTGTCGCTATTTGGATTTGTTACTTCAAAGTTGAAAAAACAGCAATAGATAAAGTGAAACTTTAATCAGTGGGGGTTTTGTTCATTCCCAACTGATTATTAGCTTTCACCAAGCGAGATAAAACACTTACTATGAAATAGAAACATACGATATGGAAGAAAAATAAAAAGTGAGCTGAATAATGATGAACCATTATTTTTACACTGGAAGGCAAGTAGGTCCAGCTATTACATTGGCCGGGGCACAGATGACAATTCAGGCAGTGCATCAGGCTATTCAAATGCAACAACAAGCACAAGTAGCGCAAATGATGCAGAATCAGTATATGTCGTATTCACAGCTTCCTGTGCAAAGTATACATTATGATGTGTATCCAGCTGGTTTATCTTCAATTCCATATGGGGCAACATACTTTTTATGAAAGAAAGCGACCGATAAGAGTCGCTTTCTTTTTTATATTCCGCCTAATTTCATCCCAAGGAATGCGAATGTGATACCGATTATATAAGTAGCACTTAAGTATAGGAGTAGTATGCCGAATTTTTTATGATTAAAAAGCTGAACAGATTCTAATTTAAACGTTGAAAATGTAGTGAAGGCCCCCATAAATCCTGTGCCTAATAATAGTTGCCAGCTTGTAGTTATCCCTGTTCCAATTATATATCCGAGTAAGAATGCTCCTGTTATATTAATGAGGAATGTAGCAATTGGAAATGAAGTTTTATTTCTTTCTTTAAACCAATTACTAATTGTAAATCGTGTAATAGCACCGAAGAACCCTCCTGTTGCTACTAATAAAGCATTAATCATGATAGTTCACCTTCCTCAAGGTGTTTTTGTAGTAAAAAATCTCCAAGTTTATAGCTAAGTCCAGACATAATTAGACCGCCTAGCATACTGCATGATACATATAAAAATGCGGTACCAAAATGTGAATGATTAATTAACTGTATAGTTTCGACGCTGAATGTTGAAAAGGTCGTAAATGAACCGATAAACCCTGTTCCAATCCCTGTAATAATTTCAGAAGATAAGACGTTTAACCGGGCGATATAGGTGGTCAATAAAGCGAGTAAGAAACAGCCAATTAAGTTAATCGTTAATGTAGCAAGTGGTAATGAATGATGCCAAAGTGTATCAATAGTAAAACCTAAATAATAACGGGAAAGAGCTCCTAATATACCGGCTATGCCAACAATAATATATTTCAATTTCTTCACCTCTCTAATAGTTTACTCAAAAAAAATAGACTCCTACCAGTAGTCGTACTGGTAGGAGTCATTAGCTACATAGCAGTTATGGCGAACTCCATCGCCTATAAGTTCTATTTACAGTGTACTAAATATTATTTTGGATTACCAATAAATATGTTAATGAAAAGTTCAGAAAGTAGGATTTGTTATATTCTCCGAAAGTGTAATTACGTTACAGTCGTGCCTTCTTAAATGCTATGATTGAATTTCAAAATAATTGCAGTGAGGGATATATCGATTATTTGTTAGCTAAATATAATGATATGAAGTTTTCTTTATGGTAAAATATTTCTTGTGTCTTTAATCTATCTTTATTTAACTGAAAATACAGAAAAGTGAAACGTTATTTAACGAAAAGGGGTCATGTATGTTGAAGAAATTTTTAAAAATAGTATTAATATTTATTTTAATAATAGCTGGTATTCTAGGTGGATTTTTAGCTTATATGACACTTACAAAAGAACAGCCAGCAAATGTTTTAGACGTAAAGGTTGAAAACAATAAAGAGCGTGTACTGCAGCCAGGAAATGAATTTAAAGTTACAACATTTAATATTGGATACGCTGGATTAGATAAGGACCAAGACTTCTTTATGGACGGAGGAAAGGGTTCTGGTTCGAGTAGTAAAGAACAGACTGAAGTAAACTTAAAGAAGATGCTTTCATTTTTACAAAATGAGAATAGTGATTTTGCGTTACTGCAAGAAGTTGATATAAAATCCCACCGATCATTTGATGTAAATGAACATGAGTTTTTGAAAAAAGGATTACCTGATTATGCTTCGTCATTTGGGAAGAATTACGATACTAAGTGGGTTCCTGTCCCAGTCACAAAGCCGATGGGATATGCTGAGGGCGGATTAAGTACATTTTCTAAATATACAGTTCAAACAGCAACGCGGTTCCAACTACCAGGAATGGAGCCTTGGCCGAAGCGTTTATTCGATTTAGATCGTGCGATTGTTGAACATAAAATCCCTGTTGATAATGGGAAGTATGTTAGGCTCGTAAACATACATTTATCTGCTTATGATGAGGGCGGCAAAATTAGAAAGCAACAAGCAGAGTATTTAAAAGAATATATGAACAAGTGTTATCAAAACGGTGATTACGTAATATTAGGTGGAGATTGGAACCAGTTACTTTCTAATATCCAACTAAGTAATCCTAAGTTTGTGAAAGAGCGTCCGGAATGGCTAGTAGAGTTACCGAAGGGCTTCGCAGATGGAGGATTCCAATGGGCTGTAGATCCATCTGTTATGACGGTAAGGGATGATGTGAAGAAATATGTGGAAGGTGAAAACTTTGTCACTATTATTGATGGCTTTATCGTTTCGCCGAATGTTGAAATTGTAAATGTACAAGGGAAAGACTTAAAGTTTGAAAACAGTGATCATAACCCAGTTAGTGCGGTATTTAAGTTGAAGTAATTGATACGTGGGGCTTCATAGAATATCTTCTAACGGGTGAAGTTGCCGTTATAAGATATTCTAGAAAAATAATATCACCTAAGAAGAGCACAAATAATGTGCTCTTTTTATACTTGGTAGGAATTTAATTGCTTTTCTCCGCGTTTTCTGCCAAGCTTAAGGAGAAAAATACTTCAAAGAAAGAATTATATAGGTGACGCATATGATCGAAGTTAAGACTTCTGAACTTAGTGATGGAGAATTTAATAGAGGGGTATTTGCAACTCGTGATATTAAAAAGGGTGAGTTGATTCACTCAGCACCAGTTATCTCTTATCCGAATGAACAGCATGAACACATTGAGAAAACGTTACTTGCTGACTACGCATTTGAGTATGGGGTAAATCATACGGCATTCCTGTTAGGATACGGCATGTTATTTAATCATGCATATAATCCGAATGCAACGTATGATATTGTCTTTGAGAATCATACGTTTAACTTCTTTGCTTATAAGGATATAAAAGCGGGAGAAGAAATTTTAATCAATTATAATGGTGAAGTGGATGACGATGAGCTATTATGGTTTGATAAGGAAAAAGAAGAGAACGAAAAATAAATTAAAGAGTATAAAAAGAGCACATTCTGTTGGATGTGCTCTTTTGTATGAAATAAAAGGTATCGCGGATTATCTAATAAGTGAAAGGAAGGTGGACGAGATAAAATTAGTTAAAAAGGAAATGAAGGGGCTGCTCTTACGTATGTAAGAGCAGCTTTTTGGTAAAGAAAATAAAGTAAAGATTACAAAAAAATACCACTTTATTTTAGTGTGGTATAGTAAGATATTGAAGGATATTAATTTGTAAAACCTATATATTTTACAAATTGTTGTCTATATGGTTACATGTCGAGTTTAGTAGCCCATTTGGGTTGCTTTATTATGCGATATATATTTTAATATGAGTGGCACCTCTTATAATTTAAGAGGTTTATAGGTGTCTCGAATTGATTTTAGGTACACTGTATCCACCACTTTAGCTTCTGATTTGTATTGTATTTTTTATGTGGGGATATTATGGGCCCGTTGCTAGCGGGATAAAAAGATTATAGAAATAGAGGAATCGTAAAATGAATATGCAAGAGGTTTATAAATATTTAAGTACGGTATTGCCTGAAGGTCATGTAAAGAAAGATGAAATGCTAAAAGATCATACGCACATTAAAGTGGGTGGGAAAGCAGATGTATTTGTTGCGCCTACTAATTATGATGAGATTCAAGAAGTGATAAAGTATGCTAACCAATATAATATTCCAGTTACGTTTTTAGGAAACGGATCGAATGTTATTATTAAAGACGGTGGTCTTCGCGGGATCACAGTAAGTTTAATTCATATTACAGGTGTTACTGTAACAGGAACGACGATTGTAGCTGGGTGTGGTGCAGCAATTATTGATGTGTCACGAATTGCGTTAGAACATGCTCTAACAGGACTTGAGTTTGCTTGTGGTATTCCAGGTTCAGTTGGTGGAGCGTTATATATGAATGCTGGTGCATATGGCGGTGAAGTAGCTTATGTATTAACAGAAGCAGTTGTAATGACAGGTGATGGAGAGCTATGCACTTTAACGAAAGACGAATTTGAATTTGGATATCGTAAGAGTGTGTTTGCGAACAATCATTATATTATTCTTGAAGCGAAGTTTGAACTTGAAGAAGGTGTACGTGAAGAGATTAAGGAAAAAATGGATGATTTAACGTTTAAGCGTGAATCAAAACAACCGTTAGAATATCCTTCATGTGGTAGTGTATTTAAGCGTCCACCAAATAATTTTGCAGGTAAGCTTATTCAAGAATCAGGACTGCAAGGTAAGCGAATTGGCGGAGTGGAAGTTTCTTTAAAACACGCTGGATTTATGGTGAATGTTGATAACGGAACTGCACAAGATTATATCGATTTAATTCATTTCGTACAAAAAACAGTTGAAGAGAAATTCGATGTGAAATTAGAGCGAGAAGTAAGGATTATTGGAGAAGATCTACAATAATCTTTGAATAAAAAGCGTATAAAGTATGAATTATTTCGAAATAACATTTGGGTATTGTTGACATTTTGTTTTCAATTCAATATAATGGCTAATAATTTAACAAATAATATACGTTGAAAGAGCCCAGTAGCAGTTTGTCACTGTTATCAAAGAGAGCTAGGGGTTGCTGGAACCTAGCACAAACAAATTTGCGAATTACACTCTGGAGTATCTTAGGTAATGCTAAGCGGATTGGCAATCGATATTATTGCTAAGAGTGGTATGAGTAGCTATGCTATTTATACAAACTGGGTGGTAACACGGTGAATAATCGTCCCTATGTCATAGACATAGGGATTTTTTGTTTTAAAAAATAAAGGGGATGACAAAAGATGAATATTATTGATGAATTAGAATGGCGCGGCGCTGTGAATCAACAGACAGATGAAGAAGGTTTACGTAAACTAGTAGAAGAGAAAAAGATTTCACTATACTGCGGAGTGGATCCGACTGGTGATAGTATGCATATCGGACATTTGATTCCGTTTATGATGATGAAGAGATTCCAATTAGCTGGTCATCATCCTGTTATTTTAATTGGCGGGGCAACAGGAACAATTGGTGACCCGAGTGGACGTCAATCAGAACGTCAACTTCAAACGTTAGAAGTAGTTCAGCATAATGTGGATGCGCTAACAGCACAAATGAAAAAGCTATTTGATTTCGGCGGCAATAGCGAAGTGAAGATGGTAAATAACTATGACTGGACACATGAGATAAACATTATCGAATTTTTGCGTGATTACGGCAAAAACTTTAGCATAAATAGCATGTTAGCAAAAGATATTGTAGCAAGTCGTTTAGACACTGGAATTTCTTTCACAGAGTTCACGTACCAAATCTTGCAAGCAATGGATTTCCATCATTTATACACAAAAGAAGATGTTCAACTGCAAATTGGTGGTAGTGACCAATGGGGAAATATTACGAGTGGTTTAGATTTAATTCGTAAGTTAGAAGGTCATGAAGCGAAAGTATTTGGATTAACAATTCCATTATTATTAAAATCAGATGGTACGAAGTTTGGTAAATCAGCAGGTGATGCGGTTTGGCTTGATCCGGAAAAAACAACACCATTTGAATTTTACCAGTTCTGGGTGAATACAGATGACCGTGATGTAATTAAATACTTGAAATACTTTACGTTCTTACAGAAAGAGCGAATTGATGAATTGGCAGCGAAGGTAGAAACTGAGCCGCATAAACGTGAAGCGCAAAAAGTATTAGCGGAAGAAATGACGAAATTCGTTCATGGAGAAGAGGCATTTTCGCAAGCAGTGAAAATTACAGCAGCGTTATTTAGCGGAGATATTAAATCGTTAACAGCTGATGAAATTGAGCAAGGCTTTAAAGAGATGCCGACATTTGAGTCTTCAAAAGAGACGAAAAATATCGTAGAGTGGCTAGTTGATTTAGGGATTGAACCATCTAGAAGACAAGCACGTGAAGACATTAATAATGGAGCTATATCTATGAATGGTGAAAAAGTAACGGATGTAGCTACGGATGTTACTGTAGAAAATTCATTTGATGGAAGATTTATTATTATTCGTAAAGGGAAGAAGAACTACAGCTTAGTGAAATTAGGAGAATAGTTCTTGTGAAAGAGTGGAAGTAGGGAAGATATCTACTTCCGCTCTTTTCATATACACAATTTCGACATAAAAAAGTCAGTATATTTTGATAATTGAAGAGGGTTATATGATTCTTCTGCCGAATAAATAAATTAGAGAAAATTACGGATAAAAATAGCCCGAACCATGCAGGGCATGATTCGGGCTTATATTCAGATTAGTAAGCTAAGCTGAATAGACCTTTAATGTGTGATAAGTAACGAACGTTACTTGCTTCTTTCATTAATGATGCTGGTAAGCCTTTAAGTGGAGTATTGCTTGCTCCAATTGTAGCAACAGCATCTTTACGTCCTAGACTAGCAAGTGTTCCAGAGTTTACAGGTGCGAACTCTTCGAATGCTTTGCCTTCTAGTGCTGCGTATAAGTTGTATCCAATTAACTCACCCATTTGCCAAGCGATCTGTGCAGTTGGTGGGTATGGACGACCGTCTTCAGCAAAGACAACAGCGCTGTCTCCAGCAACGAATACGTCTTTGTGAGAAGTAGATTGTAGGTATGCATCAACTGTTGCACGGCCACGGTTTACTTCAAGACCTGATTCACCGATTAGTGGGTTACCTTGTACGCCGCCTGTCCAAACGAATGTGTTAGCAACAAGTTTTTGACCGTCTTTTAAGTCGATTTCATTGCCAGCAACGTTTGTTACAGGAAGACCTGTTAAGAATGTAACACCGCGTGCTTCTAGGCTAGTAGTTGCACGTTCGATTAAGTGGTCTGGTAATACTGGAAGGATTTTTGGACCTGCTTCAACAAGAAGAAGTTTAACTTCTTTTGGATTTACGCCATGGCTTTTTGCAAGTTTAGGCATAATGTCAGCAAGCTCACCAACTAGCTCAACACCAGTTAATCCGCCACCACCGATTACGATTGTAGCATCAGCTTCGTTTTTCGTTTTAGCGTATTCACGAATACGGTCTTCAACGTGTTTGTAAATTTTGTTTGCATCAGCAGCAGATTTTAATACCATGCTGTTTTCTTCTAGTCCTGGAATACCGAAGTAAGCAGTTTTACTTCCTAAAGCAACTACAAGTGCATCGTAAGATAAAGTAGTGCCGCCAGCTAGTTTGATTTCTTTGCTATCAACTGAGAATGACTCAACTGTTGCAATTTTAAGATCGATATCTTTACCTTTGAAAAGCTTTGTAAGTGGCATTGCAATTGCTTGCTCAGCAACGTTACCAGCTGCAAGGCGGTGTAGTTCAGTGATGATTTGGTGTGTTGGGTATTGGTTAATCACTGTAACTTGTGCTTCTGATTTGCTGTAATATTTACGTACGTTTAAAGCGGCAAGAAGACCGCCATAACCAGCGCCTAAGATGACAATTTGTTTTGACATAGTATGATATCCCCCGTCTTTACTAATTGTTGTTATAAGTTAAATTATTTATTGTTACGTTCTGCACTAATTTGAAGATATGCGTTCACAAAGCGGAACATTTTTTGTGCTTGTGGATCTTTTAGTAATTTTAACAGACCGAATAGGCCGATAACTTCGTTGCTTTCGTCAGCACGATCTTTCGCTTCGATTGCAGTTGCAGCCATGCTTTTCACTGTATCTTTTACAGGTTCTACAAGCTCTGTAATTGCACCAACAGTGTCGCTTTTTAATACTTCATCAGTAGCAACAGTTTGAGCGAAGTCATAAGACTTAGTTAAAATGTTAACAAGCTCAGTTAATTTTGGAAGCTGTTCCACTAGTGTTGTTAATGATTCTTGTACCTCAGGTTTTAACAACTGATCAAGTACATCAAGTTGTCCTTGGCTAGCAGAAATTTGTACAGTTTCTTGTTCTGGCTTTGTTTGAGTCATAGTTTCTGGCATCTCCAATTCTCCTTTACGATAGCAATACTCTTATTTTTTATAAGTAAGATAGTAAACGTTTACGAAACTTTATACAAAGTTTCACAAAACACAATAAAATGCCTTTAAATTTATGATAGCAAGTAAGCTGAAATCATAAATCTAAAACCATAATGTCTTACCTATTATTTATGAACTGTCCGATACATGGCTTGTCCGCATAATGGAAAAGGTCCGTTACCGGAAAGTGTATATAATATATATCCTATATTATATACTATATACACCTATGTTAACATAAAAATGATTCCTAATTATTTGATATTGAGTGTATAACGTAGTATTGACAAGGCGTGAAAGCGCATAAATTATTTTGTTAAAGCTAGAAATGTACATATATATAAAGAAAAAAAGGAAAAAACGGACAAATTTATGTTCATTTTTTCCTTTTTTTATTGTTCACCTTCTGCAATTAGCATCGATGTATTACCTTCTTTTTCAAGATGGCATTCGCCCCAAGTACAAAGAGAGTCAAGAATTGATTCTAAAGACCAACCGTAATCGGTAAGGGAATATTCTACTTTCGGTGGGACTTGATTATATACTTTTCTTTGAATGACTCCATCGTCCTCTAATTCACGTAATTGCTGAGTTAACATTTTTTGTGTAATACCAGGCATTAAACGTTTTAGTTCACTCGTTCTTTTTGTACCTTTTGTTAGATGACAAAGGATAACAACCTTCCATTTTCCGCCGATAACCTCTAAAGTCGCCTCTACAGGAATATTGTATTTCTTCATATGAAACCCTCCTTTTGTGAGTAAAGTTAGTTAAATAATACAAATGTTACTTTTTAGTACCTATAGCACTTTAAAGTACGTACTTTTTATTATGTTAAATATGTTTCATAATAGCACATGTAAGAGGCAAATGAGTAGTACGGTACTTAAAAGTGACTATGTTACTTTTTGGTGCCTATCGTACTTTAAAGTGCGTTCTTCAAAAAAAGAATGAAACCATTCATAATAGCATTTGTAAGTATGAAATATATGTTTTAGAAGGTAAAAGGGGCCCTTTTATCATACTATTATGATTGGATTTCTTGTAATAAGGAGGAATTCAATTGAGTTCATATACAGTACCATCTTCGGAAGTTCAGACGGACCGAAGAAGTATGTTTGCTTTATTAGCACTAGCAATTAGTGCGTTTGGGATTGGGACAACCGAGTTTATTAGTGTCGGTTTATTACCTTCCATTTCAAAAGATTTAAATGTTTCGGTTACCACAGCTGGTTTAACGGTTTCTTTATATGCGTTAGGGGCAGCGGTAGGAGCTCCTGTCTTAACAGCGTTAACGGCTAGTATGTCGAGAAAGACATTATTAATGTGGATTATGGTTATTTTCATTATTGGTAATGGCATTGCGGCAGTAGCAACAAGCTTCACTATATTAATTATTGCAAGGATTGTAGCTGCGTTTGCACATGGTGTGTTTATGTCGATAGGATCTACAATTGCGGCTGCGATTGTACCAGAGAATAAACGTGCTAGTGCAATTGCGATTATGTTTACTGGATTAACAGTTGCGACTATTACAGGTGTGCCAATTGGCACGTTTATTGGTCAACAATTTGGCTGGAGAGCGTCATTTATGGCGATTGTTGTAATTGGAATTATTGCTTTTATCGCAAACAGCATACTAGTCCCATCTAATTTAAAAAATGGTGTACCTGTATCGTTTCGTGATCAATTCAAACTAATTAAAAATGGAAGACTGTTACTTGTATTCATTATTACTGCACTTGGATATGGTGGAACATTCGTAACATTTACGTATTTATCACCGCTATTACAAGAAGTAACAGGTTTTGAAGCAAGTACCGTTACCATCATTTTATTAGTGTATGGAATCGCCATTGCGATAGGGAATATGGTCGGCGGAAAATTATCGAATCATAATCCAATTCGAGCGCTATTTTACATGTTCTTTATTCAAGCGATTATATTATTTGTT
>NZ_MACH01000158.1 GCF_001884065.1 Bacillus proteolyticus
GCCATTTAAAGTAGCTGGATTAATCACAATTATTTTCATGGGACTATTCGCATTTATGAATGTTCCGGGGCTACAAGTATATGTAGTTATATTGGCAGAGCGCTTTGTTCCGAGTGCGGTTGATGTTGCTTCAGCAATTAATATTGCCGCATTTAACGCAGGGATTGCTTTAGGTTCTTATATAGGTGGCCTTGTAACGAATTCGTTAGGATTAATCCATACTGCTTGGGTAGGCGGCATTATGGTAGTAGGCGCTGTTATTTTAACAGCGTGGAGTATGACATTAGAAAAAAGAGATCAAGTAAAATAAAAGGAGAGAAAATAAAATGAAAAACTTACAAAGTAAAGCAGTATTAAATAATGGTGTAGAAATGCCTTGGTTCGGTTTAGGTGTATTTAAAGTAGAAGAAGGACCAGAACTTGTAGAAGCTGTAAAATCAGCGATTAAAGCTGGATACCGCAGTATCGATACAGCCGCAATTTACGGAAATGAAAAAGCTGTAGGTGAAGGAATCCGTGCAGGTATTGAAGCAACTGGTATTTCAAGAGAAGATTTATTCATCACTTCAAAAGTGTGGAATGCAGATCAAGGATATGAAGAAACAATTGCTGCATACGAAGAGAGCTTAAAGAAATTAGAACTAGATTATTTAGATTTATTCCTTGTTCACTGGCCTGTAGAAGGAAAATATAAAGATACATGGAGAGCGCTAGAAACACTTTATAAAGAAGAGCGCGTACGTGCAATTGGTGTGAGTAACTTCCAAATTCATCACTTACAAGATGTAATGAAAGATGCAGAAATTAAACCGATGATTAACCAAGTAGAATACCACCCTCGTTTAACTCAAAAAGAATTACAAGCTTTCTGTAAAGAGCAAGGTATTCAAATGGAAGCATGGTCACCACTTATGCAAGGTCAATTGTTAGATAACGAAACATTACAAGAAATTGCTGATAAACACGGCAAAACAACAGCGCAAGTTATCTTACGTTGGGATTTACAAAATGGAGTGATTACAATTCCAAAATCAACGAAAGAGCACCGAATTATTGCAAATGCTGATGTATTTAACTTTGAATTAACAAAAGAAGATATGGAAAAAATCGATGCATTAAACCAAAATCACCGCGTTGGTCCAGATCCTGATAACTTTGATTTCTAAGATTAAAGTAAGAAAGAAAAAAGAGTGCTTTTATGCATTCTTTTTTTTGTGCATAAAAATATTTTCTAATTAAATACTACTTAGTATTAAGTTTGTTATTAAGGGGCTGTAAACATGAATATAAAGCAATCGTTCAAAATTTTAGCTGTTTTTTTAAGTGTTTTATTTGTGTTATTCCCGCTTCAAAAAGCATTCGCAGAAGTTATGGATCATACAAAGTATGAAATGGATTGGAGTTATAGTAAGTCAAAGAAAAAGCCAATTCGAACAGAACTTATTAAAACGGCAGATGGAAAAATTGCATTTTGCTTAAATGTAGATTTGAAATCTCCAAGCGGTCAAGATTTACCGGAAATGGGGAAAGTGGATATTAACGTATATCGTGTACTATTAAATGGGTATCCACAAAAAAGCCCGCAAGAATTAGGAGTATCCGATTGGAGAGAGGCTCATTACGCAACGCAGCTTGCAGTGTGGAATGCGTTAAAACAAATTGATGTTAATGATTTAGATTTCCGCAATAAAAATGTAGAGAAAGTAACGAAAGATATCGTTGCAAAAGCAAATGCTAGTGAAGAATTACAAGAAATTACGATGAGTGTAACTCCTACAGAAGAACAAGAAGCAGTATTGAAAAATGATTTCTTTGAAACAGGTTTATATACAGTAGAAACAAATGCAAAAAGCGGAACGTATAAAGTGCAAGCAACAGGTGCACCACAAGGCGCGAAGTTTGTAAATGAAAAAGGCGAAGCGAAAACTGAATTTAATGTAGGAGAAAAGTTCCGCATTTTAATTCCGAAACAAACACCAGCTGGTGGATTTAGCTTTAAAGTATCAGGGAATTTAACGAAATTACAAGGTATTGCACATAAAGGAACGCCAACGATTCAAAATGCGGTTGTACTACTTGAGCGTAGTGAAGAGAAAACGAGCCCAGAGTTAGCGGTAAGTTGGAAAAAAGCAAATGGTCATGATAATAAACCAAATAAACCCTATACACCAAATGAACCACATAAACCGAATCAATATAACAGATGATAAAAAAAGCTCGTAAACATTATGTTTACGAGCTTCTTCTATTATTCAGCTTCAGAAACTACTGTGAAGCGTTCGTTTACGTGTTTTGGAGCTTCGATTTCATCAAGTGCCGCTACTGCAAAGTCTTCGTAACTTACGTAGCTATCGCCTTTTGAGTTAACAAGAAGATTGTCTTTGCCAGCTGTATAAGAACCAGTACGTTTTCCTAATGCGAATAGTGCAGAAGGGCTAATAAATGTCCAAGTGATGTCATTTGTTTGTTGAAGAATTTCTAAGTTTTTACCTTGGTTTTGAGCAGTTGCAAGGTATTCATTTGGGAATCCTGGTGTATCAAATACACGTGTTGTTTTCTCTTCGTCTACAAATAAGCTTCCAGCGCCGCCAACTACAAGTAATTTTGTATTAGGTGCAGATTTCATAGCTTCAATAAGTACATTTCCTGCATCTACGTGAAGATGTTCTTGTCCTGCTGGAGCACCGAATGCATTTACAACTACATCGAATGCTTGTAGGTCGTTAGATGTAAGAGAGAATACATCTTTTTCTAAAACGTTTACGTTCTCTTCTGTAATTTTTGCAGCGCTTCTTACGATTGCAGTTACTTCATGTCCACGATCTAATGCTTCTTTTAAAATACGGCTTCCAGCTTTACCAGTTGCTCCGATAATTCCGATTTTCATAATAAATCCCTCCAAAGTGTTTGTTAAAGTGTATATCTGAAATGAATGAATGTAATGTAATTGGGTTTGTTACAACCTGATGTAACCATTATAGTTACAGTTATATATTTTTGTCAATGGTGTTGTTTATGAAATTATTTTTTGTTTTAGTATGCACAGCTACTGAAAGTGGAGTCATAAAAGAACAATGTATTTATGTGGAGTGACCTAATATTTGGAAGTTGCAAGATGTCGAAAAATGTTGATTTTTGAATATTTTTTGAATATAATTCGATTTATGGATAAAAGGAGGGGGATAATTGTATGAATATGTTAGAACAATTCGTTTCATCAACGAATACGATTCTTTGGTCATATATTCTTATTGCAATGTTAATTGGTTTAGGGCTTTATTTTTCTATTAAATTAAAATTTGTACAAATTACTCATTTAGGGGAAATGGTTCGATTAATGAGTGATGGTTTAACTGGAAAGACACGTAAAAAGGGAAGTGTATCGTCATTCCAAGCGTTTTGTATGAGTTCAGCAGCTCGTATCGGAATCGGGAACTTAGCTGGTGTAGCGCTAGCTATTTCTATGGGAGGACCTGGAGCAGTATTTTGGATGTGGGTTATTGCGATTATCGGGGCGTCTTCAAGTTTCGTAGAAAGTACGCTTGCGCAAATTTATAAAATAAAAGATGGCAGTGGCTTCCGTGGTGGTCCTGCTTACTATATGGAAAAAGGTTTAAATAAACGTTGGATGGGAATTTGGTTCTCTATCCTTATTACAATTAGTTACGGTTTAATTTTCAACTCAGTACAAGCAAATACAGTTACATTAGCATTTAAAAATGCATTTGGTATTGAGCGTTATGTTGTAGGGATTGTACTTGCGGTATTAGTTGCGGTTATTATTTTTGGTGGTGTGAAAAGTATTGCGCGTATGTCAGAAATGATTGTTCCGCCGATGGCAATTGTTTATATTGCAGTAGCTATTTTCGTTGTTATTAAAAATTATTATTTAATACCGGATATGTTTACAGAAATCTTTAAAGGTGCATTCGGTTTAGATTCAGCTGTAGGTGGCGGTATTGGTGCTGCAATGAAGTTTGGTATTCAGCGTGGATTATTTGCGAATGAAGCAGGTATGGGGAGTGCGCCAAACGCGGCTGCGACAGCGGATGTAACACATCCAGCTAAACAAGGATTTATTCAAACAATTGGAGTATTAGTAGATACATTTTTAGTATGTACATCAACAGCATTTATCGTACTATGTTCTGGTGCATATAAGGCAACGAATTTAGAAGGTATTGAATTAACGCAGGTGGCGTTAAGTTCACAAATCGGTTCGTGGGCAAGTAGCTTCTTAGCGATTATCATTTTCTTATTTGCTTTCAGTTCACTTCTAGGAAACTATTATTATGGTGAAACGAATATTGAATTTATTAAACAAAGTAAAACTTGGTTAACGATTTACCGTATTGCGGTAGTGGGAATGGTATTATTCGGTTCTGTTGCGACGCTTCAAGTCGTATGGAATATGGCAGATTTATTTATGGGTCTAATGGTAATCACAAACTTAATTGCGATTACACTTCTTGGACGATTTGCGTATGCAGCATTAGCGGACTATGTGAAACAAAAGAAACAAGGAAAAGATCCAGTCTTCAGTGCAGATTCTATCCCTGGTTTAATGAACACAGAGTGTTGGGATAAGCCGGCGGTAACTGATAAAGAAAAAGCAGTGTAATAAAAAGGCGAGCATCGAGATGAATTCGATGCTCGTTTTTGTTTGCCTATTTTTCTTGCATTTGTAGGGAATGAACGGTTAAAAATTGGATAAATGCACTCATTGATTTATAGTTTTACTTTCTAAAAAACAGAAATGTTATAAAAGATGACATTATCATGTTATAAAACCTAACATGTTTTTGTCGAAAATTCTTGATTACTAAAAGTTTTTAGAATATAATTTTCTTATTGTTAGGAATAGGGGGCAATACAAGTATGGATTTTTTAACTAATGTAATTGGGGATATAAATAATGTCCTTTGGTCATATATCATTATTGCGATGTTAATTGGATTAGGACTTTACTTTTCATTTCGTGTGAAATTTGTCCAAATTCGTTACTTCGGAGAAATGATTCGCTTACTTGGGGACGGGGCGAGTTCAAAAACAAGAAAAGCACAAAAAGAAAAAAGTGGTGTATCATCATTCCAAGCATTTTGTATGAGTACAGCTTCTCGTGTAGGTACTGGTAACTTAGCTGGTGTAGCTATTGCAATCTCAGCAGGTGGTCCAGGTGCTGTATTTTGGATGTGGTTAATCGCGGTAATTGGGGGTGCTTCTGCATTTGTAGAGAGCACATTAGCGCAAATTTACAAAGTAAAAGATGGGAATGCGTTCCGTGGTGGTCCAGCGTATTATATGGAAAAGGGTTTAAAGAAACGCTGGCTAGGAGTTGTCTTCTCTGTTCTAATAACAGTTAGTTTCGGATTGATTTTCAACGCCGTGCAGTCAAACACAGTAGCAGCGGCTTTTGATGGAGCATTTAACACAGATGGTAAGTTTGTAGGTCTGTTTATGGCTGGTTTACTTGCAATCATTATCTTCGGCGGAGTAAAACGTATTGCGCGTGCGGTTGAAATGATTGTTCCAGTAATGGCAATTATATATGTAGCGGTGGCATTATTCGTTGTTGTAACAAACATTACGGCAATTCCATATGTATTTAAAGAAATTTTCTTACATGCTTTCGGAATTAAAGAAGTAGTGGGCGGGGGATTAGGAGCTGCGATTTTACTAGGGGTAAAACGTGGATTATTTTCAAATGAAGCAGGTATGGGTAGTGCGCCGAACGCAGCTGCGACTGCAAACGTAACACATCCAGTTAAACAAGGTTTCATTCAAACTTTAGGGGTATTTACAGATACATTATTAATTTGTAGTTGTACAGCATTTATCATTCTTTTATCAGATGTACCGGGTGCAGCTGATCTAAATGGAATTCAATTAACGCAGCAGGCGTTAAGTCAGCATATCGGGCCATGGGCATCTATATTTGTAGCAGTTGCAATCTTCTTGTTTGCATTCAGTTCATTAGTAGGTAACTATTACTATGGTGAAACAAATATTGAATTCTTAAATGGAAGTAAAGTGTTATTAAACGTATACCGCATTGCTGTACTTGGTATGGTTATGTTAGGGTCTGTCGCAACAATTCAAATTGTTTGGGATTTAGCAGATCTATTCATGGGTATTATGGCTATTATTAACTTAGTAGCAATTGTATTCCTTTCTAAGTATGCTTTCGCGGCATTATCAGATTACGTAAAGCAAAAGAAACAAGGAAAAGATCCAGTCTTTTATGCGGATTCTATTCCAGGTTTAAACAATACAGAGTGCTGGGATAAGCCAGCGGTAGTGGATAAAGAAAAAGCGGTATAATAAAAGATGGAACGAGCATCAGAGAAATTTGATGCTCGTTTTTTTTGTAGTAATAAACTAGGAGAAGAGGTAAAAGACGAACATTAATGTAGGTTTTATAAATAAATGTAATTTTTTTTAGAAAAATGCGGATATGATTTAGGATTTATGTTAGAATGGGAAATGCCTTTGAAACAAGAGGTTTTATGGTTTTTCATATCCGATTGCTGGTTTTTGAGGAGGAGTGGAAAGTTCGGATTATTTCTTATTTTGAATGGTCAGACGTTCAACGTTAATGAAGAGTTAAATGGAGGATTTTATTAATGAAGTTTGTTATGTTTCTTGTAGGATTACTTGTTGTATTCGCACTCGGTTTTCTTATAAGTTCTGATCGTAAGAAGATTAAGTATAAACCAATCGCGATTATGCTTGTTATTCAGCTAGCGTTAACGTATTTCTTATTAAATACGCCAATTGGTTATATTTTAGTAAAAGGAATTTCAGATGGATTTGGAGCACTTCTTGGATATGCGGAATCTGGAATCGTTTTCGTATTTGGTGGTCTTGTTAATAAAGGAGAGGTTTCTTTCTTCTTAACAGCTTTATTACCAATCGTATTCTTTGCCGTTTTAATTGGAATTCTGCAACATTTTAAAATTTTACCGATATTTATTCGTGCTATTGGTACTTTGTTAAGTAAAGTAAATGGTTTAGGAAAATTAGAATCATATAATGCAGTAGCGGCTGCAATTGTTGGACAAGCAGAGGTATTTATTACTGTAAAAGATCAGTTAAGTAAAATCCCAAAACATCGTTTATATACATTATGTGCATCTTCCATGTCGACTGTATCGATGTCGATCGTTGGTTCTTATATGAAGATGATTGAACCGAAATATGTAGTAACAGCACTTGTATTAAATTTATTTAGTGGTTTCATTATTATTCATATTATTAATCCATACGATATTACAGAAGAAGAAGATACATTACAGTTAGAAAATAAGAAAAAGCAATCATTCTTTGAAATGTTAAGCGAATATATTATGCTTGGTTTCACGATTGCGGTTACAGTAGCAGCAATGCTACTTGGTTTCGTAGCATTAATTACAGCAATTAATAGCTTGTTTGATTCAGTGTTCGGTATTACATTCCAAGCTATTTTAGGATATATTTTCTCACCATTAGCATTCGTAATGGGAATCCCACAATCAGAAATGGTAACAGCAGGACAAATTATGGCAACGAAATTAGTATCGAACGAATTTGTTGCGATGCTTGATCTAGGAAAAGTAGCTGGTGATTTATCAGCTCGTACAGTCGGTATTCTTTCTGTATTCCTTGTATCATTTGCGAACTTCTCGTCTATCGGAATTATCGCAGGTGCAACGAAAGGGATCGATGAAAACCAATCAAACGTTGTTTCATCATTCGGATTACGACTTGTATACGGTGCGACATTAGTAAGTCTTTTATCGGCGATTATCGTTGGTGTTATGTTATAAAAAAGGGTGGTCCTAGCACATAGCTAGGGCTATTTTTTATGGTTAAATTACATAAAAAAACCAATTAATTAGGAATATATTAACATATAAAAATCTTTTAAAATTTATATTGCATTTCACCTAGATAACGCTTACAATTTGATTTGTAGGTGGTATCAATTTCAGACTTTCAAGTATGGTAGGAGAGAAGAGGCTACCTTTTATAAATTGCAATTTATGTAAACGCTTACTGATTTTAGATAACAGTTGAATAATATTTAGGGGTTTTAAATTTTTTAACATCAATGGTCAGACGTCATTCGTTATACGTTATACGACCAATAACTCGTGAGAGAAGTGGAGGATTCACATATGAAGATAGTAATGTTTCTAGTCGGTTTACTTGTAGTATTTGTACTAGGTTTCCTTATAAGTTCAGATCGTAAGAAAATTAAATATAAGCCAATTGCACTTATGCTTGTAATTCAATTGGTACTTGCGTATTTCTTACTTAATACAAAGGTCGGATTTGTGTTAGTAAAAGGGATTGCAGATGGGTTTGGCGCTATTTTAAAATTTGCGGAAGCTGGGGTTAATTTCGTATTTGGTGGTCTAGCAAACGATGGACAAGCACCATTCTTCTTAACAGTATTATTACCAATTATTTTCTTAGCAGTATTAATCGGGATCCTGCAACATATTAAAGTTTTACCGATTATCATTCGTGCCGTCGGTTTCTTATTAAGTAAAATTAACGGTTTAGGAAAACTGGAATCATATAATGCGGTAGCAGCTGCAATTGTTGGTCAAGGGGAAGTATTTATTACAGTAAAAGATCAACTAAGCAAATTACCGAAAAATCGTTTATACACACTATGTGCATCTTCAATGTCAACAGTATCGATGTCAATCGTCGGTTCTTATATGAAAATGATTGATCCGAAATATGTAGTAACAGCACTTGTACTAAACTTATTCAGTGGATTCATTATCGTTCATATCATTAATCCATATGAAGTAAAAGAAGAAGACGATATTTTAGAATTACAAGAAGATAAGAAACAAACATTCTTTGAAATGTTAGGCGAATATATTATGCTTGGTTTCTCTATCGCTGTAACAGTAGCGGCGATGTTAATCGGTTTCGTAGCATTAATTACAGCAATTAACGGTGTATTCGATTCAATTTTCGGAATCACATTCCAAAGTATTTTAGGATATGTTTTCTCACCATTAGCATTCGTAATGGGTATTCCAACATCAGAGATGCTACAAGCAGGACAAATTATGGCAACGAAATTAGTAACAAACGAATTTGTTGCGATGCTTGATTTAGGAAAAGTAGCTGGTGAGTTATCAACTCGTACAGTAGGTATTTTATCAATCTTCCTTGTATCATTCGCGAACTTCTCATCTATCGGAATTATCGCAGGTGCAACGAAGAGTATCGATGGCAAACAAGCAAACGTTGTATCATCATTCGGACTAAAACTTGTATACGGTGCAACGTTAGTAAGTATATTATCAGCGATTATCGTTGGGGTTATGCTTTAATAAATTAAGAAAAGCAATGAGCGTATGGGCTCATTGCTTTTTTGTTTAACTTGCTTTATCCAAACTTCTTTTAAATCGTGGTCTCTCTAAATAAGTTCCCAGTCTCCATACATATTCAACAGGCCCCATTCGATATTTCCGTAGCCAATATGTGCTAACCAATAGTTGAATCGTATAAATTCCGATGGTTAAAAGAATACCGAAGAAGTATCCGATTTTACCGAATAAGCCAAAGCCATAAGCGTAAAAAATTGTTGTTGTGATAATGGATTGAGCTAAGTAATTACTAACCGACATTTTCCCCATATTCGCCATATATGTTAGTAAGCGCGATGCTTTTTTGTAATGGAATAATAAAATAATTGTGCTTCCGTAAAAGAATGTCATGGTTACTGATGTAAGGCCATCTTGTAACATAATTAAAACTGGATGCTTTACGAACATGGCTAAGATTTTAATTGTAAAAGAGAAAATACCAGTGATAAGCCAAATCTTTTTGATAGAAGGCATGTGTTTATCAATCTCAAGTAGCCAGCCCTTTTTTCCTACATACATTCCGAGTAAGAAAAGTGGGGACATAAAAATTATTGCGAAAATTGATATGAAAACTAGTCCGAAGAAACCGTTAATCCCAATATACTCGAAAGGATTTTCAGTTAATCTAAAGTTGACATGATCCATATAGCTTCCAGTTTCATGAACTTTATGCTCTTTTTCAATATAAGGAGCAAAATCATTAATATTTGTATTTGGATCAGTTTGATAAGACATAAGTGTAATGAGTGCGAGTAGAATAGTTGCCCAAATCAATAATGTTTTTGGTTTTCTATTTATAAACATCATTAAGAAAATCCCGATAAGCCCGTATGCAAATAAAATATCTCCGGACCAAACAAAGGTGCCGTGAATGAAACCTAGTAGTAAAAGAATGCTAATACGCCTTATATATGTAGGGAAAAACTTTTTTCCTTTTGCGATAATACTTTTTTGTAACAAAACAATGCTAAGCCCAAATAAAAAAGAGAATAGGGAAATAAAATTCTGTGTGCCGAAAAATTGAATAAACCAATTAGCACTTTCATCAAGTTTTCCGAAAATATAAGTGGGTTTTTCATTAGCGAATAACCCGAATTGAATTAATGTCATATTAACAAGTAAAATGCCAAATAAAGCGAAACCACGAATTGCATCAACAGCTTCTACACGTTGATTCATTTTTTCTCTCCTCGCATATTGTTTTATATTGAAAATAATACCATTTCCTAACTGATTCTATGTCAAATGTGAGGAAATTTAAGGTGATTTTAAGATAGAAAGCAAATAAAAAAAATCACCTTAATACATTCATTAAGGTGATTAAAATATTACTCAGCTGGAGGCGTAAATGTACGTTTCTCTAATTCAGCATCTAGCATAAATAGTGCGTTTGAATCGCTTGTAATACGTTTTAATTTTTGAATGATGCTATCGAATGAAGCTTCTTCTTCTACTTGCTCATCAACGAACCATTTTAAGAATGTAATCGTTGCATGCTCACGCTCATCCCAAGCGATATCAGATAAGTGATAAATACGTTTCGTTACTTCACGCTCGTGCTCAAGTGCTACTTCAAAAGCGTGAAGTACAGATTCATATTCATTATTCGGATTATCGAATCCAGTAATAATAGCGCGCTCACCGCGGTCATTAATGTAGTTGTAAAGCTTCATTGCGTGGAAACGCTCTTCTTCAGCTTGTACAAGGAAAAAGTTAGCGAATCCATCATAGCTCTCAGCTGTACAGTAAGCAGCCATTGCCATATAAGCGTGGGCAGAGTAAAATTCAAAGTTCATTTGTTCATTTAATGCGTCGTGCAATTTTTTAGATAACATAAAATCCCCCTTATTATTGTGACAAGAATATTATATCATAATTGATAATATTCTCATTTGGATGCTTCGAACCTTTTCGAAAGCTTTGTGACGTGTGTGTCCATAATGTCTTGTAAATCCAAATCATATTTTTGCGAAAGAATAATAAGATTAGATAGTACATCACCAAGTTCTTCTTTTAGTTCTTGTTTTAGCTCTTCTTCTGTTTTCGCATCTTCATCAGGACGATCGCGGCCGATTTCAATAGCGCGAACAACTCGTGAAACTTCCCCAACTTCTTCAGTTAAGAAATTTAAGCGAATAAAGGCATTATACTGTGACCAGCTTCGTTTTTCGTAAAATTCCTCAACCCATCTTTGAAATGCAACGATATCCATTTCTTCCTCATCCCTTCAATATGTTGTACAATGTTCATTGTATCATAACAATATATAGTTTCGGGGTGTAGGAATGAGAAAGATTTGTGTGTTTGCAGGTTCCAATTTAGGGGAGAGACCAGAATTTAAAGAGCAGGCAATCCAGTTAGGGAAAATGTTTGTTGAGAACGACTATGAGCTTGTATACGGTGGTTCATGTGTTGGATTAATGGGAGAAGTAGCAAATGAAGTTCTTCGTTTAGGTGGACGTGTAACAGGTGTTATGCCGCGCGGTCTATTCCGAGGAGAAATTGTTCATACAGGATTAACAGAACTAATTGAAGTAGAAACGATGCACGAACGTAAAGCGAAAATGGCAGAGCTTGCGGATGCTTTTATTGCATTACCAGGCGGATATGGAACGTTTGAAGAGCTATTTGAAGTAGTATGTTGGTCACAAATTGGTATACACAATAAGCCGATTGGTTTATTGAACATAAAAGACTTTTACGGACCAATTTTGCAAATGGTTGAACGTGCAGCAGAAGAAGGCTTTATGAATCCATCGAATAAAGAGTTAATTGTTTCCGCTGAGACGGCAGATAAACTAATTCATGAAATCCAAAATTACGAGCGTCCTGTTTTGGGGACGAAGTGGAAGCAGCTATCATAATACAATTGTATAGAGATTTTTGGAAACACATGTCATTTTATCTTGAAAAGGCATGTGTTTTTAATTTAGTTAAATATATTAATATTGAGATATAATGTTTTTGGAAAAGGAGAAACAGATGGAGGAGTTTGTGTATTTACGTCCTGTTTTTAAAAGTATTTTAGCAGCGTCTATTCTTGTGATGCTAATTGTTTTAAGACAAAAGAAAGAGCTAATTAATGAATTTTCGCTTTGGTTTATTTCGATATTGTGTATAGGTGTTTCAGCGATAACGTTGTTTATGTCTGGGTTTATTGTTGATGAGTATAATTTAGGCGGAGATTCAGTGTCGTTTGATATGTTTATTGGGATTGTTTTGATCAGTGGTCTGAATTTCGTTATTTACTATAAACGGAAATAACAAGGAAGGCATTCCATATTACTTTGGAATGCCTTTATCATTTTGATTACTTTGTTTTTTATACAGGTACCAGCCACCCCAGCCGCCACCAATCGCTACAACAACGAGGAAAGCATAGTCTTTAACCTCGATACGTATATTGAAAATATTGGCTGTAAGTAAGACAATCCCAACCGTTATTAACGCAAAAAATGCTCTAATTAAGTAGTCTTTCAACTGAACCACTCCCGCCATTTAAGTAGTAAATGATGAATTTGGAAAAGCTTTTTGGATCTATTTTACAAAAGGGTGTTTCCTATATTTTAACATAAAAGAGATTGTAATATATTGATAAAAGTAGGAAAGGGGCGCGCTAATATTGTCGTGATTTGTCGGTAAGTCGATATATTGGAAAAATCGCTGATATATTTGATGAAACGGTCGATATAATGAAAAAATCGCTGATATAATTCGAGTTGCGGTCGATATAATTGAAAAATCGCTGATATAAATTTCATGTACCAGCATACACGACCACTCTATAGAAAAAAAGCGACTCTGAACGAGCCGCTTCCGCTTTAAGGTATTATCCAGCTCCAGCGGCTAGAA
>NZ_MACH01000159.1 GCF_001884065.1 Bacillus proteolyticus
GCAAAGAGCGCCTCTACGTCAAAAGCTCCATCCCCCTCACATTCTGAGCAAGCCGCTTCCGCTTTTAAATATATTATTGATTCAAGAACGCACGTAGCATCCAAGCGTGTTTTTCTAGTTCTGTGTAGATGCCTAGTAGTAGGTCAGATGTCATTTCGTCGTCAGATTCTTGAGCGATTTCCATGCCTTTTTTTAGTTCGACTAGCATCATTTCGTAGTCTTTCATGATTGCTTCGACCATCCCTTCTGCAGTTTCTCCGTAAGCTGCTTCTTGAATGGAAGATAGTTCTAAGTATTCTTTCATTGTTGCTACTGGTTTGCCGCCAATTGCTAAAATGCGTTCTGCAATTTCATCGATGTGAGTAGCTGATTCTGTATAAAGCTCTTCGAATTTCTCGTGTAATGTGAAGAATTGAGGCCCTTTTACGTACCAATGGAAGTTGTGTAGTTTTGTAAATAAAACGCTCCAGTTTGCTACTTGTTTGTTTAATACTTCGATTACTTGTTTGTTCATTATGATCAATCTCCTTTTGAGTGGTTATGTTATATCAATTACTAATTTATAATTATTATAATCTAGTAATTTGTATAAATCAAGCCTTTTGCTGGAATTAATTTGAACAAATTATGAACTGTTGTAAATAAAAATCCCTATTACTTTGAAGTAATAGGGATTTTTATTGATATCCAGCTCCGGTGACTAGAACAGTCGGTCATTTCGCGCCTTCCTGTTCTGAGCAAGTCACCTCCGCTTTTAGTATTATCCAGCTCCAGCGGCTAGAATCTCCGGCCATTTCGCTCTCTCGCTCGAAGCAAAAAGCGCTTCAAGGTCGAGAGCTCCAATGTCCTGCGATTCTGAACGAGCCGCTTCCGCTTTTAAACGTTATACAGCCTGTTGTTTTTCTACTGAATCCTGTCCATCCCAGCACTCTGTATTCTTTAAGTCAGGGATAGAACTTGCAATGAAAACAGGATCTTTTCCTTGTTTCTTTTGCTTTATATAGTCTACTAATGCCGCATAGGCGAACTTGCTAAGGAATGAGATGGCAATTAAGTTTGTAAATACCATTAGTCCCATAAAGAAATCAGCTAAACTCCAAACCGTTTGAAGGGCAGCGATAGATCCGAAGAACACCATTCCGACAACTGCAACACGATAAATCAGTAACCATGTTTTGCTTTCTTTAATGAATGCGATATTTGTTTCACCATAATAGTAGTTTCCTAGTAAAGAACTGAAAGCGAATAGGAAAATAATAATCGCTAAGAAAGTACTTGCCCACGGTCCAATTTGTGAACTTAATGCCTGTTGTGTTAATTCAATTCCTTGTAAATTTGATCCTTTGTAAAGTCCAGAACATAATACGATAAATGCTGTTGATGTACATACTAAGAATGTATCTACGAAAACACCTAATGCTTGAACAAGTCCTTGTTTTACAGGGTGAGATACATCTGATGTTGCAGCTGCGTTAGGAGAGCTACCCATACCTGCTTCTGTCGCGAATAAACCGCGCTGAATTCCGAACTTGATTGCTGCTCCAATACCACCAGCGATGGCTTGATCTAAACCGAATGCACCGTTAAATATTTCCATGAAAATGCTTGGTAACATATTGAAGTTGTTAATAACGACAAAAATAGCCACACCAATATAAACAATTGCCATTGGAGGAACGATCATTTCTGTAATACGTGAAATGCTCTTAATACCGCCAAAAATAATAACTGCAACTAATAAAGCTAATAGAGCTCCTACGATCGTTCGCTCTAGTCCAAAAGCATTTTCAAACGCTATTGTTACCGTGTTTGCTTGTACAGAATTGAAAATTAATCCGTACGCAACTGTAATAAGAAGTGAAAACCAAACACCCATCCAGCGTTTGTTTAACCCTTTTTCCATGTAATATGCTGGTCCACCACGGAATCTGCTTCCATCTTTTACTTTATAAATTTGCGCGAGCGTACATTCTACAAAACTAGTAGCTGCTCCAAGGATAGCGATAAACCACATCCAAAATATTGCGCCAGGTCCACCCATTGAAATGGCTAATGCTACACCAGCTAAGTTCCCGATACCGATACGTGCTGCTGCACTTAAGCAAAATGCTTGGAATGGAGAGATGCTATCTTTCTTTTTTTCTTTTCGATTAAATCCTTTACTAATTAAACTGACCATCTCACGGAAATGAGTAATTTGGACAAATTTTAATTTGAAAGAGAAATAAAGACCGAAGCCGATTAACATTGCAATAAGAATATATGACCATAAAATATTATTCGTTACCTCAAGGAATCTGCTAAAGATATCAACCATATAATACACTTCCTTTTTTACGTAATAAGAAAATTATATGCAAAAAATATACTGGAATCAATTTTTCTAAAAAATCATGTTACTTAAACGTGCTTTGTGTTATGATTATGTTACATCGTAATATTTTTAGAATTATTTACATTTTAAAAAACTAAATTTAAAGTGAGAAAGAGGGGATAATTTGAAAGAAGAATCTTTATTGAAAGTAAGTCTTAAGAGTTTGAAAATGAGAAGTAATTTATTTTTTATCATTACATCTTTAAGTATCTTTTTAGGAGCCACTTATTATTACAATAAAAGATTTCCAAATCACAGGTATCCTGAATGGTTAGAATTTCTAAAATGGATTGGATGAATAAAAGACAGAAAAACAGAAAATTCAAATAAAAATTGTTGTGGAGGAGCTAAATATGAATATTAGAGAAAGTGAACTTCCGGGTATTGGTTACAAATTTCAAATCGTTACGAAAGGTAACGAAAAGATGGTGATTGTCATTCATGATGATGGGCGTAGAGAAATGTATCATTTTGATTCAGACCATGAAGAAAGCATCTCAAGTATTTCATTACGTGACTCAGAGGCAAGACAAATTGCAGCAATATTAGGTGGAATGGTATACAAGCCTAGAGCATTAGAAAATGTTGAAATGGTCTTTGAAGGTTTAGCGATTGAGTGGTTTAAAGTAGAGAATACAGCTCCAGCAATCGGAAAAACAATCGGTGATCTTGAAATAAGAAAAACATATAGCGTAACGATCATTGCAGTTATGAAAAAGAATATGAAAAAGCTATTTAATCCAGGACCAGAAACAGTAATTGAAGAAGGAGATATGCTTGTAGTTTCGGGTGAGAGAGAAGAGATTAAAAAAATTATTAATGAATTACTTTCGAATAGGGGGACTGACTAGATGGATACTTTAATTTTTGAAGTTGGTACAGCGTTAGTATTAGTTGCAATTGCGGCAGTCATTGCTGGAAAGTTTAAATTCTCAGTAATTCCTTTTCTAATTGTTCTTGGGATGTTAGTGGGGCCACACGCGCCGACAATAGGTGTTATCGATCTCAAATTTATTGAAAGTGCAAGTGTAATTTCCTTCCTTGGACGGATTGGCGTTCTGTTCCTTCTGTTCTACCTAGGACTAGAGTTTTCGATGAAAAAACTAATTAAATCTGGACGTTCCATTGCGATTGGCGGAACAATCTATATTTTAATTAACTTTTCACTTGGATTATTATACGGATTTATAATGGGCTTCCCATTACTTGAAATCTTAATTATTGCGGGTATTATTACGATTTCTTCTAGTGCTATCGTTGCCAAAGTGTTAGTGGATTTAAGAAGAACTGGTAATAATGAGACCGAATTAATATTAGGAATTATTATGTTTGAAGATATATTCCTTGCTGTATATTTATCAGTTGTTTCTGGTTTAGTTCTAGGGGATCATGCTTCCTTCTTAGGTGCTCTCACTTCGATTGGAATTGCTTTAGGATACATGCTGCTATTCTTTATTGTGGCTAGAAAGGCTACACCGTTATTAAATAGATTGCTCAATATTAGTTCAGATGAAATTTTCATTATTGTAGTATTTGCTTCGTTATTCTTTATTGCAGGTTTCTCGGAAACGATTCACGTTGCCGAAGCAATCGGAGCACTTCTTTTAGGGTTAGTTTTCTCTGAGACAGAGCATAGTGACAGAATTGAACATCTCGTTGTTCCATTTAGAGACTTTTTCGGAGCTATTTTCTTCTTCAGTTTCGGATTAAGTATAGACCCGTTTTCATTAGGCGGAGCAATATGGTTAACGTTAGGTGCTGTACTTCTAACGATAATCGGAAACTTTGTAGCAGGGATGATTGCAGGACGACAAGCTGGATTATCTCATAAGGCGTCAACAAATATCGGATTAACAATTGTTTCAAGAGGAGAATTCTCCATCATTATGGCTAATATCGGCATCGCCGGTGGTTTAATGTCAGTATTGAAACCATTCTCAGCACTATACGTGCTTATACTATCCATCTTAGGTCCACTTCTTACGAAAGAGTCAAAGAATGTATATAAATTTTTAAATAAAATCTTTAAGTGGGATACGAAGACTAGCTAAATTTTAAAAAAATAAAAGTACAAGATATTTACTGCTTGTACTTTTATTTTTTGCAATGAAAACAGTAAAGAGAGGTAAATGATGTTAGGAGAGTTGATTCATTCAGTTTTAGTTTTTCTAGAAGGACTTGGTTATTGGGGAATTATGCTTGGATTAATGCTAGAGGTTATCCCAAGTGAAATCGTATTATCTTATGCAGGTTATTTAGTATCAACAGGAAGCATTACATTTTGGGGTGCTGTCGCGTTCGGTACAATTGGTGGTGTAATCGCACAACTATTCATTTATTGGATCGGTCGATACGGAGGAAGACCTGTTCTTGAGCGATATGGAAAATATATTTTGATTCAGAAGAAACATATTGATTATGCTGAAGCGTGGTTTAATCGTTACGGAACTGGTGTTATTTTTACAGCGCGTTTTATTCCTGTTGTGCGTCATGCTATTTCGATACCAGCGGGTATTGCGAAAATGTCACATGCTAAGTTTATTACGCTAACTACACTAGCTGTTATTCCATGGTCAATTGTATTTGTATATTTAGGTTTTAAATTAGGAACAGAGTGGGAAAGTATTAATAAAGTAGCTGGGCCATATGTGAAATATTTTGCACTTGCTGCTATTGTTTGCGCACTTGGTTATTTTGTACTCAAAAAAATGATGAAAAAAAAGTGATTACGGAAAAGGAATCTATGCCGACATAGGTTCCTTTTTTTATTGTCATTTTTCAAAGGGGCAAAGAGTACGTTTAATATTTACCATATTGTGGCATACATATAGAAAAAGAGAGCTTGGAAAGGGGAATAAAAAGAAATGGAACTCCAGTTTCAAAATGTATATCAACAGGTGGAGAATTGGTATGTGTTGGATTCGGAGCTTCCTTGGGATGTCAAAAGGCTAAGAGATGATTTGTTTTCACTGATTGAAGCGTGTAAAACGCCAGTTATTTTTTGTGATACATGTGATGCAAATCATGTACTCCTATCATTAGGGGAAGAGGAAGAAGAGTTTCTATTCCCGATAGGTGGTTTTTATCATAAAGAAAAACAATTAATTTTCGTTTGTATGTGGGAAGAGTATGAGCAAGTGCTTAAAACACTTTTGCATGAATTTCGCCATGCAATGCAGCATAAGAGAGAAGTATTGTATGTTGGAAGTGAATCGTACGAAGAGAGATGGATTGAGAAAGATGCGAGGAAGTTCGCGGAGAGGAAATTAGATGAATATAAAAATAGAAAATTGATGTAAAGCATAGTGGAGAAATAGCGCTGTGCTTTCTTTGTTGCTTACTATAAATAAGTTATTGACTTATATTAAGTTTAGTTCTAAACTAATAGTATCAAATGAGCGAGGTGATGGAATGAAAGCAGAGGAAAGACTTGGATTACTATTATGGTTTCGTTTATCACGCTTGTATAATAGAAGTATTCGTGAGACGAATCAGCATTTGAAAAAGTGGAATGTATCTGCTGCTCAGTTTGATGTATTAGTTCAAGTTGGAGGACACGATCGTTTAACGCAGCAAGAGCTTGGAAATAAGTTATTTGTTACGAAAGGAAATGTTACTCAACTTTTAAATAAGATGGAGCAAATCGATTGGATTCAGCGTGAACAAGAAGGTACCACGAAATATATTTCATTAACAGAAGAGGGAAAGGTTCTATATGAAGAAATAGTCCCGCCGCAAGAAACATTTCAAGCAGAACAATTTGATAAGCTAAATAGAGAAGAACAAAAACAATTATTAGAATTACTGAAGAAGTTGCAGTGATAAAAATTAAAAATAAATATCTCGATTTCGAGATAATATGAGGTGAAGGATATGTTTAGAAAAGTTGATCATAAAAATATGGGAAGAGCAAATCACGGGTGGTTAAATACACATTTTCATTTTTCTTTTGCAAATTATTATAATCCAAACAATATGAATTTTGGAGCAGTACGTGTTATAAATGATGATTTAATAGCGGCACAAACTGGTTTTGATATGCACCCGCACCGTGATATGGAGATTATCTCTTACGTTATAGATGGTGAATTAACACATGAAGATAGTATGGGGAACCGAGGGACAATTGAGCGTGGGCATGTTCAATATATGAGTGCAGGTACTGGTGTATTTCACAGTGAGCATAACTTAGGAAATGAAACATTGCGTTTATTACAAATTTGGATTTTACCGGACCGTGATGGTCATAAACCGAACTATGGTGAGTTTAAATTTGATTGGAGTAAACGTGAAAATGAGTGGTTCCATATGGTATCTCCTTCTGATGGAGCTGCACCAATTCATATTCACCAAGATGCAAATTTATATTCTTTATCATTAGAGGCTGGTAAAGAAATTCAGTTTCCTATTCAAGAAGGACGTCAATTATACCTTGTACAAATTGAAGGTAGCAGTGTTGTGAATGGTGAAACACTTGTAACGCGTGATGCAGCGGAGGCTGTAGAAGAAGATATTCGCATTCAAGCGAAAGAAAACTCTCATTACTTAGCGATTGAAATGAAAATGGAATAAAGTGAAATTTTAATCCATGGTGATTTTAAGTATGTGAATAGTGGGATGAAAAGTTATAGGAAAAAGGATATCGGAAACGATATCCTTTTTTGTGTGAGTTAAATTAACAGAAAAAACTTTCTCAATTTTTGGAAACAGGTATCAGGAAAGTTATTCAGAATTTTATAAAGGTGTTAAAAACTTTTAGGGGAATGGGGAGTGTTAGATTGAAAAAGCAAGTAATTTCATCAGCATTAGCATTAACTGTTATCGCAAGTGGGTTTGGGGCATTTGGAGCAACTACGACGAAAGCAGAAGAGCAAAAGATCCAGTATCACCAAGAGTTTAAAACGCCAGCTTACATAGGTGAAGAATGGAAAGCGCCGGAAGGACTAGATAAAAAAGAGACAGTCTTTCAATATTTAGAGAGTAAAAAGGATATGTTTAAACTAGCGGGAAATATTGACAAACATTTCAATATCGTTGGTGAAGAAAAAGATGCTGAGTCTGGTACAACACATGTGAAGTTAGTTGAGAAGCATAATAACATTCCTGTGTATGGTTCAGATCAAACAGTTACGCTTGATAAAGAAAATAATGTAAAAGCATTTTTCGGACAAGTTATTCCGAGTTTAGATGATAAAAATATTCCTGCATCTGCAAGTATTAGTGCAGAACAAGCAGAAACGATTGCAAAAGCTAATATTGAGAAAGAAATTGGTAAAGTAAAGAATTATGATGGTGTGAAAAAAGATTTATATGTGTATGAAAAAGATGGTCAATACTATCTTGCGTATCTTGTAAAAGCATCGGTTTCAAAACCAGCTCCAGGATATTGGCATTACTTTGTTGATGCAACAAATGGGAATGTTATTGAGAAATATAATGCGGTAGATAACATTACTGGATTTGGTTACGGAGTATTAGGCGCTAGACAATCATTTGAAATTGCTCAAGATACGAAAACAGGAGCGTTCAACTTATTTGATGGTACACGAGGAAAAGGTGTCCATACATTTGATGCAGAGAATATGGATGAAAACTGGTTTAATTTATTCTCACAAATTCTTGGATATACAGGAGAAGAAATTGCAAGTAAATCTAAGTTCTTCGAAGATAAAGCGGCAGTTGATGCGCATGTGAATGCAGGTAAAGTATATGATTACTACAAAAAGACATTTAACCGTAACTCTTTCGATGATAAAGGTGCGAAACTTATTTCTACTGTTCACGTAGGTGAATCTTGGAATAACGCAGCTTGGAACGGTATTCAGATGATGTATGGTGATGGCGATGGCAAGACATTCATTCCATTATCTGCTGGACTTGATGTTATCGGTCACGAATTAACGCATGCTGTAACTGAGCATACAGCAAACCTTGTATATAAAAATGAATCAGGTGCGTTAAATGAATCGTTATCTGACATTATGGGTGTCATGGTTGAGAAGAAGAGCTGGGATTTAGGTGCTGATATTTATACACCTGGTAAGCCTGGTGATGCACTTCGTTCTCTGAAAGATCCAGCATCTATTCCGAACCCATTAAAACCTGGTGAAGGTTACCCAGATCATTACAATAAACGTTATACTGGAACAGCTGATAATGGCGGCGTTCATATTAACAGTAGTATTAATAATAAGGCAGCGTATTTAGTATCTGATGGCGGCACTCATTACGGTGTGAAAGTAACTGGAGTGGGCCGTGAAGCGACAGAAAAAATTTACTATCGTGCTCTTACTAAATATTTAACTGCAAACTCTGACTTTAAAATGATGCGTCAAGCAGCACTTCAATCAGCAGAAGATTTATACGGTAAAAACTCTAAAGCTGTACAAGCTGTAACAAAAGCTTATGACGCTGTAGGAGTAAAATAATAAGAGAAAAAAGACCTGACTGGATTGTCAGGTCTTTTCCTTATTTAATCACGAACACCTAATGCGATTTTTGCCATACGTGACATACGTTCTTTTGTCCATGGCGGGTTCCATACAACGTTTACTTCTATTTCATTTACTTCAGGTACATTCGTTGATAATACTTTCTTAACGTCGGATACGATTTGGCCAGCCATTGGACAACCGATAGAAGTCATTGTCATTGTAATGACAGCATTATTATTTTCATCCGCTGTAACGTCATAAACTAATCCGAGATTGATAATATCAACACCTAATTCAGGGTCAATAACAGCTTCTAAGTTCGCATATAACTTTTCTTCAAATGCTTGTTGTGACATGTGTAGCACCCCCTAAATATTAATGATATCGGTTCTCATTATAACGGATATGCGGGATAAGTGCAGGAAATGAGCTCAAAAAAAATATTCCTCTCGGAGAAACAAAAATTATAGCGGATAATGGAAAAGGGCAGATGAGTACAAGTAAATGTTATTTAAATGTATACATTTGTATATCCAAAAAATCATAAATAAATATTAGAAATCCTATTGTAATTTGAAATAACATCATGTATACTTCTAATCAGTTGATAACGATTATCACTATCAACTGAAACATTACTCTTCGTTATGTTGGTCATACCCCTTTTTGACGACGTAAGTCAGAGACGAATGTTGAAATATCTTGTGTCCTATTCTACAGAATTATGGTAATCTCCAACCTCAACTTATATGCGCGAGCATGCAAAAAGGATCCTATCCGTGAAGGGATCCTTTTTTGCATGTTGTCGCAATTATTGTATATAGACCGGGTATTCGTTCTTCAATTCCTTCTGGTGCCGTAGAAGGGAAGACCCATCTTTGATGAGACCCGTGTTCTTCAACTAGTTTTTCAATTTTAAAATGTTCTTCCGCGAGCGTTGTAACAATTTCTCCTAACGTCCAGCGGCGGATGGTTGTTTTCGGTAAAGATTCTTTTTGTGCTTCTGTAAGAAGAATGCTGTAAGCAACATCATCTTTAATTAATTCTTCATCAAAATAACTTCCACTTGCTCGAAATGATGGATGGTCTATTCCTAATAGTTTTGTATACATTGGATGATAATCGCGAAGGATAAATGTTCCGTCCGTTTTTAGTAATTGAGAGATTTTTGTAAAGAGCGGTTTTAAATCTAAAAAGTAATGGAGTACACCAAGTTCTAGTAATACGATATCAAATGATTGAGGGAGAGTTACATCTAGTACATCAGAGACGATGTACTGAATAGAAACTCTGGCTGCTTCAGCAAGTTCATTTGCGTATTTTGCATTACTTGCTGAAATATCTACAACTGTTACATCGGCTCCTAAAAGAGCAAGAGCAACTGCTTTGTTGCCTTTTGATCCGAGTAAATTAATAATACGCTTTCCTTTTGGAGATTGTATGTAAGGTAAATAGTAGGAGACTTCATGAACAGGATCTTGCATGAGTCTTTTTGCATATTCTGTCGGTGTGCCGTGACGATTCGTCCAAGCTTCATAGGCAGCTGCATTCCAGCTTCTTTCATTAATAGTACTTAGTTGCTTTTGATTCAATTTTATCACTCCTTTTGTGAACGTATAGTTATTCGGTGAGTGAGTAGGATTTCCTGTTTTTTAAAATAAAAGTTTGATTTTTCTGTTATTAAGTCGTAAAATACGTGTTATACATAAAAGCGTTGAAAAGGAAAAGTAGAATGGAACCATTCTTTCCAGAGAGCTTCGGTAGCTGAGAAGAAGCAAGAATATTCATTTGAACAATGGCCTTTGAGCTTCGTCCTGAACTTATCAAATGATAATAGTAGGCGGCGACGAGAGTTGGTTCTCGTTATCAAAACCACAGTATAAGAGCATGAATTGCTCCGTACTTGTTAAGGTTAGTTATGTGAATGACTGACGAAATAAGGTGGTATCGCGACTGTTTATACAGCCCCGCCCTTATCTTTTTTAAGATAGGGGTGGGGCTTTTTATATTTTAAAGGAGGAATACAAGATGAGTATTTTTATTGGAGGCGCTTGGCCATATGCAAATGGTTCGTTACACCTTGGACATATTGCTAGTTTGTTACCTGGAGATATTTTAGCACGTTATTACCGGGCAAAAGGTGAGAATGTGTTGTATGTTTCGGGAAGTGATTGTAATGGAACACCGATTACAATTAGAGCAAAACAAGAAGGTGTGACGGTGAAAGAAATTGCTGATAAGTATCATGAAGAATTTAGTCAATGTTTTCATAAACTTGGTTTTACGTATGATTGCTATACACGTACAGATAGTGAGCACCATCATGAAACTGTTCAAAAAGTCTTTTTGCGTTTATTAGAAGAAGGCTATATTTATAAAAAAGTAGTTGAACAAGCTTATTGCGAAACGTGTACGCAATTTTTACCAGATCGTTATGTAGAAGGCTTTTGTCCACATTGTCATGAAGGGGCGAGGGGGGATCAATGTGATGCTTGTTCCGCTATTTTGGATCCACTCGATTTGTTAGAAAAGAAATGTAAGTTATGTGGTAGTACGCCTTCAGTACAGGAAACAGAGCATTTCTATTTTGCATTGCATAAATTTCAGCAGCAAATTAAAGCGGCTGTAGAAATTGCAAAGCAGAAAGGAACATGGCGTGACAATGCGATTCAACTAACAGAAAGATATGTAAAGGAAGGGTTACAAGATAGGGCAGTATCACGTGATTTACCAATTGGGGTACCAATTCCGGTGGAAGGGTATGAAGATAAGAAAATTTACGTATGGATTGAAGCGGTGACAGGATATTATTCAGCGAGTAAACACTGGGCTGAAGAAACAGAGAAAGATGATCAAGAGTTTTGGGATAGAGATGCGAAAACATATTATGTACATGGTAAGGATAATATTCCGTTTCATTCAATCATTTGGCCAGCGGTATTACTTGGAATAGGAGAAGAAGCAATCCCGCGTCATATCGTTTCGAATGAGTATTTAACAGTAGAAAAAAGAAAGTTATCGACAAGTAAAAACTGGGCAGTATGGGCACCTGATATATTAGAAAGATATAATCCAGATTCTATTCGTTACTTTTTAACAGTAAATGCACCAGAAAATCGTGATACTGATTTTTCATGGCGTGAATTCATTTACAGTCATAATAGTGAATTGTTAGGTGCATATGGGAACTTTGTGAACCGAACATTAAAGTTTATTGAAAAGTATTATGATGGCATTGTGCCGAAAGGAATTATTAATGTAGAGCTGAAGGAGAAGATAGAAGGATTATATAAAAATGTAGGGGAATTGATTGAGCAAGCAAAATTTAAGGTGGCATTAGAGACAATATTTGATGCAGTACGTTTTGCAAATAAATACTTTGATGAACAGCGGCCTTGGAAACAAAGAGATGATGCCCCAGCTTCATGTGAAGAAACGATTTATAATTGTGTTTATCTTATCGCTAATTTTGCAAATCTTCTTGAACCGTTTTTACCATTTTCAAGTGAGAAAGTTAGAAACACATTGTCGATTGTTAACCGAAATTGGGAACCTCAAAATACGTTGCCGAATAGAATTGATAGCGTGCAGCCATTATTTGAACGAATTGATGTAAAACAAATTGAGCATGAGATAGAGAAGTTATATGGAGCGGTAAAGTGAGGTATAGAAAAAAGACCTTTCAAGTAAATGAAAGGTCTTTTTCTATGCACTATGCACACGATTATGTTTTTTTTCTTTCCTAGCAGTAAGTAGTTGTGGTGTGAAAATACCGAGTAATATAAACACAATTCCTATCCACTGCATTAGCGTTACAACTTCATGAACAAGTGTAATAGAAGCGATAATTGCTGTTGGTAATTCAGCTGCACCTAATATTGTACCAAGTCCTGTTCCTACTTTTGGTACGCCAATTGAAAAACAAATGACAGGTATAATAACCCCGAATAGTCCAAGGAAGAAAGCATATTTCCAGAGGCCTGCTTGTAAAGCGCCGTCAGTTAAAAAGGTAGGCGGGAAAAATAAGCATACAATAAGAGTAGCACTCGTTGTCATAAGAAAGCTTTTCGTATAAGGCGGAACATCTGTAGCGACGCGCCCACTTGCAAATACATAGAATGAGAAAGAGACGGCAGCTAATAGCCCGAAGATAATACCTTTCGTCGAAAAGTTTTGTCCAAGTCCTTCAAATACTCCACCAGCAAACAATGTACCAGTAAACAAAATAATAATAGATATAACTTTTTCACGGCTGGGGAATGTGCGGTTGGCAATCGCTTCGATGACCACACCAATCCAAGTGAACTGAAAGAGTAAAACGACAGCGATAGAGGCTGGCAGTTCTTCTACAGAAATAGCATAGAAAATACCTGTCATACTCATAGTTGTGCCGACTGTTAGTAACGAAAAGAATTGTTTTTTTGATACTTTATGACGTGAAAAGAAAAGGACGAGTAAAAGTAGACCAATCCACCCGAAGACATATTGTCCTCCTAGTAGTTGGTGTGCTGAAAATCCGTCGATGAATCCGAGTTTAAAAATAGTTGAAAGTACGCCGTAGCTACAAGCGCCGAATAAAACTAGTAATGAATACTTAAATTTCTCCATGAGAAAACCTCCCTATATAAATAAAAAACGCCCGTTATCCTAATAAGGACAACGGGCGAACGAAACAGAGTAAGAGACTCTACAAAATTCCGCCACTCATACGAAGTATGAGTTTGGGTTATGAAATTATAGTAGTAGTTTACATTGCTTTTGGAAAGACAATTGAGCATTTTACACCTTGAGGTGTGTTTTGTATTCCATAAGGAAACTGATGTTTATCTAGTATTTGTTTTACAATATATAATCCAAGACCGCTACCTTGTACTAAACCGTTGTTTCCAGGATTAGCGCGATAGAAAGGCTCAAATAGATGATCGAGTTTGTCCTCATCTATTTGTGAACCTGTATTTAAAACCTCTAATGCGTAACCGTTTGGTTTTTCATAAAGCTTTATATATACATGCTGATGATCGATTGTATAGTGAATTGCATTTGAAATAATATTAAAAATAGCAGTTTGAATAAATTTAGGATCAGCTAAAATTATTACATCTTGTTTAATGTTAGATTGAACAGTTAATTGCTTTACAGATATAAAATAATCTACTTTCCTCATAACGTCCTCAATGATGTTAGATAGTGAAACAACTTCTAAATTCGGTTTGAATTGAGGATTTTGTATTTTGGATAATTCTGACATCTTTTCCGTTAATATGTTAATATCTTGCATCATCTCGTAGGATCGTTTTAGATATTTGTCTCTATCTTTGTATGCACCGATTCCGTGAATCATGCCATCTAGTTGTCCCATAACGACTGCGATAGGTGTTTTTAATTCATGGGATACCATAGACATAAATTCTTTACGAGATTGTTCTAATTGTTGTTCTTTCTTGAGCTCATTTCGTAAATCTTTATTTGTTTCATGTAGATTTTTCACAATAGTTGGGACTTGTGAAGCCGCTACTTGCAAATTGAAATCTGTTTGATCTGTATTTTTGTTAGGTGATTGTTTATCTGAAAAGTCCAGATTTATAATATCTTTTAAAGTATCGCTCATATATTGAAAAGGTTTGGCAATTAGTTTGGCATAAATTAAAGAACCGAGCAGAGATAATGCAAGCATTGTTGCACCAATGTTTGGAGCTAATTGTTGCAAGGCATCTGCTAAACTTGGACTATCATGTGTTTCATTTGTTTTCTTTGCTGAATTTTGTGTATGTAAGGAAGTAGGGTTAGCGGCTGTTTGTTCCGCTTTAGTATGTGATTCAGTTTTGTTACTTTCCTCCGAAAGATTTGCTGCATTTTCTTTTGCAGCTACAGTTTGGCTAGTTTGCAAAAGATGATTAATAGCTGTAGAGAGTGTTTTGAAATCTATAATAGATGACTGGAAATTTGAGATGCTACCCTTTGAAACAACTTTATTTTGTTCATTTTTCGTAACTGAATCCGCATGTTCCGCAGTTGGAGTTTCAGTTTTTTTCGCATAATGCTCTTTATCATAGTTTAAAGCTAGAAAATAAATAATTTGATACAGGCAAAATGATAAAAGAACACAAAACAATAAGGTTTTGATGAAAATATTTTTGGTGATGTTATCCTTGCTATGCTTCGATTTTGTAGCCAATGCCTTTCACCGTTTTAATATAAGGGATCCTCAATTTTTTTCTTAAATTTTTAATATGTGTATCTATAACTCTTACATCACCATAATGTTCATAGCCCCATACCTTATTTAATAAATCACTTCTTGATAATACTTTTCCTCGATTTTGTAACAAAGTATATATAATCTCAAATTCTTTAGTTGTTAGTTCAATTTGATTGCCATGAACATAAGCCGCATACGCTGTAGAATTTAACATCAATTCATGGAATTGTAGTATAGTTGCAGTTTCGGTTTCCTTCGTTGTTGTCCTTCTTAATACAGCTTCTACGCGTTTAATAAATACCGTGTAATGGAACGGTTTCGTAATATAGTCATCAACGCCCAACTCAAACCCTTTAATTTCACTTTCTTCATTATGTAAGCCTGTTAACATAATAATTGGTATATCAGACTGTCCTCGCATAATTTTACAAATACTATAACCATCTATATCTGGTAACATTACATCAAGGAGGACAAGGTCGTATGAATTTTTTTGGAAAAGAAGAATTCCTTCCGTTCCAGCGCCAACCACATCAACGGTAAAATTTTGGGCAGTTAAAAATTCACGAATAAGTTCTTGTATATCTGGGTTGTCTTCAATCACCAGTATATGCGTCATAGTAACACCTCCTAAATAACGCTTTTACCGCAATATTCGAATTCTTCATTTTTGGATGACTCAGGTTATATATACATATAATAAGCCCCCGCTATAAAGTAATCATAAAAGTAGCAAGGGGAATTGTTTATTGGAACTGAATATTTTAGAATCACAGTAGTTCTATTATAGAGTGCAATGTAAAATTTATAACTGTATAATTTTAATATCCATGTTTATCAATGTTCAGACACTATTTAGCGCAGTCTACCTTCATTATATATGCAAGTATAGTTGTTCCGCTACTGTAAATGAATAAATAAAATAAGCCAAGATATAAAATTCTTGGCTACATGTAAATCTGGTTCATAGGTTATTTTACAGTGACAGTGGCACGATCGTAGATACGTTCAAATAACCAATGTATATCGTTGTTATACATGCGAATACAGCCGAGTGTTGTAGCTTTACCAATCGCTTGATTATTGTTAGTGCCGTGAATTGCATACGTTGTTCCGTATGTTCCTGCCATATTTAATCCGAGCCAACGATCACCGAGTGGATTACGTGGATCGCCGCCTTTAATATGTCCTGTATAATAAGGACGGTTTTTAATTTTGTTTACCACTTGAAAAGTACCTTTCGGTGTAGGCGTTGCAACTTTTCCAGTAGCGACAGAGAAGCTTTTTATAAACTTTCCATTTTGATAGAAATCCATTTTATTTAATTTCGTGTCAACGATAAGCTGTTCGTTAGTTGAAGCTGCTTCTGCAGACATATATGGAACAGTTAAAAAACCTAACGATAACATTATAGTTACTAGTAATTTTTTCATTATATTCTCCTTTTACTATTTTAGTAGTATTACATACACCGAATTTGTAATCCGCGTAATGCTTGATGTACGTTTTCATTTAGTGATTCAAAAAAATTAGTGATTTTTGTATTATATTTGTTGTTTTTATCAATAAGTAATCTTTCATTTAGTAGAAGTTCGCCGTATAGTCCAAAGCTCTGTACTTGAATGTTCATTTCATCTTCTGTTTCAGAAATGATAGGTAAGAAATAATGAAAGGCTTTAGTTGGAATGATATAACTTTTTCCAATCATGCTTTCGTGATTAGAATTAATCCATTTTTTCGTGACAATCTTAATATTCTTTCTAGAAATGATAAAGGATAGTGTTGTAGATTTTGTTAAGCTTACGTCAAATTCATTTGTTTGGCTTATGTGTAAATTAAAAATCGTTTCATTTGGATGAGATTCAATATTGGTATTAATAAAATCGTGCATTGTATAAGCTTCCATTCCTATTCTCCCTTTTTTCATTTTCAGAAAGCGATTTATATTTATTCAATTTAATGTTTAGGTAATATAGTAATAAAAGTTTTCAACAAATTCCGATATAATCTTACAATACGTATATGAAGCTAATATGAAGTTAGTATGAGTTTGTTATGGTTTTTTATAGAGAACAAAATGAGGCGATTTCCAAGTGCTAAAAACTGGATGGAATTTGTATATTAATGTACCTATCCAGTGTAATAGATAGGTATCATCTCGTTTTAAAGCGATAATTAAATAAAGAACAGAAAACGTTAGTACGAGCCTTACAAAAATGTAATAAAAATGTAAGCTATTGTGATAGTTATTTCGACAATTTTTTTATACAATATGTAGTAAGAAGTTGTACGTGAGTGAAAGGAGAGATGACATGGAATGGGTTCATGAATTATTTCAGCAATACGGGTATTATGTAGTGCTTGTAGGCTTGCTGTTAGAATATATTGCGCTTCCGTTTCCGGGAGAGCCAACATTAGCATATGCGGGATTTTTAGCACAGAAGGGTGATCTAAGTTTACCTATTTTAATTATCCTATCCTTTATTGGGACAAGTGTAGGAATGACGATTCAATACTTTTTAGGGAATAAGCTCGGTATGCCTTTTGTTCAAAAGTATGGGAAGTATGTATTTTTAACACAAAGAAAAATTGATTTAACGAGAATGTGGTTCGATAAATACGGATATTTCCTTATCTTTATCGGTTTCTTCATTCCTGGAGTACGTCATTTTACAGGATACTTTGCAGGTATCATTAACTTACCGTTTCGCCGTTTTGCGATTACAATTTATTCAGGTGCTTTATTCTGGGTATCATTTTTCTTAATCGGTGGCTACTGGTTAGGTGGTAACTTACATGATATTTTCGGATTATTGGAAGAGCATATCGGCAAAATCATTTTCGGAGCCATTGTCATTGTAGCAATTACGTTAAGCGTTCGTTTCCGCAAGCAACTAAAACGAGTATTTTTACAAAACGCAAGTTAATATGGAATCCATTCTATGTCAGATTTTAGGGAGGCAGTGCAAAAGCACTGCCTTTTTGTTTTATCCCGCATTAACTGCCCGTAAAGGCCCGATTGGTGCGGGCTAATAATCAGTGGGAGATGAAAAAAAACCCCACTGATTAAAGTTTCACTTTATTTTCCAGTTTGCTTTTATCTTTCCCTCGATACCGTAACCGGTCACTACTATATAATATGTCCCCGTTTTACTAGGTGAAAGTTCGTAAGTATCATTGCTTAGTATGGACATAGGTTCATATTTATTAAATTCACTAGAAAAGTAAGTGCTATAACCTTGATAGGCGCTATTTTCAGTAATAAGAAAGTTTACGTTAACCTCAATTGTTTCTCCTTTTTTTACATAAACGGGTATTTTATGTGTGCCGTTAAAATATGAGAAATCCGCCTCAAATGTATTTTTTGTACTGTGCTCAACCCATTGTTCTTTTTGGGTAAAATCAATAGCGCATATTGCAATGAATAAAATAGGAATGATAATAGCGGTCATATATCGAAACCATTTTGATTTATTTGCTATACATGTACATAAATAAAAGAAAAGTGAACAAATTGCCCCTACAGATCCAATTAGGAAAGTTAGAATAATATCTCCTCCATTGTATATATGAAATGGAAGAAAGAATAAGTAACCAGATAGAATATAAAGCAAAACTTTTCTTGGCGTACTATTATGTTTTGAACTTAATTTGTCAATTACAAGCGAGCATAAAATTGCGTAGAAGAAAAGAAGGTAAAACCAAAAATTATATAAAAATCCAGTTAAGTATGCGGAAGTTTTAAAGAAGTTCATATCACTTCCTATAAAGAAAAATAATAAAAAAGAAAAAAAGAGAGAACAGGCCGCTGAAAATTTAATAATAGCGTAAGGAAAGACCATTTTTTTATCCATGAGACACCTCAATTATGTAGTTCTTAAAAATTATTATATACGTTATATCTAGTATAATATATATGTATTTTTGACATGTATCTACGTCAAAATGACAATGATAATTGACATTTATCAGGATATTATTTACAATTTTAATTAAATAAAAGAAAAAGAGGTAAAATATGAAGCTTCAAAATCGGGTGAGAGAATTTCGAGCAAAGCATCGTTTATCACAAGGTGAGTTAGGTAAAGCGATTGGCTCATCACGGCAAACCATTAGTTTAATTGAGCGTGGGGATTATGCGCCATCTATTGTGTTATCGTTAAAAATCGCACAAATTTTTGGAGCGCCGGTGGAGGAGATATTTATGTTAGTGGAGGGGGAAGATGGAGATGGGGAGTAAGGGGAATGGGAAACTGACGGCTATATTGAAGTTGTTAGTAGGAGCAATTTTTGGTGGGTTTATAGGGTATGTAGTAGGGGATATCGCAACAGTGGGTACTAGCAAAATATCTCCTGTTATTAGCGTTGTTATGATGAGTGTATTTGGCATAGCGGTTATGTATTATATTTGGAAGCGTACAAGAGCGCTCGCACAAACGAAAGATGAAGAAGAAAATGTTAAGGGACGAAGATTAGGGATAGCGCTTATTTATTTTCGAGTAATGGAAATTGTTATTCCATCATGGTTTGTTTGCTCAGTTATCGCTTTTTATAGAACGTATACAAGTGAGGGGAACTTGCTCTTTGTTAGTGTAAGTATTGTAGTATCTACAGTGTGCTTTATCGCTATAACTTGGTTAGGATTTGTAATGAGGAAAAGGTATAACGCTCTATATCCAGAACAGAGTGTTACGTATTCTCAGTCAATGGAAATGTGGGCAAAGAATGCAGATGAAGGGCAAAAGCAAATTGTTCATGAAGCGGGATATAAGGCATATCAATATACAAATATGACACTTGCTTGTGCGTGGTTGGCGGCGATTGCGTATGCAATTTTAGATGGAAAAGACTTCTTTATGGTCATTATGATTTCGTTCGTTTGGGTATTACATGTTGGAACATATATGTATGAAATGCATAAAAAGATGATTTATTGAGGGGAGAAAAAGGTGGATATTTTAAGAAGGCCAGCTGGTTCCATGACGGCGGCGTTAGTTTTGTCTATTTTATACGGAGTAATCCGAACTGGGAAATTAGAAGTAATTTTGAACCTATGGGCAATAGTTGGAATTTCATTGTTAGTGTTAGCCATTCATGAGCTAGGACATGTAGCATTTGGTGTAATAGGTGGTTTGACATTTAAATTTATGACAGTAGGACCCATTACTATTCAAAAAGAAAAGGGAAAATTACGCATTCGAGAAAATAAATTATGGGCATACTTTGGAGGCGTTGCAACACTAGTACCACCTTCTATAGAGACACCGAATCTTTCGAAAAAATGGGCATGGCTCACTTTAGGTGGACCGATTACAAGTTTACTATTCGGTATTACTTCAGGTTACATATATATGGTAAGTTATTATCAATATCTTTTATATTTTTCCTTTTTCCATTTTGCAATCTTTGCGGTTACAATTGTGCCGATAAAAGGAACGCTTATGAGTGATGGTATGCAATTTCTCATTTTAATTAAAGATGATGAAAGAGCTAGAAATCATTTATATGAGATTCAAATATCGAGTGAGTTATTTAGTTATAAAAGACCGAAAGATTGGGATGAAAGATTAGTAGAACTGAGTGAGGAAAAAATAAAAGAGAATAAAGGGATAAGAGAGATAATGAGTAGGCTTATGCTCGTCTTTTTTGCTCGTGCGGATCAAGAGGGAATGGAAAGAGCGATACCGCATATAGAACGAATTATTCAACTACCTGTAACGAAAGAAAATAAGTTTTTCGTTAGTAGTTTTCATAGTTGGTATCTTTTATATAAAGCCCTTTATCAGATGGATAGTCTTTCTTTACAAGAAGCAAAGGAACATGCAAAGGCCATTACCAAAATGGACCTAAACGGATATTACCGTACACAGGGAATTATTAAATATTTAGAGGGCGATATGGAAGCTTCCCGTACTTATATGAAGAAAACTGATAAAGAATTAAAGAGCGCCGAGAAGAGTGAGATGGGATATTTAAAATTAGAGAGAGAATGGTTTGAGCAGCTGAAAGAGAGGGTATCTTACGATGGGTGAGGTATCCTCTTTTTTATATGTCATCTTATGTCGTTCCATAAACAGTCTGGGGCGAGTAAAATGAGATAAGAAGAGCAAAGCTTGGAGGAAGTGAATATGGAAATTTTATCTATTATTTTGATAGTCTTGCTCATTTATGTTGTTTTTAAAGTAGCATATGTAGCATTAAAGATACTCGCGATCTTATTAGTTATCTTTTTAATCGTAGAATTCGGCAGTAAGCTGCTTGGAGGATAGGGTATGTGTTGCTTTTAGGGTGTCGAAGGATGTCGGTAAATCGATATGTTGTGTCGAAACGTCGGTATCATGAAATAATCGTTGATATATTTCGAGTAATACCAATAGGGGTATGTAAACCAATCTAAAAAAGCTGGAAGAATATCTTCCAGCTTAAGAGTTACTTTCAATTTGGCGACCGCTATCTTCTTCAGTGTCTTGTAATAGGTTGAATACATCTGCTAGGCAGAATGCAATGAACCAAGTCCAAAGACCGTGGAAGAAAGCTGAGCTTAATTGAAGTGGTAATGTATAGTTTGTCATTGAGTAGGAAATACATCCACCAACGATTCCGATCATTGTTAATAACATTGTTTTTTGAGCATTTTCTTCTGGATTGAAGAGGAAGAAAATGTATCCGCCTAAAATTGAAGCGCTTACAAGTGTCTCAATTCCATTAAAAATGATATTCTCTCCAAGCTGAGTGTTTGTCCAGAAGCAGATCACGCCGCCGCCGATGGCAAATAAGGCAGCTAGTGTGTATCGTATATATTGATTCATATGTTCATCTCCCTATGTAATAAGATGATTTGGAAGTCAAAAAGGTAGGTATAGTATATTGAAGTGAATTTTAGTTGTACGTATCTTTTTATAAAAAGATCAGTGAAGAATAACTAAGATGATCGGCTTTTTGAAAACCGTTACGTGTATGGTGTCTGAAATATACCCGACTGCTCGTTTCTTTTTGCTTATAAAAATAAGAGAAACTTCCAAGTCTATATACTCTTTTTTGTAAGTCTAATTTTATTATAACACATTTAGTGATACAATAATAGAATTATCTGATTTTGTAATAAGTGTAAAAAATAAAAAGCGCAAGGAATTATAGTTCCTTGCGCTTTTTTATATACGTTTGAAACGGCCGACAATTTCAACGGTTTCAGTAATGTTCATAAATGCTTTATTATCCACTTGGCGGATAATACGTTTCATTTCGCCCAACTCGTAGCGAGTTACGACAGTGTAAATCATTTTTTTCTTATGGTTTGTATAGCCGCCGACAGCATCTACCATTGTTACGCCACGTATGCCGTGATGTAATAGTGAGCTTTTTATTTCCTCACCTTTTTCTGTAATTGTCATTATCGTTAATTTAATATGTTTTGTATGCACGGCATCAATTACTTTGCTGACTACAAACCGACTAATTAACGTATAAAGTGTAATATCCCATCCGAAAATAAATCCTGCTGCAACAAGTAAGATTAAGTTGAATCCAAAGATGATTGCTCCAATTGAAACATCGCGATGTTTCGCTACAATCAATCCAACAACATCAAAACCACCTGTTGAAGAAGCAAATCGGAATATGATTCCTGAGGCAGCACCGCAGATGACACCACCGAATACAGAAGAAAGTAAAATATCGTCTGAAACTTGGTGTACTGGGATAATGTTCATCGCTAAAGATGATACAGCTACAAAGTATGCCGTTAAAAAGGTTGTCTTCTTACCTAAGTAAAAGTGACTTAAAATAAGAAGCGGAATGTTTAGTAAAAAGATAAGTGCTCCGATATTGTAGTGCATTAAATAACCGATAATCATCCCTACACCAGCGAACCCACCGCTAATCATATTATGCGGGATAAAAAACATATTCATAGAAATTGCATACAAAATAGAAGCTATAAAAATAACAACTAACTGTATGATAAATTCTAAATGAAATGTTTTAGCTGCTGGGAAGGATAAAAAGGCGGTGTCGGGAACGTAATCGGCGTCTCCTAGTTGACCCATAGTATGTTTCATCTCCATATTCATTTTTGATTACAAGAAGAGAATAAAGCTTTTTTCAAAAACTGGCAATAGTTTTATTATAATGCAAAAATTTTATAAATTTCTAAAAAATTAAACCTATTCAAAGATACGTGTGAATATACTAAAGAAAGCGAATACATTGATTTTCTAGCATAATTTTTTGAGAAAATATGCAAAATTCATTTTTGAAAATAAAAGGAAATAGAGAATGTTTGTTGAATGTGCTAAAATGACTTTATTAAGGATGTGAAGCGATGGAATTTTTATTGCAGGATGCACTTCTGTATATATCGTTTGTAACGACAGCACTTTGTGTATTAGAAGTCTTTTTTCTTGCTAACGTTTCTCGTTTCGTACGTCAGCAAGCATCGAGCGGTAGACAGAGAGCTTTTAAACTAGTTGATACGTGTGAAGAGGGTATCGGAAATGTACCGCTTTTCTCGATTTTTTATAAATATGGAATGATTCGCTCTGTCCGCAGACAAGAATCGAGTGGAGAGAGTGACGAGGTAGGCCCGTATACACCAATGTTTCGCTAATTAATTACGAAACATTGGAGGAATGAACATGTTAAAATCAAACCGAGCTGCGCTCATTAGTTTATCATTATTACTTGTTTTTGTTTTATCTGGTTGCAGTAATGCAGGCACAATAGATTCACATAGTACGGGAATTTGGAACCATTATTTCGTATATCCAATATCGTATATGATTCAATTTGTTGCTCATCATATATCTGGTGGAAGCTTTGGGATTGCGATCATTGTCATTACGCTTGTTGTTCGTTCAGCACTGATTCCGTTAGCTGTTTCGCAATATCGTAGTCAAATGAAAATGAAAAAAATGCAACCTGAATTACAGAAGCTGAAAAAGAAACACGGTGATGTGGGTAAAGATATTGAAAAACAAAAGCAGTATCAAAAAGAAATGTCAGAACTAATGAAATCAGGTGGTTGGAATCCGTTAGCTGGTTGCTGGCCAATCTTTATACAAATGCCGATTTTCTCTGCTTTGTATTATGCGATTAGCCGAACTGAAGAGATTCGTACATCTTCATTTTTATGGGTGAACTTAGGACATGCAGATCCATATCATATATTACCGATTATTGCAGCGTTAACGACATTTATCCAGATGAAGGTATTCCAATCAAATATAACGCCTGGAGAGCAAGTGCAGATGCTGAAGGTGCAGCAAATTATGATGCCGGCAATGATTCTATTTATGGGATTTGCGGCGCCATCAGGACTTGTGCTGTATTGGATTACAGGTAATTTATTTACAATGACACAAACAATTGTGCTAAGAAAAGTAATGGAACGTGAAGAAGTACAATTACAAAATGCATAGAGAAACACCGCTCATGATGAGCGGTGTTTTTTATTTAAATCGTTAAGGAAATTTTAAGAAACCAACATTACTATTGGCATTGTATACGAAAGTGTACATGCTTTAGAAATATGAAGGAGGAAATTTCCTATGAAGAAGAAAACAGTTGGGTATTTAGCAATTGCGGGTGCTTTATCATTTGGAATTATAGGAGGAGTGAGTATACCAGCATTTGCGGCAACGAATACTCCGGCGGCTGAGCAACCTACAAAAACTGCGAAGAAGAATTTAGATGAAGCGACAAAACAAAAAGTAAAAACGATTATGGATGATACAAAGAAACAGTTAGAGGGATTAGGTGTGAAATTCCCAGAGAAGGGTAAGCACAAGGATATGTTTGCAGGGCTAGATGATCAGACGAAAGAAAAAGCAAAATCAATTTTAGAGCAAGAGAAATCTGGTAAATTAACACGTGAACAAGCAAAAGAGGAATTAACAAAACTAGGTGTGAAATTCCCAGAGAAGGGTAAGCATAAGGAAATGTTCGCGAACCTAGATGAAGCGACGAAAGAAAAAGCGAAGTCGATTTTAGAACAAGAAAAGTCCGGAACATTAACACGTGAGCAAGCAAAAGAGGAATTAACAAAATTAGGTGTGAAATTCCCAGAGAAGGGTAAGCGTAAGGAAATGTTCGCGAACCTAGATGAAGCGACGAAAGAAAAAGCGAAGTCGATTTTAGAACAAGAAAAATCCGGAACATTAACACGTGAGCAAGTGAAAGAAAAGCTGACGGAACTAGGCGTGAAACTTCCAGAGAAAGAGAAGCATGAAGACATGTTCGCGAATTTAGATGCAGCAACAAAAGAAAAAGCGAAAGCAATTTTAGAAAATGAAAAGAAACAATTAGCAGAATTAAATGTGGATCTTCCGCACCATAAGTTTTTCATGAAAAACGAAGATAAATAATTGAACAATGTTGTATCTTCCGTGTGGGCAACCGAAAGGTACGTATGCGAGGAGGCTGTCTTTGGAACAGCCTCCTTTTAGTATTTAGAGTGCTATCGTTGTCGTTTTTGTCGAATTATCGATATAATTTCATTTACGATCTTATGGCGTTCGTGGAAGAGGAGATTAGAGAAATAAAGTAGCTTCTGTTATAATATAAGAAGAGAAATATTTCTTATGTTATATAAAAAATATATTGATTTTTTCTAACAATTCAATATAATGGGAAATAACTACAAAATTCGACATCAAGAAGTGATGATGAGGACATGATCAATTTTTTACGATTCTCAGAGAGGGAAGCCTTTGGCTGTGAGCTTCCTAATACGGGAAAATCGATTACCCCCTTTGAACTGCAGCAGTGAACGGATATCTAGTAATTGCTTGCCGGCAAAAACCGTTATTTAGACTTGAGAAATTGGTGAAGTATGTCACTTTGCGAATTGAAACAAGGGTGGAACCACGAATACAACACTCGTCCCTTTTTTAGGGAGGAGTGTTTTTTTATTTCATTTTTGCATCACACTAGAATTGGAAGGAGGATACGCAGCATGCATCATGATGAGAAAAACAAAATTGGTTTAACAGTGGCACTTTCTATCGTAGTAGGAACTATTATTGGGTCTGGTGTGTTTATGAAACCAGGGAGCGTATTAGATTACTCAGGGAGTTCTAATATGGCTATTTGGGCTTGGGTAATTGGTGGTCTGTTGACGTTAGCAAGTGGTTTAACAGTAGCCGAAATTGGAGCGCAAATTCCGAAAAATGGTGGGTTGTATACGTATTTAGAGGAGATTTACGGAAGCTTTTGGGGGTATTTATCTGGCTGGATGCAAACGATTGTATATGGTCCAGCTATTATAGGAACGTTAGGTTTGTACTTTAGTTCTTTAATGATTAATTTTTTCTATTTAGATAAAGTCTGGAATTTACCAATTGCAATTGGAACAGTTGTGTTCCTAGGCGTTATAAATAGTATGGGAACAAAATATGGAGGCATCGTTCAAACCGTTACGACAGTTGGGAAGATGATTCCGATTATATTAATTGTTGTGTTAGGGTTTTGGAAAGGGAATAGTGATATCTTCAATGTAGTTGTACCGATATCAGAAAATCAAAGTATCGGGATGGCAATTTTGGCAACTTTATTTGCTTATGATGGTTGGATTTTACTTGCTTCTATTGGCGGAGAAATGAAGAACCCAACAAAATTATTACCGAAGGCAATGACAGTTGGGATTTTAATTGTAACAGCTGCTTACGTATTAATTAACTTAGCGTTATTAAATGTATTACCAGCAGCGAAAATTGTAGACCTTGGAGAAAATGCAACAGCGACAGCTGCGGGCATGTTACTTGGAGAATATGGTGGAAAAATTATTAGTATCGGTATTATCATTTCTATTTTCGGCTGTTTAAATGGAAAGATTTTAACGTTCCCACGTATTCCGATGTCGATGGCAGAGCGTGGACACCTTCCGTTTTCTAAGTTTATTGCAAAGGAAAGCCCAAGATTTAAAACACCAGCAAATGCGATTACTGTTGAAATCATATTAGGAATTATTTTAATGCTTATTAGTGATCCGAATAAGCTATCTGAGATTTCCGTATTCATTATTTATATTTTCTACGTAATGACGTTTATTGGTGTCTTCATTTTAAGAAGACGTAACAAGGATAAAGAGCGTGCATATAGTGTACCGTTATTCCCAATTGTACCAATCGTTGCGATTTTAGGGTCATTGTTTGTACTTGGAAGTGCGATTATTAACGATCCGGTAAGTTGTTTCTTATCGATTGGAATGGTATTTACTGGACTTCCGGTGTATTGGTACTTAAACAAGAAGAAAGAAACTGGAGTTTAATGTTTGAAGGCAGGCGTATTATACGCCTGCTTTTTTTGCTGTAAAAAAATTGTACTTGCTTACACTTTCCTTTTTGGTTACTATAGTCGTAGTAACCAAAAAGGAAAGCGTGGGGAAAGACTTGAATTTTCGTGTGTATATTTTAGCTATTGCGGCTTTCGTAGTCGGAACGGTTGAGCTAATTATAGGAGGAACGCTCGATTTAGTTGCCAATGATTTAGGTGTGTCGATTAGTGCAGCTGGTCAGCTTATTACAATATTTTCAGTAGTATTCGCTCTATCAGGGCCAGTTTTATTAGCGGTAACAGGTAAGTTTGAAAGAAAGAAATTGTATGTTGTGGCATTATCAATTTTCTTAATTGGAAATATCGTTTCGGCATTTAGTGTAAATTATGGGATGTTAATGTTCTCGAGAGTAATTTGTGCAGCGAGTGGATCGCTTATTATTGCACTATCGGTAACACTTGCTTCTAGTGTAGTAGAACCGCATTTTCGTGCGCGTGCAATTGGAATCATTTTCATGGGGATTAGTGGATCACTTGTACTTGGAGTACCGCTAGGTCTTGTGCTCGGAAATGCATACGGATGGCGTGCGCCATTTGTATTAATTTCGATATTAACAGTTATGGCAATTGCTTGTATTTCATTGTTCTTAACGAAAGTACCACCGACATCGGTACTATCAATAAAAGAACAAATTGCTACTTTAAAAGATAAAAAAATTGTAAGTGCACAGTTAACATCATTTTTGTTTTTAACGGGGCATTTAACATTGTATGCATATTTAACACCGTTTTTAAAAGACGTAATGCATGTTGAAGCCAACTGGATTAGTGTGTTTTACTTTATTTTCGGAATCGCAGCAGTAATCGGCGGTGGCTTAGGTGGATGGCTTGCTGATAAATGGGGATCAAAGAAAAGTATTATTTCCATTATTATCGTATTTGCATGTGCAATCTTTATGCTGCCGATGATGACATTCTCATTCCCGCTCTTCATTATTATGATGGGACTGTGGAGTATGCTGAGCTGGGCTATTTCACCAGCACAGCAAAATTATTTAATTGAAATTGCACCGGAATCAGCTGGTATTCAGCAAGGTTTAAATAACTCTGCACTTCATTTAGGAATTGCGCTCGGTTCAACAGTAGGCGGAGTTGTTATTGAGAAATCATCTGTTATATATAACGCTTGGGTAGGCGGCGGTTTTATTATATTGGCGCTACTTTGTGCGATTTTCTCGATTACGAGAGGGCGTTCTACTCAGTTTGCGAAGGAAGAATCTATCATTGGATAGATTCTTTTTTTATTTTGAAAAAATTGAAGGATTTAGCAGTAGGAGAGAGAAGGGTGTATATAGCGAGGTGATAGTATATGTATTCTAATTTTTCAATAATTGGTTTTCTATTTACGATCATACCATTCTTTTTTGTAATTTTTATATTTAGATGGGTTCGTTTCATCTATCAAAATTCCGAAAAACAAGTGGAGCAAAATGAGAAGATTATTGAGCTGTTGACGGAGATAAAGGAGCAGAATAAGTAATAGTAGTTATTTTGGAAATGATTATATGTAGATATATAGAAATATAATTTTAGTAAATTTGAAAGGTACTTTTGAAAGTGCCTTTTTATTATGTTTAAAGGGCTGAGCACAAATTATCTTTATTTATCAATAGTCAAATGAAAATGAGAAATTCAAAATTCGCAGTTTATCTGTTTAAATTTCTCAACAATTCGACAAGATGCTACAAAAAAACCACCTATTCTCTTTTTTTCACTATAAGTACATTGAAACAGTAAGATTGCTTCATGTAGAAATTTATATATGGTGGTGGAGAGAATGGGACGAAAGATGGTAGGGAAATGGTTTAGTTTTTTAAGTGCTCTTATTATTTTATTAGGAATTGCGATGCCACAAGTAAAAGCTGAAGTAATGAACAGAGAAAAGTATGAAATGGATTGGAGTTATAGTAAAGCAAAAGATCGTGAAATAAAGACCGAAATAATTAAAGCTGCTTCGGGCAGTATTGCTTATTGTTTAACGCCTGATTTACGTTCTCCTAATGGAGAGGATTTACCTGAGATGGGAAAAACATCTGATGCTGTATATCGTGTTTTAGTTAATGGGTATCCTCAAAAAAGCCCATCTGAGTTAGGTGTAGCGACAACGGAAGAAGCGCATTATGCTACACAATTAGCAGTATGGATTGCAGCAAATGAATTAACGGAAGAAGATTTAGTTGCAAAAAATGAGCGAGTACATAATCTTATGAAGCGTTTAGTAGAGGCTTCAAAAAAAGAAACTGGATCACAAGATGTATTCTTTAAAGTTAATCCTGTAGATCCACAAACTGCTACACAAAAAGGTGATTATTTAGAAACAGGATTTTATGCAGTGCAAACAAATGCGGTTTCTGGTTCTTATACAATTCTTTTTGAGAATGCTCCTAAAGGGATTCGAATTGTAAATGAAAATGGAGAAGAAAAAAGTACATTATCAATTAACGAAAAATTTAAAATATTAATCCCGAAAGATACGAGTAGTGGTAATTTTAAAATAAAAGTGAAGTCTACTTTAACAAATTTACAAGCAATAGCTTTTAAAGGCTCGGGAAAAGTTCAAAATACAACGGTATTGTTACAAAGAAATAGTGAGAAAATCAGTACAGATTTAGTTGTAAATTGGGAATCAGTAGGCTCTTTAAGGATTATGAAATTAGGAGAAAAAAAGGAATTATTAAAAGGAGCTGTGTTTGAAGTCTCTAATGAAAACTTTAAACAAAATGTTACGACAAATGATAAGGGGATTGCGGAGCTAGGTAATCTTCCAATCGGTATATATAGCGTCAAAGAAATTCAAGCGCCAGCTGGATATGTGTTAGACGGAAGTGTTAAAAAAATTGAAGTGAAAACTGGTGAAACTGCTTTATTAGAGTTGAAAAATGAAAATATAAAAGGTGAATTAGAAATAACGAAAATAGATGTAGCGGATGGAAATACGAAACTGCCAAATGCAGAGTTTACAATCTACAACGAACAAGGGAAAGAAGTAGTAAAAGGGAAAACGGATGAAAAAGGTGTAGCGAAATTCAAACTACCATACGGAAAGTACACGTATAAAGAAACGATAGCGCCAAATGGTTACGTAGTAAATGAAGAGACATTCGCATTTGAAATAAAAGAGAATGGAGAAATTATTAAACATATTGTCCAAGATAAGAAGGTAGAAGGTGAATTAGAAATAACGAAAGTAGATGTAGCAGATGGAAATACGAAACTGCCAAATGCAGAGTTTACAATCTACAACGAACAAGGGAAAGAAGTAGTAAAAGGGAAAACGGATGAAAAAGGTGTAGCGAAATTCAAACTACCATACGGAAAGTACACGTATAAAGAAACAATAGCGCCAAATGGATATGTAATAAATGAAGAGACATTCGCATTTGAAATAAAAGAGGATGGAGAAATTATTAAACATATTGTGAAAAATAAGAAAGAAGAAAAGGCATCGCTTCCTTCTAAGTCAAATAAGCCAACACCAAATGGAGAAGTAAAACCTTCCGCTGATGTGAAGCCGATGCAACAACCTAATACTCATAATGAAGTGCGTTTACCAGCTACTGGCGGCGTCGGCAATGAATTTACGGCTTTATTCGTTTTAGGAATTAGTTTTATTATTGCTGGTGCATATGTGTTAAGGGTGAAAAATAGAAAAGAAATGTAGAAAAAAACGCCTTGTAATAAAGGCGTTTTTTTTAGTATCTCAACTTCATCAACAAACTCTTAATTTCCTCATCTTCCATAAAGAGATCATGGTGTTTCTGGGTAATCTTTGCAAGTGCAACGTCATGATAGAAAAATTCTGTAAAGAACTTCACGAAAGGTTGTGACATTGTTTTCATCGCTTGCCATGATTCTTGCTCTACACCAGCAAATAAAATTTCACGATCGTCAACGATGAGTAGTAAGTACCGCTCTAATGCGTTAGGCTCTTCAGTTGGGATTAGAAAATGCATGTTTTCTAAGTCTGTTTCTACTTCTCCAACTATGAGGGACTCGATTAGGACGCCTTGTTTTGCTTTTTGTTCTAGTAAAGGAAGATATTCTAAAAGGGTATCATTCCATGCAGAGATGCGTATAGATTCTTTTGCATCTTCTACAAGTTGCCTACTTTGTACCTTAATAGAAGACTGCATTTTTAAACTCCAAACGCGGTCATCTGTAAATGACTTTTTAGAAATATTATTTTCAAGTTCTTTAATATTAGATTGGAATTCTGTCGTTAATTTTTCAATTGCTAGCTTGAGTGGTAATGCTGTATACAACTTTTTCTTTTCTGAAACAGAATCCATTACCATCCCTTTATCAATTAGGCGTGCTAACACTTCGTATATTTTTGCTTTTGGAACACCTGAATGTTTAACAATAGTTGTTGCATCTAATGGTTCGTTGCTTGATACGACAACTTCATAGGCCTGGCTTTCATATTGTGAGAAACCGAATTTTTGTAGCATAGTTCCCTCCGAACGAATGAGATTATATGTTAAGGATAATGAACTATTTGTTTTTGCACAAGTGTTGAGAAGTTTACGTTTAAAAATTGCAGTAGTATTTTCGGTGCTGATTTCTATGATGTTTGTAATATTAGGTACAGCTGTTTCTGAAGAGGTTAATGCTGCTACTGAGTCACAAGTTAATCATTTAGAAAAAGTGGCTCATACGATGGAAAGTTTGACAGAGAATATGTAGGACTTAGAAAGATTGGTTGAGCAGTTTAAAGTAGACGAATAACAAATTATTAAAATGATAAAGATTTTGGTAAAATAGACAATGGATATATAAGAAGTAATTTATAGGAGGAAGACTACTATGGCAATTGTTGACGTATCGATTATTCCAGTAGGAACAGGTAATCCAAGTGTTAGTGAATATGTAGCAGAAGTACAAAAGGTGCTAGAGAAAAATGCAGATCGCGTGAAGTATCAATTAACACCAATGAATACAATTATTGAAGGAGATCTTCCTGTCATTCTAGAAGTAATTCAACAAATGCATGAAGTTCCATATATGAAAGGTGCACAGCGTGTTGCAACAACAATTCGTATCGATGATCGTCGTGATAAAGTAAGCACAATGGAGAAAAAATTAAACTCTGTTCGATCAAAATTATAAGGAAAAGCAGCGATCTTCGCTGCTTTTTTCATATAGGAGGTAGATAAGATGAGTGAAAAGTTTAACGAACAATTTGACGGGTTGTTAGAGAAATACACGGAACTATTACTTGGAGAGAGCGATGAAGAGAGAAAAGAGCAGGTACAGAAGTGGGCACTGTATTCTTACATAGCGAAGACGATGCCGGCTTTAGTGAAGCACTGGAATGAGACGTATCCAGATGCGAAAGAAGAGATGGTACAGTTAATTACGAATATTAAAAAGCTGAATGATGAGAAGCGAAATGAGAAGTAAAAAAGCTTGAGATAATGTTACCTCAAGTTTTCTATATTAATATCCTTATATAATTTACATGGAATATAAAGGGTTTTATAAGCATGTCGAATATTTTCGACATGCTTATTTTTTGCCTAGTAAACCCGTTTTTTATAAATGTCGAAAAATATTTCCGGCATATTTGTAAGCGAGAATATGGGGTTTTAAATGTTTTTATAGTATTTTATAAATTATCTAAATAATTATTTGTATCAAATAATTTTAAACAATGATATAATTCCGAAGAGGGGTAAAAAACAGATAAAGTACAGTCATAGGGGTGAATTACATGGAACAATTAATGCGAAATTCGTTTCTTTTCTTATCTAAAAATAAAGCGCTAACAAAACTGGCTAAAAAGTACGGTTTGCGCTTTGGTGCAGGTCGCTTCGTCGCAGGGGAGACGATTGAATTAGCGACAGCTGCAATTCAACAATTAAATAAGCAAGGTCTTTGTGTAACAATCGATTATTTAGGTGAATTCGTTGATAATGAAGCAGAAGCAAATGAAATGGCTACCCAATCGATTGAAGCGATTCGTGCAATTGGAAGAGAAGGTCTTGATTCACAACTTTCTTTAAAGATGACTTCTATGGGATTAGATATCTCTGATGAAATCGTAATGAACAACATGCGTCGTATTTTAGAAGCTGCAAAAGAAAACGGTGTGTTTGTTACAATTGATATGGAAGACTATACGCGTTGCGGAAAAACAATCGATATCTTTAAACAATTAAAATCTGAGTACGATAATATTGGTACAGTTATTCAAGCTTATTTATATCGTACAGAAAAAGATATTGAAGATTTAAATGCTTATAATCCTAATTTACGTCTTGTAAAAGGGGCTTATAAGGAACCTGAAGAAGTAGCGTTCCCAGACAAGAAAGATGTAGATGACAATTATAAAAAAATTATTAAAATGCACTTATTAAATGGAAATTATACTGCAATTGCTTCACATGACGAAGCAATTATTGAATATACGAAAAAACTTGCCGAAGAACACAATATTTCAAGGGATCAATTTGAATTCCAAATGCTATTTGGGATTCGTACAGAGCGTCAACTTGAGCTAGTAAAAGAAGGCTATAAAATGCGTGTTTACGTACCGTATGGAAACGATTGGTATGGTTACTTCATGCGCCGTCTAGCAGAGCGTCCAGCGAACGTTGCGTTCGTATTAAAAGGTATGATCAAAAAATAACCAAGGAGAAAATTCTCCTTGGTTATTTTAATTGCTGAAATGCATAGTGTGCCATTTTCTTCGTATCAGGGTATAGTTGTGTACGAGTAGAAGATAATACGACATTGATGACACGTTTACCGTTTTTTTCATCAACAGTTACGACTGTATATTTTCCGAGTGCAGATAAACCGCTTTTACTTCCAATTGCATATGGATCGTCATATAGTTCTTCTCGTCCATAGTTTGCGATTTTTGGAGAGCGCTCTGAAGTATGTAGTGTTGTATGTATTGAATTCATATATTCTAAAACAATCGGATACTTCAAGGCTTCTTTCGTAATAATAGCAATGTCATAAGGTGATACTTTATTTCCAAGTGCATCAGCACCGCTTGCATTTTTGAAAGTTGCATGCTTCGTCCCGAGTTCCTTCGCTCTAGCATTCATCATTTTCACAAACTCATTTTTTGATCCTGCGATATGTTCTGCAATTGACTCAGCGATCGGGTCTGCACTAATGATAAGCATAAGTTTTAATGCCTCATCACGTTTTAATTTTTCACCAGCACGAAGCTTAATCTTCTTACTTTGACTTTCTGTTTTTATTGCGTTTTCTGTAACTGTAATTTCTTCATCTTCTTTTACATTCTCAAGTAAGAGAAGAGTTGTCATCATTTTGGCTATACTAGCCGGATAAGAGCGCTCATCCTCGCGTTTTCCATACAAAATTTCACCTGTGTCTGCATCGATTGTAATTCCATATTGCCCAGTAATACTAGGTTGATCCGCTCTTACGGCTTGTTGTCTGTGAGCATAAGAGAAGAAAATCATCCCTGTAAACAGTGTAGCAATCATTACAATCATAACTATTGTTCGTTTCATTATAATTCCCTCTTTTGTTCCAAATAAATTGGGCAGAAAAAGCAGCCATTAATCATTATGCCACGTTCTCTGCCCAAAAATATAGCGTTATTTTTCGCCCATATTATGCTTCTTATATTGTTGGTTATTACCTTGACGCCCTTTTTCAACACCGTGATTATGCGGACCTGCATTTCCAGTTACGCTTGCTGCGCTAATTCCAGCTTTTGAAGGGTTCTTCTTAAGTTTTGCCATATATATTCCTCCAGTTTCGTCAGATTATAAAAAGGAAAAGTGCATTTTAATGAAGAAAATACACATGTATAGCATAGCCAAATGAAAGAAATATATTTGTTTCAGAAAATTTTATCAATAAATATATTGCGAAAATTCAAACTGTATCATATATTTATTAGTAGAGGCTCACTCATTGATTGCGACTTATGTCGAAAAATTGAATGAGCATTCATTCAAGAATAGGGGGAGAAATGGATGTTCCAAATTAAAAAGGCTGCTGTTCTAGGTTCAGGCGTAATGGGTTCAGGAATTGCGGCACACTTAGCTAATATTGGTATTCCGACATTATTGCTTGATATTGTACCACCTGCGCTTACGAAAGAAGAAGAAGCGAAGGGACTTACATTAGAACATAAAAGTGTGAGAAATCGTTTTAGTAATACGGCTGTGCAAAAACTATTAAAGCAAAAACCAGCTCCTCTGACAGTGAAAGGAAATTTAGCACTGATTGAAGCAGGTAACTTAGAAGATGATCTTGAGCGTCTAGCTGATGTAGATTGGATTATTGAAGTAGTAGTTGAAAACTTAGATATAAAGAAGAAACTATTTGAAAAAGTAGATGCTGTTCGTAAACCAGGCTCAATTGTGAGCTCAAATACATCAGGCATTTCCGTTGAAAAAATGGCAGAGGGTCGTTCAGACGACTTCCAGAAACACTTCTTAGGCACACACTTTTTTAACCCACCACGATATTTAAAACTTCTAGAGGTAATACCGACGAAAGAAACTGATCCACAAGTATTAAGCTTCATGAAATTATTTGGCGAAGACGTTCTTGGAAAAGGCGTTGTTATCGCAAAAGATACACCAAACTTTATTGGAAACCGCATTGGTACGTACGGCTTGCTTGTAACGCTTCAAGAAATGATTAAGCGTGGATATAGCATTGGAGAAGTTGATTCTGTAACGGGTCCATTAATTGGTCGTCCGAAGAGCGCAACGTTCCGCACATTAGATGTTGTCGGTTTAGATACATTTGTACATGTTGCAAATAACGTATATGAAAATGTACAAGAAGAAGAGCGTGATGTATTTAAAGTACCAGCTTTCATGCATGACATGCTTGATAAAAAATGGCTTGGAAGCAAAACAGGTCAAGGCTTCTTCTTAAAACAAGGAAAAGAAATTTTAGAATTAAATCCTGAAACGATGGAATACGAAGCGCGCAAAAAATTAAAAGCTGCATCCGTAGAGTTAAGTAAGCAAGAAAAAGGATTAGCGAATAAATTGAAAGCGCTTGTATACGCGAAAGACCGTGCAGGGGAGTTGTTATGGAACATCATTACACCAACTCTTTTATACTCTGCAAAACTTCATAAAGAAATTGCGGACGATATCGTTGCGATTGACCAAGCGATGAAATGGGGCTTCGGATGGGAGCAAGGGCCATTTGAAATTTGGGATGCAATCGGCGTTGAAAAGTCTGTTCAAAAGATGGAAGAAAACGGTGCAGTTGTTCCGACTTGGGTGAAAGAAATGTTAGAGAAAGGTTTCACTACTTTCTATAAACATGATAACGGAGATAGCTACTATTACGATAATGGCGAATATAAGCTAATCGAACGTAATAAAAAGGCAATTTCTCTTAAACAATTAAAAGCGAAAAATGGTGTATTAAAGAAAAATAGCGGAGCGAGCTTAATTGATTTAGGTGACGGCATCCTTTGCTTAGAATTCCATTCAAAGAGCAATGCAATTGGTATGGATATTACGCAAATGATTAACTACGCTGTTGATGAAGTAGAGAAGAATTATAAAGGTCTTGTTATCGGAAACCAATCGAAGAACTTCTGCGTTGGTGCGAACCTTGCAATGATCTTAATGGAAGCACAAGACGACAACTACTTTGAAATTGAGTGGGTCGTGAAAAACTTCCAAGATGCAATGACGAAAATTAAGTACTCTTCTAAGCCAGTTGTAGCAGCACCATATGGTATGACGCTTGGCGGAGGTACAGAAGTTTGTTTACCAGCAGCTAGCATTCAAGCTTCTAGCGAAACGTATATGGGCTTAGTAGAAGTTGGTGTTGGCTTAATCCCTGGCGGAGGCGGTAATAAAGAGCTATACATTAAACACTTAAATAAAATGCCAAACGGTGTAGAGTTTGATCTGCAAAAAGTTGCGAATAAAGTATTCGAATCTGTAGCGATGGCGAAAGTTTCTACATCAGCACAAGAAGCTGTATCGAACAACTTCTTAGGCGATAAAGACGGTATTAGTGTGAATGGTGATCACTTACTATATGATGCGAAACAAAAAGCACTTTCTTTATATGAAGCGGGTTATAAAGCGCCGATTCGTAAAAAGATACCTGTTGTTGGTGAAACAGGCTATGCAACGCTTGTACTTGGTGCAGAAGCAATGCATTTATCAGGTTACATTTCTGAACATGATCTTCATATTGCGAAGAAACTTGCATATGTCATTGCGGGCGGAAAAGTGCCGTACGGAACAGAAGTTGATGAGCAGTATTTATTAGATGTAGAACGTGAAGCATTTATTAGCTTAGTAAGTGAGATGAAATCACAAGCAAGAATGCAGCACATGCTTGTAAAAGGAAAGCCATTACGTAACTAATAACGAGGGGAGATATCGTTCATGAGAGAAGCTGTCATTGTTGCGGGAGCAAGAACACCAATTGGAAAAGCAAAGAGGGGTTCATTAAAAACAGTTCGTCCTGACGATCTAGGGGCGTTAGTAGTAAAGGAAACGTTAAAGCGTGCGAATTATGAAGGACCAATCGACGATTTAATTTTCGGTTGTGCGATGCCAGAAGCAGAGCAAGGCTTAAACATGGCTCGTAATATCGGCGGATTAGCAGGACTTTCTTACGATGTTCCAGCTATTACAATTAACCGTTACTGTTCTTCAGGTTTACAAAGTATCGCTTATGGAGCAGAGCGCATTATGCTTGGTCACTCTGAAGCTGTGTTATCAGGCGGAGCGGAATCAATGAGTTTAGTTCCAATGATGGGACACGTTGTTCGTCCAAATAGTCGCCTTGTAGAAGCGGCTCCAGAATATTATATGGGTATGGGGCATACAGCAGAGCAAGTTGCTGTGAAATATGGAATTTCTCGTGAAGAGCAAGATGCATTTGCAGTAAGAAGTCATCAACGTGCTGCGAAAGCATTAGCTGCAGGGAACTTTGCTGATGAAACAGTATCTGTAGATGTAACGTTACGTACTGTTGGATCAAATAACAAACTGCAAGAAGAAGCAATCATTTTCGCACAAGACGAAGGTGTAAGAGCAGAAACGACGCTAGACATTTTAGGTAGATTACGTCCAGCATTTAACGTTCGCGGTTCTGTAACAGCAGGTAACTCTTCACAAATGAGTGATGGTGCAGCATCTGTACTATTAATGGATCGTGAAAAAGCAGTGAGCGATGGCATGAAGCCACTTGCGAAATTCCGTTCATTTGCAGTAGCTGGCGTACCACCAGAAGTAATGGGAATCGGTCCAATCGCTGCAATTCCGAAAGCGTTAAAATTAGCTGGCTTAGAGCTATCTGATATCGGTCTATTCGAACTAAACGAAGCATTCGCTTCTCAATCGATCCAAGTTATTCGTGAACTTGGTTTAGATGAGGAAAAAGTAAACGTAAACGGCGGTGCAATCGCACTTGGACATCCACTTGGCTGTACAGGAGCAAAACTAACACTATCTCTTATTCACGAAATGAAACGCCGCAATGAGCAATTCGGTATCGTAACAATGTGTATCGGCGGCGGAATGGGAGCAGCGGGAGTGTTTGAATTACTATAAAAAAAAGTGTAAGCGGCTCGCTCAGAACGAGAAAACGCTAATACAAAGAATGGAAGCAACAAAGGTTTATAAAAAATAAATGGGAGAGCCAGCTTCTTTCAAAAAGAAAGAAGCGGCTTATGAAAATATAAAGGAGGAAATTTTCATGGAAAAAACAGTAGGAAGTGCGGTTAAAGGCGGTAGCTTTTTAGTAGATGAGATTACGATTGATCAAGTGTTTACGCCAGAAGATTTTTCATCTGAGCATAAAATGATTGCAAAAACGACAGAGGACTTTATCGTAAATGAAGTTCTTCCGGAGCTTGAATATTTAGAGCAACACGAGTTTGATCGTTCTGTTCGTCTTTTAAAAGAAGCTGGTGAACTTGGTTTACTAGGCGCTGACGTACCAGAAGAGTACGGCGGAATTGGCCTTGATAAAGTAAGCTCAGCGTTAATCGCAGAGAAATTCTCTCGCGCTGGTGGCTTTGCAATTACTCACGGTGCTCACGTAGGTATCGGATCGTTACCAATCGTATTATTCGGTAACGAAGAGCAAAAGAAAAAATATTTACCACTACTTGCAACTGGTGAAAAATTAGCTGCATACGCATTAACAGAGCCAGGTTCAGGATCTGACGCATTAGGCGCAAAAACAACTGCACGTTTAAATGCAGAAGGTACACATTACGTATTAAATGGTGAAAAACAATGGATTACAAACTCTGCATTTGCTGACGTATTTGTCGTATATGCAAAAATAGATGGTGAGCATTTCTCAGCATTTATCGTAGAGAAAGAGTATGCTGGCGTATCTACAAGCCCAGAAGAAAAGAAAATGGGTATTAAATGTTCATCAACTCGTACGTTAATTTTAGAAGATGCGTTAGTACCGAAAGAAAACTTACTTGGTGAAATCGGTAAAGGTCATATTATCGCGTTCAACATTTTAAATATCGGTCGTTATAAATTAGGTGTTGGTACAGTTGGGTCTGCGAAACGTGCAGTAGAAATTTCAGCACAATATGCAAACCAACGTCAACAGTTCAAACAACCAATCGCTCGCTTCCCATTAATTCAAGAGAAACTTGCGAATATGGCAGCAAAAACATATGCAGCTGAAAGCTCTGTATATCGTACAGTAGGTTTATTCGAAAGCCGCATGAGCACATTATCTGAAGAAGAAGTAAAAGACGGTAAAGCAGTAGCAGCTTCTATCGCTGAATATGCAATCGAGTGTTCTTTAAATAAAGTATTCGGTTCTGAAGTACTAGATTATACAGTAGATGAAGGTGTTCAAATTCACGGTGGTTACGGATTTATGGCAGAGTACGAGATTGAAAGAATGTACCGCGATTCTCGTATTAACCGTATTTTCGAAGGAACGAACGAAATTAACCGCCTAATCGTACCAGGTACGTTCTTACGTAAAGCGATGAAAGGTGAATTACCACTTCTTCAAAAAGCACAAAAATTACAAGAAGAGTTAATGATGATGATGCCAGAAGAAGTAGGCGATGAGCCATTAGCACTTCAAAAATATTTAGTAACTAACGCGAAGAAAATCGGCTTAATGGTAGCTGGATTAGCAGCTCAAAAATACGGTAAAGCATTAGATAAAGAGCAAGAAATTCTTGTGAATATCGCTGACATCGTAAGTAACCTATACGCAATGGAATCAGCTGTTCTTCGTACAGAAAAAGCAATTAAAACAACTGGTCTTGAAAAGAATAAACAAAAAGTGTTATACACTGAAGTATTCTGCCAAGAAGCATTCAACGAAATCGAAGCAGATGCGAAAGAAACACTTATCGCAGTTGAAAATGGCGACATGCTGCGCATGATGTTATCATCATTACGCAAATTAACACGCCACACGCCACTTAACGTAATTCCGAAGAAACGAGAAATCGCTGCGAAAATTTTAGAAGATGAGCGTTATACAGTTTAATATCTTTAAATAACAGTAGTCGTATAAACGACTACTGTTATTTTTTTTGTGAAAAAATGTAATTTTTAGTGACAAAAACTAATGCCATTAGTATAATAAAACTAATAGTATTAGTTTTCGTGAAAAGGGAGATGGGAATATGAGAATGATGCATGAAAAAACGGTATATCAATTGTCATTTTTGCCAAGAGTGTTTCCTGTGAATTGTTACTTTGTGGAGGAAGAAGATGGTTTAACTTTAATTGATGCTGCTTTGCCATATAGTGCAAAAGGAATCTTGCAGGCGGCTGAGAAAATAGGAAAACCAATTACGAATATTGTATTAACACATGCGCATGATGATCACATCGGTGCACTAGACGCATTAAAGGACGTGCTTCCTAATGTTCCAGTCTATATTTCTAAGCGAGACGCAAAACTGTTAGAAGGAGATACGACGTTACAAAAGGATGAACCGAATATACCGATAAAAGGCGGTGTACCTAAAAAGGTAAAAACGGTACCTGATGTTTTATTGGAAGATGGCGACCGAGTTGGATCGCTTCTTGCGATTATGACACCGGGACATACGCCAGGCTCCATGTCGTTTCTTGATGTACGAAATAAAGCTCTTATTGTCGGGGATGCCTTCCAAACAAGAGGAGGTATGGCTGTTTCAGGACAAATGAAATTTTGGTTTCCGTTTCCTGCGATGGCAACGTGGAGCAAAGAAATATCATTACAAAGTGCAGAGAAGCTGAGAGAATATGAGCCTTCCTTGCTTGCGGCAGGGCATGGGAAAATGATAAATGATCCAGGCGCTATCATAGAGCTTGCCATTAAGGAAGCTAGGCGGAATATAGAAAGTAGAAAAGAGGGTTAATTTATGTCACCTAGAATTGGACTTACATTACCGAAAATTGTAGAAACAGCAGCAGAAATTGCGGATGCAAATGGAATACAAGAAGTAACAATAGCTTCATTAGCGCAAAGGTTAGGGATACGTTCGCCCTCTCTATATAATCATGTGAAAGGGTTACAAGATGTACGGAAAAATCTTGGTATTTACGGAATAGAACAGTTGCATAACAGATTGGAAGAAGCGGCCGAGGGTAAACGTATGGATGAAGCAATTCATGCTTTAGGAAAAGCGTATGTAGCATTCGTCCGCAAACATCCTGGATTGTATGAAGCAACCTTTTTACGAGATGAAGAAGTAAGAAAAGCAGGTGACGGAATTGTAAAGATTTGTCTTCAGGTTTTACAACAATACGGCTTAGAAGGAGAGAATGCACTTCATGCGACACGTGGATTCAGAAGTATTTGTCATGGATTTGCGTCGATTGAACAGCAGGGTGGATTTGGTTTGCCGTTAGATTTGGATACAAGTTTATATTTATTACTAGAAACGTTTATTAAAGGATTACATGTAATGAGAGATTGAATAAGAGGAAACCTTAGAAGTGATTCTAAGGTTTTTTAGTGCATATAATCCCAAAAGAACAGAATACTAAATCTTGAATGAGCAAAGAGAGATAGGAGCATTCTATGCGAAATTGAACAGGGCTTGAAAATGAGAAAGAGCCTCTAATGATTTAGAGGCTCTTTCTTGCTAAATAATATTATTTAGCAGGCTTTAGAAATGTATATATCGCTAAGACAAAATTGAAAAACGTAAATACGAAAGGATCCTGGCTTGACTCAGAATCATAAGCTTCTTGGCTTTTTGTAAGAAAGTCGTGGATTTTCATAGTCATTGCTCCTTTGTTATGTAGAGTTTATAAAAGGGAGTTTTTAATTAAACTAACGCTTACTAATAGAGTCGCACTAATAAATCCTAAGAAAAACGTAGTGTTACGATTTTTATAGTTGTTAAGTGCTATAAATAGGAAACAAATGAGAAATAACATGTGTAAAGGTATAGAGGTTAATAGTGGTTTTAAAGTTAGTACATCAATTAGCAATTTTACATATAGGATTGCATAAACGATGAAGAAGATAACTTTAAACTTTCTTTGCATAGGCACACACCTTCTTAATATGGTGTATTTGTGAATTATAAAGTTAAGGGTACATTTTTAATATTTGTATTTTTCTGTAATTATAACATTTTTTTGTCTGCATAAATAGATGTGGTTGATTTTATTATGAATGGAATTTAAGAAAGCTTTTTAATGAATACGATTTAAAAAGAATCAAATAATAAATATTGAATGAACAAAGAAAGGTAGGAGTATTCTATGCAAAATTTAACAGAGCTTGAAGTAGAAAACTTACGTCATTTGATTGGTGGACACGCAACAATTATTAACAAGTTAGAACAGTATGCACAGGCATGTACAGATCCAGAGTTGAAACAAATGCTACAAAAGGATGCACAAGATGCACGAAATACGAAACAACAATTAATGACTTTCCTAGGATAGGAGGAAGTGAAAGATGAATGAAAAAGATATGGTAAATGATTATTTAGCAGGGTTAAATTCAAGTTTAACAAGTTATGCAAATTATATTGCTCAGTCTGATAATGAACAGTTACATCAAACGTTAATTCAAATTCGCAATCAAGATGAAATGCGTCAACGTAATATGTATGAATACGCAAAGCAAAAGAGTTATTACAAACCGGCAGCACCTGCTAATCCAATGATTGTACAGCAATTAAAAAGTCAATTAAGTGCGGAATAGTGTGATGAATGAAACGAGCGAATGGATTCGCTCGTTTTTTTGTTTGGTATATATCAATAAATACATAAGAAATATTTTTCCAGTTGTAACAAATATGACGAAAATCGAATATGACAATTCACAAAAAGGACAAAAGTTTGTTCGATATTTCACAAAGTATCCATGGTTTCTATCGTGGGAATCTCTATAATTAGGAGTGTAAAGAACAAAAGAAATAGATTACATGATCGATTAGGAGAGATTGCTATGAATAGAAACACAAGAAAAATTGCAATTATCGGTACTGGATTAGTTGGATCAAGCTGCGCGTATTCCATTGTAAACCAAGGGATTTGCGAAGAGCTATTGTTAATTGATATAAATCATGAACGTGCAGTTGGAGAAGCGATGGATTTATCGCATTGCATTAACTTTACAAATACAAGAACAAAAGTATATGCAGGAAGCTATGAAGACTGCAAAGATATGGACATTGTTATTATTACAGCAGGACCAGCGCCGAAGCCTGGACAAAGTCGTTTAGACACTTTAGGAGCAAGCGCTAAGATTATGGAGAGTGTTGTGAATGGCGTAATGGAAAGTGGATTTGATGGCATTTTCTTAATCGCATCGAACCCAGTTGACATTATTACATATCAAGTTTGGAAATTATCTGGTTTACCAAGAAATCGTGTACTTGGTACTGGTACATCACTAGATTCTTCTCGCTTAAGAACAATTTTATCTGAAATGTTACATGTAGATCCTCGTAGTATTCATGGGTATTCATTAGGGGAACATGGTGATTCTCAAATGGTTGCTTGGTCTCACGTAACTGTTGGTGGAAAGCCAATTCTGCAAATTTTAGAGGAACAACAAGAACGATTTGGCGAGATAGATTTAGATGAAATTGTTGAAAAGACTGCAAAAGCCGGCTGGGAAATTTATAAGCGTAAAGGAACTACTTATTACGGAATCGGAAATTCCCTAGCTTATATTGCCCGCTCAATTTTCAATGATGATCACCGTGTTATCCCTGTTTCAGCTATTTTAGATGGCGAATATGGCGAATACGATATTTGTACAGGAGTACCAGCAATTATTACTAGAGACGGTGTAAGAGAAGTGGTAGAACTGAATTTATTAGAAGATGAAGAAAGCCGCTTTGCGAAATCAAACGATGTTTTACGCGATTATATGAAAACAATTGGTTACTAAATTATAGGAGAAGGTGAAACAAATGAAGGAATATATAATGTCTCGTGTGTTTAAAGCTTCTGCCGGAATCGCACAGGGTATTTTCGTATCCCTCGGAATTGGTTTACTGATCGAAAATATAGGAAGAATTGTTGATATCCCATTACTTATTACAATCGGAGTTGTTGCAAAATCACTTATGGCACCAGCAATTGGAGCCGGAATTGCTTTTATGCTTGGTGCAAACGGACTCGTAATTTTCTCAGCGATGGTGGCTGGAGCAATTGGAGCAGGTTCCATTTCAATTACTGAAGCTGGTCTTATCATTAAAACAGGTGAACCAATCGGTGCATTATTAACAGCGACTTTAGCTGTGTATATTGGTAAACGATTAAGTGGAAAAACTGCTTTAGATATGATGCTCGTTCCATTTGCAGCAATACTCGGTTCTGGTTTAGTCGGTATTTGGTTAGCTCAAAATATTAGCCCAGTTTTAAATGCAGTTGGAGCATTCATTAAAGATAGTTCAGCTGGTAGCCCGTTCGTCGCTTCTATCGTGATTGCTGTAGTTTGGGGATTATTACTTATCTCTCCAGCTTCATCAGCTGCTTTAGCGATAGCACTTAGCTTAGATGGCCTTGCAGGAGGTGCAGCACTTGCAGGATGTGTTGCTCAGTTTATCGGATTCTCTGTAATCTCAGCGAAAGAAAATAATTTAGGCGGCATATTAGCTCAGGCCCTTTGTACTCCAAAAGTACAGTTGCCGAACATTACTAAAAATCCAATGATTCTCGTCCCAACTGTCGTCGCCAGTGCAATAGTGGGCCCAGTATCAGCATTGATTTTCCATCTAGAAGCAGGAAAAGAAATTGCAGGTCTTGGATTAAGTTCTCTTATCGCACCAATTAATTTAATTTCCAGCCAAGGATGGGGAGTTCTCCCAGCGATGATAATCACTTATATCATCATCCCAGTAGCTGTTTCTTATATACTTTACATTGCTCTTAAAAAAGCAGGTCGTATTCACTCAGGTGATATGACTGTACCGCAATCTTAATTTGAAAATCTCCTTGATATAGAGAAAAGCAGACTGAAGAAGCCACAGTCTGCTTTTTTGTTATGTTACATTTTATGATTTTGTTTTACTGGAACTCTTATTGGTTCTTTTGCTAACAATAGCTGAACACCGAAGTATAATATGCTTGCAAGCGTCATTCCAGAAACGGCATCTACAAATGCGTGTTGCTTCGTAAATAGCGTTGATAAAATGATAAGTGTACCGAAGAAAGTAAGAATGTAATATTCAAAAGCATGTTGTTCTCTACGTTTAAAGGCAGCGAGCATTATTACAAATGTAGTAAGAACGTGAATGCTAGGGAAACAGTTTACCGGTTGATCGATACTATAAATATAGCGGACTAGTTCGGAAAATACGTCTGTTCCAACGACGGTTGGACGCGGTACTGTTGTTTGCCAAAAATAATAAACAGAAAAACAAGCAAGTTTGCCAAGAATTACACTACTTAAAGTAACGTAATATTGCTTTCGATCAGCAAAGCAGTAATAAATAAGTGCGCCGTATAAGTATGGAAACCAAAGTAAATAAGGAATAATAAATGCTTTTATAAATGGAATCCAACTATCTACTACAGTTGTAACGTTTACTGCATGAACAGCTGATTTATTTAATACGTCGTAAAGGGGACTTACGAGTACGAGTAGAAGTATATAACTTAACGGAAGAAAAGATGAAAGTTTAAATTTCTTCATGACAATCTCCTATGTTTTTTAGTAATGTAAGTAAATTCAATTGATTATAATATAGAAACACGAATTGGGCTATCGATTTTACTTACATTTTCTTGAATTCACCTTACATTTTTGTCACTTGACTTAAAAGAGGGAGAGGGTGCTAAATGAAGCGTTCATTTTATTTCTTAGTTTTTATATTGTTATGCCTAGTGAGTACTGGGTGTGCAAAGGATAAAGAAGGAGAGAAATTAGAATATAACGGAAGAGCACTCGTAATTGGAGTTGTTGGTGAAAAGCCGAGAGATACGTTTAGGAATGTAAAGTTTGAGGAAATGAAGTTAGAGGAACTGGAAAAGAAATCTAAGGAAGTGGATGGTTTTCTAATAATGAAAGATCACTTTCAAGAAGCCTCAACAGAGCAATATAAAAATGTATTTTTATCACTAAAGAAACCAGTGTTTTTTATCGGTTTACAAGATAAATCATATTCGATTTTTATTACAAAAGGGATAGAGTATAACAGTGCCCGAAAAGATGTAAATGCGATGTATACGCAAGGTTTTGCGAGTATCGGAAGTGGTGAAGGGCAACAATGGGGAATTGGTTTATCAAATGGTGGAAATGTAGAAGCAAGTATTCATAATATGTATATCGTCGTATTCCAAACAATTGCAGATTATTTAAATAGATGATGAAGGAGCCTGTAAACGAGGCTTCTTATTTTTTTATGTAGAAGCATATAACAATATGATTGAGAAGCTCACGCAAGCTTTACAACGTATGCGAGATGTATTCGCGGCTGTAATGATACCGATTTATAATTTTATATCGGCTATTGCAGATTTGATTATAAAATTTAATGAAGCGCATCCAGTATTAGCTCGTTTTATCAAGGGAGGATAATGTTAGTTCCACATCGCCCCTTGCGATTGGTATTGGTTTGTGGGCAAGTATGTAAGTAGCTTTATCCTTATTATGATAGGTAGCCAGGAACAGGATTTCCCCTTATTTCAAGGGCTGGGATTGTCTATATAGTGGTTCAAATGATTTCGTTATTTATGCGATTACTTGTTGGAATTGCTAAAGCTATTTTATTCTACACTTGTAGGGATTTTTTATTAACAGTAATTCCTCAATATTCACGGAATATGCAAATATACATATTGTATTTATTTGGATTTTTTGTATGATAAAATTAAATATAGAGATTTTCGTATGTAATGAACTGAACTCAGAAATATCCAATGAATTTTGAGAGGTGTTACATGTTTAAAAATAAGAAATTAATTCGATTTGGTTTAACATTACTTGTATGTTTATATGTAATTGATTTTACAATCAGTTATTTTCAAGTATATCTTGAATCAGCAGCAGGTATTAAATGGGTAATATCAGAAACTTGGAGAACTATTTTGTTGGATGCTCCTGAAGGTATATTGGTTATTTTAGGCGCGATTGCTTTATATGATTTCACAAAAGAAACATCGCCAAAAGACGCATCAATTTAAATGCGTCTTTTTTATTTCAGTCAGTAATTTGAATTTCATATTCTCAGGAGCAGTTACTTTGGCTTTATTGATGATATGTTTAATAACTTTCTTACGGGCTCACTACTACGGTCAAAATCGTTAGTTCCTTTTATCTGTAAGTCTTTGTCATTTAAAGTGTTTCCAGGTTTTGTGACTATAGGCTGAAACGGTTAAATAAACTTTTGCTTAAGATGTATGTTCGGTAGGAAGAAATTGATGCAGCTCAAGGGTGAACAAGGGAAAATAGGAATTTAATCAAACGTTTGTTTAAGATGTATGTTCGATAGGAAGAAATTGATGCAGCTCAAGGGTGAACAAAGAAAAATAGGGATTTAATCAAACGTTTGTTTAGGATATATGTTCGGTAGGAAGAAATTGATGCAGCTCAAGGGTGAACAAAGAAAAATAGGAATTTAATCAAACATTTGTTTAAGATATATGTTCGGCGTGGGATGAGAAAAAAGTTTTTAAAAAATTATATATTTATTTTTTCTTGATAAATGGCGGAAAAATAAGAAAAATTAGCAGGATTATTAAAAATTATAACGAAATAAGTAAAAGTTTAGCGAATAATCGTTTGAAATAATAAAACGTTTTCTATATGATAAAGGTAAAGGTTAGTAAAAAAGTAGGTGAATTTATGACAGTAACATTTTATTCATATCCAAAGTGTGGCACATGTCAAAAAGCAAAGAAATGGTTTGAGGCAAACGATGTAGCATATGAGATGATTCATATTGTTGAAAATCCACCATCAAAAGAAGATTTACGTAATTTACATGAGAAAAGTGAATTGCCATTAAAAAAATTCTTTAATACAAGTGGAATGCGTTACCGCGAACTTGGTTTAAAAGATAAGTTAAAGGATGCAAGCGAAGACGAAATGTACGAGCTTTTAGCATCTGATGGCATGTTAATTAAACGTCCAATTGTAACAAATGGAACGAGTGTAACACTTGGTTTTAACGAAGAGCAGTTTGAAAGTGTGTGGAAAAAGTACCAATAAGGTATTTTTACATAATTAATACATTCACTGGAGGTACAGTCATGAGCATTCCAAATAATTTACGTTACTCTGAAGAACACGAATGGGTAAAAACAGAAGGTAATGCGGTTGTTATCGGTATTACTCACTTTGCACAAGGTGAGCTAGGCGATATCGTATTCGTTGAACTTCCTGAAGTAGGTGCAACAATTGAAGCTGGCGAGCCATTCGGAAGCGTAGAATCTGTTAAAACAGTTTCTGAATTATACGCACCTGTAAGTGGTAAAGTTGTAGCAGTAAACGAAGAATTAAGTGACCAACCAGAACTTGTTAACGAATCTCCATACGAGGGTGCATGGATGGTTAAAGTTGAACTTTCTGATGCAAGCCAAGTTGAGAAGTTATTAACTGCAGAAAAATATGCAGAAATGACAAACCAAGACTAATTATAGTCGACTAAAGGACAGCCTTCGTGCTGTCCTTTTTTATGTTGTGTTACATAATGAATTTGAAAGCACATATATATTAATTATCATATAGGAGAAGATTTTTGAAAAACTTTTTCGCAGATGTTTCATGTTGATTGAGCGGGTTCCGCTTTTCTTTTGCAAAAATAAACAGGAAACAACATGAAAATAACGAATATACTATATACTAAGTTAAAGGTTGTATAGTATATGGTGATCGGGTGATGACATATGATTTATGTGGAAAAAGTCATTATTGTAGAAGGTAAATCAGATAGAAGAAAGATTGAATCTATTATTCGTGAACCGGTGGAAATTGTTTGTACAAATGGTACAATTGGTTTGTCGAAAATGGATGAGCTCATTGATCAGTTTTTTGATAAGGAAGTGTATGTACTAGTGGATGCTGATGATGCTGGAGAAAAGTTAAGGAAACAATTTCGAAAGGAATTTCCGCAAGCAGAGCATATTTATATTGATCGCTCGTACCGAGAAGTGGCAACTGCGCCATCTTCACACTTAGCAAATGTATTATGGGGAGCTGACATTGACGTTTATACAGAATATTTACGGTAAGGAATGATAGAAGTGATTGACTGGACAGGAGCCGAAGCTAAAGCCCTAATAGAGAACGAAGAAAAAACAGTGTTATATGTATATACTCCAATGTGTGGAACATGCCAATTAGCAAAAAAGATGTTAACAGTCGTTGAGATGACAATTGAAGAGTTGAAAATTGGAATGTTAGATTTAAATTATGCTCCGCATTTAGCGAAAGAGTATGGAATCGAAAGTGTACCGTGTTTACTTGTTTTTGAAAATGGGACACTCACGAAGAAGATATATGCATTTCATTCGGTTGAATATTTATATACGGAATTAAAGTAGGCGGCAAAGTTTTTGCCGCCTCGACATATTTCTTGGGAAATATGTCGAGATGCAGGGTGGTTACAGTATTTGTCGAGCGAAAGTAACAGGATTGCTCTTTAGTGAGAGGGAATGGTATGTGTAATAGAAAGTGATATGAAGGATGTGATTTAGGGTGAAATTATATTCTTTGCTGCAATCATTTGTAAATTATGCTAATGGTCAATATCATTTAGAACCGCTTTTAAGACAAGGAGAAAAAACTGTTAATTTCCGCTTTGGAGATGAAAGTTGTTCGTTACAAATTTCAAGAGATTATATAGAGCTGCTACATGAGGAAAGAGGAACGGAGCAAATTGTTTGTGTAGATGAAGAAGATGTAAAACAATTGGTGAACGGCAATGTAAGATTGCAAATGTTAATGAACGATGGACGTGTACAGTATTTGGGAACGTATCGAACGATGCTATTAGTTGAATCAATGTTTCATATATGTAAGCCGATGTCAGTGGGTGCTTAAAAGTCTGAAGTTTCTTTTTTTACGAAAATTTCTGTTGACATGGCGTATGGATATTGATACAATTCAATTCATAAAATATAGACAATTTAATAAATTTCAAATCAGACGAAAATTTAATCTGATTTCTCTTATCAAGAGAGGTGGAGGGACTGTGCCCTGTGAAGCCCGGCAACCGTCAACTTATGTTGAAATGGTGCCAATTCCTGCAAAGCAAATGCTTTGAGAGATGAGAGAGAGGGATAATGTTGTTATATACGCATATAAACCTTTCTGCTTTCTCTAAAGCGGAAAGGTTTTTTTGTTGTTTGAATGTGGAGGACATTCAAATAATAAAAGTAGTGATAACGGTGGAACCCGCATCAAAAATAAAAAATTGCGGAGTCTATCTAAAGTTTTATGAAATCCAGCTCCAGCGGCTAGAATGTTCGATGGCTTCGCTTCTTCCTATGAGGCAAAAAACGCCTCTACGTCAGAAGCTCCATCCACTTCACATTCTAAACGAGCCGCTTGCGCTTTTTAAACAAAAAAGGGGTGAACATCATGATCTTATTAGAAAATGTAAAGAAAATATATAAGGCAAAAAGCGGTGATGTCACTGCTGTAGATAACGCCAACTTACAAATAGAGAAAGGCGAAATATTTGGTGTTATCGGATATAGTGGCGCTGGGAAAAGTTCTTTAATTAGATTGTTTAATCAGTTAGAGAAACCAACGTCTGGTCAAATTACAATCGCAAATCGTGTAATTTCAGCAATTACAGGAAGTGAACTTCGTAAGGCAAGACAAGAAATTGGAATGATTTTTCAGCACTTCAACTTACTTTGGTCACGAACTGTACGCGAAAATATCGAATTCCCACTTGAAATTGCGGGTGTGGATAAGGCGAAGAGAAGAAAACGTGTTGATGAGTTAATTCATCTCGTTGGATTAGAAGGAAGAGGAGACGCATATCCATCTCAGTTAAGTGGTGGACAAAAGCAGCGCGTTGGGATTGCAAGAGCGTTAGCTAACAATCCACAAGTACTTTTATGTGATGAAGCAACGTCAGCTCTTGATCCAGAAACGACGGATCAAATTTTAGATTTATTATTAGACATTAATAAGCGCCTCAACTTAACAATTGTATTAATTACACATGAGATGCACGTGATTCGGAAGATTTGTAATCGAGTTGCTGTAATGGAGAAAGGGAAAATCGTAGAAACAGGTCCAGTACTTGACGTATTCCGTAACCCGCAGCAGGACATTACAAAACGCTTCGTACAGCAATTAACTGATTCTGAAGATACAAATGAAACGATTGAAAGTTTAATAGAAAAATATCCAGATGGAAAAGTGGTTCGCTTGCAGTTTATCGGTGAAGCGGTAGAAAGACCAGTACTTCAAAGGTTAATGCAGCGCGGTGATATAGAAGTTAGCATTTTGCAAGGAAATATCGCACAAACAAATAACGGTTCTTACGGTAGTTTAGTCGTTCATTTAAATGGCGAAGAAACAGCGATCCAGCAAGCGATAGAAGGAATTCATCAAGATCAAGTAGAGCTGGAGGTGATTGCACATGGATAAGTTAATCGCAAATGTTGATTGGAATCAAATGCTAGAAGCGACTGGTGAAACGTTATATATGACGGCAATCGCAGCGCTTGCCACATTTGTTTTAGGACTTATTTTAGGACTATTACTCTTTATGACAGCGAAAGATAATTTATGGGAAAACAAAGCAATTAATACGGTGATTGGAGCGTTCGTAAACATTTTCCGTTCGATACCGTTCATCATTTTAATTATTTTATTAATCCCGTTCACAAAGATTCTTCTTGGAACAATACTTGGAGCGAGTGCAGCGCTGCCAGCTTTAATTATCGGAGCGGCACCATTTTACGCGAGAATGGTTGAAATCGCACTTCGTGAAATTGATAAAGGCGTAATTGAAGCTTCAAAAGCGATGGGGGCAAAAACAAGCACAATTATTTTGAAGGTGTTAATTCCAGAATCGTTACCAGCGTTAGTATCTGGTATTACGGTTACGACAATTGCTTTAGTAGGCTATACAGCAATGGCAGGAGTTGTTGGTGCTGGTGGTCTTGGAACGCTTGCTTATTTAGAGGGGTTCCAGAGAGGAAATAACGATGTAACAATCGTTGCGACAATTTGTGTATTACTAGTTGTATTTTTCATTCAGTGGATTGGTGATAGTTTAACGACTCGAATAGATAAAAGATAATGAGAAACGGGAGGGTATTTCAAATGAAAAAATTATTACTTACAGCACTTATTACAACTTCAATTTTTGGGCTAGCTGCTTGTGGTGGGAAAGATAAAGATGAAAAGAAATTAGTTGTTGGGGCTTCTAACGTACCGCATGCGGTTATTTTAGAAAAGGCAAAACCGTTACTTGAGAAAAAAGGGATTGAGTTAGAAATTAAAAAATTCCAAGACTACGTATTGCCGAATAAATCTTTAGCAGATAAGGATTTAGATGCAAACTACTTCCAACACATTCCGTATTTAGAAAAAGAAATTAAAGATAAAAAATATGATTTTGAAGTAGCAGGGAAAATTCATTTAGAACCAATTGGTGTGTATTCTCAAAAATATAAGAGCTTAAAAGAGCTTCCAGACGGAGCGACAATTATTATGAGTAATTCTGTTGCTGATCATGGACGTGGTTTAGCAATTTTACAAAAAGAAGGCATTTTAAAAATTAAGGACGGAGTAGATCCAGTTAAAGCAACTCCAAAAGATATTGCGGATAATCCGAAAAACTTAAAGTTCAAAACGGATATTGAGCCTGGTTTATTACCACAAGTGTATAACAATAAAGAGGGCGACGCTGTTTTAATTAACTCGAACTATGCAATTGATGCGAAATTAAACCCAGAAAAAGATGCAATTGCAATTGAAGGCGATGATTCTCCATACGCAAACGTAGTAGCTGTTCGTAAAGGCGATAAAGATAAAAAAGAGATTAAAGCTCTTGTAGAAGTACTGCATTCTAAAGAAATTGAAGACTTTATTAATAAAGAATATAAAGGAGCGGTTGTTCCTGTAAAAGAATAATTGCTGAAAAGGGCTGGTGTATGCCGGCTCTTTTTATAACTACATAACTATAGGGGAGAAGGGGATATCATATGAAAAAAATTATACTGTCAGTTGTTACAGCACTGTCTGTATTTACATTAGCTGCCTGCGGGGGGAAAGAGGAAAATAAGCTTGTTGTTGGAGCTTCTAACGTGCCGCACGCTGTTATTTTAGAGAAAGCACAGCCGATATTAGAGAAAAAGGGTATTAAATTAGAGATTAAAAAGTTCCAAGATTATGTGTTGCCGAATAAAGCGTTAGCGGATAAAGAAATTGATGCAAACTACTTCCAGCACATTCCGTATTTAGATAAAGAAATTCAAGAAAAAGGATATGAAATTGTAAACGCAGGAAAAATTCATTTAGAACCAATGGGCATTTACTCTAAAAAATATAAAAGCTTAAAAGATTTGCCAGATGGCGGAACAGTTATTATGAGTAATAACGTTGCAGAGCGCGGACGTATGTTAGCACTATTGCAAAAAGGCGGCGTTATTAAATTAAAAGACGGTGTAGATGTGGTTAAAGCAACAGTAAAAGATGTTGTGGAAAATCCGAAAAACTTAAAGTTTAAAACAGATGTAGAACCTGGACTTTCACCGAAGCTGTATGAAAATAATGAGGGTGATGCTTTATTTATTAATTCAAACTACGCAATTGATGCGAAATTAAATCCAACAAAGGATGCGATTGCAATTGAAGGATCAGACTCTCCTTATGCAAATATTATTGCAGTTCGTAAAGGTGACGAGAAGAAAAAAGAAATTAAAGAGTTAGTAGACGTATTGCATTCAAAAGAAATTCAAGACTTTATCAATAAAGAATATAAAGGTGCTGTACTTCCAGTAAATGAATAAGTGCAGGAAAGGATTGGGAAATCCCCAGTCCTTTTTTCTTTATATATATAAGAAGAAAAGTGTATCATATAAGGATGCAAGGGAAATACTTATATACATTTGTGAAAAAATTGTTACATTTTTTCAGCGTTTGCGATATCATTTTATTTGATATAAGATTAGAATGAGAATAAAATGAGAATATGAACGTTTTAGTAATTTTTAAAATGTATATATAGGATTAATGGAGGTATTGAGATGGCTGGTTCTACATTAACGGTTAAAGACTTACATGTATCAATTGATGGCAAAGAAATTTTAAAGGGTGTAAACCTTGAAGTAAAAGGTGGAGAAATCCACGCAATTATGGGACCTAACGGAACAGGTAAATCAACTTTATCTTCTGCAATTATGGGTCACCCAAAGTATGAAGTAACAGAAGGTAGCATCATCATCGACGGTGAAGATGTATTAGAAATGGAAGTAGACGAGCGCGCACAAGCAGGTCTATTCCTAGCAATGCAATATCCAAGTGAAATTAGCGGAGTAACAAACGCTGACTTCTTACGTTCTGCAATTAATGCACGTCGTGAAGAAGGCGATGAAATTTCTCTTATGAAATTCATCCGTACTTTAGATAAAAACATGGAATTCCTAGAAATGGATCCAGAAATGGCACAACGTTACTTAAACGAAGGTTTCTCTGGTGGAGAGAAAAAACGTAACGAAATTCTTCAATTAATGATGATTGAGCCAAAAATCGCAATCTTAGATGAAATCGACTCAGGTCTTGATATCGATGCATTAAAAGTTGTATCTAAAGGTATTAACCAAATGCGCGGCGAAGAGTTCGGTTGCCTAATGATTACGCATTACCAACGTTTATTAAACTACATCACTCCAGACTTCGTTCACGTTATGATGAACGGTCGTATCGTTAAATCTGGTGGCCCTGAGCTTGCACAACGTCTAGAAGCTGAAGGTTACGACTGGATTAAAAAAGAATTAGGTATTGAAGACGAAACAGCAGAGCAAGAAGCGTAAGAGAGGAGCATAAACATGACAATCGGTACATTACCTTTCGATCAAGAAACAATCCGTCAGCGCGCAAGCGAAGTAAACGAAGCTGCTTGGTTGACTGAGTTCCGCTTACAAGCTCTTGCACAAGCAACTGAACTTCCAATGCCAACGCCTGATAAAACGAAAATTGAAAAATGGGACTTTATCGGAAAAGGCGACGCTGCTAAGCAAGAGCCTGTAAGTTCTTTAACAGAGCTTCCAGAAGCAGTGAAAAACTTAATCGATGAAAATAACAGCGTATTAGTGCAACGTACTGGTACAACTGCGTTCGTTTCTTTAGCAGACGAAGCAAAAGAAAAAGGTGTTATTTTTACAGACATTATAACAGCTGCAACAGAGCATGCTGAATTAGTACAAAAGTACTTAATGAAAGACGGCGTGAAAGTAGACGAGCATCGTCTAACTGCACTTCATGCTGCATTAATCAACGGCGGTGCATTCGTATATGTTCCGAAAAACGTTGTTCTTGAAACTCCACTTCAAGCTGTATTCTTAGTAGACGGCGAAGAAGCTAACGTATATAACCACGTATTATTCGTAGCTGATGCGAACAGTACTGCAACTTATGTAGAAAACTACGTTGCAAATGAAAATGCTAAAGGTATTGCAAATATCGTAGCAGAAGTAATCGTGGAACAAGGCGCACAAGTGAAATTCGGTGCGGTTGATCTATTAGCAAAAGACGTAACAACGTACGTTAACCGCCGCGGTGTTGTCGGACGCGACGGCCGTATTGATTGGGCTCTAGGTCTTATGAATGACGGAAACACAATCTCAGAGAACGTTACGAACTTAATGGGCGACGGATCATATGCTGATACAAAAACAGTAACAATTGGTCGTGGTAACCAAACACAAAACTTTACAACTAAAGTTGTTCACTTCGGTAAACACTCTGAAGGTTGGATCTTAAAACACGGTGTACAAAAAGATAGTGCAACATCTATCTTTAACGGAATTGGTAAGATTGAACACGGTGCATCTAAATCAAATGCACAACAATCTTCTCGCGTTCTTATGTTAGACGAGAAAGCTCGCGGGGATGCAAACCCAATTCTTTTAATTGACGAAGATGATGTAATGGCAGGTCACGCAGCTTCAGTAGGCCGCGTAGATCCGTACCAATTATACTACTTGATGAGCCGTGGTATTCCAAAACGCGAAGCAGAACGTTTAGTCATCCATGGATTCTTAGCACCTGTAGTAAATGAGCTTCCAATTGAAGGAGTAAAAGCACAGCTTGTTGAGGTAATTGAAAGGAAAGTTCGCTAATGAATATTCATGAAATACGCAAACAGTTTCCAATTCTTGATCAAAAAGTGAACGGCAAACAACTTGTTTATTTCGATAGTGCAGCAACTTCTCAAAAACCAATTCAAGTCATTGAAACGTTAGAACGTTACTATAAAGAATATAATTCTAACGTGCATCGCGGTGTTCATACGCTCGGTACGAAAGCTACCGACGCGTATGAAGGTGCACGTGAGAAAGTTCGCAAGTTTATTAACGCGAAATCAATGGAAGAGATTATTTTCACGCGCGGAACGACAACTGCATTAAATACAGTAGCAGCTAGCTATGGTCTTGAAAATGTAAAAGAAGGCGATGAAATCGTTATTTCTTACATGGAACACCATAGTAACATCATTCCGTGGCAACAAGTTGCGAAGAAAACTGGCGCAACTTTGAAATACCTTCCGCTTCAACCAGACGGTACAATTTCTTTAGAAGATGTTCGTCAAACTGTTACACCGAATACAAAAATCGTTTCTATTATGCAAGTATCAAACGTACTTGGAACGATTAACCCTGTAAAAGAAATCGGAGCAATCGCACACGAAAACGGAGCAATTATGGTCGTTGATGGTGCACAAAGTACACCTCACATGAAAGTGGATGTACAAGATTTAAACTGTGATTTCTACGCATTATCTGCTCATAAGATGTGCGGACCTACAGGTATCGGCGTATTATATGGTAAGAAAGAATTGCTAAACAATATGGAGCCAATTGAATTTGGCGGTGAAATGATTGATTTCGTAGATTTACAAGAATCTACTTGGAAAGAGCTTCCGTGGAAGTTTGAAGCAGGTACACCGATTATCGGTAATGCAATCGGACTTGGTGCGGCAATTGATTTCCTAGAAGAAATCGGTCTTCATAATATTGAAAAGCATGAGCATGAATTAGCGCAATACGCTTTAGAAAGACTATCAGAAGTAGATGGCGTTACAATTTATGGTCCAAAGCATCGCGCTGGTCTAGTTACATTTAATATTGAAGACGTACATCCTCACGATGTAGCAACTGTATTAGATGTAGAAGGCATTGCGGTTCGCGCAGGACATCACTGTGCACAACCGCTTATGAAGTGGCTAAAAGCTTCTTCAACAGCACGTGCGAGCTTCTATTTATATAATACAAAAGAAGAAATTGATACATTTGTTGAATCGCTAATCAAGACAAAGGAGTATTTCACAAATGTCATTTAATAATTTAGATACGTTATATCGTCAAGTTATTATGGATCATTATAAAAATCCTCGTAACCATGGCGTATTAGAAGATAGTGTTACCGTTAACTTGAACAATCCAACTTGCGGCGATCGTATTCAACTTACGATGAAAGTAGAAGAGGGTATTGTACAAGAGGCGAAGTTTGAAGGAGAAGGATGTTCCATCTCAATGTCTTCAGCTTCAATGATGACACAAGCAGTAAAAGGAAAGAAAATTGAAGAAGCACTTCAGCTTTCGAAAATTTTCTCTGACATGATGCTAGGAAAAGAGTACGATGACAGCATTGATTTAGGAGATATTGAAGCATTACAAGGCGTATGCAAGTTCCCTGCACGTATTAAATGTGCAACATTAGCGTGGAAAGCGTTAGAAAAGGGCTTAAACGAAGATAAGTAATGTTAAAGGTTCCTAAAAATGAGGTTATCTAAGGAGGGACACACCAACATGGCGAAGCAACTGCCAGATATCGGCGATTATAAATATGGTTTCAAAGACAAAGACGTTTCGATTTTCCGTGCTGGACGCGGTTTAACAAAAGAAATCGTTGAAGAGATTTCACGTATGAAAGAAGAACCACAGTGGATGTTAGACTTCCGTTTAAAATCACTGGATAAGTTCTATGAAATGCCAATGCCACAATGGGGCGGCGACTTAAACGACTTAGATTTTGATGAAATTACGTACTACGTAAAACCATCTGAGAAATCTGAGAAGTCTTGGGATGAAGTACCTGAGGAAATTAAAGCGACATTTGATAAATTAGGTATTCCTGAAGCTGAGCAAAAATATTTAGCTGGTGTATCTGCACAGTACGAATCTGAAGTTGTATACCACAACATGAAAGAAGACCTAGAAGCTCTAGGAATCGTCTTCAAAGATACAGATAGCGCATTAAAAGAGAACGAAGATATTTTCCGTGAGCATTTCGGAAAAGTAATCCCACCAACAGACAACAAATTCTCTGCATTAAACTCTGCAGTTTGGTCTGGTGGATCATTCATCTACGTTCCAAAAGGTATTAAAGTTGATACACCACTTCAAGCGTATTTCCGTATTAACTCTGAAAATATGGGACAATTCGAGCGTACGCTTATCATCGTAGACGAAGGCGCACACGTACACTACGTAGAAGGTTGTACAGCACCTGTTTACACGACTAACTCACTTCACAGTGCGGTAGTAGAAATCATCATTAAAAAAGATGCATATTGCCGTTATACAACAATCCAAAACTGGGCGAACAACGTATACAACCTAGTTACAAAACGTGCGGTTTGTGAAGAAAACGCAACGATGGAATGGATTGATGGTAACATCGGATCTAAATTAACGATGAAATACCCAGCAGTTATCTTAAAAGGCGAAGGCGCTCGTGGTTTAACATTATCTATCGCGATTGCTGGTAAAGGCCAACACCAAGATGCTGGTGCGAAAATGATTCACTTAGCACCAAACACATCTTCAACAATCGTTTCTAAATCGATTGCGAAGCATGGTGGTAAAGTAACTTACCGTGGTATCGTACAATTCGGACCAAAAGCGAAAAACTCTCGTTCTAACATCGAGTGTGACACGTTAATCATGGATAACCAATCTACATCTGATACAATTCCTTACAACGAAATCAAAAACGATTACGTTTCACTTGAGCATGAAGCGAAAGTATCGAAAGTATCAGAAGAACAATTATTCTACCTAATGAGCCGCGGTATTTCTGAGCAAGAAGCTACAGAAATGATCGTAATGGGCTTCATCGAGCCATTCACTCGCGAACTTCCAATGGAATACGCAGTTGAAATGAACCGCCTAATCAAGTTTGAGATGGAAGGTTCTATCGGCTAATAGATAAAAGTGAAAGCGCCCTGCTGTGCAGGGC
>NZ_MACH01000160.1 GCF_001884065.1 Bacillus proteolyticus
GGAGGGGTAGTTGGAAAAGTGCTTATTTCAAATATGTAACTCGCTGGCTACCTACTCTACCGCACGTACAGTATTAAGCGGGGGAAAAGATGGAGATAACTTCAAATTCTTACCTATCGTAACTAGTGAGGGTTTATCAAAATAAAAGAGGACCTGCTATGTATAGCAAATCCTCTTCTAAAATGGCAAAGAGTAACTCTTACCTTACTCTTTGCTTATATATTACATGATTGTTAGTGAAAATTCTAGACTCTTTATATTGAGAAATAAAGAAATGTTGTTTTATTGAACTATCCCCATCGCCATCAAGTTAAAATTTTATAATGCCCCCAAAACGAAAATTTTGTGTCTTTTGTAGCAACGAAGTTCATTTTTATCGTTTTGGGGGCAACCCGTTCTATTAGGTTGATCGGCATTGGGCGTTCCGAATGCTTAAGTTGATGAGCATGGAGTGGGACCCTTATTAGCAACAATACTTAGGAAAACAGCCCTTTTAAAATATGTTTTTGCTCCATTAATTTAAAGATTATAATAATCCTTTAGGATTTCTTATTGTTGTAAAGAGCGAACGTAACTTCTGCTTCACAAACAACTTCCCCATCTACCGTGGCAACAGCGTTTGCTTTTGCAATCAAACCACGAACCCTTGTCATTTCTACTTCTAAACGCAATTGATCTCCAGGGTGAACTTGTTTCTTGAAACGACAACGATCAATGCCAGCAAATAATCCAATTTTCCCTCGATTTTCATCTTTCATTAACATAATAACTGCACTTACTTGTGCCAACGCTTCTACAATTAGAACACCTGGCATTACTGGATATTCTGGAAAGTGACCATTAAAGCACTCTTCATTAGCAGTAACATTTTTAATTCCAACTGCGCGTTTTCCCTCCTCTATTTCAAGAATACGATCAACTAATAACAACGGATAACGATGTGGAATAATTTCTTTAATTTGTTGAGTATTGAACATGACTCCCTCTCCCTTTTTATATTTTCATAAGCGGATATTCAATTACCAGTATTTTCATTTTAAATCATTGACAAATATTAGTATCTGATACTAATATTAGATTATAATACTAAGTATAATTATAGTAAAGGGGGAGAAACAAGTGATGTCAAAAGCAAGGATTACAGCTATTGGTACCTATGTACCTGAAAAGAAATTAACAAATTTTGAGCTTGAGCAAATGGTCGAAACAAGTAATGATTGGATTATTCAAAGAACAGGAATTCATGAACGTAGAATAACTCGTTCTGATGAATTTACCAGTGATTTATGTGTATCTGCTGTAAAAGATTTAATGCACAGATATAATAAAAAAGTCGAAGATGTAGATATGATTATTGTAGCAACTAGCACACCAGATTTCCCATTCCCATCTGTTTCCAGCATAATACAGGATCAATTAAATATAACCGAAACAGGTGCTATAGATTTAAGTGCAGCGTGTGCAGGATTTGTTTACGCATTACATACAGCAAACAGTTTAATTTCTTCTGGACTACACAAAAAGGTATTAGTTATTGGAGCAGACACAATCTCAAAAATTACGGATTATACCGATAGAAGTACATGTATTCTATTTGGTGATGGTGCTGGTGCAGTATTAGTTGAAAGGGATGAACAATCAAACGATTTCATTGGATTTCATTTAGGAAGTGATGGAAGAGGAGCACAACATGTATATCGTTCTGGACTATCCAAAAAGGTCAATGGGATTGAGTTAATCGATACTCAATGCCTTGTACAAAATGGTAGAGAAGTTTTTCGTTGGGTTGTAAGAAATATTCCAGATAGTATACGAAAGATTTTAGAAAAAACGCAAACGAGTTTAGATCAAGTTGATTGGTTTATACCCCATAGTGCTAACTTAAGATTGATAGAACCAATTTGCGAAAAATTAGAATACCCATTGGAAAAAACCCTTTATAGCTTAGTCAATTATGGAAATACCTCTGCTGCTACAATTCCTTTAGCCCTTGATCTTGGAATTCGTGAAGGAAAAGTCAAAAATGGAGATCGAGTTCTTATGTACGGTTTTGGAAGTGGTTTAGTTCACGCAGGACAACTTTTAGAAATAAATTTTGACCAACTAATTAATGCTCCAACCCCGTTGTAATAGATTTTACATAATGATTAACAAAGAAATGAATTTGATTTTAAGAACTGGTTGCCAATTGACAACTCAGTTTTGCTTATCTTCAATTATCGGGTGCGATAGTTGAAGGTGCGAACTAGGGATTATTTATATAATGTGAGAAAGGCTGTGAAGTTATTTGAGAGGTTATAAAGCAATGCTATTTGATTTAGATGATACCTTACTTAATAGGGATAAAGCAGTAGATAAAATGTTTTTAATGATTTTAGAAAAGTGTTATAAGGACATTGGATTTTCAGAAAAAAATGAAACCCGTTAGGGTTTCTTTCGTATGCAAATCTTTAAATTCCCTACATGTATCCTCTAGAAAAAAAGAAATAACCTCTACTATAAGTGACGTTGTATGAGTTTAGGTTGATAGGGATGGGGTAGCACCACATCGCTATCAACCTAAAGAATCAATATCCCCCCATAACGAAAATTCTATTAATTATTAACTACTGATAATAATGCGTTATGTTAACCAAGCATGTATACGATATTCATAGTTTGCTACATGCTACATTCTGATAAAATGAAATAAAAGAAAATTAGAATAATTTAAAGGGAGAAGAGTGATGATTGATATTTTTAAAATTTTTTGGCCTTAGCTTTGGGCTACTTTTTAGGCAGCCTTAATACAGCGGTGATTGTAGGGAAAATATACGGAAAGGACATAAGAAACCATGGAAGCAAAAGCGCCGGGCTTACCAATACCCTGAGGGTACTTGGTAAATCTGCTGCAGTATTTGTTCTTGCTGGAGATATATTAAAAGGAATAATTGCCTGTTTTATAGGATTGTTCCTTAGCGTTTACTTTTATTCAGGAGAGGCTAAAGATTGCGTAAGCCTTTTAGCGGCAGGTGCAGGAGTGATTATAGGGCATAACTGGCCGATATATTTTGGTTTTAAAGGGGGCAAAGGAGCGCTTACGGGAGTAGCTGTGATGTTTATGATCAACTGGGTTATGGCCATTTTATGCATTTGTTTTTTTGTGACGATAGTAGTTTTTACCCGTTATGTTTCTTTAGGCACAATATGCGCTACAATGCTTTTTGCAGCGATCTCATTTGTTCCAGTTTTCGGGAATACCATATATTTTTATATATTTGCTTTCCTAATGACGTTTATAGTTATTTTCAAGCATAGAGAAAATATAAAAAGGTTACTTTCAGGAACAGAAAATAAACTTATTTTTTCGCGGCGTTGAGCATGTCGTCAAAATGGAAAAATTTAAAGTTAGTTAACCGTTTAAAACAAGAGACCACATTACAACTTCCAATAACGGTCATTATGTAAATGAGCTGTCCATATGGGCGGCTCATTGTATTTTTTGCTTAGCATGGTTTTTTCCAAAATGCTGGCGGTACCCCATGTCCATCAACCTAAGGTTTTGGTGTCCCCCCACAACGATAAAAATAAACTTGATTGCCATTCTACTCTGTTCTTCTATCATGTTTCAAATGCGCCAATTGCTCCTCATGAAGAAAAAACGAGAGCTTAGTGAGTATAAAGCCATATATATGATTAAAGACTATTTTCTTCTTCTATTCCAAACTATACAAAAAAACACCCAAGAGCTATCAAAGGTGTTACTTCGCCTGTTCAATCTCCTACAGCAAAACGGGCGGAAATCTCATCGATATGAGAAAAAAACGGTCTTTGATATATTAGCTGTCGTTTACAATTGTACCATGTCTGATAATCAAGCCGCTTAATTCAAAAAAGTGAAACCCGTTAGGGTTTATTTCGTATGCAAATCTTTCAATCACCTACACTTGCCCTTTAGAAAAAAGAAACAATCTCGCCTAAAATTGACTTTGCATAAGCTTAGCTTGATAGTGATGTGAACTACCCCCTAAATGAAAATTTTCTTTCCCTAAAGTTAGTTAGTTAGAGTAATCAGCTCATTTTTTTCGTATTGGGGAAGAATGTATTTCTTAACTTGATGGGCATGTGGCGAGCCCCTAAGTTGAACTATTAAAATAAAAAAACCTTACAAAAATGTAATGTTAATGTCACAAAATAAGATAGTACATTGTTAGTAACCCTTTTAAAATTGAATAGAATATTATTTAAAGGTAGAAAACAATGAAAAAATATAATAAGAATTTATTAGGATTTTATAAAAGTTGTTTAATAAGGTATATTTTGTTAGGATGTAACATGTTAAAGCATTAAAGGAGATTATGTAATGAATATTAAAGATTTAGATTATGAATGGTTCAACTTTATAAATAATAGAGTACAACAATATCCACTAATAGATAATGTAATGATTTTATTTGCAGAATATGTACAATATGCTTTCGTGTTACTACTCATACTGTTATGGATAAAGAATAAACCTAATTTTCGTGTAATAGCTTTTCAATCGATGGTTGCGTTTACTTTAGCGTATTCCATCAATAGAATCATTGAGATATTTATTTATAGGGAGCGTCCTTTTGTCTCACATAGCATCACACAACTCGTAGATCATGCTGCTAATTCTTCTTTTCCAAGTGATCATGCAACATCGGCTATTGTAATTGCAGCTACACTATTGTTCTCTGCATATCGTTTTAAATATACTTGGTTGTTCTTAGCGCTTGGTGTAGCTTTTTCAAGAATATGGGTAGGAGTACATTATCCATTTGATGTAATTGCAGGATGTGTACATGGATTATTAATAGCATTATTTACGCAGTATGTTGTATTTAACATACGTCCTGTTACTTCATTAATTAAAAAACCTATTTTTCAAGGGAAAAACTAGCTTTACAAATATTAAAAAGAGTCGGATCTGATGAGAAATTGCTAACATTCGCATAGGGTAATTAAACAGGAGAATAGTCAAGTAACGGAAAAATAGTTACTCAATCTTTAATTAGTTAGTACATATTGAAAAATGCTCTTTCTATAATCGATGGGTGTTTCATTGGTTCTGACTACAGATAAAGCCCCTTCTTTAATTTGTGCATTTAAAAAATTACAGAGCATAGATTTTTACAAAAATACCTTTCATCGTACAACAAAATATCTCAATAATTGCATCGAGCAAGATCATCGATACGTGAAGCGCCGTTTCGCTCGTTCCTTAGGGCTCCAAAATATTCGTCATGCCTCACGTACGATAAAAGGAATCGAAACCGTTCATGCTCTATATAAACAAAGGCGAAGACATCAAACAGACTCCGCCTTTTTAGTGTATTATGAATTGCAACAATTACTAGAAGTTTCTTATCTTTTCTATTCAAATGTTCCCTTCACTATCGGAACTTTATTTTCTACCATAAACTTGCCTTTTGCAATGACGCTGTGAATATCCAACGTTTCTTTTTCCAACAATACGATGTCAGCATCCTTCCCGGTTTGGATACAGCCCTTACTTGAAAGCTTCAGCAATTGTGCGGGATTCGTAGTAATGACTTCCAGTGCCGTTTCTAACGGAATACCTTCCACTAAAACAGATTCTCGTACTTCGTGAAATAGCGAAGATACTTTTCCGACTTGAAGGCCTGCATACTCCCCATTGTTGTCAAAGAAGGGGAGGCTGGCCTGTCCATCTGAGGAGAAGGTAATATGTCCGACCGGGACCCCATCTTCAAGCATAATACGTAATGCCTCACTGCATTTCACTTCTCCGTCCTCCAAAAATTGAGGAGTAGTACTTGTGGTAAAGTCTACGTAACCGCCTCGTTTTGCGTAATCAATACCCGCTCTGAATAATTCTTCGTTTCGGTTTATATGTGTTGGATGGAAGTGCCGAATCGGAATGTTGGTTTTATCTGCAATTTCATGCAACAATGAAAGTTTTCCCTCGCCGTCCCCTACATGAACTTCTAATATGCCAGCTTTTCCTGACAGAATGCCGCCATTGCGTGCGGCAGTGGCGACTTTAACTATCTCCTCAAATGTAGGTTCTGATGATCTATGGTCGGAGATAGCAATCTCTCCAACACCGATAATTTTGTCAATTAAAATAATATCATCTTCGATTTTTCCCGTCAGCGTTTTTACTGGCACTTGATAGGAGCCTGTGTGAATGAAACAAGAAACTCCCTCTTCTTCAAGTGCCCGCGCCTTGGCAAGCAGACTTTCCATTTTACGTGTTGTCCCGTCAGTACCGAGTAAACCGACTAGTGTTGTAATACCTGCAGTTGTAATATCAGTGAGCATCAGCTCAGGTGTGCGGGTTTTGAATCCGCCTTCTCCGCCTCCACCAATAATATGAACGTGTGAATCGATAAATCCTGGAACAACCAAAAGATTTGCCGCATCAATGACTAGAATAGGAGCAAAGTTGTTAGGAATTGCGATTCTATCATCTATGAATGCGATTCTATCATCTGCAATTAATATGTCTTTCCGTCCTAGGTAGTTGGGTGCGTATACTTCTCCATTTTTTATTAAGGTAATCAATTCTTTTTTCCTCCTGTCAATACTTTTCGTTTTATATCAGAATGGACCATATCCTATGAAGTGAGCTATGATAACAGCTACTAATCCGATGAGATAGTGAATGAACACAAGTGGCAGAATCCACTTTGCCCACTTTGTCCAAGAAATTCCTGCAATCGCCAAGCCTGCCATTAAGGTCGTAGCGGTCGGAAAAATCATATTTCCGATTCCATCAGCAAAAGAGAAAGATAACACTGCAGTTTGGCGTGTAATACCCAATAAGTCTGCAAGTGGCACCATAATCGGCATTGTCAGCATCGCATGACCAGTGCCAGATGCTAGAACAAAATGAATAAGAGCTTGGAAATTGTACATGCCAACAACGCTTAAATAGTCCGGAATATGCTTGATTGATACAGATAATTGATGCAGCATAGGGTCAACGATATGTCCCTCATTCAATACAACAAGAATGGCGCGCGATACACCAATAATCAAAGCACCGCCGAGCAAGGATGCAGAGCCGTTGATAAAGGAGTTAACAATCTGATCTGCAGATAGTTTTCCAGTGATTCCAATTATTATTGTCAATAAAAGGAATAAAGATGTGATTTCTGTAATGTACCATTGGAATTTGATTACACCAAACGCCAAAACGATATAATTAATTACAAAAGCTCCTAAGATGAACTTATGTCTTGTTGTTAACTTCCCACTTGATTGCAGTAATTTTTCCGCGTCTTCTTTTATATACTTTCCGTAAATTCCTATAGAAGGATTTTTCTTTACCTTCATAGCGTAACGATAGATATAAAGAACTGAAACAAGGTAGATGATAACAAATAAAATAAAACGAAACACTATGCCTGAGAACATTGGTAATTCTGCGATTCCTTGGGCAAGTCCTACTGTGAAAGGATTCATGATGGCAGTTGTAAAGCCTGACAATGCTCCTACTATGACGATAGCAGTTCCTGTAATTGCATCAAATCCCAGAGCCAGCGCCAGAGGAATGATAAGTGGAAGGTAAGCCAGAGTTTCTTCCGCCATCCCCATTAAAGAACCACCTACAGCGAAAAATAGCGTCACGGCAGGAATCAATAGTTTTTCACGCGTCGCCAACTTCCTAGCCAATGTAGCGATAAGCATATCAACCGTACCTGTTGCTCGTAAGACACCAAAAAAACCGCCGATAATCAACAAGAAAAATATAATATTGCCGGCTTCTACCATTCCCGTATGAACAGCTTTTATCATATCGAAAAATCCGACCGGAGTTGATGCTATCGATTTAAAAGAATTTGGGTCTACAGTTGTCCGGTCATTTACTTCAATCCGTGCATATTCTCCGGTCGGCAAGAAATAAGTTAATAGGGTCGCTATTACGAGAATGCCGAACAGCAATACAAAAACATTAATTTTTTTCTCTTTTTGTCCAAGCGAAACAGTCTGTTCGTGTAGTTGGCTCATATGTGTTCCTCCTTTGTATTTAAAATAAATGGCTTGAAATAGAATGCTTACCAAAGTGCCGCCAATAGACTATGTTCTCTTTCGCGTATTCTGCTGTTTACCTCCTTTTCATAACCTCGGACACTTCATCGATTTATATATGCAATATCTGTGCCAGTATTAATAGATTGATTTTTAAGGGGATTTTTATGGTAAGATTCGAGTTTTTGGTTTTTATTGTTCCTTTTTGGCGATATAATAGAACCAATTTAAACGTAGGCAGGTGTTTTAATGTCAAAATTTTCACTTACACTCATAGCTGGAAGCTCAAAAACAAAGCAAGCCTTACAGGAGCAACTGGAACAATTGCTTGGAGACTATGTTCATATTAAAAGCTATGCTGCGGATGAGGGAATACCGCAGTCCCTTGAAGATACAATTATCTTGTATTCATCAGCTTCTGTTTATGATCAAACAAATGATATGTATAGTGTGAATGCTGAGGAAATAATTGTGGGAAAGAGAACAGTTCATCATGAATATATTGATAAACTTTTAAGAATACCTGAAGATTCATCAGTTCTGGTGGTGAATGATAATGATGATGCAACTATAAATCTTATTGAATCCTTATATCAACTTGGTATCGATCATATTCAATTTATCCCTTTTCGGAAGGGGGTATTGTTTTATGATGATGTTCGAATTGCCGTTTCGCCAGGAGAAACACATCTGTGCCCTTCTTACATAAAAGAAGTAATCGATATAGGCGTACGTCTTTTTGATATGACAACAATCCTGGAGGTTGTAGAATGTTGCGGTTTGAACAAGGAGATATCCTCGAAGGTCTCAGAAAGGTATATTAGCAATATCATTGAATTACAACGTAAGCTATTACATGCAGAGCGGGATGCTAAGCAGATGAGCGAGCATATCCAAAATGTGTTGGGAACTGTCGATGATGGAATATTGGTCGTTAACCAGGAAGGACGGATTACGGTAATCAATGAACGTCTTACGGCATTGTTTCATATTGTGGCACAAGATGTGGTTAATGAGCATATAGAACATGTGATGAGCCGTCGGGATATTACCGATTTCATCATGAATGGAAAGGATGAAAGCAAGTTCTTCAACATAGATGGCGTGGATGTCGTAATTTTTCGATTGCAAATGGTGCAAGAAAATACAATTGTCGCAACTTTTAAGAGTGTACATCAAGCCTTTGAAATTGAAAAAACAGCGCAAAGAGAAATGCGTAATAAAGGATTTCATACTAAATACGGATTTCAGGATATTATCGGCGAACATACTGTAATGAAAGAGCGTAAGCGAATCGCCAAGAAACTTGCCTTATCAGAACATCCAATTTTAATTCAGGGTGATACAGGAACAGGAAAAGAACTGTTTGCCCATGCTATTCATGAGCATTCATTGCGAAAAAACGGACCGTTTCTGGCTGTAAACTGTAGCGCATTAACAGAGAACCTGCTTGAAAGTGAATTGTTCGGTTACGAAGAAGGGACATTTACAGGAGCACAAAAGGGGGGCAAGAAAGGTCTGTTTGAATTAGCTGATAACGGAACTATCTTTTTGGATGAAATCGGCGACATAAGTCTTACAGTTCAATCACATCTGCTGCGCGTTCTGCAGGAGGGAGAAATCCGAAGAATCGGCGGTGTAAGAATTATACCTGTTAATGTTCGAGTGATTACCGCAACAAATAAAGATCTTCAAGAAAAGATACGTGCCGGTTCATTCAAAGCCGATTTATTTTACCGACTGAATGTACTTAATCTCTGTATTCCACCACTCATTGAGAGAAGGGCGGATATACCAATTTTGATTAAGCATTTCATCACAAAGAGTGGAAAATGGGTAAAGATAGAACAAGATGTACTAGAGTATTTCATGCAATATGAATGGCCTGGAAATATACGAGAACTAAAAAGCACAATTGATTATATGCTAACGATTTGTGAGGGAAATGTCGTGACGAAAGGAGATCTTCCGTCAATGCTGGGACAAGAGGGGGGTAGCATGACATCCGAATATTCCATATGTGGAAGTATACTGGAAATGAAGGAGCATATTTTTATCTTGGAAGTAATCAAGCAATGCAACGAAAAAGGAAAAGCGGCAAGCAGAGATCTGCTTTCAAGTAAAAGCAAAGAATCAGACTTTATTTTATCTCCTCAGCAAATTCGCCGCCGCCTGGATATTTTAGAAAGTGAAGGATTCGTCGTAAAAGGCAGAGGACGGGCAGGTACAAAGATCACTGATGCAGGAATAGAGTATTTGTATTTTCTTAAGACAAAGTATGCTGTGTATTGCTAAAGAAATCATTCCTATATTTTGATTGTGAAAGGAAAAGATATAATTAGCCATTACTAAAAGGGATAATACTAACATATAAATTTTTTAGGTATTGCGCCATGAAAGATGGTTGATATTAAGCCATCTTTTATTTTTAATTATGAAAATGAAATTTGAAATCATAATTTTCAATCCATATTTGGCTGTAGAGACGAATAAATTTCACGTACCGTATCTTATATTAATAAAAAAAAGTCAGTAATACAGGGATTTTAAGTGATTCAATTATCATTATTCCCATAATGGACAGAAAGGTATAAAAGGAATCAGTTAGCATTTTAAAGTTAAGAGACATGTATGATGAGCACTATATTATAATTATTTATGTTATGAAACCTATGTCTAAAAAGGAGTGATTTTAATATGTACAAACTTAAAACAAAAGAAACTAACAATAGTGTAATTGAATTTATTGAAAGTGTTGAAAATCTTAAAAAACGAGAAAACGCATATCAATTATTAGATATATTTACTGAAACAACAGGTTATACAGCAAAAATGTGGGGACCAAGCATTATCGGCTTTGGAACATACCATTATAAGTATGCATCTGGTCATGAGGGAGATGCTCCATTAGTAGGCTTTTCCCCAAGAAAGGCTAAAATTAGTTTATATTTTGCAGCTGGTGATCCTAAGAGAGAGGAACTATTAAAAAGCTTTGGAAAATACACCTCTGGAAAATCGTGTATTTATATTAATAAAATGGCAGACATTGATAGCGATGTTCTAAAAGCGCTAATCAAACAATCTGTAAGTTTTTTGAAGGAAACGTATCAAAATCATTAATGAATTTTATAGAATTACTTTGAACATTTTCCTAGAGTGCCCCTTCATACCCAAAATCGTGTCCGTATTCCTTAAGGTGTAGGTATCAACATGGGAGGACGATAAAAATATTATGTTAACAATGTAAGGTGTCACAAATTTTTAATATATTAATGTGATTGAATAAGGTAACACTGGAGTAAATGATTAGAAACGCCAAATTAGAGAAATAAAGAAGTCTCAAAAACGGAGTTTTTTGAGATGAATCATAATCATGTCATTATCAATGAAAGATTAAATTGTCTAAAAATGACATTGTCAAAGTAACTTAAATTGGTTATCATAAAAACGAATAAAACAGGAGATGAGCAGATGAATACAAACTCAAAAAAGTCTTTTTCGAAAGTTTCTCATAGGAAGTTAGTGGATGAGGTCTTAGAACGTCTACAAGAAAAAATTTTTTCTGGTGAGTACGCAGTAGGCGATCGACTTCCTACAGAGCCACAATTAATGGAAGAGCTAGGCGTAGGACGCTCGACGCTAAGAGAAAGTATAAAAATCTTAGTACATGCCGGCATACTAGAGGTTCGGCAAGGACACGGTACTCGTATTGTATCACTAAGTATGGTACAAGATTCATTTGAAAAACGGTTACAAGATGCCAATATAGACCATGTGTATGAAGCAAGAAATATGTTAGATAAAGAAGTAGCTATGCTGGCTGCAAAACGCCGCGATGAGGAAGACCTTTTACTCCTAAAAGGATATTTAAATAAGAGGAAGAACGCTTTTCACGAGGGAAATTATTTAGAATATATAGATGCAGATATTCAATTTCATCTATCTATTGCAAAAGCAAGTAAGAACCAGGTTATGTTGGATTTGTATCAATCATTTGTACCCGTTCTTCGTCATATCCTAACCCAATTGATATTAAATACAAATGACTATCAAGACAACTCTGTTATTCATGAAAAATTGTTCCAGGCTATTTCAAATCAAAATGCAGAGAAAGCACAAACATACGCTATTCAAAATTTGGAGCTGAAATAAGCTCCTTAAATAACAACTAAAAACATCAGATGATATTATGAATTATGAAGGGAGATAGAAAATGTCATGAACTATTTTTCAAGTAAAGTCCATCAATATTGGCAAAGTTGAAAATCTAAGCTATGGAAAAACTGTTATTTCAACAGCGATAAGAAAGCGTTCTGTCCAAGGAAGGATTTTTTTAACGAAAATAGGTTTACTTGGAGATGAACAAGCCTATAAAGACCATGGCGGAAAAGATAAAGCTTTGTGTGTGTATTCTTATAATCGTTACGCCTATTGGAACAATATAATCCATAACATGATAGATGATTCACTCTTTGGAGAAAATATCACGGTATACGGTTTGACTGAAGAAAAGGTTCATATTGGGGATATCTTCGCTTTCGGAGAAGCAGTCATACAGGTTTCCGAGCCAAGGAATCCATGTTATAAGCTTGCTAAAAAATATGACGTTCCTAATCTAGCGTTTGAAATGCAACAAACAGGATATACCGGTTTCCTATGTCGAGTGCTACAAGAAGGTAATGTGTCGGCAAGTGATTGTTTACAACTTGTTTCATCGCATCCTAAAAGGGTATCGATTTCACAAGTCAATCATGTTAAATTCCACAATAAATACAATAAAGAAGCACTAGATAGAATTATTGAGGTGGATGCACTATCGGACAGTTTAAGAGAGTTACTATTGAAACGATTAAATAAATAATTACACCGTAAAACATCAGATGATATACTCAATATTGATGTTTTGAGAGAGGAGATATACAATTTGAAAAATAGAAAACGAACCTATATCTATATATTGGCATTATTTTTTGCTTCTATTAATTTACGTATAGGAATCACATCAATCTCACCTTTATTAGAGACAATTCGTCAGGACTTAAACATGAGCAACTTTTCCGTTAGTTTTCTGACATCTATTCCCGTATTATGTATGGGTGTGTTTGCATTACTTACAGGTAAGGTGAACAAGAAGTATGGAGCAGAAAAGGCAATTTTAGCTTGTCTTATTTTAATTGGAGTTGCAACATGTATGAGAGCTTTTACTTATTCAGTTCTCACATTGCTTATTAGCTCTCTATTTATTGGTATTGGTATTGCGGTTGCTGGTCCATTGCTATCTGGATTTATTAAGGAGAAGTTTCCTACTAAGATTGGTTTAATGATAGGAGTATATTCAGTTGGAATGGGAACAGGTGCTTCCTTAAGCGCAGGGATGACTATCCCTTTACAACATGTATTGAAAGACTCTTGGAATATGGCACTTGCATTTTGGAGTGTGTTTACCATTGTTGCTCTTCTCTTCTGGTATCCCGTTATGAGACTAGATAAAACTACTAAAACACATAATAAACAAAACAATATATTACCATTAAAAAATAAGAAGGTATGGTTGTTTACAGTCTTTTTTGGACTGCAATCAGGTATTTTTTATTGTATTACCACTTGGCTTGCTCCAGCAACTCAAAGTGTAGGGTTAAATAGTCAGCAAGCTGGAACTCTGGTTACCGTCTTTACATTTGTTCAAATGGTATGTAGCTTTGTCATTCCAACTTTAGCGGATTTTTATAAAAATCGAACATTTTGGTTATTAGGTAGTGTGTGTGTTGTGGTAATAGGTTTGTCACTCATGATATATCCATTGACTACAGCATGGATCCCTTCTATTTTACTTGGAATTGGGCTTGGTGGGTTATTTCCGTTGGCTCTTATGTTACCGTTGGATGAAACAAATACACCGGAAGATGCAAGTGCATGGACTGCCATGATGCAGTCAGGAGGATATATGATTGGTGGACTTATTCCTGTTTTAGCAGGTATTATACGTGACTTTTCTCAAGGTTATCAACAGGTGTTTCTCATGATATTATTTTTAAGCGTGATTTTGTTCATTTTAACTTTAGTAATGAATCAGAGAAAAGTAGAAACTAAGGTCTTACAGTGATATCCAGTTGTTATAATAAAAACTTAGAGTAGGCTTTTCCTTAGAGTAGCAAGCCCATATTCTTTTTTATCGAATTTGCTTAGCGTATATTTTCGTTAAAATGTGGGTGGTACCCCATGCCCATCAAGTTAAAATATCATAATATCCCCAGAACGAAAAATTTTTACTTATTAATCATTTTTATCGTTTTTTGGAAAAACATTATTGTAACCATGACTTTATAAATTTCACACAAAACTCAGGACTTGAAAAAAATTTTGGAATTCCTTTAAATAGTGTCACACATTTTAGAGCTTAATTGTCTTATTTATGGAGATGAAAAATCTTGTACTTATTATATTTAGGAGGCTTATTTATGAAAATATTTCTTGCTGGTTCTACAGGTGTTATCGGACGCTCTTTAATTCCCATGTTGGTACAAAAGGGTCACGAGGTTTTTGGGATGATTCGATCAGAATCGAATGTTGAAATGATTCAAGAGATGGGAGGCATACCAGTGGTTGCGGATGCCTTTGACCGAGATAATGTTTATGCTGCCTTAAATGAAATAAAGCCTGATGTTGTGATTCATCAACTTACGTCCCTAAATAGCGAAGATGTGAATGAAAACGCTAGGATAAGAAAAGAAGGGACTCGGAACCTTGTAGATGCTGCTATTTGTGCTGGGGTAAAAAAAATTATTGCCCAAAGTATCTCTTGGGCATACGAGCCTGGTAACACGCTTGCTACAGAAGAGACGCCATTAGATATTAATGCCCCGTTACCACGTAAAATAACAATTGATGGTGTGCTTGCCTTGGAGGAAAAGGTATCTCAAATGCCTGAGTTTGTTATTCTTCGCTATGGTACATTATATGGTCCGGGAACTTGGTACTCAAAGGATGGTAAAATTTCCACGCAGCTACGTAGACAAGAGTTATTCGCAACGAATGGGATAACATCTTTTCTACATGTTGAAGATGCAGTGAAAGCAGCAGTATTAGCATTAAATTGGCCATCAGGAATGGTAAATATCGTAGATGATGAACCAGTGAAGGGTACCGTTTGGCTACCCCATTTTGCTGAAGTAATTGGGGCTCCTCGTCCCAAATTACAGGACTCATATAATCCATGGGAACGTGGAAACTCAAATCGTAAAGCAAAAAATGAATATGGCTGGAAACCAACCTATTCCTCATGGAAAGAGGGATTTAACACGATAACCAACTATTAACAAGAAATAATGATCACCCCATTAACAAAGGCGGTTATTGTTGTGAAGATAAATAAAAAATATGAACCTATTATTCTTACTATTCTAACAGGGCTTTGTACCTCTGGTTTCATATCATTTGTACTTGTTTCTATAAACATAGGATATAACCCTACATTTCTTATTCATTGGCCACAAATGTGGGGAGAGGCCTTTATTAGCTCCATACCTTGTGCTTATTATTTTCCGAGAATTATAAGGAAATTTATGAACCTATTCACATTTGTAGAAAAGGAGAAATCATTTGAAAGGGTAATAAAAGATTAATAATGAAATCACTAAAGTTAAAGCATATGTATATAAAATGGTTGTTCATCGTTGTATGAAGTTCAGAGGGATAATATAATGATATGTATCTTTAATGTTCATTAGACTGAGGGATGTACAATTACTAAAGATGAAAGGGATGGCAAGTATACTACGAGAATTGGATTTAGAAGACTTATATAAAGAATATAAGAAATATTACTTTTCGATAGCATATTACTTACTTGGCTCCATAGGAGCTGCTGAAGATATTGTTCAAGATGTTTTTGTAAAGCTAATAGAACATGAAAAGACTAATAATGAAATCACCGATGTTAAGGCATATATAAATAAAATGGTTGTTAATCGTTGCATGAATGAGTTGAAATCTAGTAGAAAAAAGAAAGAATCTTATATAGGGATTTGGTTACCGGAACCCATATTGCAGGAATTGAATGGTGAACCTCTTGAAAGGACGATTCAATCGGATCAACTAAGTTATTCATATTTGGTTCTTATGGAGAGCCTTTCACCCAGAGAAAGAACGGCATACGTTCTAAGAAATGCTCTGGGACTACAACATAGTGAGATTTCTGAAATCATTCAAACTACAGAAATCAATAGCCGTAAAATATTGAGTAGAGCTCAGAGAAAAATAAAATCGGGGCAAAGTGAAAGTAAATCAGCCATGCCATCAAGTCTAAAGAATGAATATATAACACAATTTAAATATGCGTTATCAAATGGAGATATTCAGGTAATAACCAATTTGCTATCTAATGATATCACACTTACTTCTGATGGTGGCGGACAGGTAAGAGCAGCAATTAATGTTATTGAGGGTAAACAGCGTGTTTCTGCACTTATTTCGGGTATTGTATATAAATTTTTTTCAGATAAAATGGTCAATATCGCTATAGTAAATAATCAACAAGGTATAGTTGTTACGCAAAATGGAAAATTAACGGGTATTTTTTGTTTTGAGTGGAATTCTGAAACCTATAAAATTAATCGGATATTTTATGTAGTAAATCCAGATAAGCTAAAATATACTACCTTGTGAATCCAATGGGACGTGTAATACGGAAATATCGGGTATAGATTATAATAACATTTTAATATCGACTGATATAGGGAGCACGTCCTATTACCATCAAGCTGTAAAATTGTATACATAAAATAAAAGAAACGCTATTCTTTTTGTAGAAATATACAGAAAGGGTGGCGTTTTTGGTATGAATCTATCGATTTCTGACGAATTACAATTATTTTCTAAAGAATTACAGCAACATATATCACCACAGGCTCTGGATCAGTTAGCCAGAAAAGTCGGATTTGTTCAACGAAAAAGTAAATACCGCGCACAAGATTTAGTAGCCTTATGTGTTTGGTTAAGTCAAAACATAGCTCATACTTCATTGACACAATTATGTAGTCGATTAGAAGCTAACACAGGTATTTCTATGAGTCCTGAAGGACTCAATCAACGTTTTAATTCTCAGGCTGTACAGTTTTTACAACAACTCTTAGCACATTTACTTCATCAACAATTTTGTTCTTCTAGCAAAATTCCAACTTTGTATACAAACTATTTTCGGCGTATTCGTGTATTGGATTCTACACATTTTCAGGTTCCAGATAAATTCACTTCTACATATCAAGGTTCAGGTGGTAGTGGTCAAAATGCTGGGGTGAAAATTCAACTAGAGTATGACTTACTAAGTGGTCAGTTTCTACATGTTCATGTAGGATCAGGAAAGCACAATGATAAAACGTATGGTTCTACTTGTTTAACGTCTCTTCAACCGAACGATGTATGTATACGTGATTTAGGGTACTTCGATTTAAAGGACCTACATACGATAGACAAGAGTAATGCTTATTTTATTTCAAGATTAAAGCTCAATACACGTATATATCAGAAGAATAAAGAGCCTGAATACTTTCAAAATGGAACAATAAAAAAGCACTCTGAGTACATCCAATTAGATATGGAGCAATTCATTGACCAATTACAGTCAGGTGAAACATATGAAATCCCTGAGATTTATATTGGGATGTATCAAAGGCTTCCTGCAAGACTAATTCTGTATAAATTAACTGAAACGCAAATGAAACGTAGACAAAAGGATTTAGCATCTAAAGAACATAAGAAGCAAATTACTTATGCAGAACGTAGTAAACGGCTTAGTGCGATTAATTTTTATATTACAAATATCCCTTCGGAATACCTACCAAAAGAACAAGTATATGATTTTTACTCTTTACGGTGGCAAATTGAACTTATCTTTAAAACATGGAAGTCATTTTTTCGTATTCATCACTGTAATTCTGTAAAATTAGAACGATTAGAGTGTCATTTATACGGACAGTTAATTAGTATTCTCCTTTGTTGCTCCACTATGTTTCAAATGCGCCAATTACTCCTCATCAAGAAGAAACGAGAGTTGAGTGAATATAAAGCGATTTATATCATCAAAGATTATTTTCCACTTCTTTATCAAGCGTTACAAAAAGACATCCAAGAGATATCAAAGATACTACTTCGTTTGCTCAATCTTCTACAGAAAAATGGGCGAAAATCCCATAGGTATGAGAAGAAAACAGTCTTTGATATCTTAGGTATCGTATACAACTTTTCTATGTCTCACAATCATGTAGCATAATCCAAAAAATTGAAACCCGATAGGGTTTATTTGGTATGCAAATCTTTAAAGAACTTACACTGGATCTTTAGAAAAAAGAAAAATTTCATTTGAAATTAAACTTATGTAAGCTTAGCTTGATGGGCATGGGGTATTTGTATTTCTTAGCTTGATAGCGATGGAGCGTGCCCCCTTTTAGAACAAAAAAATAGGATTCCCCTGGCCAGGAAAATCCTATTATATACCTTGAAATTATAAAAAAAAAATATCGCAAATAAATTATTTTATCAAGTGAAAATCACTGATCACAGCTTTTTTCGTACAAATATTGACACCTAGCAAGCGTTAAATGGATAAAAAGACTTTTCTTTAATTGGCTCAAAAAAGAAGGAATTCTTGCCGTACTCCTTTTTGAATTCCGTTTCTATAACTTAGGAATCCCATGATTATGGAAAAATTCTATAATTCTACTTATTTGAATGCTTTTCCGATGGGATATTCCGCTGCAACTCATTAATAAATTTATAAGTTAATGGAGCTTTTTCTTCTAACTCAGCCTTCGTGTCTGGACCAGCATAAAAATAGGCAAAGGCTTCGGCGAAATATTCTTCCTTGTAATCGAAATATGGATTGTCATTAAAATCATCATGCTCCAAAGCGTGAATTTTAGTAAACTCATCCGAATAACTAATATTGTCAAATACATAACGATCAATGGAATGGGCTGTTTCATGCAGCTCAAGGCTTACAGAATTATGCATCTTTTTATAGCTGTAACCGATTCGAGCAACAACTGTTTGCCCACCTGCACCTGGCACATCATCCCACGTATATGGAGTATGTTCCCATCCCCTTGGAACGGTTCCCCTTAAATATTCATACTCCGGCAAATCAGTAAGAGGGAAATTAATCAGTTTAACCTGAACTCCCTGTTTATGCATGGTGATCAATATATTAGTTGGGATGCTCCAGAGACGATCAACCATATTTTGGGTCTCTTCATGATCAAATTCACCCTTTGTTTCAACCGTCACAACCCTTTCAAGAACATTGTTCATTTTAAGTGATTGGGTAGTTCCGGATTCTCCAAATGCAGCAGTAGAAAATGAGAATGTTAAAACTGTGGTCAATAATAACGCGGAAAGTGCTTTTTTCAATAAAATCCTTTTCATAAGCTCCTCCTAAATTTAGTATATTATAGTTAAATATTCGAAAATTAATTCTTTTTCCCTTTATGGGATACGACGCATGCCCATAAACTTAAGAAAACAAATCCACCCCAAAACGAAAAAATGAGCTTTTTTATTACAAATTAGGACAAAATCTCGTTCTGGGAGAGTTGTATTTTCTTAGCTTGATAGCAATGGGGTACCGCCAGCATTTTGGAAAAAAAACATGCTAAGCAAAAAATAAAATAAGCTACCCATTTGGACAGCTCATTTACATAATTCTCGATATGGGAAGTGAAATTTATACTTTTTCATTGGTCTTTTTTAATCTACTAGCCCTTAATTCTTTGAAATTCTTGATTAATTCTTCTCCGAAAATATAAATAACTTTTTCCCATGGATGCCCTAAATAACCCCACTTAAAGTCTTTTTGCAAAAAGAAATAATAATCCCCATCCGGAAAAAATGGGATTTTCCATTGATGATCATCTTCGTTTAGATTTAAATTTAAACTAGGATTCATCCAGTAGCCAGCATGCTGCCAATCTAACGCATATATATATTCATGTTTCTCGGTACATAAAATAAGAGCTTCTAATAATATATGATCAAAAATATAATCATCGTCATCAGTCCATTTTCCTTCAAAATAATTAGGTAAATCATAAGTAATATATGGACAAGAAAATTTAAATGATTGGTCACCATCTATATTAGGATTAAAAGCAAATTCATCATAAAATCTATCCCAAACATTCTCATATTCTTGTTCATTTAACAAAATCCATTCTTTCAAACTCCGTACCTACTTTCTAATATTATTATATAATTAAAATACCACGATGAAATTGTATATTCTATTCATTGCTAATTTACATAACACATTATTATCAGTAGTAAGGACAAGGAGGAACCCCCACTCTCATAAGGGAACCTCCTTTTTTGTTCTATGGATCTATGCGTTTTTTTATACATTCCTATCCTGGTGCGGTTTTAGAGTTCTTGTTTGTTATTCGATTAGCCGAAAAACTGTATAAAATCTTGCATGCTCTTAACGTAGGGTTTTTCCAAAATGCTGGCGGTAACCCTGTATATTTCTACAAAAAGAATAGCGTTTTTTCGTTTTATGGATACATTTTTTTAGCATGATGGCGATGTATGGTAACCCCTATTAGATGATTTACTATCTCAATTAATCATTGGAGATACATTGGTTGTTGCAAGTTGGTGCATATGGAGATGAATGATTGTAAATACTTAAAGATGTAGTACATACAATTAAAACACTTCTAAAGAAAGTTGGATTGCTGAATGATTTTTTACAACATAATGCAACAGAAAGTTTTTCGAACTGTAGTTTTGGATACAGGTGGTATGATATATCGACTTCCTACAGAGATTATTACGCTATCAGAAAATAAGTCCTTGTATCACCGGTTTAAGCTTTTTATAGTAGTTGGGTTATTAAAAATATGAAACGATTTTTTTTCATAATCAGTTTACTATTGGTATTGTCTACTATCGCATGTCCTATCAAGGCGGAAACAAATACTGTTCCTATTATGAAAGAAAGTAATGAGAGTATAAAACAAAAAAGAGGAACAAGTTCATTAAGCCATATCAATGTACCGAATAGACCTCCGAAGAATCCCTTCTTAGTAGATGGACTATCTGGGCTCTCTCATTGGGATCCTGCCCAGACGGATTCAACTGTGGTTCCAGGTCCTTCTGGAATCAAGAAAATTCCTAAAAAAAAGATTCAGCGCATTCCTGGTGGTTTAATCAATATCTGCTATGTGAGTGGTCCGGTATATCCTACAGGGGAACAGACTATTTGGTTGGCAAACAATAATCGTATTGCCAAAGTTCTGATTGATGATGAGCAATTTAAATTAATTTCCGAGTTCAAGATTCCTGGTCAGTCGTATTTATCACCCCAAGATGCTGATGCAGTAACGGATAAGTTAGATAGTTTTGAAAGTGAGAACGAGTTATTGGCTTACATCAATAAGAACTTCCCTAAATATGCGGAAAATATTGCTGTTCGTGCCGGAGTGTATCCGATGATGGATTATGAAGGGAATTTTTATACCGTTGTGAATGATAGCATTATGGTTTTTGGAGACAAACATTCGTATGATCCATTTTCGAAAATTGAATTAAAACGGAAATTTACACTGCCAAAGGAGTTATTAAATCCAAACATGAAAGATGCATTATTAGGATTGAATCTTACTTATGACGGCCAAGTTGTTTTTGTAACAGGAGGCGGTGTAGTTGGGGTTATTGATCGCTATTTCAAAGAGCAAGTACAGTATATTAAGCTGAGTGGGGAAACTATTTCAAATTCCTTTTCTCTTGATGAAAAAGGTGGTATTTACGTGGTATCCAGTAAATATATGCACAAATTTGTCTGGAATGGTAAGAAGCTCAGTGATAATCCAAAGGATGGGGCCTGGAAATCGGAGTATGAAGTGGGAAAAGCAGCAGGTGGTATAAAACTTGATGTAGGATCAGGATCTACTCCGACTCTTATGGGATTTGGTGATGACAAAGATAAACTTGTCGTCATCACGGATGGTTCCAAAGTAATGAACATTGTTGCTTTTTGGCGTGATGAAATTCCAACAGATTTTAAGCAGCAGTCTGGAACAAAGTCTCGTCGTATCGCCGGACAGATGAAAGTGAACTTCGGACAGAATAATTTGAAAGAAGCACAGTCAGAACAATCGGTGGCTATATTGGGGTATGGTGCTTTTGTAGTCAATAACAGTCTTCCTGATAAACTTCCGACAAAGCTTGAAAACGTTGTTGTTTCTGGGGTGACGCGACAAGGGCCAAAAGGAGTAGAAAAATTCGAGTGGGATTTTAAGAAGAATGAGTGGAAAAGAGCATGGGCGAATCCAGATGTGAGTTCTCCATCGGTAGTGCCTATGGTAAGTGCGGGTAGTAATCAAGCTTATTTCAATGGTTACGTTGATGGAGCTTGGGAGATTACTGGACTCGACTGGGATACAGGAAAGGTTAAAACGCGCCTAATCTTAGGAGGCAGTCAAGCATATAATGGAGCTTATTCCTTGATTCAGGTTTTGCCAGATGGTGATATTGTTTACGGAGGTTTAACCGGATATCTGAGAATCAATGCCAAATAAATAAAATAAAATAAAAAATTATTGTGGAGTCGTTTATTTAATAAGTAAATAAAAAGGGTAAGCCTTTTTGTTGCTGCTGATAGTGATGGATTATGTTGACTCGATATGAATAAGATATTGGAGTATGACACCCCAAAGAACATATGTAAGTAAATTCTAAATTAGAATAATATATGTTTGTATTTGTAATGGATACATACTTCCTTAACGTATAATTTTCTTTTTTAGATAATGTGTCCCCATCTAGAATCCAAATACGACCAAAATATGCTGAAAAAGAAGAAGGAAACCACCATGTACCCATTAGGTTCGAAAGAATGTCCAATGATTGTAAAAGTGTCGTCTAAAGAAAGAGCTGAAAAGATAGCTACCATTTGTGCTACGCATGATTTCGACTACATCATGGGTTTAGAATTCAATGAGGATATATCGGGTTTAAAGAAAACAATCAAAGATTACAAATAACCGGCAAATATTTATGAGAATTGTTCCTGTAATAGCGGGAAAAAATATAAGTTTTGTTGTATGAACAAAGAAATTGAGTTGGATATATAAAACCGAGATACTCCCATTTTTTCGATTTGGGAGTATCTCGGTTTTGTTAGCTTGATGGCGATGTGACACTATCCCAATAATGAGTATCACAATTTTCTTCTTATTTTATCCAAAATAAAATATGTATATTGTTTTATAAAAAACAATTATTTACGACGCCTTCCCTTTGCTTTTTTACGCTGATTTGTATGACTATATTTTTTTATTGTTTTCATTTGCTAAAATCTACAAAGATGTCAGAGTGTTGGGAAATCCTAAAGGTTTTTCCGACACTCTGAGAAAAGGATGCTTGTGAGAACGTCCTTTTTTATTCTTTTAGAAGGTAGGTTACCTTGTTTAAAATAGCTTCAATTTGTTGTGCATTTTTACTATACATTTCACTTGCCGTTTTTGATTTCGTTTCTAAAGAAAATAGTTCAAGATCAGCATGGCATTTTTTTAAAGATGCTAATAATAAAGGTTTGTTTTGAGGAAAAGGCATTTGAAGTTTATCATTATAAATGTCGATAGTAAGATGTCCGTATGAATCAACTTGACCGAGAAAGACATTTTCAATGACAACACCGAGTTTTTCTAGTTCAGCATGTAACCAAGCGCGGTTATGCCCACTAGCTGAAAGAGGTTCATCTAGTACATTTCCATCCATAATAACAGTTTGTGGTTCCTTTTCATTTGGTACTTTCAAGCCAATATTTTTTGCTGTAAGTGGTTGAGATTCTTTCTTTAATAATACATTTAATTCTCCGCTTGGTTCTAAGACGGCAAATTCTACTTCGGGTATACTAAAGGCTCCGTTTCCTCTGAGAAGTTCAAGTAATTCATCACTGGTATACTTTTCTTTCTTTAAATTATCCTCAAGTATTTTGCCATCCTTTATTAAAACTGTAGACTTACCTTCAAAGAAATCTCTCGCGGCTTTGTTTTTTAAGGAAAGAATTCCTATGAAAAAAGTACCGAAGCGAAAATAAGTATGGCCAAGACGCCATGGAAAATTTTTTGGTCTAGCCCTGTAGATACTTGAGCGGCGATACCACCGATTGTCATTCCAGCTACGTACTCGAAAAAGGAAAGTTGAGAGATTTGCCTTTTCCCTAAACATTTTGTGATAGTAAATAAAACAATTAATCTGAATACAGAACGGAGAATGACAAGCGTCCATTCGGGTAGGTGAGACATAGTAATTTCCCCCAGTCTACTTAAAACCCTTTATATTGAGGTTCTTCACGTTCTAATACGGAAGCTCTATCCTTTAAATCAGCAATGACGCTGTCCATTTCTCACATACATTCATGAAACACACGTTTTACCTCTTCATCTTTTGAATTTAATGAAAGGGAACTTAAGCTTGCTTGAGCGCCTCTTAAACTAGCGAGGCATGTTTTTACATTTTTACTGGTGCCGTTGGAGGTACATTGTTATCACTAATTTAAATAAGTCATTTATTTAGTAAAAAATACCATGATTTGGTAGTTTTTTTGCTACTTTTTTAAAGAGGATTATAACCATCAATCAAAAATGTTTTTTTATCCTTATTAACCTAATTAGCTAGAAAAAAATAGAAAATAAGATTACTCAAACATACAAACACCATTGTAAGCAGTGCTTGTATCTTTGAGTAATTATTTATTGAGGTAACATGTAACCAATTAATGTTCTATTAAGTTGGATAAAGGAATTTCTTGTTCATTCTTGGGTTCATTAAGAGGATAAATTCTAGCTGTTTCATTATTTTCAGCTACATGTTGAATATAAATTGGAACTCCATTATACGTTACATTAACCATGACTGGTGAAGCGGCAATCTCTTGTGCTCTTTGTTTGTTCATTATAATGACCTCCTTTTGATTTGTAACAGTTATAATATTTACTTCAAACTACTTAAGTATTCTTATTACTCAATAATAAGTAAACAGGGAGCTAGTTTTAATTACGGTTACTTGACTAACGAAGACAACGGTTAGATTTTGATTTCCTAGTTGGTGGCGGGATTAGTTTATGTAGAAAGTAAATGTTTTAAATTTTATAGCTAAGCCTTTTCTATACTTAAATATTTCTAGCAGAATTTTATTTTATGCTGTTAGTCCAAACAATTGATGGATGAATTTTTTCTGGTTTTGAACAGACTGATCTCGTAAATCAATCTGTTCTTTTATAATCATATGCATGGCTTCAACACTACTCAATATAGAGATTGCTGTTTTAAATGACTTTAATCCTAACATAGAACGAACTCGTCTTTTAATAAACCGGTGGTCTTGTTCCATAATGTTATTAAGATATTTTACCTGCCTTATTTGGATGCCTACGGGTATCTTTTTCTCTTTCTTCAACTTTTCAATTGCCATAGGATAGGATGGGTTCTTGTCTACTGTGATAACGCGAGATTTACAAATATGAGAAGCAGCCAAGCGCTTTTTTAAGAAAGCCTTGGGTTTCTAAGCCTCGTGTAATAACTGCCCAGATTATCCCATCGCTATCCAAGAGTTAAAAGAAGAAAAAGTTCGTGCTTGTGAATTATCTGTAAAAGCTGGTGCTGATTTTGTAAAAACTTCAACTGGATTCTCAACTGGTGGAGTAACATATATTTACTGGACTTTCCGGCACAGATGCTCCTTCTATCCTATTATAGAAGCTATTTTGAACGTAAGTAATTTGTAAGAAATGGGTAAGAAAAAAGAAATTTCCATTGTGTATGATAAAAATATAAAGAGGCGTGAAAGGCGGAACAGATATGACTTATATATGAAAAACAAACTAGTAACAAGAGTGTTTCAAGGAAAAGAAGTAATTTCTGTGGTTAACAAATATGTGGAAAAAGAGGGATTTACCCAGGACAGAATGACATTTGTAAAAATAATAATTATGAAGATGATTACGAATTCAATGTTGGCCTTTTGTCATTGGTGGAGAGGGTAGCCGTGTGGTTAATACGAAATAGCAAGCCACCACCTATACAATATGAATAGAGGAGAGGAATGCCCTATGAAAACACGTAGTCAAATTACATTTGCAAGTCTTGCCCTTTTAATAGCTGGAAGTTCCCTGTTATACACAACGCCAACCTTAATTGTAAAAGCAGAACCTACTCAAAGTGTATCTAGTTCGTTACAAACAAGTACTCAACAAGATCGTAATTCTGTCAAGCAAGCAATGCGGGATACATTGCAAGTTGGATTCCCGGGGATACTTGCTAAAACTTCTGAGGGTGGAAAAACATGGAGTTATGCCGCTGGGGTAGCGGATCTGAGCAGCAAGAAACCAATGAAAACAGATTTTCGCTTTCGCATTGGTAGCGTGACGAAGACGTTCACTGCAACAGTTGTACTTCAATTAGCCGGAGAGAACCGCTTGAATCTAGACGACTCTATTGAAAAATGGTTGCCTGGTGTCATTCAAGGAAACGGATATGATGATAAACAGATTACTATCCGGCAATTATTGAACCACACAAGTGGTATCGCTGAATACACAAGGTCAAAAGACTTTAATCTTATGGACACTAAAAAATCGTATACGGCTGAAGAACTAGTAAAGATGGGGAATTCTCTTCCACCAGACTTTGCTCCAGGAAAGGGCTGGTCTTATTCAAACACAGGATACGTATTACTGGGTATCCTTATTGAAAAAGTAACTGGAAACAGCTATGCGGAAGAGATTGAAAATCGGATTATTGAACCGCTTGAATTGTCGAATACATTCCTACCTGGCAATTCAAGCGTGATTCCAGGCACCAAGCATGCCCGTGGATATGTTCAACCAGACGGAGCAAGTGAGCTAAAAGACGTTACTTATTACAACCCAAGTATGGGTAGCTCGGCTGGAGATATGATTTCTACTGCGGACGACTTAAACAAATTCTTCTCTTACTTACTTGGAGGTAAATTACTGAAAGAACAGCAACTAAAACAAATGCTTACTACAGTTCCTACAGGAGAAGCTGAACTCGGGAGATATGGTCTTGGAATCTATGAAACTAAGCTTCCAAACGGTGTCTCAATATGGGGACACGGAGGTAGTATTCCAGGGTTTGTTACTTTTGTTGGAGGCACACTGGGAGGCAAGCATACATTGGCCGTCAATTTGAACTGCCTTAAAGCTGATAGTCCTGATCCTTTTAAAAATATTTTACTTGCTGAATTTAGCAAGTAGGCCAAAAGGAAGAACGGATAAATTGTATCATATTTTCATGGTTAAACAAATAAATGATGAAATCGATCACTTATCTAAGGAGGAAATTCCCTCATGAAAAATAAGCTAACTGGTGTGTTAGCCGCTTCATTAGCGCTAACTATGATCCTACCAACAGGTGCGAAAGCATTTTCTGACAGTAAGACTACAGTTGTATCTAACGAAGAAGTAGCTAGCCAAGAACTGAAGAAGATTGCAGCAGAGAAGGCTGAGCTACTCACGAAGTCCCATGGGACGACTAGCGTGCAGTATGCGCTAATTGATAATGGCAAACTTACTTTGTCGGGGCAGGCTGGAAAGAACGATATGGAAGGGGAACAGCCGCTAACCAAAGATACTCTATACGGTATTGGTTCAGTCAGTAAAATGTATGCAACAGCGGCTGTAATGAAATTGGTCGACGAAGGAAAAGTCGATTTGGATGCCCCTGTCGTCAACTATGTTCCTGATTTTAAGATGAAAGATGGGCGATACAAACGCATTACCCCGCGTATGTTGTTGAATCACTCCTCTGGCTTGCAAGGTTCCACGTTAAGTAATGCATTTTTATTTAACGATAATGATACCTATTCCCATGATTTCTTGTTGCAGCAATTGTCCAACCAGAGCCTGAAAGCAGACCCTGGCGCGTTCTCGGTATACTGCAATGATGGCTTTACGCTGGCCGAAATTTTGGTGGAAAGAGTCAGCGGTATGAGCTTTACCGAATTTCTACATCAACGGTTTACAGAACCCTTAAAGATGAATCATACAAGAACGCCGCAGGACAAATGGAGAGATGAAAAGCGGGCTGGACTTTATTTTCCGGCGTACCAAGGGCAGCTTCCAATTGAATCGGTGAATGTGATTGGTACGGGAGGGATCTCTTCCACGGCAGAAGATATGGTGCGATTCTCACAATTATTTATGGGACAGGGAAAAGGGATCCTCTCTGATAAGGTAGTCAAGGCGATGGAGCAAGAGGAATATAAAAAAGGAATGTGGCCGGGGGATGGAGATAATATTTTTAACTATGGTCTTGGCTGGGATAGTGTGAAACTATACCCATTCAGTGAATATGGGATAAAAGGCTTGGCTAAGGGCGGCGACACGGCACTGCAACATGCTATACTGGTCGTGCTTCCGGAACAGAAAATGGCAGCAGCTGTGTTGTCATCCGGTGGACGAAGCTCAACAAATCAACTGCTGGCAACTGAATTGCTGCTCGCCTTGCTTAAAGAGAAGGGTACAATTAAGAACATCAAGCCGAATAAATCTTTTGGCAAGCCGGTCAAGGTCAAGATGCCTCAAGACGTGGCAAAGAAAGCGGGCTTTTATGGCAATAGCGAAACTCATTTCAAAATTGAAATTACGAATAATGGAGAGCTGTTCTTACCATCTAATCGAGAAGAAAAATATGTATATACTGCGGATGGAAGCTTTATTAATGAGAAGGGTACTTCTAAGCTCAACTTCGTCACCGAGAAGAATGGAAGAATTTATTTGAGGGAGAGCACATATAAATCGACACCAGACTTAGGGCAAGGTGCGATGACTCACTATTTAGCCGAGAAACTAGAAGACAATGTGCTATCGAAGAAAACCGCTGCCGCATGGGCGAAGCGGGAAGGTGTCAAGTTCTATCTCGTGAATGAAAAATTTAGTTCTATTGAATATCTCGTACAACCGAAACTTATTACCACACAAATTACTCGTAAGGAAGGTCTGGCGGGCTATTGGGAGGGCAGAAAAATTACAGGTCCGAACACCGCGACGCATCAGCTCCAGATTCCCGTGATGAATGGCCGTGATACGACGGAAACGCATTTCTATACAGAAGGCGGCAATGAATATATGGAAATGGCCGGGTTGTTATACGTAAGTGGAACCAACGTAAAACCACTTGATGCAGGCCAATCATCCAAAGTTACGCTGCAAGCAAATGGGCATGCTAAATGGTTTACGATCCCGCAAGCGGCAGCAGGGAAAAGGATGACTGTGACATTGCCATCAAAGGGTGCGTTCGCGGTGTATGATGAGAATGGAGTATGCGTCAACTTTACCATCGTGAGCGGCAATAACAAAGTAAAACTGCCGAAGAACGGAACGGTAGTAATTGCTGGGGCACCGAACTCAGAATTTGCAATTACGTTGAACTAGGTACAATTCAAGATGGACTTCAACAAAACCAGTACGACATAGGAACGGTGTTTTGCTGGTTTTGTTTGTATTTACGTATTATCTTTAAGAAGAGAATTTCAAAGAATAATATCCCGCTCAAACTCTGCAAAAACAGCTATCATACCAATTCTGGGCAATCATTTGCTCCATTAATCTTCTTGATGTAAATACGTTCGCAGCCGGTATTTTGATGTACAAGCCCTATATGATACAGGAATTATCCGAGGTGTTTCAGCTACTAAGTTTACCCCATATGGCAAACTCACACGTCAACAGGCTGCACTTATGTTAGAACGAACTCTAGAATATTTAGGTGTAGAAAAAGAGTCAACTATAGGGCCCTACCACATCCCCATCAAGCTAATATTTTGGAGTACCCCCAAAACGAAAAAACAAGCCATTTTCTGTCAAAAATACACGGAATTTTCATACTGGGGGTTTTATAAAATTCTTAAATTGATGGCTATGTATGGTGACCCCGTTTATTTAGATATAGGTTTCATCAACTCTCCATGAGTCTAAAGGTGGTGCTGTTTTACATTGGAAAGATGGGAGTGACAAAAAAGGACTCCTTTTAACAGGTGATATTATTCAAGTCGATGCAGATCGTCAGTGGGTAAGTTTTATTAGATAAAACAAGAAAAATTGAATTTATTCAATCTTATTTGTTTAACTATAGATAGGATTATATGAGTGAAAAGGGTTCTGTTGCAAAGTTTCAACAGCATAAACAGGTGTTGATAAATGGTGGAACCATTTAGGCAGTGATTAATAATTTGTGTAATTCATTATACGCTGAAAAACCGAAGTCTGAGCCAAGACTTCGGTTTCTTTTATATAGAGCATGAATGGTTTCGATTCCTTTTATCGTACGTGAAGCATGCCGAAGGTTTTGAAATCCTGCGGATTTGGCAAAACGCCTCTTGACATGCCTATGATCCTGTTCGATGAGATTGTTCAAATGTTTGATTGTACAATGCGTTGTATTTGAATAAAAACCTTGTTTTCTTAATTTCTTAAATGCGCAAAGTAATGCCGGCGCTTTGTCTGTTATTAGAGCCGTTGGTTCGCCAAATGTTTTCACTAATCTTTTCATAAATCTATAAGCAGCCTGATAATCACGTTCTTTTAAAATTTCAGAGACATCACGATAACTTAAAGAAAAACGACAGTAGTAGCCGACGGCTACCAAAATAATATCTTTCTTGAACTGTTTTCATCGCACTTGTGTTTCGCCTTACTCTTTTTGTAGAGTGTAGTCTCATTTAGAAAAATTTGCAACAGAACCTCTTAATTTATATGTAATAAATCTCATTTTAAAGCTTTATTGCTATAACAAATAAAACTTTCTCAATATTATTTTGTTTAATAACTATATTCATCTGCTTTCCAATCCATTACAATAATTTCACATTGAAAATACATGAATATTCCCAATGTTTTAAAAGGTTTATATTTTATGGGATTACTCAGGAAAAGGATGTGAAATGCTCAATAAAAAATAGTGTTTTATGATGAAATAAAAGATTTTAAAGAAAAAAAGTTATTTTATTATCCTCAGGCGGTCTTGAAGTACATGCATTCATAGTTGCTATGGGACAAGAAATACAATCTAAAATTTTGTGGATTGGAAGTAAAATAAGTTAATCATTTATGGAGGGGAATATGAGCGAGCAAATTTATTACTGGTCTCCTATTAAGCATTGGGAGAAGTTGCATAATGAAGTTTTGATAGGAGAAACGAGATTTACAGGCGTTTTATCTGAGTGGTTTCCTGAGTTTTATTTTTTGACTCAAAAAGGTGTGACGATTAACGAGCTAGTAGATCGTTTTTCGTTAGGAAATGAAGAAGAGACACAAAAAATAATAGAACTTATGATCAAAAATCGTGTGTTAGTAAGTAACATATTACATCCAAGAGAAGTATTTTCCACACAAGAAAAAATTTTTCCGAATCCATATAGCAATAAGATTCGCTTTTCTAAAGAGGACTTAGATAAGTATATTAGTGAACAATTAAATCGAACGCACCATGCTGCGCGGTCAGCCGAAATTCAACTTGAAACAACAAATGAGTTACCCACAATAATCAAGGAGCGTAGGTCTTGTCGCCAATTTGATATGAAAAAACATATTAGTTTTTCAGAATTTTCCCAATTCATATCCACTCTAAAACAGGTTAAAGAAGAAAAAATAAACTATCATTACGCAAGTGCAGGCGGGCTCTATCCTATTGATATCTTTGTTTATATAAAACCAAAACGTATAGAAGGTATGAAAGCTGGTTTTTATTATTTTAACCCATCAAAGAATAGTCTTGTGATTGTAAACAATATTGATCAAGTAATCAAAAGTGATCATGAGTTAATTAACCAGGAGTTATTTACTCAGTCTGCCTTTTCAGTTTATTTAGTATATAATGCGAGCGCTTCCATACCGAAATACGGTTCAGATGGATATTTATTTGCTTGTATTGAGTCAGGCATCATCACTGCTACCTTAAATATGGTAGCTGAGACATTAAATTTAGGAGTTTGTTCCGTTGGTCATATGAAATTTGAAGAGATTCAGCGCTTTTTAAGTTTAGATAACCATCAAGTATTTCTCCATGGGCTTGAAGTTGGCTTAAAAGTTAACGAATAGATGAAATGAATATTAGGGGGCTAAAGATAAAAATGCACATTAAAGATCGAACTTCAATTCATGAGAATAAAAGGATAGAAACGTTTTGGAAGGAGCAATTATCTTCCGAGGTTCTCGATTTTTCTTTATTTAATAGTGGTTATCAATTGAATAAAGACAATCCGTGCGACCATATTCAAGTCATTATGGATTCAGAGCTTAGTCAAATTATACAAAAAGAAAGTAAGTCACAGGATATACTTTTATTTAGCTGGTTACAGACAACTTTAAGGGTTTGCTTGGCACATTATACAGATCAAGAAAGGATTACAATTGGGGTTCCTGTAATTGGAAAAAATGATGAACAAAGGAAAAATCATAATAATTTGCTTCCTATAGGAAGTGAAATCCAACCGAATCACTCTTTTAAGCAAGTGGTAGATCAAGTTGAACAAACGACTTTATTTGGGTATGACAATCAGAGTTATCCACTCTCTGAATTATTAGCGAAACACCATTTAACTCCTTTTCAAATCGTTATTGGGATGGAAGGATTGCATAATAAAAATTCGCTAGAAGAATATGCAGAGAATAATTTATCCATCTGGATACGGAGAAAATGGAATGAAATACATAATGAATTTGAATTTCAAATCTCTTTCAAGTCTCATTCATTCTCTTCTTTGCAACAGTTTGCAAATTCTTATCTTTATGTTCTAAAGCAAGTATCAAAAAATCCGAATCTGGCGGTGAAAGATATTTGTATTATTTCAGAAGAAGAGAAAGAGTTGCTAGAAGAATTGAATCAAGGTCAGACGGGCATAGACTTGTCTCAAACATTTCAAGATTTGTTTGAAGAGCAAGTGTTAAAAACCCCAGATCAAATTGCTGTTGTTTGTAATGATCAATCTTTGACATATAGAGAATTGAATAAGAAAGCACATCAATTGGCTTCTATTCTTCAAAGTAAAGGTGTATCGAAAGAAAGTATTATTGGGGTTATGGTAGATCGGTCATTGGAAATGATCATTGGCATGATGGGAATTTTAAAATCAGGGGCAGCTTATCTACCAATCGACCCTCACTATCCAAGTGAACGAATTGAATATATGTTACAAGATAGTCAAGCAAAATGTTTACTGAGCAAGCGAACAGAGGTAGAATTACCGCAATTTGCTGGTGAAGTGCTATATCTTGATGAAGAACATCACTTCCAAGGTGAAGAATGCAATTTAGTTCGAGAAAGTGATCCTAATGATTTAGCTTATGTTATTTACACATCAGGATCAACAGGTAATCCAAAAGGCGTAATGGTGGAACAGAAATCTCTTGTCCATTTTTTAAGTGTTATGAGAGACAAAGTAAAAGATAATCAGTCGTTCTTGTTTCTTGCTAGTGTTTCTTTTGATATTTCCTTGTTAGAAATATGTCTGCCTTTAACGCAAGGTTCGAAAGTAGTCATTGCTACAGAGGACCAGTTTGCAACAAAAGAATTGGCTCATTTGGTCAAAGAACATAAAGTGGATTTATGGGAATCAACGCCATCGCGAATGGAAGTGATTTTGAGTGATCCAGAAGGGGCAAATTTTCTAAAAGATTTAAAATCCATTTTGTTAGCAGGAGAAGCGTTTTCCATTGATTTGGTAGAAAAAATTCGATGTATCAGTGAAGCGACAATTTTAAATATCTATGGTCCTACAGAAACGACCATTTGTGCAGCAGTAAAAGATTTGAGCTCTGCCAAAGAAGTGACGATTGGAAATCCCAATCCCAATTATCGTTCCTATATATTGAATAAGTATGGTCAATTAAAGCCATTTGGGATACCGGGTGAGCTCTGCATTGCTGGCGTTGCGGTAGCCCGAGGGTATCTTGGTAAACCTAAACTGACAGATGAAAAATTTGTACCGAATTCTTTTGCGACAGGAGAAATGATGTATCATACGGGTGATCTCGTTCGTTGGTTGCCTAATGGCGAATTTGAATATCTAGGTCGAATGGATCATCAAGTGAAAATTCGAGGGTATCGGATTGAATTAAGAGAAATCGAAACTCAGTTAAGGGAATATCCAGAGATAAACCAAGCTATCGTTGTTGATCAGGTATATGGAAACAGGAAATTATTAGCCGCTTACTATGTATCGGATAATAAGGTCCCTTTTGGTGAGCTTAGAAAATATTTAAGCAATAAATTACCTGAGTTTATGATTCCTGAAAAAATGATTCAGGTGGAAGAGGTTCCGTTGAATCCAAATGGGAAAGTAGATCGGAAAAGATTATTGGATATAACGCAAACGGAGTATTTATCAATTCCATACGTTGCCCCGCGCAATGAAATTGAACAAAAATTGGTGCATGCATGGGAAAAAGTTATAGAGATTGAGGGAATCGGTATTCATGATAATTTTTTTGCTTTAAAAGGAGAATCGATTAAAGCACTACAGATAATTAATTTATTAAGAAAAGACTGTTTGAAAATAAGTACAACAGATTTTTTCAAACATCCTACGATTGCTCAGCTTAGTTCTTGTGTAGAGGCAGAGCATACAGAGGAAAACTTTGAAAATATACCAACTCGTGTTAAAGATTTGTCTAAGCCATTTCCCTTAACAGAGGTTCAAACAGCTTACATGTTAGGACGGAATTCACAGTTTGAATTAAGTGGTATTTCACCTCAAACTTATTTTGAATATGAAACAAAATTGGATATCAACCGTATTTCCAAAAGTTTTCAAAAGGTAATTCATCGTCATCCAATGTTACGAGCTATGATCTTGCCAGAGGGAAAACAACAAATCTTACAAAGCGTTCCTGATTACGAGATTGAAATAGAAAGTCTCATTGATTTAGATGATGGGGAACAAAACGCTCACTTGCAAGAAGAACGCTCTCGAATGACTAACCATGTATTCCCTTTGGGGCAATGGCCTTTGTTTGAATTAAAAGCCTTTCTTTTAAAAGAAGACACGTATTTGTTATGTTTTCGATACGATGCTTTGTTAATGGACGGAGCAAGCATGAACATCGTTGGACATGATTTGTTTCATTATTATTACAAACCAGAGGAAAGATTAGAATCTCTATCTTTTGATTTTCAAGATTACATGTTTATCTATGATGAAATGGAGCAAAGCAAAGAATATAAAACAGCAATAGATTATTGGACAAGTAAGCTTCCTGACTTTCCGTTCGCACCTTCTTTGCTATTAAAAAAGGATCCGGCAGAGATTGCTACTCCTAAATTCCAATCACTTACTAAGATCCTGGACAATGAAAAATGGACAAAGTTACGGAAGTTAGCACAAGAGAAAGAAGTAACTCCTTCCGCTCTACTATGTACGATATATGGAGATGTGTTGGCATATTGGAGTAACCAACGTAAATTGGCTATTAACTTGACTGTATTTAACCGTTATCCTGTTCATGAAGAAGTAGAGCAGATTGTGGGAGATTTCACTTCGCTCATCTTGTTGGATGTTGATGTAAAACCAGAGCAATCTTTTTTTACTAGAGTAAAACAAACGCAATCTACTTTATTAGATGGCCTTGAACATCGGCATTACGATGGAGTTAACTTTATTCGAGATTTCACTCGATATCACCAAATGACGCCAAAAGCAGTTATGCCAATTGTTTTCACCTCGATGCTAGCAGGTGCGGGTGCTTTTGCTTGGGAACAACTTGGTTCTCTTCGCCATATTCATGCTCGGACTCCACAAGTGTATTTGGATAATGTGGTAATTGAAAAAAATGGAGAGTTATTAATTAGCTGGAACTATGTAGAAGAATTGTTTGATGTTGATGTAATAGAAGCAATGTTTTCCCAATTTGTTGACTTGTTGGAACAATTGGTGAAACAAAGTGACGTAACCTCTTTGCAAATGAAAGAATCGGATCAAACTTTAATTGAGCAATACAATCAGACAACAGAAAAAATACCTTCAACTACTCTGTATCAATTATTTACAGACCAAGTAAAGCGTACACCAGATGAAGTAGCAGTGGTCTTTGAACAAGAATGGTTAACTTACTCGGAGCTTCATAAGCGCTCCAATCAAGTTGCGCACTACTTGCAAAAACAAGGAATTGGTCTAGGTGACAAAGTTGGGATTTTGGCGCAGAGACGAGTTGACACAATTGCTAATATGATAGGGATTTTAAAAGCAGGTGCCGCTTATGTACCGATTGATCCCGACCATCCTTTAGATCGCCAAACATATATTTTAGAAAATAGCTCATGTAAACTTTTATTAGAACCTAGTCTTTATGAAGAAAATCACTTGTCATTATATACAACAGTAGATATTCCTGCCATTGCTGGTCCGGAAGATCTTGCCTATATTATCTACACTTCAGGAAGTACAGGAAAGCCAAAAGGAGTAATTATTACTCACCAAGCGGTTGCAAATACCATTCAAGATATTAATCAAAAATATCAGGTAAATGAAGATGATCGTATTATTGGTATCTCTTCCATGTGTTTTGACCTATCTGTATACGATATTTTCGGAACGTTAAGCACAGGTGCAATGTTGGTAATGATTCGTGATCCAAGAGACATGCAAGAATTAATCCGTACCGTCGAACGTAGAGGAATTACAATTTGGAATACAGTACCTGCAATCATGGATTTGGCATTGGAGCAAGTAGGCTCTCATTTTGAACATTCTTCCTTGCGTTTAGTTTTACATAGTGGAGATTGGATTCCACTCTCTTTACCAGAAAAAATAAAACGACATTTTCCGATTGCGGAAGTAGTTTCACTAGGAGGAGCAACAGAAGCATCGATTTGGTCAATTTATTATCCTGTCAAACAGGTGGAATCACAATGGAATAGTATTCCATATGGGATGCCTTTGGCAAACCAAACGTATTATGTGTTGAACTATGAAAAGAAAATGTGCCCTGTTGGTGTAATTGGGGATTTATATATTGGGGGAGTGGGCCTTGCTAAAGGATATTTAAATGATGAACAGAAAACGAATGAAGCATTTGTGTCACATCCGGATTTTGGTCTTATTTACAAGACAGGAGACTGTGGCAAAATGCATCCTGAAGGGTATATTGAATTTTTAGGACGCCAAGATCATCAAGTCAAAATTCAAGGATATCGAGTAGAGTTAGAAGAAATCGCCCATTGTCTTCTCACTTACAAACAAGTCGAACATGCTGTAGTGATTGATCAGACAGATGAGAATGGAATAAAATTTTTAGTCGCATATGTGGTAACTGAGCAAAATATTAGTACAACAGAACTACGAAAGCATTTGCGAGACTACTTGCCAGATTACATGATTCCTTCTTATTTTGTTTATTTGGAACAACTGCCCTTGACTCCAAACGGGAAATTAGATAGAAAAGCGCTCCCTGCTCCGGAGAAACAAAAAAATGAAGTATTTATTGCTCCAAAAACTGAAATGGAAAAAATATTAACTAATGTTTGGCAAGAAGTACTCAAAGTAGATCGGATTGGAGTAAATGATCATTTCTTTGCCTTAGGTGGAGATTCGATAAAAGCGATTCAAGTTTCCGTCAGACTGTATAGACAAGGATTTGAGCTAGAGCCAAAAAATCTATTTTCATTTCCTGTATTAGGAGACATGGTTCAATTTGTTAAAAAGCTAGACCATCTTTCAAGTTCACAAACAAATGATGTAAAGAAATTGAACGAAAATAAAGTTACATTACTAAAGGTTAAAGATAAACAACTTAATCAGCATACACTTACCAAAATACAAGAAAAAATACCGGGTATAAAAATAGAACGAATTTACCCATTGGCACCTTTCCAGGAAGTTATTTATGAACATGCTGCCACTGAACCTGATACAAATGCATATTTTGAACAAACAATTTGGACACTAAAGGGGGAGCTGGATATTGATCTCTTTATTCAGTGTTTCCAACAATTAGTTAATCGTCATGATTCTTTAAGAACGATTATTGTGCAAGATGAACAAGCACAACCTTGGCAAGCTGTTCTACATGATGTTCAAATGATTTCAGAGACAAAAAGCTTGATCGAGATGACGAAACAAGAGCAGCAAGAATTCCTAGACCAGTGGATAAATGAAAATTTAAGTCGAGGATTCAAAACCGATGAACTAATGACCCGTCTCTGTATATTCCAACTAGGGAATGACGAGCATAAGGTGGTTTGGAGTTCCCATCATCTATTATGTGATGGTTGGAGCGTCAGCATTTTGATAGACGAATTATTCCAACTCTACGAAACAATAAATGCGGGAACTACAGTGGAGTTACCTATGGTAAAACCTTTTGAAACATTCATAGACTGGACTTTAGCACAAGATCATGAAAAAGCACGTCATTTTTGGCGGGATTATTTATCAGGATACAATCAAAAAATTAGTATTCCTAAAAAGAAATTACCAACTCAAAGTGAAGGGTTAAATTTCACATTTATGGATTTAACATTAGATAAGGGTTTGACTAATCAGTTACAGACATTTGTGAATAAAAACAATACAACTATGAATTCGGCATTACTAGCTGTATGGGGAATATTGCTTGGCAAATACAACGGAATGAGAGAAGTAGTATTACCTAATCTAGTATCTGTCAGACCTCACGAAGTAGAAGGAATTGAAAATATGTTTGGTCTGTTCACAAATGTTTTGCCTATCCGACTAGCATGGACAGAAACGCAATCTTTTGTGGACTTTATGCAAAAAGTACAACTAGAAACATTGAAATGTAATGAGTATGCATACTATTCATTTGTTGAGATACAAAAACAAAGTGAAATGATGAATCAGCTTACCGACCATCTTTGGGTTTTTGAAAACTATCCAACTAACCAGGCTATTTTTTCTTCAAATGAAAACAGAAATTTTGCCATCACAGATTACCAAGTCGTTGATGAGCCACATGTAAAGTATGGAATTATGTGCTTCCCTGAAGAGCAACTTACAATAAAGTTTGGATATGATCAAACTGTATATGAAGCGGAGAAAATACAGGGAATATTGAATCATATCCATCAGTTAATCAACATAATTCTGCAAAATCCAACACAGGCAATCGGTGATTACAAATTATAAAAAATGAAAAGGCGAGTAAGAACTCGCCTTTTTAAATAGAATAGGAGTAAACAAAATGACGAAAAACCTGCAGTTATCAGCCGAAGAGATGCGTCAGTTAGGATATCAAGCGGTTGATTTGATTGTTGATCATATGAATCATTTAAAAAGTAAACCAGTATCTGAAACGATTGATATTAATATTTTTAGAGACAAGCTAACTGAAACAATTCCAGAAAACGGATCCAACCCGAAAGAATTACTTAATTTTCTTAATAGCAATGTGTTTAATCAAATTACTCATGTGGATCATCCTCATTTTATGGCTTTTGTGCCCGGTCCTAATAATTATGTTGGTGTAGTAGCAGATTTTTTAGCAAGTGGGTTCAATGTATTTCCTACAGCTTGGATAGTAGGTGCTGGTGCTGAACAAATCGAATTAACGACAATCAACTGGTTAAAATCAATGCTAGGATTCCCTGATTCAGCCGAAGGGATATTTGTAAGTGGAGGTTCCATGGCTAATTTGACTGCACTTACTGTAGCGAGACAGGTCAAGCTGAATAATGACATAGAAAATGCAGTTGTGTATTTCTCTAACCAAACTCATTTTTCTGTAGATCGAGCACTTAAAGTATTAGGGTTTAAACATCATCAAATTTGCCGAATTGAAACAGATGAAGATTTAAGAATTTCAGTTAGTACTTTAAAAAAGCAAATAAAAGAAGATCGATTAAAAGGGAAAAAACCATTCTGTGTTATTGCTAATGCAGGGACAACTAATTGCGGAGCGGTTGATTCCCTCAATGAATTGGCGGATCTCTGTAATGATGAAGATGTATGGCTGCACGCGGATGGGGCTTATGGGGCTGCAGCAATTCTCAGTGAAAAAGGAAGTGAGTTGTTAAGAGGAATTCATCGTGTCGATTCTTTGACGTTAGACCCGCACAAATGGCTTTTTCAACCTTATGATGTTGGTTGTGTACTCATTCGAAACAGCCAATACTTAAGCAAAACGTTCCGTATGATCCCAGAGTATATTAAGGATACGGAAACTAATATAGAAGAAAAAGTGAATTTTGGGGAGCGTGGAATTGAACTTTCTCGTAGATTTAGGGCATTAAAGGTATGGCTTTCTTTTAAAGTATTTGGAGTCACAGCTTTTCGCGAGGCAATTGATCATGGCATTATGTTAGCTGAACAAGTTGAAGAGTTTTTAAGGAAAGAAAAAGATTGGGAAGTGGTAACACCTGCCCAGTTAGGGATTGTTACTTTTCGTTATATTCCTTGTGGACTAACATCTACAGATACAATTCATGAAATAAACAAAAAACTGGTGGAAGAGATTAATCATAGAGGATTCGCTATGCTAAGTACGACCAAATTAAAAGAAAAAATGGTAATTCGACTTTGTTCCATCAACCCAAGGACGACAACAGAAGAAATGAATCAAATTATGATGAAAATCAAAGAACTTGCAGAGGAAGTAAACATATCGTCTAAACATCTTATTTCAATTCCGCAACTTTAAATAAAACGGAATGAAAGCACTAAAAAATGTACAACAACAAACACACTCTCTTTTTAATAAGAGAGTGTGTTTGTTGTTAAGATAATAGAATATGTAAAGAGATTAAGCCTCTACCTTAGCTACTCTTTCGAAACCAGTCTTTACTGCTTGTATCATTTCATTCACAGCATAAATAGATACTTCGGCATTTGGATTTAATCCTTCGAACCAGTGATAGGACCTAGGATATAAATGAAATTCGACATCAACACCAGCTTGCGCAAGTTTGGTTACATAGGTTAATGTTTCGCTGCGGAATGGATCTAATTGACCAACAAACGTGTAGGTGTATGGCAGATTACTATAATCCTCTGCTCGAGCAGGGGCTGCATAGGCAGGAATATTATCCGTCCCATATATTTCTCCTAAATACATTTTCCAGCCAGCTTCATTTGTCTTTTGATTCCAAACAAATCCTTCTTTAATTTCATTCGTAGAAGGTGTATTATTTCGGTCATCAATCATTGGATAAAGTGGCATTTGAAAACAAATAGAAGGATATTTTCGATCGCGAGCTAATAATGTCAATGCTGCTGTTAGTCCACCGCCAGCGCTCGCTCCTGCAACACCAATTCGATTCGAATCAATGTTTAATGGCTCTGCGTTATCAGCAATCCATTTTAATGCTGCATAACAATCCTCAATTGGTGCTGGATAAGGATGCTCTGGAGCTAAACGGTAGTCTACAGACACGACCACACAGCCAGCTTCTTTTGCAAACCTCATACAAGTATCATCATTATCATCTATAGACCCTAAGATATAACCACCACCATGTATCCATAACAGGACAGGTAAGGATCCATTATTTAATTTAGGACGATAAATTCTTAATGGTAATGGATTAGCGTCAGGTCCAACAATGACTTCATCTGTTAATGAAAGGGATTCATCAACAACAGTAGGTGGTCTCATTTGCGATATTCCTTCTCTGATTGTTTGTAAGTTCTCTGGGCGTAAATCGAGATCAGGAAACATTTCTAAACCTGGTAATAAATCTGCATTTACTCGGTTCTTCATTTTAACACCCCTATTTTTAATTGTTTTTACATATGTAAAGTAGATTCTAAGTAGTTTAATTGTGAGAAAATCATCACCATTAAATTGTAAAGTGGATATGTCATAATCGTCAACTGAATATTCGAAAAATAAACCTTCTTTTAGGAGAAAGTTTCATGCAACTAATTATACAAGAAGGTGATTTAGGGCCAAAGTGGTTTTATGTCGCTGTAGTTATTTACACTTGGTTTTCCAAATGAACCAATTGATGATCCTTTATATTTTCATGATACATTGCAAGGAGTACCTGTTCGAATTCATGCTCGGAAAGGATTAACACATTTGTATTCCTTAAAAGAATTTTGGTATTTATTTCAGGTAAATGCTCATGCGCAGGTATTGATATAAGAGAACAGTACAAATATTATGTTAACAGGGTATAGGTCCAAAGGCCTCTGAATTTATTCAATCTTATTTGTTTAACTATAGATAGGATTATATAAGTGAAAAGTCCCTTTAGATCTTCTAAATGGACTTTTTTAGGTTTCTAGATACGACTACTGATAAATTGGTGTTATATTAAGAAGTCTCGCCACATCGTCATCAAGCTTAGAAATCGATGGTTCCCCAAAACGAAAAAACGAGCTAACTTCTCTTAGATAACTGTGGAGAGATAATAATTTTGTTTTGTGAGTCCTTCAAAATATTGAAAACTGGAGATGGTGTTATTTATTGTTTAAGTTGATGACTCTAAGATACCAGTTTAGTTGACCTGATAGCGATGAATCCGTACTCCTAAAAAATTCACCTTTGGCATCAGGGAAATTAAATAGGGTGATAATTATTACAAGTGGATTAGGTTTCTTGTGAATTTTAAATTAAAGGTCTTATCCAAAGTTGAGAAAAATCCACATATCCAAAATATTTCATCTTAATATTCGTTAAATCTGATGAAAAAGGAATTTGACGTGTATCATAGTATAAGGGAATCATAATAGAGGATTCTATCAGTTCTTTTTCAAGATTCTTATTTAATGAAGCCCACTCCTCAAAATGTGTATGTTTGTATTTAGAAAGGTGGTTTCTTAGTGATTTATTTGTTTTTAAAACCTTAGCCAATGGTGAATATCTAGCTGTTAAAAAATAATAAAATGATATCTCTTGATTCATCTCGAATACTTCACCATGAATAAAAAGATCGACTTGTTCATTAAGTTTTTCATCCCTAAGATAGTTTTCAAATGGAACCCATTTAACTTGAAAAGGTATATTTTCTTTTTCTAAGATATTCATTAACCATTTTGTTGTCGCTTCTGTATACTGAGTAGCTTTTATAATAAGTGGTTCTTTAAATTCGGGACGTTTTCTTTTTGGAATATTGACTTGATGATCTATGTCTTTCAAACAGCTTTTAATATTTGGGATTTTTTGAGAATCATATTCATGAATATGATTCATATTGTTAGCGATAATAGAATGTAAGTAATTACGAACATCTATGTGTTGAATTGAGGAATTACGCCAAGCATTCATAATTATAACACCGAAACCTGAATTCCTTTCTACTTGAAAGGTAGAATTACATTTATGGTGTTTGGAAGATTGATAAATAGTATCAAATTCTAGAGGGACCTGAATGAATTCTACTGTATCTAGCAATGGTCTTTCTTGAAAATAATCATGAAATGCTATCAATGATGTTTTCTCCAGGTTATTCTCCCCTATATAAAAACCACCGGTTCCTATGATTTGGCCGTTATTTTCTTTATAAATGCTTGTATTTATCATGCATAACATTTGTAAACAATAACTACAACTATCTGGATAATGTATATCAATAATTAATGGTGATACAATCTCTATTTTGTCTATGGGTGCCCATAAGTCTTTATAGTATTTATGAATACGTAGTTTTGAGAGACATAGTTTCACGTCAGCCGCTGTTAAGATGGATCCATCATGAAATTTTATAGACTTTTTTAAATATAGTCTAAGCTTAGATTGAGTTAAATCCCAACTGTGAACTATTTCAGGGAATATGTTCCCCTTTTCATCCATATAAACAAGTCGATTGAAAACGTTCGCGACAATATGTGCACTATGTACATCGGTAGCCTCGAGCGGGTGTGTTGTTAAAAAGGGCTTTCTTCTTGGAATAATTAATTTATCATCCGAATTATGTATATAGCCAAATTTTGAATGAAACTTAGTCATCAAGCGTAGTTTACTGTTTGGAGACCAATTATATAGTAAATATTTACTACTTTTTTCAACAGGTTGTTGATCCATAAATTCCATTACTTGTGACTCATAGATTTGTTCTATATTTTTCAACCATTGGAGAGAGGAGGAATTTCCTCTACCTTTTCCAGAAATGAAAGTCAGCCAACCTTCATCCATCCATTTATGTAAGTAACGTACTGTTTGCTTTGTACTTAAATTTAAAAAATCTGCCAGGTCTTGTATTTTTATATTTCCTGAAGAAAATGATTGCCATAGATTAAGTAAATTTTTATCCATTTTCCTATCTCCTTTTATAAGTGGACATGTTTTTCTGAATATGTCCATTTTTAGTTTGATAAGTCTAGTTTAATATAACATTAGACAAAGGGAGGAGATACGATGAATTGGAAAGACTTTGAGCAAAATATAAAAGTACGCTTAATTACATCGTTTTTTAATCGTGCTGTTACATCAGCAGTAATGCCTTTCATGGCATTGTTTTTTGCTCAAGAAATAAATAAAGTATGGGCCGGGTTATTTTTAATCTTAACAGTTATTTTAAGTTTTTTTTCAAATTTAATTGGAGGTTACATTTCAGATCGCTTTCAACGAAAGAAAATCTTATTGTTAACTTCTTTTTCTAGTACTTTGATGTTTTTATTCATGACTTTAAGCTTATATCCTACAGATAAGATGATTTGGTTATTTGCAATCGCTTATGTAGGTTTTATAATAACTAGCAGTCTTGGGCGCCCATCCATGCAAGCTATCATCATAGACTCAACTACACCAGAAAATCGAAAAGCTGTTTATACAATTGACTATTGGCTTATGAATCTTTCTATGGCAATTGGTGCAGCATTAGGTGGTTTTTTATACATGAATCACCAAAAAGAGTTGTTTATATTACTGACTTTTGTTTCTGCTACATTACCGATTGCTTATAAAATTTGGTTAGTTGCAGAAGTTAAAGAGTGCTTAGAAAAAAGGAAGGGAAATATAGTACTTGATCTAATTCAAAACTATAAAGTTGCTATTCGAGATAGGGCATTTTTAAGAGTTGTAATAGGGTCTACCTGCATATTTGCGGCAGAGTTTTCTTTAAACAGTTATATTGGTGTACGACTTTCAGAAACATTCAATCCAATAAGCATTGGGAACTTTGAAATAGTAGGAGTGAGGATGCTAAGTATTCTTAACATACAAAATATGCTTTTAGTAGTATGTTTAACGTTTATTGTAAATAAATTTACAGATCATCTAAGTGGAAAAAAAGCGTTACTTTTAGGTCTTGTGCTCTATGGTGTAGGCTATGTGACAGTAACATCTGCAAACACTTGGTACGTACTGATTATTTTTAATTTTATTGCCACTGTTGGTGAACTTGTCTACTCCCCAATCAGAAATGCAGAACAAGCTAATATGATTCCGGCTGATAAAAGAGGATCGTATTCAGCTTTTGCGGGTCTATCAGATATTGGTGCGGATCTAATTGCAAGAATGACTATTATCGTCGGTGCATTCTTGGTTCCTACGATGATGTCTGTTTACATTAGTATCATTGTAATAATAGGGACATTTTTCCTATATAATGGCTTGTTCGTTAGAACTAATAGTCAGTCTCAGGAAAGATTGAATAAAATGTCATCATAATATAATACTTAAAATGAAAAATACGCTATTCTTTCTATAGAATCGTAGGATAGATTTGTAAAAGGGGATTATACAACTTTGGAGGAATTATTATGGTAAAATATATTTCAATTCTTGGTTCAACCGGTTCAGTTGGTACGTCTGCATTAGATGTAGTCACTTCTCATCCGGAACATTTTAAAATTATTGGTTTAACAGCAAATCACAATATTGACCTTCTCGAAAAACAAATATATACATTTCACCCTCGAATTGTAAGTGTAAGTACAAAAGAATTAGCAGATGCTCTTCGGAAGCGAATTCCTACGGACACAAAAGTCACATATGGAACAGATGGATTAATTGAAGTTGCAACTCACCCTGATTCTAATCTTGTATTATCTTCAGTTGTCGGTGTCGCTGGTCTCCTTCCAACAATTGAAGCATTAAAAGCGAAAAAAGATATAGCAATTGCTAACAAAGAAACATTAGTTGCGGCAGGGCATATTGTGACAGATTTAGCGAAACAAAACGGCTGCCGCTTAATTCCAGTAGACAGTGAACACTCTGCCATTTTTCAATGTTTAAATGGGGAAAATACTCAAGAAATCGAGAGGCTTATTGTTACTGCTTCTGGCGGTGCATTTCGAGATAAAATGCGCGAAGAAATGGAAATCTTACAAGCTAAAGATGCCTTAAAGCATCCAAACTGGTTAATGGGAGCAAAACTAACCATTGATTCAGCTACATTAATGAACAAAGGCTTTGAAGTCATGGAAGCACGTTGGTTATTTGATATCCCTTATGAGAAAATTGATGTTTTAATTCATAAAGAAAGTGTTATTCATTCTTTAGTTGAATTTATTGACGGCTCTATCATGGCACAGCTCGGTGCCCCTGACATGAGAATGCCGATTCAATATGCATTCCATTATCCAACTAGATTACAATCAAACTATAAAAAATTAAACCTACTAGAGATAGCTAGCCTACACTTTGAAAAACCAAATTTCAAAAAATTCCCTTGCTTACATTATGCGTATGAATCAGGAAAAATTGGTGGTACAACACCAGCTGTATTAAATGCAGCGAATGAAATTGCAAATGCGCTATATTTACAAAATGAAATTTCATTTTTTGATATTGAAAAGACAATTTATTCCACTCTTGAAGCTCATCATAGCATTGCAAATCCAGATTTAGAAACAGTATTAGACGCCGATCGTTGGGCTCGTGAATATGCAAACGAATTATTAATTAAAAAATGAAAAAAGAACTAGAACAGAACGCGTCTGTTTTAGCACTCTTTTTTACGTGTTCTATTATTTTATGACATAATACATTTTCGTTCACGGAATTGTAAAGAAACGTATTTAAGATATCGCATGTAGAAGGCTTTATAGTGAGTATTAGTTATGGTCATCGGGAAAGTTTTTTTAAATTAATATAAGCTATATATGGAATAAAGAAACTTAAAAACTTGGAGGTAATTATGAAAACTTTCATATATATGGTGAGACACGGAGATTCACCAAAATCTGGTAAAGAACAAACGAGAGGATTAACTGAAAAAGGAAAATTAGATGTTCAACGAATAACAGATGCATTACAAGATGAGGGAATCGACGTAGTTATCTCAAGTCCATACAATCGTTCAATTCTAACTGTTCAGCAGTTAGCGAAGCAAATAGGACAAGAAGTTTTAGTATTTGAGGACTTAAAAGAGAGAATCTTTATTGCTGAAGAGGAACGAATGTCGGATAAAGAATTATTCCCTTTGATAAAAAAGTCATTCTTAGATCCCGACTTTGCTTTAATGGGAGGAGAGTCTAATGTCGACTGTCAGAAACGTGCTATAAAAGTCTTAAAAGAATTATTAAACACCTATCGAGGACAGAAAGTAGTATTAGGCACTCATGGAGCTGTTATGACTTTGATGATGGAGTATTATGACAGTAAGTATGATTTGAATTTTTTACTACAGACATCAAAACCAGATATATATAGAATGGAATTCAATGGACAGGAATTGGTGGAGGTTAAAAGATTGTGGGAAATTTCATAGATTGACTTTATTCATCCATAGCTTCTCCCAATGACGTGTATTATAAGCAATAGGGTTACTGCGGTAACTCTTTTTCTTATGGCACTGACGGGGGATTGATTTCAACAATCTAATAAATTCGGTTCCTTAGCGTACAAAATTCACGTTTTGTTCTTGCTATCCCGAGGTGAAATGGGAGGGAATGTTTTTGGGCAGGATACCTTTAAAGTTATTTTTTAAATCAACCCTATTTTTTTTTTATGTGGTATTGTTGTTTATTTTATATTTCAGATTATTTTTGTCTGGAGTGTTTCGACAGGATTAGGGAGGGATGATATTGTCGGATTTTCTGATAATAAGTATATAATTGGCCGTCCACCTGTTAGCTATAATTTATATGAAAAAGATAGTGGAGAAACTATATTAGATAATGTTATTTGTTATTCAACTAACTGATGCAATAGTAATTTAAGAGCTGCGATTGTAGCTCTTTTTCTTATGCAGCTAACGATGCAGTTTAGTAAAAGAAGGATTTTAATTTTCTATGATGAAAAATGTAATCAAGATAAAATCTAAGAAGGAGGTTTAAATACTATAAAAAATGTTTTGTAGTATGAATGTAAGGGAGGAGAGCTAACTTGGAAATCACAACCGAAAGATTAATAATTAGACCTTTTAAGAGTACTGATTTACAGGATGTATTTGCTATTTATAATAATGATGATACATGTAAGTTCCTATTACATAATAAGTGGACTCATGAAGATATGCAGAAAAGATTTAATAAGAAGCTAGCAAACAATGTACTCACTAAAGAATCACTATTAAGTTTGGCAGTTATATACAAGACTAAAGTAGTTGGTGATTTATCTGTATGGTACACAGATATGAAAGACACTGTTGAGATTGGTTATAGTTTTTCAAATGAAGTAGCTGGGAGAGGTTTGGCAACAGAAGCAGTAAGTAGTTTGGTATTTAAATTATTTAATGAATTAAATGTACATCGTATACAAGCTAATCTTGATGCACGTAATACAGCTTCACAAAAATTGTGTGAACGAATAGGCATGAGAAAGGAAGCCCATTTCATACAAGATTTTTGGAATAAAAATGAATGGACAGATAGTATTGTATATGGAATGTTACCCTCCGACTTGTAGTAATAGACTTAGTATTTTATGATACTATCGGGTGCGTTTGTCGAATAACAAAGGGCATAACATATTATATATGACTAATATGTTATGCCCTTTAATTTATTAATCTTTTTTTTATTTAGGTCTTGATAACGTACGAAATCCGCGTTTTGTTGGTGCTACCGCATGCCCATCAAGCTAAGGTTATATAAGTTTAATTTCAGGTGAGATTTTTTCTTTTTCTAAAGATTCAGTGTATGTTCTTTAAAGATTTGCATACCAAATAAATGAGCTCTATTTTCAAGTTCACAACACTTATTCCTTCTTAATTAACTCTTTTTAGAGCAAACTTCGCAACTTGCTTCCGAGTTCTAAACCCCAATGCGATAGCAGCGCCAATACAACTAGAAAAACAACCAGCAAACAAATACAATGATGGGTCGGACTCACCGATTAAAACGGAAGCTATTCCTCCAATTACCGGGAAAAGTGCAACCATATAGCCACTTCGAGCTCCTCCAATTTTTTCTACAAGCTTTAAATAGAATAACCATGCTACAAATGAAGCAACCAAAGTTAAATATAGCAACACAAATAAATATGAAAACGATGTTGGAAATATAAATTCTTGTCCTTGAAATAATACAATTACTCCCATCAATATACTGCCCACTGTAAATCCAATGGCATTTGCATAGATAGGATTCACCTTGTGACTTGCATTTCGTGCCGAGCAGGCATCACCTATTGCTGTAACAAGCGTACCTAAGAACGCAAACATAATTCCTTTTATGTCATTGGACCCTTGAAAGTTGTTCAAATTCGGATAGATGAGAATACATACGCCTAATACACCAAAAATCCCCCCAACCAAAACGCGTGAATGTAACTCTTCTTTTAAAAAAATCCGAAGGGTAATCGGGGTCAAAATCACTTTTAATGAAAAAACCAATGTTACGATTGCGGCAGAACTCAAAATTGTGGCGTAATAAAGGCATAAATAGCTTAATGCAAAGTTACACACACCAAAAACTATTACAAATGGGATATCTTTTCTTGTTGGCATCCCTCTTGGTCGAAGGAACCAAACAAGAATCAAAAATAAAAAGGCTGTCATAACTAGACGATAAGTTAAGGATAATTCTAAGCTGACAGGAGTTCCTTGGATTTTTACTGCAATAAAGTTGAGTCCCCATACAATTAAACAAAATATGTACATAAATATTGTCATAAGTTTTCTCCCAAATCAATGTTTTTCTAAATTCATTATGCATTTATACTGTCATTTCTAAAAGGTACAGTTTACAATAAATACAAATGACAGATGAGGTATTACAATGATGAATGAACTAATATTTAATATCAATCGAGAAAGTAACACTCCTATGTACCAACAAGTTTATCAATACATACGTACTCAGATTTTATCTGGTAAATTAGAAAAGGGTACAAAATTGCCATCGATTAGACAACTTGCTATCCAATTAGAGGTCAGCAGAAACACAACACAAGTAGCCTATGAACAACTGCAATCGGAAGGATATATTCGAAGTGAGAACAAAAAGGGATTTTTTGTAGAGGCTACTATATCGGATGAGACACTTAATTATGAACCCATTAGAGTACAGCATCATGAAACAAATCGCACTGCCACGAAAACTATTGACTTTAAGATTGGGACAGTGGATCAAGAAAACTTCCCTTTGAAAAAATGGAGAATGCTTACAAACAAAGTCATTAAAGACTCTAGCATGTTTTCATACGGAGAAAAACAAGGCGACATTAAATTAAGGAAGGTACTAACAGATTACTTGTTTCAATCAAGAGGAGTTAATACTTCTGCAGAACAAATTATTATTGGCAGTAGCACACAGCACTTGTTATTACTTTTGTCGCTGTTGCTAAAGCAAGACTATCATTATCTGGCAGTAGAAGACCCTGGATATAATGTGGCAAGGGAACTTTTTGTTCTTCAATCATTTATCATTGATCCAATCCCGGTAAAAAAACAAGGCATCCAAGTCGATCTCCTTTTAAAATCGCCTTCCAGACTTTTATATGTCACTCCTACTCACCACTTTCCATATGGAGTGACTATCCCCGTCAATGAAAGATTAAAGTTAATTCAATGGGCAAAAAGGGTGGAAGGATATATTATTGAGGATGATTATGATAGTGAATTTCGATACATCCATCAACCTATACCATCGCTTCAAAGTTTAGATTCTAATGACAGGGTGGTTTATTTAGGAACTTTTTCAAAAGCACTGCTACCCTCTATCCGTGTCAGTTATATGGTTTTGCCTAGGAGGCTAACAAGTGAATATAAAAAGATACTCCCTTTGCTGGAGCAAACATCCTCATCTATTCATCAGCGAACACTGGCGACCTTTATGAATGAAGGACATTGGTACTCACACTTAAGGAAGATGAAAGCTTTGTATAAACGTAAAATGAATCTATTGAATAGGGAATTATTAAAAAATTTTAAGAATCATGTTGAAATAAAAGGTGGTAACTCCGGAATTTTCGTTATTATTGAAGTGAAAACAGAAATGAGTGAAAAAATGCTAATTGAAAGGGCATATGAACACGGAATTGTAGTTTATCCTTGTTCAAAATATTTCTCGAACTACATACCACGATATCCCCATATTCAACTTGGATTGGGTAATTTATGTGAAAAAAAGATAATAGAAGGAGTTTCTCAATTAGCAAAAATTTGGCTGTAATCTTGATTTTTACCCTGAAAAAATTTTTTCGTTCTTCCTAATAGGGGTCATCATACATCACTGTCGAGTTAAGAAATTAATTTTGTTCCCCCAAAAGGAAAAAGTGACCCTAATACCCTTAAATAGCTGTAAAAGGTGAAATTTTTGTTAAAGGGGTTCTCAAAATCTTAGCTTGAGGCCCCTTCTTCTAAACGAAGTGAAAGTGGGGGTAGTTCAACTAATGTGTAATTTATGGATGTATGAATGGAGATTAGGCAGGATTAAAGTCATCGCCAGCCGGATTATTGGTGAGGTTGGTCTGGGCCAGATTATTTAATTATTAAAAATGCTGTAGAAATGAAGTCATTAGCGCTTATGCTCCATATTTTAAGTATGGAACTGCAGTTTACAGCGATTAAATAAATGAATCAAAAAAGATCTGTTTAAAAGTAGATTCTTTTTTTGATTCATTGGAGTAGAGAAATGTTAATGTATGTTATAATTTGATAGTTTTGTATACAATATATCTATACTCTCTTTATCCGTTTTAAAAATATTAAGTATACGTGCCATAACATAGTAATTCTCACCGCCACGTTTAGCTACAAGAGCATTCTTCGCATTTTCTTTAATGACCCCATTCTCTAATACAGCGTATGCTTTATTATAATCACCTTTCTCAAATACAACACAACATGTAAGTAATGAAATACCATAATAATATCCGATAACGTCATACGAATTAAAACTACTATTCGGCATCAGTTTTAATTCATATGTTTGTATTACATCTGCTACAAGTCGTGTTACCTCTTGAGATTCAATAAACTGTGTCATACGTAAACAATGTTTTCTATTTAGTGGAGCATGAGCGAACGACTTCAATTTACTAATAAGTTTCTTTAATACCTTTTGATCTTCATCATTTAAGGTATCTATTTTAGATAATAATATGTCACTTGTCTTTTCCATTTCGAATCTCCTTCAAAAATTTATTATAGCCACACTTATATTTATAGCAAGGATCTACATGCTTCCCTATAGATACGACAATTTTTAGGGAAGCTTGACGAAGAACTAATGGGAACTTAGAACAGGTGCAAACAAATAGATACATAAACAATTTTAGTTATATAAAAATTATACAACTAAAAGAAATATTATTGAAGTACTGTTACTGTGCCTGAATTTAAAGTATTTTCCAATAAATAAAGGAGATTCTAAAATGAAAATCCCACCATGACGGACAATTTCGCCACCAATACCAAAAGAATCAGCGGTATCTAATCCACGTTTGAAATCATAATACTCTTTAAATAAATTCGTTGCTATTTGTAATGCTAAACATGCAAGCATCATCGCAATAAATAAAAGCCAATTAATTTCGGCAACATAAAGTGATGCAACTGTCCCTAATATTACAGGAGAAAACGTCGCCGTTAATGTATGTGGGCGCGTCATTTTCCACATTACTTTAAAAATAAGCCCAAAGAATTATTTAATTCTTTGGGCTTATTTTTGGTTCTGGTGCAAAAACTTCAAGATAATTGCAAGTAATCTCTTAAACTTGGACATATTGATAGTATTATTCTAAAAAAAGTGGGGGATCGGTATGGAAAAGGAGTTTTTGGTGCAAAAAAATACTGTCGTTGTGTACACCAGAACCAGCGATCCTCCTTGTATATCGATATTACTAGTGTGAAAATTAATAGTTAACTAGGGGACAACTTGAAGAATTATAAGGAAAACATTAAGGTTGGATAATCATGGTCATGATGAAGGGGTGAAAATTATAATTTCACTTACATTTAAACATAAAGAATATTTAAGATTAGAGGACAGGTATGTATAAAAAATGTATAAAAATTAAATTATTCTAGTATAAATATAGAAGTAAATTATGAGGTGGAAATAGCAGCTAAAGATAAAAAGTTTCCTTAAGTCGAGTGGGGGAAGAATTTGCAAGTGCAAAAGGATTTTATTTTCTTTTGTGGAATGTTATTCATATTTACTTTATGAAAATTTGGAAAGGAGAATATTTATGAAACATTCCTTATTGGAGACAAATACAGATCCAGGAAAGAAAGAATCATTGCTTACACGGTGTGCAAATGTATTTTCGAGATGGTCTCAGAAATATGTCCCGGATGCCTTTGTTATTGCTGTGCTGCTCACTTTATTTACTTTCATAATAGCTTTGTTGATGAATCCCTCAAATCCGTACAAAATCGTAAAATCCTGGGGGGATGGGTTTTGGACTTATTTAACGTTTACAATGCAAATGGTATTGCTAATGGTTACAGGGATGACGTTAGCTTCTGTCCCGTTTGTTAATAGAGGCTTGCAGTCAGTTGCAAAGTTAGCCGATACACCTCAAAAGGCTTATACGATGACATTTTTAATCAGTGCAATTGCATACTATATCAATTGGGGATTAGCGGTAGTTGTGGGAGCGATCATTGCGAAGGAAGTAGCGAAAAAGAATCCGAATGCACATTTTCCATTACTTGTAGCAGCTGCTTATGCTCCGACAGCCTTATATAGCGCTGGTCTCTCTAGTTCTATTGGCTTGACAATTGCCACAAAGGATCATTTTCTTGTAGATATGATTGGAATTATTCCTACCTCACAAACAATCTTTAGTTACTCTACTCTAATTATTTTTTTCACTCTATTCATCACGATGCCAATTATTATTGTACTTATGGCTCCAAAAAGCGGGATTATCAGGTATAAAGCACTCGAAACAGATACACATTCTTTTGTAAAACCTCCTCAAAAGAATTTAACTACTGCGGAAAAGCTGGAATGGACACCGGTTCTAGGAATAGTATTAGGTGCAATCGGCACGTTGTATTGTGTTTATGAATTCATAAACGGTCATAGTTTAGATTTAAATATTATTAATTTGTTTTTCTTATCACTTGGTTTGCTCCTGCATGGTTCTCTTGGCAACTTTGCACAAGGATTCAAAGAATCTGCGCAATCCATTTCTCCAATTATCCTACAGTTTCCATTTTATGCGGGGATTATTGCTGTTTTAGGTAGTTCAGGATTGGGAAGCTCAATCATTGAATGGATGGCATCCATTGCGTCAAAGGATACATTTGATATATTTACATATTGGTCAGCGGGATTGGTGAACTTATTAGCGCCATCTGGCGGGGGGCAATGGGCTTTGCAAGGGCCACTGCAGGTCCCGGCAGGCTTGAAGTTAGGTGTAGATCCGGCTACTATCGCTATGGCGGTAGGCTGGGGGGACGCATGGACAAATTTGATTCAGCCGTTCTGGGCACTACCTCTTTTAGGAGTGCTGGGATTGAAAATTAAAGATATCATGGGTTATTGTTTCATTCTCTGCATTTGGGTCGGGATTGTTACAAGTTTATTGATGCTATTTGTATATTAGATTTCACAGGAATACGCATCACTATCAAGTCAAGGGCTTGAAACACCATTAAAATGAAAGTAAAACGGATCTAGAAGTATAGACGAAGTATTTATGAACACCCTAGATTTCAGTATCAACTTTCCGGATATCTATGTTATTCAATGTAGGAAAGGCGATTTTTATTTCAAAGAGGTTATTTAGAGGAAATCTAGTAAAGCCAAAGTGTGGATTAATGTATTTACTGCCAAACCAGGTAAATTAGATGAATTAGTTGCTATCCAAGCTGAAAAACTACTTAAGAAAAGGTATTCCTGGTTGGATTAGCAGTCGTTGACACCGTTCTATTAATAAAAAAAGGCAATTATGATGACTACTTTTGAGAGTATTGAATATCATAAAAATTGGTTAGGAAAAAATGATTTCTCTGAACACTTAAACAAGATTAAACACTTAATTGATGGAGTAAAAAGTGGGTAATACACGTTAGTGGAAAACATTGAAAATATGTAAACTACTTATATTCTAAATTTCTATTTATCCTCTTGATAGTAAAAAGTTGATATACCGGAAATAAAAGCCCATGGAAAAACTCCATGGGCCTCATCAATTATTAAAGTAAAATCAAAATTATGTTGAATTTTGAAGCACCACTAAAACAAAAATTTTATCTCTCAACAGTTATATATGAGAATTAAGCTCATTTTTTCGTTTTGGGGTGAATCTGTTTTCTTAAGTTGATGGGCATGTGACACTACCCCAATAATGAGTATCACAATTTTCTTCTTATGTTATCCAAAATAAAATATGTATATTGTTTTATAAAAAACAATTATTTACGACGCCTTCTCTTTGCTTTTTTACGCTGATTTGTATGACTATATTTTTTTATATGAGTACTTCTGTTCTTCTTATAATTAGGTAACTTTAATATAAAAACAGAAATCGCAGAAAAAATGCAAAATATAACCATTGCAATCATCCAAAGGTTAATGTCATAGTCATATAGCTTACTAAAATATTTTTTGTTACGAGTAATATATCTTACATTACTGTCAATTGCTTCGAGAGTGTAGGGAATAACGCAAAAGGAACCAAATAACATAACAATTGTTCCTAGAATGAAACTGAGTATATGTTTTATCATGTTCTATTCTCCTTTAAGTATGTTAGACTATATACGCTCATTTAGTATAAATGATTTTGCTGCACAGATTGTATTTATTTGAAGGAATAATATAAATTTCTATTAAGTTGTTTGTGCATGTGGTGATATCATGGAAATAAATATTTAAATTGAATAATTTAAAAAGCGTAGAAAGATTAAATTCCTACGCTTTTTCTTCTTAATAAATATTTATCGTTGTTCTAAATCTCTTATATAAGATTTTACAGCTTGCAATAAGAATTCTTCCTGTCCCATACCTGCATTTGCTGCCATTTGCACTATTTTTTGCTTAAATTCATGTTCTGCATGAAAAGTTAATGAATCTACATTACTTTTAAAGTAAATACCTTCTACATGTGGAAGGATCGTGCCGGATTTCATATGAGAATGTAAGTATTTAATCTCCTCTTGAAACTGCAATGGATCAACTTGTAATACGAAAGGTTTAATTTCTAATTTGATAGTATCAGATGAAATACTCAATCGCATATTTGTGACACCTAGCTCTTTATAAAATAAATTTAATAGATTATAAGTGATGGAATTAAATAGCTGAGGTTTTTTAAATGAAAAAGATAAATACCCTCGTTTCGTAATTACCGCTTGTTTATGAAAAGGCTCAAAGGAATAATCATGTTCCTTATAAGTGGATAGAGGGAAAATTTCTTCGTCTTCTGTAAGAATCTTGCCGTCTGCTCCATTGATCTCTATTACCCTAGCTGTTTTACCGGTATGTTGATGTGTTAATAATTGATATAAATATATATCTTCTTCTTGAATCTTAGTAATGAATGCTTTTCGCTCTTTTGATGTAGTTTTTTCATAAGTAAGTTGAAAAGTTTCAAGGTCATCTTTATCAATGATATATACTTCTTTTCCACGTTTTTCAATCTTTGAGGCAGGTAATTTACCAGATTTGATATATGTAAAAACTGTGGATGGTGCTACATTGAGAATTTCAGCTGCTTCTTTTGTGCTATAGCCTTCAACCTCTTCAATATTTTTTAAACGTTCAATATCCTCTAAATAGTAAATCTTACTACCGAATTGCTTCCAGTTATCTTTATATACACATTCTATTAATCCATCTTTTTCTTTTTGTAAAATTGTTTGTACCGTTACTCCTAATAAGCCGGCTGCCTCTTTTGTCGTTACAGTAGGTTTTGTAATGAACAATAAATCTTGTGTCATGTAAGGACACCTCCATAACTATTGTTTGCTAGTATTTTAGATATGTATATATCATATCAGAATATGGTTTATATTTAAAATGAGAAATAGAATTTATTAAAGATCTTATACATTTTTATAGTTTAATAATATTTGTAATTCACTTTATATTTTAATGAATTTTTATAGTTGATTTTATAATAA
>NZ_MACH01000161.1 GCF_001884065.1 Bacillus proteolyticus
ATTGACCTATCAACAAATTAGTACGTGAAGAGAGGGCCATATACCCAAGATCTAAATCATATCGACCTTATCCACAGACTTAACACGTTCCCAAATATACCTCATCCCAATAAAAGAACCATACCCAATTAAAGCACCTAGCATATTCAATATGATGTCATCAATATCGAAAATACCACTAAAAGTAAGAAGTTGTAACGATTCGATTAAACAAATAAACAATGTAAAAATTTTGGATGCCATTTTTACATTGTTTATTTGTTTAAATAATAAAGGTAGAAGGAATCCGAATGGGATGAATATGATGACGTTTCCTAATGTATTCATAAGTACGATGTCTATATTATAAGGATCTAGTAGATGTGTTAGATCGAATCCATTTAAATAGCGGATTGTACTTTTGAGCGGAACTAAGTTTATTAATCCGCCGTGTATAAAGTGCCAGTCGCCTGTTTCAAAGAAGTACTTCAGACTATCAAAGTAAACGGCTGGCCTCCCGAGCAACAGTTTAAATAATAAAACAAAAGAATACGGTAAAAATAATCCCCAGCCAATCCACTGTGCATATTTTTGCGTGGAAGATTGCATCGCTTTTTCAATTTCAGTTCCTAAAGTAGAGGCCTCTCCAAAACTTTGAATAGCTAATGTAGTAGCTTCTTCTTCAGATTTTCCTTGATCGAGAAATTCTTGCTTTAAGCTTGTAAGATGATCATAAATTTCGAAGTATAGTTCGTCTCTCTCAGATTGCGATAGGTTTGTTTTTTGAACAATACTCTTTATGTATTCTTCAATCGTCATTAATTTAAAGTTCCTTTCTGGCAAGTTTTAATAAGAGCTGTAACTGAATCCCACGCTGTTAGTTTTTCTTCTAAAATTTTCTTTCCGTTCGTAGTAATGCGATAAAATTTTCGTTTCATACCAGTTTCAGATTCACCCCAGTATGAATTTATTAAATCCTTTTGTTCCAAACGTTTGAGTGCTGGATAGAGTGTACCTTGGCTCATTGTGTATAGATCATTGCTGTTTTCTTTTAGCCTTTGAATAATTTCATATCCGTACGTATCGTGCTGTGTAATGATGGAGAGGAGTAAAATATCAATACTTCCTTTTAATATCTCTTTATCCATTTTATGGTTCACCACCTTATGGTGAGATTGTAACACGACATATGTCGTGTTACAAGGTATATGTGTAGGATGATACCCCATCTAGTATTGATTAAAATATATCGACCACAACTTGGAATATATCAGCGATTATTCCAATATATCGACGTTTCGACAAGGAATATCGACTTATCAACAAATTACGACATCGTGGAGAGGGGAATATACCCCTCAACATTCAAATGGGAGAGAAGCACTTATATATAAGGCGATCAACAAGAAGTAATTGAGGCTAATATACTGACAAACCCAGCAAAGAATCCACAGACTAGAAAAAATAAAGTTTCTCATATAAAAAGGGCAATCTTTGGCTTTTTCTTATAATGCGAGTACAATGTAAAATAGCAAGAAAAGACGAAAAGTATTTACAGGATTATTGCGTACGTGTAGCGTAAATGGCAGTAAGGAACTGAGAGGAGGTTTTTTCTCTGAATATAAATAAAGAAACAATCATCCACCTTTATCATACAAACGATATACATAGTCATTTTGAAAATTGGTCGCAAATTTCTCGGTTTGTACAAGGGGAGAAAAAGCGAAGACAGGAAGCAGGAGAGACTGTTTTAACTGTGGATATTGGCGATCATGTGGATCGTTTTCATAGTATTTCGGAGGCGACAAATGGACTTGGGAATACAAAATTATTAAATGAGGCGTTATATGATTATGTAACGATCGGAAATAATGAAGGAATTACATTGGCGAAAGAGCATTTGAATCGTCTATATGATGATGCTGGTTTTGAGGTGCTTGTAGCGAATTTATTTGAACAAGAGGGTGTACGTCCGGCGTGGGCGAAGCCTTATAAATTACATACAACGACAGATGGGATTACTATTGCCTTTATTGGATTAACGGTAGCTTATCCAGAGTTTTATCATATGTTAGACTGGCATATTGAAGATCCAATCATCCATTTAGAGTCGATTTTAGAAGAAGTTAAGGATACAGCTCATATTACTGTTGTTCTTTCTCATCTTGGAAAAAGTATGGATGAGTATATGGCGGAGCATTATGATATAGATGTTATTTTAGGGGCACATACGCATCATTTATTTGAGCGCGGTGTTCTTATGAATAATACTTTACTTTGTTGTTGTGAAAAGTGGGGCCGTTACGTTGGGCATGTGCAGCTTACTGTGGATAAAGAGACGAAGAGACTGTTGAAAAAGGACGGTAGAGCGATTAAGACAGAGCGGTTAGGTGCTTATAGCGAGCCGTTATCCACAATTGAAATGCTAAAGGAAGAAAGTAAACAGATAATGGCTGAGCCTGTTGTTCATTTAAAAGACTCATTGCCGATTGATTGGTTTAAGGAGACGACGTTTGCTCATATGTTGGCAAGTGCGCTTAAAGAGTGGTGTAATGCAGATATTGGAATGGTGAACGCTGGTGTACTACTTGAGGGATTAAATGAAGGTGTTGTGACGCGCGGAGATATTCACAGAATTTGTCCACACCCAATTAATCCGTGTGCGTTGAAAGTGCCGGGAAAGATATTAAGAGAAGTGATTTTGAAAGCACGCCGCCCAAATATGGAGAATCTTGAGGTGAAAGGATTCGGATTTCGTGGAAAAGTAATGGGGAAAATGATTTACGATGGTTTAGAAGTGATTCCGGATACGATTCCAGGGAATAAGATTTTACTGGAAGATGTATTGATTAACGGCGAATCGCTGGAATTAGACCGGATATATACGGTAGGAACGATTGATATGTTTACATTTGGATACTTATACCCAGAGCTATCCACACTTTCTAACAAACAATATTATATGCCAGAACTACTTAGAGATGTACTAACAGACATGTTGATAACTTATACATCTTCCATCAAACTATAGGCTAGTTAACTTGTAACACTCATTTTTCTCTTGTCATACAGATAAGAAAGAGAGGAGTGTGAACTATGGTTAATGTAGAGCCAATTATAATTGATAACTATACGTTCATTGCTGTTAGCGTAAAACTTCCGAAGACAAATTTGCTAGCTGTAATGAGCGATAAAGGATATATTATGTGCGGTGCTTTAGATGTAGGTCTTCTAAATGAGAAGTTAGGTGATCGAGGAATTATTGCTGGCCGTGCGGTTGGTGTAAGAACGATTGAACAACTTCTTGAAGCACCTCTGGAATCAGTAACAATTGAAGCCGAAGCTTTAGGCATTCCGGTAGGCACAATCGGAAAAGATGCACTATTAAAAATGAGATAAGCATATATCGTCCCTCTTTCTTGCATAGAAATAATATAAGAAGGAGGGTTTTCTTATGAGCATATTTCGTTCGAAAAATTCGCGGTTTCGAAGGGGACCGATTTCCTTTCGGTATATACTGCTTATTTCGTTTATCATTTTTATCGTAATGGTAGTTCAAGGATTATGGATTGTAAATAAAAGTCTTCAACCAACGTTAATTAAGTATGGGGAAACAGAGACGCATAAAATGGCGACAGCAGTTATGACGAAAGCGGTAAAAGACCGAATTAATGAAGGGTTTGATGTAGATTCATTAATGAAAGTACAAACGGATAGGAACGGGAAAGTATCTACAATTGATTTAAATACAAAACAAGTAAATGAAATATTAACATCGACGACTGCATACATAGAGAAATATTTACAACAAGTAGAAAAAGGGGATACGAAAGCACTTGGTATTTTTGAAGAGAATGGGGTATCTATGTCAGTTCCTTTTGGACGCATAACCGATAATGCGCTTCTTGGTAATATAGGACCAGATATTCCGATTAATTTTACACCAATTGGTCATGTGAACACGGATATTAAACAGCTAGTTGAGCCGCAAGGAATTAATAATACAGCGATTAAAATTATTATGGAAGTGGAAGTGACGTTACAAGTTATGATTCCGTTACGCACGAAGGAAATTACGGTGAAGCAAAACATTCCAATTGCGACGCGCATTGTTCAAGGTGAAGTGCCTACTTATTACGGAAGCGGGGGCGTTGTTGTACCAGATAAAAAGAAAACGGATAGTTAGCCATAAATAAAAAATAACCGTAGCGATTTGCTACGGTTATCGTTTTGTATTCGCTCGTTCTTTTCGCTCCCAAAGACTTAAATGCATGTATGGATCGAAAGCCCATTCTGTGTAGCCATTGTCTTTATACATGCCGAAATGTAAGTGGGGCGGGAATTTTCCAGCTGTGCCAGGAGGACCGTAACCGGTACTACCGACAAATCCGATTACTTTTCCTGGCTCGACAATTTGTCCGAGCTGTATTTCTTTAGAGAACCCGCCTAAATGAGCGTAATAGTGATAATTATTATGAAGGTCACGAATACCAATGCGCCATCCGCCAAGACGATTCCATCCTTTTGTTTCAATGACGCCATAGCAAGTTGATCTTACGGGTACGCCATATCCAGCAAAAATGTCGGTTCCTTCATGAATACGTCTCCCGCCAAAACTTCTTCCAGCTCCAAAAGTACTACGGTAGCTATTGTCACTGCGGATTGGGAGAGGGAAAGCATTTCCTTCTAAATTAATACGTCCATAATGCTTATAAATTCGGGCGTATTCTGTAATTAATTCAACTGTTTTTGCACGTCTATAATATTCCCAAAGCATAATGTTAATATGGTCTTCTGACGTTCCTTGTTTCTTTAAAATAGTTGCTGCGGTATGCAGAAGATCACGGTCATTATTTGCATTTGCAAATCCATCTTTGTCACCATCTAAACCCATTCCGCCAAATAGAGAAATCGTATGGGGGAGAGTATCGTTACTATTAACAGGTCCAGCCCATATTTCAGGTTTGAAATAAAGGGAAATGATGGCATCTGGTTTTTTCGGAATATCCTTTCTTACGCTCCGTATGTTTCTTTCGTATTGATCCATTGCAGCTAAGTAATACCACGGAATGCCTGAAGATTGCTCAGTTTCTTTATATAGTGCCATGCGCTTTTCATATATGCTTTGCTGATTATCTTCACCGTAAGCGATGTTTTGGTGGAGAAGAAAGCAAATCGAAAGCAAAAGAGAAATTTTTCGAAGCATGAAATAGACTCCTTTCACAACATCACTCTTTTTAGTGTGGGATATACGGAGTATTTCATTATAGGGAACGATTGGAAAAAATCTTAGAATCTTCATTTGAGCAAATCGCTTTCATACGTTAGAATAGATATGTTACATTGAAAGAAGCGAACACGGTAAACTATTTCATATTGTGCGGAGTTGATAACCATGACAAAACAAACAGAGTATAAGCGCAAGCCCGAATGGTTGAAAATTAAGTTAAACACGAATGAAAACTATACAGGCTTAAAGAAAATGATGCGTTCTAAGAATCTTCATACCGTTTGTGAAGAAGCGAAATGTCCGAATATTCATGAATGCTGGGCTGTAAGGAAAACAGCAACATTTATGATTTTAGGTGCGGTTTGTACACGTGCCTGTCGTTTTTGTGCGGTTAAAACAGGCTTGCCAACTGAGCTTGATTTACAAGAGCCAGAACGCGTAGCAGATTCAGTAGTACAAATGGGCTTAAAGCACGTTGTTATAACAGCGGTTGCACGTGATGATTTAAAGGACGGCGGAGCAGCTGTTTTTGCTGAAACAGTACGCGCTGTTCGTCGCAAAAATCCATTTACGTCAATCGAAGTATTACCATCTGATATGGGTGGGGTAGAAGAAAACTTAAAAATGTTAATGGATGCAAAACCAGATATTTTGAACCATAACATTGAAACAGTACGTCGATTATCTAACCGAGTTCGCGCTAGAGCAAAATATGACCGTTCATTAGAGTTTTTACGTCGAGCAAAAGAAATGCAGCCTGATATTCCAACTAAATCGAGCATTATGGTGGGCTTAGGTGAAACAAGAGAAGATTTAATTGAAGCAATGGATGACTTACGTGCAAACAATGTGGATATTTTAACTCTTGGACAATACCTACAACCATCTAAGAAGCATTTACCAGTTCTTAAATATTACCCACCAGCAGAATTTGCAGAGCTAAAAGAAATTGCACTTAGCAAAGGATTTAGCCACTGTGAGGCTGGCCCACTTGTGCGTTCTTCTTACCATGCGGACGAGCAAGTACGTTCTGCAAAAGAAAAAACAGCAGAAGCGAAATAATGAAAAAAGAGAGCTAATCATTAGCTCTCTTTTTGTTTGTACTCCAAGACTAGATTTGGACATGTTAATAAAATCTTTTTTAATTCCTCTGTGGATAATTCAATTGTAAATTCAGGTACACCAGGTGTAATTAAAATTTTATTGGAAGTATAAATTGAACTGTCCACAATAATCGTTACATCTTGTGAATAACCGAAAGGAGCTACACATCCTGGAGTACAGCCAGTTTCTTCTCTTAGCTCATCAGGAGAACAGAGAGATAAGTTTTTTCCTGTTATTTCTTTCATCTCTCCTCGGTTGAGACGAGTTCCCTCTAATGTAAAGAATACGTAGTACTCCCCGGATTTTGATTTTAAAAATAGGCTTTTACTTGGAGTACCTTGTAAGCCGAGCCTTTCACGAACGATGCGATCTGTCTCATAATCGAGTACTGGTTCGTGTTCAAATTTTTCATAAGAAGCATTTGTTTTATGTAGTAAAGAAAGTACGTCTTCGTACATATTGAATGATACCCCTCTCTATGTTTTACTGCAGCCCTAGCATATCTTCTCGCAGTGTCAACTGAATGTATTGGAAAGGGATATTACTTGGATGACGCTTCCCATAATCGTTTTATGATAGATTGTTCATCAAGTGTAATTTCATAAATATCAGGATTAGTTAGAGTTTTCCATTCATCAAAGCCAATAGTATGATCAAAGTGCTTTAAAATTAATGTGAGCAAGTTGCCGTGTGTAACGAGTAATGTTGTGTCATGCTCTAGTTTTAAAACTTCCTGAATAAGTGAGATGGCGCGATCCATAGCTTGTTTTGTTGACTCTCCGCCCGAAAAGGCAATATCTATGTTTGTAAAAGTGGATTCTAGTTTTTGCATCCAATCATCCATTGGAACGTTGCTTAATATACGCTCTGCTAATCGCTCATCCTCTTGAATAGGTAAATTAGTTTGGAGCGCATAGGGCCGAATAGAATCGATAGCGCGGACAAAAGGGCTTGAAATAATATAATCTATTTGTAGATTATTTTCTAAGAGGAATGTAGCAAGGCTGTTTGCTTGGTCTCTTCCTATGTTTGTTAATTCGGCATTACGCTCTTGTCCAGTTGCTGAACAATGTCGTATTACAATAATTTTCTTCATATTTCATCCCCATCTTTCAAGTTGACCATATATACTTCGACAAATGTGGGAAAATTCCTTTTTATTGGAAAGAGCATAGTAATCTAAGTATGTGGAAAAGTAATCTGGATTATTAGCCTTCACCAATCGGGCAGTTACGGGCAGCACGACTCCCATATAACTCCCTCGCATTCGCCAAATTTTGAGATGGGGGTCTTACAGTCCGCAAATAGCGGGGTAGAAAATCGAGGTGCAATTATGAAAAAAATGATATGCATTGTATTCAGTATTTGTTTTCTCGTACAATTGTCCACAACATATGCACAATCAAATCAAGAATTAGAATACCCGAGCAATCAAAACAAATCGTTTGTGAATGAAAATCTATTTTATGAACAGTTAGATAAGAATGTCTATAAGGAATACAAAAATACGTCGTATAGTGTTCGAAAGAAAATTTTATGGAAAGAAGTACAAGATGCAGAATTTACCTTCCGACAAAAAACAGCTGTCGGCTGTCGTAGTAGCGTGGTGATTCAAGATTCGTTTGTTCATCCAGATCGCCAAGTTTATTTTTTTTGTTCCTTTTCTCAAGATGAAGTAGATGAGTTTCATAAGTACATCGTTATAGATGCAGAAACAAAGAGGGAGCTGCGAGGGGGGAAAAGTTATCATCACTACGACAATCTATATAAAAAATAACCCACCAATTGGTGGGTTATTTTTTACTCTGGCATACTCACTAATTTCTCTTTCATTTTACGAATAAGAATGAAACCACCAATCGCGAAGAGAAGAGTAATTCCTTCTGCGACAAAGATGTTAATCATTTTTGTTTGATAAAGTGCTGCGAAAAAGTCTACAAGTGCGTGGAATAGTATAGCGTATACGAGGAAAATGTATTTCTTTTGTTTTACCGCGTATACGACAAGCATTGTGAAGGCAATTTGCAGTACTAATGCCATAATTCTTTCTAGGCTACCAAGTAAGTATAAATAGGCAGGTTGCTCTATTAACAAGTCCTTGATATGGCTCAATTGTGGGTATTGTTCAACCATTTGAGCGAAGCTACCATTGTTAATAGATGTTGCAAAGGTAAGAGTTTGAAGCCCGGCGAATCCGCCGACTAAAATCGATTCAATACCGCCGTGCCCAATTCCATACGCAAGACCGTCTTTATAATCTCGATATTTTTTCAGTAAGTAGTAAAAGGCAACGAAACGACCTAGTTCTTCAAAAATACCAGCAGTTAGTCCGCCGAAAATCGAAAAGATAAATGGGTTATTTAAAAACTCAGCTGTTGTGGGATTACCACGCATGAATAATTGGAATGGTGTTTCGAGAATTTGGGTAAACCCGATAAAGATAAGGACACCAACGCCAACTATTTTCAAATTAATATTATATTTCTTACGGAAATAAACGAGTACAATAATTGGGGCCAGAATCGAAACAACGAGTTGAAATACGATGCTGGCAATTACAGTATTTGAAACCATACTTTCACCGCTTTCTAATGTATGTACATATATATTATGCATGAAATGTAGGAGAATGTGGAGAGATGAATCTTTCAAAAAACAAATGAATTTCTTGTTGACTCTAACGTTGCGTCATACTTTATCGTATATATTGAGGGGGAGATACGCATGACAATGAGGGTAAAAGAAGTAGCTAATTTAGTTGGAATTAGTGTGCGCACACTGCATCATTACGATGAAATTGGGTTGTTAACCCCAGATGAGACGACAGAGTCTGGATATCGTCTGTATTCCAATGAAAATTTAGAAACATTGCAGCAAATTTTATTTTTTAAAGAGCTTGGCTTCCCTTTAAAGAAGATTAAGGAAATTATCATGAGTCCTTCATTCGACCGTGAAGAGGCATTACAGCTTCATAAGAAAATGCTTCTTGAAAAGCGGGCTAGATTGGATAAGGTGATAGCGACGATTAATAAAACAATTCAGCATACAAAAGGAGAGATTGAAATGACGAACAAAGAAAAATTTGAAGGATTTGATTTCAGCCATAACCCATATGAAGAAGAAGCACGTGAAAGATGGGGGGATACAGCTGTAGATAAAGCGAATGAATATGCGAAAGGCATGTCAAAAGAGAAGCAAGAAGAGTTTAATGATATTTATAGAAATTTAGCGACGCTTAGACACGGAGCACCTGATTCTAAAGAGGCGCAAGAAGCAATTGGAGTATGGTACGATTATTTGCAAAACTTCGGTCACTATTCGTTAGATGCTTTTAAGGGACTTGGCCAAATGTATGTTGCTGATGAGCGTTTTACGAAAAATATTGATAAGTTTGGCGGGGGTTTAGCGCAGTTTATGTGTGATGCGATGGAGGTTTATGCGGATCGTAAGAAATAGTAAAAAAGGTGGAGGTTTTTTCCACCTTTTTATTTTTTAATCATATCATTCAAAGTCTGATCCCCCGTATTGTTCAAATGAGGGTTTTTGCTCATTTCTCGTTTTAGCATGTCGAGGCTTTGTGTATATTCTGTATCATTTAAGCTACCGGATTGTAGTCCTTGAATTTGAGAAATCAACTTTTGGTCTGTTGATACATATGCTTTATAATAGCGAGGAACGATGGACAAAGCAGTTTTATATACTTGATCCGCTACGAGTTTCGGATCCGTTGTGTTTGCACGGTATACAACAAATACTTCATCATCGGTAACGAGTGTAGCGGCATTTGCAACATCGGGAAGTTTAACTGTCATGCTTGTAATCATTTCAGCAACTTTCTCGCGGTTAATAGCTCCTACTTGTTTGTTAGATACTTCATGTTTTTGTTTAGATGAATAGCCGACTCTTGTGAGCCTTGTGTTTGTATTTTCTGTATGATACATGTCGTTTTTGTTGGAAACAAGAACACGGCTTCCTTCTTCACTTTCCATTTCGGCTTTATTTGTTGATTGGCAGCCTGCAAACAAGGAAAGAGTGAGAAGGGAAAGTAAAATTTGTTTTTTCACGATGTATCACCTCCTTCTCCATAGCATGTACTAATTTGCAATTTTTTGTATTTGAAATTGTTGGTTGTTATGCTTTGTGATACGATAAAAAGAAGAATGCTTAGAGAGGAAGTTAATGATGGAGCAAAAGCAAGAGCAAGAGATGCATGCTACGGTGAGCATTAATAATGTGCAGTACGAAGTAATTAAAAACTTTCGTGACGGTTTTAGTGAAGAAGCATTTAAAGAGCGTTATGCAGAAATTTTAAATAAATATGATTATATCGTTGGGGACTGGGGCTATGAGCAACTTAGATTGCGCGGATTCTTTGATGATAGTAATCAACGTTCGACATATGATACGAAAATTAGCACTTTATCAGAGTATTTATACGAGTACTGTAACTTCGGTTGTGCACATTTTGTATTACGAAAAGTGAAGAAATAAAAAAATCCTCTTACGATTGTAAGAGGATTTTTTTGCATATTCTCATTCATAAACAAATCGAAATAGAATCGCCTTCAGAAAGTATTGTATTTGGTTTCATTTGTTGTCCGTTCAACTGTATATCCCCATTTTTAATTTTATCCACAATGAGTGTACGGCTCCAATCAGAAATATATGTGGATAAGGCTTTATCAATTCGGTGTGAACCGAAAATGAGGTCTAATACGATCGTGATTTCGGCTATGTCATTTTCTTTATGTTGCGTAATGGAAATGGTAGTAGTTGTTTCTATTTGATCTTGCTGCGTCATATCGACTGTTTCAACGTGATCAGTAAATGATTTATAAATACGCAGTTTTTGATTCCACGTATGATCTTTCGGACATTTATAAATGGCAAAGCGGTATATGTTTTTTCCATTGGCGTTATGCCTACGAATATTCGTGTCAGTAAATAGGGTAGTGCGTCTGCAATTTTTACAATACTTTTCGATTGTGTTTTGCTCGTTTTCATATAAACTCCAAGAAAGTTGTACTTTCTGCATTTTCCTTCACCTCTTATATAGTGGTAAAGGAACGTAATACAGCTATTTGGATGTCTTGTAGTATGAAGACAGGAGAAGTAGACAAAAATAAAAGGAGATTCCCCAAGAGGAACCTCCGTAAACATCATACTACAGATGCGTTACGTTCCTTTGTAATGGGAATGGGCAGACTACTCCCTTGAAAAAGCACGGTGCTTTTTTGAGAGTAATGCTATCCAATTGCTGGTCCATTACAAAGTAAATGTTGGCATACGTAGATAACGTCCTTTCTATCCAAATAGATTTATTCTTAATTATAACATATTGGTTTGAAAATTCAAAATACTTAAAGTGAAAAAACACCAGCTAATTTAGCTGGTGCATACGATAAATTATATAAGTTCAAATAAAAATGAGCGTAATTCTTCTGCAATTTCTTCAGACATAGAGAATGCATGCTCTATGTAGCCTGGTTCGTTTAAATCGTCAGGACCGATGATAGCAAATTTGTTGCTCTGCATATCAAGGACTATCGTTTTACCGTAATGACGATCGGAGTATAAAAGCGCTAAATCATGACGCTCATTTTCTCCCATAAAGCTAACGAAACGAGTTTTTGTAGCGACTGTATCGTCGTACAGAAAGAAACGTTCTTCCATACACATGGCTCCTTTTATTAAATATCTAAGTTTAAGTGTGGTTTATGATCTAAATGGTGGTGTGTTTTAATGAATCGTACCGTTCTTGTTTTGTAACGCATTACGATAGAATATGTTTCAGCTAAATCTCCACCAAGGAATTTCACGCCGTCTAATAACTCACCAGCAGATACACCTGTTGCTGAGAAGATTGCATCATCACCAGATACTAAGTCATCTAGCATAAGAAGTTGACGAGGATCTTCTAATCCCATTTCACGACAACGAGCTTCTTCTTCTTCGTTCATTGGAACTAAGCGTGCTTGCATTTCACCTTCAAGGCATTTTAATGCTGCTGCAGAAATAACGCCTTCTGGAGCTCCGCCAACACCTACGAATAAGTCGATACCTGTTCCAGGTAAAGCTGTTGCGATTGATGCGCCAACATCTCCATCACCAAATAATTTTACGCGTGCACCTTTTGCACGAACACGGTCAATAATATCTTGATGACGTTCACGTTCTTGCACGATAACCGTTAGGTCACGAATCTTTTTATTGTTTGCTTCTGCTACAATTTCAATTGTTTTTTCAATTGGATCATCTAAGCTAATTTTACCAGCTGCTTTTGGACCAACCGCGATTTTTTCCATGTACATATCTGGAGCATGAAGAAGGTTTCCTTTATCTGCGATTGCGATAACTGCCATTGCATTTGCAAGGCCTTTTGCAACGATGTTTGTACCTTCTAATGGATCAACGGCGATATCTACTTCTGGACCGATACCTGTTCCTAGTTCTTCACCAATATATAACATCGGTGCTTCATCAAGTTCTCCTTCACCGATTACAACTGTACCTGCCATGTTTACTGAATCGAACATATCACGCATTGCTGTAGTTGCTGCATCATCTGCTTCATTCTTCTTTCCGCGGCCCATCCACTGTGCGGATGCTAATGCTGCTGCTTCTGTTACACGGACAATTTCTAGTGCGAGTTCACGTTCCAAGATTCCATTCCTCCAATTTCAAAAATCATACAAATATAACTATAACAAATAACGAGGAAAAGGTGAATTCGAAAAATTGTCGATTTTTTCAGAAGAAAGCGTTACAATTAAAATGTAAATGCTTTAATTTCCAGGTAGGTGACATTCATGTATTTTGTAGACAGAAAGAAAATAGAACAAATGCTAGTATGTTTAGAACGAGCAACAAGTACATTTCAAGAGAAAAAGATATATGAAACCGAGTTTGAATTTTACGCATTAGAACGCATAGCGCATCTAATTATTGATTGTGTATTAGATGTAGGAAATGCGATGATTGATGGATTTATTATGCGCGATCCGGGAAGTTACGAAGATATTATCGATATTTTAATTGACGAGAGAGTCATAAGTGAAGAAGAAGGAAAAGGCATGAAGGAAGTTATCCTTCTTCGAAAAATGCTTACGCAAGATTATATTCAAATGAATCATGATGAGTTATATAAGACGATTCAAAAACATATCGCAGTGGTAGAGAAATACCCAGCGAATATTCGCAGTTATTTAGAAAAGGAATTAGGACCTGTATCTGCATTTGTACCAGAATAATTATGCTTATAAGATCCCCAAGGTGCCTTTTTGGGGATCTTATATTATGTATGAGAGAGAAAAGGGAGAAGGGTAAGCTATGGGGGAAGCACGTACTACGAAAGAAGAAATTATACAATTATTGAAGGTAAAGGGCGAGCATACTGTAGCAGAATTAGCCGAAGCTTTAGAAATTACAGAGATGGCGATCCGAAGGCATTTAAGTAAACTAGAGAATGATGAGCTAATTTATTCAAAGATGGTAAGGCAGCATGTTGGAAGACCAACATATTTGTATGGACTAAGTCAAAAGGGAGAAGATACATTCCCGAAAGAATATAAGCAGTTTGCTATTGAAATATTAGATGATTTAGCCCGAATGGACGATGAAAAAATACTTCGCTATGTTTTACAAGCGAGAACGAAACGAATGGAAGAACAGTTAAAAAAGAAGATAAGTAATCAAAGTAATTTAGCGTATAAAGTACAGGAAATAGCTGCTATGCAAGAGAAAAGTGGTTATATGGTTCAAATAAAGAGAGATGGGGAACACTCTTTCATACTTGAAAAGCAAAACTGTCCGTTAAAGGAAATAGCGGAGAAATTCCCGCAAGTGTGTGAAGATGAAAAAGATATGTACAAGCGGTTATTTGCAGGGGCAAATGTGAAAATGTTAACGAACATGTGCGTGGGCGATTGTAATTGTTCGTACCAAATAAAAGAGAAAAAATGAACGTTATGGGACGCTTTAGGGGAAAGCGTTTTTTTCTTTGGAAAAAGGGGGTAATATAAGAGTGGTATGATAGATGAGAACGTTAGCATAGAAGGGGAGACATAATCGATGTATAAAGGTTATTTAATTGACTTAGACGGTACGATGTATCGCGGAGAAGAGCAAATTGAAGAAGCAAGCGACTTCGTAAAAGCATTAGGAGAACGCGGCATTCCATATTTATTCGTTACAAATAACTCAACTCGTAAACCAGAACAAGTGGCAGAAAAACTTGTTCGTTTTGATATTCCAGCAAAAGCGGAGCAAGTATTCACAACGAGTATGGCGACAGCAAACTTCATTTATGAGCGTAAACAAGATGCAACTGTATATATGATTGGTGAAGAAGGCTTACACGATGCACTTGTGGAAAAAGGATTTGAACTTGTGGATGAAAATCCTGATTTCGTTGTTGTCGGTTTAGATCGTGACATCACATATGAAAAATTAGCAAAAGCGTGTCTTGCTGTGCGTAACGGCGCAACGTTTATTTCCACAAATGGGGACATTGCCATTCCGACTGAGCGAGGATTATTACCAGGTAATGGTTCATTAACATCAGTTGTAGCAGTATCAACAGGTGTGGATCCAATCTTTATCGGAAAACCGGAATCAATCATTATGGAACAAGCGTTAAAAGTGCTTGGCATAGGAAAAGATGAGGCATTAATGGTTGGGGATAACTACGATACGGACATTTTAGCGGGAGTAAATGCTGGCATGGATACCCTTCTTGTCCACACTGGAGTAACAACTGTGGAGAAGTTAACAGAATACGAAGTTCAACCGACGCAAGTTGTGCATAACTTGACGGAGTGGATTGAGAAGATGTAATGGAGAAAGCTGTTCTAAATTGGAGCAGCTTTCTTTTTTTATGTAGTTGTGACTAGTGTCGATTTTTGTCGGTAAGTCGATATATTTAGGAAATCGCTGATATAATCTGAGTTGCGCTGATATATTTAGGGAATCGCCGATATAATTTTATCTCGTATTAACGGGCAGTGGGAGATGAATAAAATCCCTACTGATTAAAGTTTCACTTTATTTAAAACGCACGATTTACAACATCTTTAACTTCTTCAAGATATTGTTTACGCACACTATCATCCACAGAAGGAACACTTGTATAGAATGTATGCTCAAGTGTTTCAATTCCTGTAAATTCAAAAATACCAACATCCGCTGTTTTCTTCATTGCGTCAAACATACCGCCTGCTGTGTATACTTCTTTCGAATTTCCCATTGTAGATAATAACAATCCTTTTTTACCACTTAATAACTTTTCAATGCCATTTTCACCGTAAGCATAAGCAAAGCCGTGGCTAAATACACGGTCAACGTATCCTTTTAAAATAGCAGGAAGTCCCGCCCACCAAACTGGGTAAATGAATGTAATACTATCAGCCCAAGAGATATGCTCCTGCTCTTCTTTAATATCTTCTGGTGTATTTCCTTGAGAAAATGAGATGAAATCGGAAGCGCTTAATACTGGATTGAAGTTTAATTCGTATAAATCACGAACGCGTACTTCATGGCCTTTTCCTTCTAATTCACTTTTTACAGTTTCTAAAATAGCATGGTTGAAGCTTTCTGTATTCGGGTGTGCATAAACGATTACATGTTTCATTTTTCTTCCTCCTATTTGTGGATATGTGAGTAGTTTTTTGTATTCGTGTAAGTAGTATGGTTACTTTTGTTGCGAGAGTCAACTTTTCTGACGTGAGAAATAAAATGAAGATTTAATCAGTTAATACGGGATATATGATAGTATATGACAAAAAAATACAAATAAGTAGGGATTTTTCATTTTTGAATAGAATATATAGATTGGTAAATAGAGAGAGAAGGGGATATCGGGATGAATATTATTGAAATTGAAAGGTTAGAAAAATCGTTTGATATTGGGGATAGCAAAGTAAAGATATTAAAAGGTATTAATCTTCAAATTCAAAAAGGGGATTTCGTTTGTATTATGGGGGCAAGTGGATCAGGTAAAACGACCTTACTTCAGCTGTTAGGTGGATTAGATATTCCATCGTTAGGTAGTATTCGAGTTGATGGTACAGAGATTTCAACATTAAAAGAAAAAGAGCTCGCTTTATTTAGAAGGCATAAAATTGGTTTTATTTTTCAGCAGTTTAATTTAATTCCAGTGTTTAGTGCGGAGGAAAATGTAGGATTACCCTTACTGTTAGATAATGTCTCACAAAAGAAGGCAGTGTTGACAGCAAATCGTTTATTAGATCTCGTTGGGCTAAAGGAAAAAGAAAAGCATTTACCAGCACAGTTATCAGGTGGACAACAGCAGAGGGTTGCGATAGCAAGAGCTTTTGCAAATGAGCCAGCCATTATATTAGCGGATGAACCAACAGGGGCATTGGATTCAGAAAATAGCAAAAATATAATTGCGGCCCTTCGTAATGCATGCGATGAGTTAGGACAAACGGCTGTTATTGTAACGCACGATCCATTCGTAGCAGCCCATGCTGATAAAGTTGTTTTCTTATTAGATGGTGAAGTGATTCATGAACATGCTGAAAGTAAAGGGTGGAAATTTCGAAATATCCCGCAACAAGTTACTCAAATTCAAGAGATTATGAATCGTCACTTTAAAGTAGGAGGTAAAGGTGATGCGATGGGTAATTAAGTATGCGGTAAAATCTATGAAACAAAATTGGTTACGTAATATGTTGATTGCCCTCGGTGCAGCTTTAGGTGTTATGTTAGCGACTATGTTATTACTCGGTAACCAATCAGTTGAGCAAAGTGTGAAGGAACAAGTAGTAAGTCGGTATGGAGATTATAATTTACAATTTGGCTATATAAAAAACGATATGTATTTAAATAATGAAAGTTTAAAAGGAATAGATGGCTTAGAAAACGCTGAAAAAATATCAAAAGTACTTATACCATATCCTTTTCCAAATTATAAAGAGTTATCGGGAAAGCCATCTTATTGGGGTGTTGAGCAAGACTCTCCAGAAATGCATTCTTATAAAATATTAGAAGGTCGATATCCGAAAAAAGGTGCTGAAGTGGCACTGACAAAAGGGTATACAGACCGTGAAAATATACGGGTAGGAGATATGATTAAACTGCCATTCCCGCAGCATGGAGAAAAGACTGTGAAAGTCGTCGGGATTTTAAATCCACCGCTAATGGCGGCAATGGGGCATGGGGCTTATTTTCCAATCCAGTGGCTTCAAAAAGAATTAAATCTATCAAACCAGTTCAATCTCGTTCAAGTGAAAACACTCGATGTAAATGTGAAGAGAGCGATTGCTCTTGATGTAAATAAGAAGATAGAAAATATAAAGGTAGACCAACGTACTTATGTCGATAAGGCATTTGAACGACTAAATGTAATGAAGCCATTAATTTTTAGTTTAGGTGGTATTGCCTTATTTGTAGTAGCCCTGTTAATAATGGGAAGTTTCTTCTTATCTGTCAGAAGTCGATTTAAGCAATGGGCATTATTACGTGCACTTGGTAGTAATCCAAATCAAATTATATTAGTCGTTTTATTAGAGGCTTTATGTATTGGAGCAATTGGATCTCTAGCAGGAATTGTTCTTGGAGCGAGTACGCACACAATTGCGGCATCATTCATTAATAAATGGGTGAATATTGAGAGTGCTGGGAAAGAATCATTCTCGATTTCAGGTGAGATTTTACTCATTACGTTTTTACTAGGGATTGTTATGTCTGTCATAGGGGCTATTATACCAGCTTTCATGGTTAGAAAGATTCCTCCAGTTCAAGCACTTCGGCCAGGTCTTCCTAGTAACGAGAAAAAAGAAAAAAGATGGAGTGCTTTTAGTCTTAGCATTTTAATTATTGGTACTGTTATTGGACTAGCGGGTAACGTATTAGAGGAGTATATCGGTTTTAATCCAAGTGCGATAGGAGCGCTGTTATTTGCAGTTGGTTTGTTATTTGCGATTCCGTTATTTATTCGTATGATAGCGCCTGTTATTGCAAAACCTTTGCAAATGATATTTCGAATTGAAACGACGATTAGTAGTCGAAATGTAATTCGTTATCGGAATAAGGCAGCTGTTTCAGTTGCTATACTAGCATTTGGTTTTATGTTAGCACTTGTTGGAACGATGTATGTAAATTCTATGTATGAAGGTATGAAAAAAGGATTACAAAAGCATTTACCAGCGGATTTAGTAGTACGTGTACCGATGGAGTCGCAAGGAATTGAGATTTTACCATTTAGTTGGATGGAGAAGGTTAAAAAAGTTGACGGTGTAGAAGCGAGTGTAGGGAATGCTACTGACTTCACAGCAAAACTTGTAAATTATGACTTTAAAAAAGCGAATCAAGAATGGTATGAACATGCGAAAAAAAATAATCTTAACTATGATTCAATGGAAGTTGTGGGTAACGATATTGTAGCGTATCAGAAAGTAACGAAGGCGAAAGTGATTTCAGGGCAAAATTTAAATAAGCCATTACAAGATGGTGAGGGAGTCGTTACGAAAGAAACGGCTAAAAATTTAGGACTTCAGTTGCAAGATACGATTGAAGTACAAGGAAAGGGAAAAGAAAAACAAACGATTAAAGTCGTTTCGATTATTGAGCAAGGATTAAGGTTAAGAGGGTTGGATATTTTTGTGAATGAACAATGGGCCCGTGATAAGTTTCACGTGCAAGGGTATGAATCGCTTCAAATTATGACTAATTCTAATCAATCATTTGAAGCGATTAAGAAGCAAGTAAAACAAATTACAAATAATAAAGAGAATGTAGAAGTTATAAATAGTTATGATTTATTGAAAGAACAAGAGCAATTATTATCGCAAATGATGATGTTAATTCGTTTGTTAGTTGTAATTATTTTCATCATTTCTGGTATAGGATTAATGAATGCGATTGTCGCAAGTTTACATGAAAGACGTGCTGAAATTAGTATGATTCGTGCGGTAGGAGCTATTCCGAAGCAAATGAGACGGATTGTGTTATTAGAGGGAACTTTACTTGGAGCGATAGCTGGTTGTATTGGCATTTTTGGCGGAATTTTGTTTAGTTACATTGTGTTATCAAGCTTAGAGTTAACGGTTATTATCATTCCGTATAATCAAATGTGCATATTGGCTCTAGCTAGTGTGGTGCTTGGAGCAGGGGCAGCTATGATTGCTTCATTACAATTAAGAAAGTTCAAATTAAGTGATACTTTAAAGGAGTTATCAGCATAAAAGATTGCTACACCCCGCTCATACAAAGAACAAAGAAGACGAATAAAATAATGACAATACCAATGCCGAAGTTAAATACAAGAGTACTATCCATATATGTAACCTCCTTGTTTGAAAGTAAAAAGCACTCTGGCTGGAGTGCTTTTTATTATCCGAATCTGTCGCAACGAACACCCTAGCGTATAAAAAGGGAATAATGCGTTTAAAGAGTTATAGTAATTTATGCATTTATTTTGTAAATGAGCAAGTCCTGCTCAGGTATAGAAAAAAGACACTCTTTTGAGTGTCTTTGATGATGACAAAATGTGCCAATTGCTTGAATTTGATAAGACGTTAATTTTCCGGTTAACGATCTTTCTTAATCAAGAAGTGTAACAACAGCGATTCAAATAAAGTTTAGCATTTTTTAAATGGGTGTGCGTATGTAATTATGCATATTGTAATTAGAGGGAAATTGAGTGTTAAAAATGAATGAGTAAATATATATAGAATATTTGATGAGGAGCGAGAGGAATGGAAATACATAAGTTAACAGAAGAAGAAGCGAATGAGATAAATATGTGGACGTATGAGGAACCGTACAATTTATATAGTTTTTCAGGAGAGGCTGAAGTAATAGAAGAGCTATTAGATGGGACATATTACGGTTGTTGTGATGAGAAGGGAGAATTCATCGGCTATTTTTGTTTTGGAGAAAATGCGCAAGTTCTGGGCGGAAGAGATGCTAATTTATATAAGGGAGAAGATGTAATAGATATCGGACTTGGAATGAAGCCGGATTTAACAGGGAAAGGGATGGGGAAAATATTTTTTCAAGCGGGAATTGCATTTGCTGCTGGGGAATTGAATTCAAAAATGTTTCGACTAAGTGTAGCAACATTTAATAAAAGAGCAATTAGGTTATATAAAAACATTGGATTTCAAGTAGGACCTGTTTTTTTGAGCCGTGGAAGAGAGTTTATGCTTATGGAATACGAAAGGCCGTCAGTATGAAACTGACGGCCTAGACACCTTATTCCGAATGCTCAGCACGGTGCGCTAAACGACTTGAAGCAGCGGCAGCGATTCCGCCAACGATATCGTCAAGGAATGTGTGTACTTTTCCAGATGATTTATCATTTAAGTATTCTAAAATACCAGGTTTTAATTTATCGATATATCCAAAGTTCGTGAAACCGATAGAGCCGTACACGTTAACGATAGAAAGTGCGATAACCTCATCAATTCCGTATAAGCCTTCATCACGTTTTACGATATCTTGTAATGGCTGACTTAGCATTCCTTTTTCAGCAAGGACATCAAGTTCAATGCCTGTAATAAGTGCGTTTTGTACTTCGCGTTTTGATAGTACACGCTCAACGTTATAACGGCATTCTGACATCTCTAAATTTGCATGGTATTTCTTTTGAAGAAAATGAACAAGTTCAGCAATATCGTCAATTGTTACACCGCGTTCTTGTAATAGTTGTAATGCTCTTTCTTGTAGTTGATTTGATTCTTTCATGTTTATCACCTTTTTTTCTTTTTAGTATTTGTATACGTTTCGTTGCTTTATCATGTGCATAGGAATGAAAGGCGAGCACAAGCTCATATATATAAAGAAAAACCATAGGTGGCGACTACGATGATTCAGCATATTTATGAGCATTATCACATGCATGTTAAAGAATTAATCCCCCTTGGCCCCTATAAAAGCTTTTGGATTCGCAACAAAATTTATGTACTTGTTCCAATTGGAGAAATGGAGGAAGAAGTACTTGTAGAGATGAAAAAGCTCAGTGATTATATGAACCAGCAAGGGGATATAACTGTAGCGACTTTCGTTCCGACTATACACGGCTACTATGTAAGTGAGATAGAAGAACAAAATTACTGCTTATTAAAAGGTATGCGTGCGTTAGAACGACATGCTACATCATTAGGAAGTGAGCTTTCTATATTCCATAAACGAGGTGCATTCTTTCCAGAAGAAATCGAGCAATTAAGCCGCATCGGTGAATGGAAAGCATTATGGGAAAAAAGGCTCGATCAATTAGAAAAGTTTTGGCAATCACAAGTGATGAACCACCCTACAGACGTATTCGATCAATTGTTTATTGAATCCTTCCCGTATTACTTAGGAGTTGCAGAAAATGCAATTCAATATGTTGTCGATACAGAGATGGATGATACGCCGCAAATGACTGATGCAGCAACAATTTGCCAAGAAAGATTCACACCTTTATTATGGCATCAAACGAAGCGCCTCAAACTTCCTTTCAATTGGGTGTATGATCACCCAACTCGAGATATGGCAGAATTAATTCGCTATATGATGATAGAAAAAAAGAAAGATTGGGAGCAAACAATCGTCCAATTTGTTACAGATTATGAACGGAATTATTCGCTATCCTCATTTGGTTGGCGTCTATTATTTGCAAGGCTTCTGTTCCCGCTCCAATACTTTGAAACCGTTGAACGATATTATCAAACAGGAAACGAAGAACAAAAAAGCATATATAGAGATCGCTTAGAAGCCATTTTACACGATGTGAACCGCTCCGAGCAATTTATGAAGCATTTTTACGGGTCACTTCGTTTACCAGTTGATAAGTTAGGGATTAGGAAATTAGATTGGCTATCTTAAAAGTATAAAAAAAGAGACCGATGGAGGTCTCTTTTTTTATACTACAATTGTATGTAATACATTATGCCCCTACCTGTTGATCTGCACATATATTTAAAATGAATTGATGTCTTTCGATTTTTTCATTTACTTTACTCAATAATTCTTGTTGGATTTCTTTAAATAAAAATTGATAGCTCGCATTCCATGTTGGTATAACGGATGAAAGTTCTAATAAATACTCTTTTTTCTTTTCTAGTTCTTGAATTGTTAAAAAAGTGTTCCCCATTTTTGGCATGTGTCGTCCCCCTATGTTTTTTAATTTATATGTGTGAACGATTCACTATATAGTATCAATTATCGCATTTTTTGAGAAGGATTTCCAATTTTGTTTTATGATGTTAAAGCGGAAGTGTTATTTGAATAAAAAAAGAGACCCAAATGGGTCTCTTTTTAGAAAACGATTCTGAACGAGCCGCTTCCGCTTTAAATTAAAATACTTGTTCTACTTCAATAACGCCTGGTACTTCTTCAAGTAACGCGCGTTCGATACCAGCTTTTAGTGTGATTGTAGAACTTGGGCAGCTTCCGCATGCACCCATAAGGCGTAGTTTTACGATACCTTCTTCAATGTCTACTAATTCAACGTCTCCGCCATCGCGAAGTAAGAATGGACGTAATTTATCTAATACTTCTAATACTTGTTCTTGCATATGTGGGTTTTCCATTTTTATCGACTCCTTTCATCAGTTTTATTATAATCAAGATAGAGGGGAAAATCTATTTTTTCTCTTCTTGTTTTATTGTCGAAATATTGTATCGTGTGTACAACGTGTTTTTTCAGTATAGGGGTATGGAATAAGTTTGTAAAATGATGTGCTTATGTACTAAGACATCTGAATATACTGTTGAAACAAGAAGTGGGGGAGAAGAAATGGTTAATGTTCAAGTGTATGGGACGAAAGTAATTTGTGCGAGCTGCGTTGGAATGCCATCTTCAACAGAAACGTTTGAGTGGTTACAAGCGGCAATTGGTCGTAAATATGAGGGACAAGAAAATAAATTTAATTTCGAGTATATTGATTTTCAAGAAGAACAAGAAGATGAGGATAAAAAAGCATTCGCAGAGCGAGTAGTGGAGGAAGATTTATTTTATCCAGTCGTTCTTGTAAATGGAGAAATTGTTGGAGAAGGAAATCCACGTTTGAAGGATGTTTACGAAGAAATCGAGAAATATTTATAAAGCATGAAGCCTTTGCGAATTTGCAAAGGCCTTTTTATATGGAGGGATAGATGTGGAGAACGGAATAAAGCAGGCTCTACCAGAAGAAGTAAAACAGTTAATGAATCAGTACATAGTAGAGTTAAAAGAAATTTTTTCGGATGAAAAAATAGTCGGGGTATACATTTACGGATCAATCGCGTTAGGAGCATTTCATATAGAAACGAGCGATGTTGATTTTGTTACGGTAATAAGTGATTCCGTAAATGAAGCTGAAAAACAACAAATTATAGAATTTCATAAAAAGCTTAGTAAAAGTACGTTAGGTAAAAGAATGGATGGTATGTATATTCCTCTTGCTGACTTAGGGAAATACAATGATGAAATGAATGAGTACGTGTATTGTGCAGACGGTAAGGCGAATATAGGTCATTGGGATATTAATGCGGTCACATGGTGGACATTGAAAAATCAAGGCATTACAGTTACTGGGAAAGAAGCTGAAGATCTTCCGTTTCAAATACAATGGAACGATGTAGTAAATACAATGAAATACAACGTAGAACAGTACTGGAGTGGAAAAGCGAAGCGGCCATATTTATTTTTTATAGAAGAATGGGTAGAATCAGCTGTCGTTACGATGGGACGCATTTTATATACGTTAGATCATAAAACAATCGTTTCAAAAGATAGAGGATTACAATACTTATTAGAACGTTCAGCGAAAGAATGGGAGCCTTTATTAAAAGAGGTAGAGCGAATGCGGCATAATCCAGAAGAAAAGAAAAAGTTCTCTCGTTGGAGACGGGCTGATATGACGAAGAGGTATTTGCTGTGTTTGATTGAGGAGTGCAGGGAGAAGTGGTAGGTGAATAATAAAAGCATCCTTCATATACAAGGATACTTTTATTATTTTTATATAATGAAAAAACGCTTTACAAAGAATGAGAAGTCGAAAGATAATATTAAAAAACATATATGTAGGGGAAGAGAATGAGTAAATATCAATTACATATAGATAAAGAGCAACTATGGAAAGGATGTATTTTAAAGTCGATTGCAGATGCAATTTTTGTAGCACATGCTCCTGATTTCTCACATGAAAGTTCATGGGATGGATTTAACTATAGTATGCAAGATAGTCAGGGAGGAACAGGGACAATTACTTTTCATTTGAAGTACACAATCGTATGTCTTCAAGATGTGAATAGTGAGAGAATTGATGAGTGGATTGATGCGGCAAATTATTTTGAAGGGGCGCCTTCGGAAGTGATAGAAATTGCTAAAGAGGAAGCACTCCAATACGTATTAGAAGAGGTAGAGGGGGAAACAGTTCCTTTCATTACGACGGCATTTTGGATTGAGGATAGCGGTACATATTCGATTGATTCATTTGAAGAGATGGCAGAGCACGGTGGATTCTTATTAGAAATCCCATTACTTGATACGGAATCTGCAATAGAAAGATTGGAAGAAGAGTATGAACTGACAGAGGAGCAAATGGATCTTTTACAACTCGTGTATGAGAGAAAAATCAAAAATCCAAACGAGAAAATTATGTTGTCTAAAGAAGAAGTAGCGATGATTGGGACGGATGATAGTGAAGGATTAAAAGTTAGTAAAGCGTCGTTTGAAGAGATGAATATTACTTGGGAGTTGTAGGAGAAGGATATAAAAAGTTTGATAAAGCACTAGTAGAAAGCACAATGTGAAATCACATTGCATTTTCTACTAGTTTTTTCATATACATATCAACTTCATGAAAGAATACCGGCTCCTTTTCCTCGGTATTCAGATGCACGGCGCAGTGTAAATATTGCTGTAAATAGTGATTAGCTTGCTCGTACTGTTTTAAGTTATAGAAAGAGAAACAAGTAAGAAGCAGAAACGCTTTTTCCTGTAATATTGGAACGACAGCTAGTACCGGAGTAATAGAGTGTATATTTGTTTTTGCTAAATTCGCATAAGACGCCCACACTTGAAACCAGTCGGAAATGGTAGAAAGATAATCAGGAATATCGATAGTTTCATGTGAAACATTATGCAATAACGGGTTCTGTTTCATATGTATAGGCTCTATTCTCGTTTGTAGAATGCAATCGAATATTGAAATGTTTTCTTTAATTAGTAATTGGTCCGTTATAAGCTGCGGGAGACCGATAGGGTGAACTCCTATATGTATATAGAAGTCATCTCCAAACAGGCTTTTTTGTATATTGATAAGCTTATAAAATCCATTATCAGCTTTGAAAAATGTATGTCTTTTTTTCTTAAATCCCAGCGGTTTTAAAGTAGCGTGTAAATTTGTAATAAAATCTTGATCCTTTTTAGAGCGAAGCTTACTCTTCGTCATATTCATACGTAGTTAAGTTTTGTAAGAAACTTTCAAAGTTAGGTGCTAATTCAATTATTTGCTCAACTTCATTATCAATAAATATAACTGGAGGGTTTTCAGCAACATTTCGATAGTCTAATGCAATCCATGTATGTCCGTCCCCAGATAAAAGTACGAGATTCTCAGGCATTTCCCACTCCTGAATTAAATAATGGCTCTCTAAAATACTAGATTCATTTTCATCAAAAGAAATGCCGTATAAGCCAGACACATTAACGTGATCGTCTGCCCAAGAATTTGGCTCTAAAGTAGGATGAGCATCAAGGCGAAGTGTTCCTCCATTTTGTTCTTTTAGAAGATTTATGTACGATTCTGGAAGCTTTACGTTCAGTACTTCTTCTGCTTTTTTGATTAGTTCGTTGTTAATGGGTGCTAGTTTTAAATAATCATCTTCTGCCCAAATTGTAGTCTTCATATTGGATCACCTCAAATAATAGTTTTAAGAATCTTATGTCATATATTATAGTTAGTTTGAATAACGAGCAATAGAAAGAGGGACAAAATATGGATGTATTCAAATACCTTGATCAAGTGAATTCTAAAGAAGATTTGCTGAAGTTTCTTATATATCTCCAAAAGGATTTTAAAATGAATAAAGATGAATGGGAGAATATAGAGGTAGAGACTTATTTAGAGGCATTAAATGGTTGGTTAGGTGATTATGAAGGTGTTTATATAAATCAAGGGGAGAAGCTTCCAGAAAATATTCCATGGAAGTTTATCGCCCAAATGTTACTTGCGGCGGCTCATTATGAATAAAATTAGATTTTTAAAAGATAGAATGGAGAAAATAGCATGATTAATCACAATAAAATCAAACAACTTTTAGAATATGTAGATCGTGCTGAGGATAATGAAATTGAGTTAGAGTATGAATTTGAACCAATGACAATAGAACTATTTAATAGTGAAGAGATAGAAAAAGGACAACTTGGTTATAGCTTTGATGGTGAAGGGCAAAGTCTAATCGGGAATGAAGAAGGAGATTGTAATTGGGATAGATTCGTATCTTGGAGATCCGATTTTTGTAGATAGTAATGATGAGAATTGTCCAGTTTATACCGCTATGCATGGTGAGGGAGATTGGGAGAAAGAATGTATAGCGGAACGTATAGAAGATGTTATTGAAAAAGTTAAAGGTAGTTTAAAATAGTGAAAAATTAGGAGGATGTTTCAAAATGATTTTGGAACATCTTTTTTTATGACTATGTAAAATGCTTAACTTAGTGTATTAAACGTATCATTCATAAGTATTTTAATATATTTATAAGTAAAATGGAATAATAAAAGGTTAATTGTCGGAATATATTCGATTTATGTTCATTTTTGTGAAATATATGTCTTTTTTGTTAGATTCCTTTGTTTTGTGTGTATACAATAAAGTTATATAGAAATAAGAGAAGGATGATGTACGTGAAGGACACTGTTTTACAAGAAACAATTTCTACGCAAGATTTACATAAAGTTGTTCAAAAGAATACAGCTTATTATGACTTTAAGTGGGGCAAAGTAGAAAATCCAGCGCAAGGGAATACGTGGAATTGGGTAGCCTTTTTCTTCCCAACTTTTTGGTTAGCTTATCGTAAAATGTATAAGTTGTTTATTATACTTACGTTATTGGCAGTACCTACTTTAATTATAGCTACTTTTATTGATATACCAATGTGGATAGATTTTATCATATATGCTGGAACGATGCTGTTTACTGGATGGCAAGGAAACCGATTATATTATAAGCATGTTATCCGTATGTTTCATAAGGAAGAAGATGTGCCTGAGTATAAGAAAGAGTATTATTTACAATCAAAAGGTGGCGCTCATATCGGGCTTATGATTGCTTTACAGGTGATAGTATTTGTATTCTTTGCAGGCGCTAGTTTCGGTTTAGCTTCTATACCAACTGAACCTAATATTAAAAACGTTGTTCGCTTAAGTCTTGAAGGAGAGGCTTTAGAGTCTATCACAGATAAACCAAATTGGAAGTATGTAAAGAAAGAACAAGATTATGATGTAGTAGAATTTACTGGTTATGATTATGAAGAAAAGAAAAATGTGAAAATTAAATTCGCTGTATATTTAAATGATGATTACTTTGAATGGCAAGAAGTGTATTTAAATAATAAAAAGTTGAGTGAAGAAGAAGCTGAAGAGTATCAAATCTATGTTGAAGAAAATATGTGGTTTTTCTAGAGAGAAACTCGTTCATTTTAAAAAGAAGAATCTTGTGAAGGTTCTTCTTTTTATATATTAGAAAAGTAAATAATATTAGGAGGAAAAGGTAGTATGATGGATGTTCATTTTTATGATTGGGCTAAGAAACGTCCTAAAAAACATTATAATCGATTACACGAAATGAGAATTTTTGAATTGATTTTTTCAAAGAAGTTAAGTAGGTTTAATCTTGGATTAGGAACTGTAGAAAATATTGATATATATTGTCTAGCCAATCCTAATAAAGATACTTCTTATGAATTATGTGAGGATTTGTGGGAGATTTGTATATTCGTTCCTTATGATTATATGCAATTTTTAAATCTGGAATCAGTTGAGGAGAAATATAAGCATTTTTGTGAGTTAGTTCACCTCTATGTCGTACCAGCTATTGAAAAATATTCAACACTATCAATAGAAATGATTAAAGAGTATGTGAATGAAGCGCTTCAAGAAATAGAGAAAGAGAATTACGAGATTGTATTCTTAGTGGATAAAACACCGAAGAAGAGCCCAAGCCGAAAGAAAACGGCTATATTAAAAGGAATTCATCGTTCGGAAGGATTTCAGCTAATGTGTGAAGTGTATAACGATAAAGGGCTAAGAGTGGTAAATAAATTACTCGTAGAAGAAGTAGGGAATGAAGTAGTCTACTCTAGATTTTTAGGTAAACTAAAATGGGAAAATGAGCACTTAATAGTAGTGAGCTCTAAGACAAGTAGTTGGATGGAAGAAGTACATGTCGAATAAGCTAATTAACGAAAAATGTGAATACAAAACACCATACGAATTGAAATTTTGTAAAATACAATAAAAAATGAGAATTTGAGGTAGGCTTGTCAATAACGCGAGACTATGGCAGTATAAAGAAATGCTATACAAATTTTATTTATCGAGATGTAAACGTCAATTTTGATTTTTACGTATAAATAATGAACGGAGGAAATGAATTTATGGCTACTTTACCAAATTGTCCAAAATGTAATTCAGAATACACGTATGAGGATGGCGTTCTTTTCGTATGTCCAGAATGTGCGCATGAGTGGGGCAAAGAAGCAGAAGCTGAAAGTAATGAAGGTGCAAAAGTTGTAAAAGATGCGAACGGAAACGTTCTTCAAGACGGTGATGCTGTTACTGTAATTAAAGATTTAAAAGTAAAAGGAACTTCTTCAGTTGTAAAGATTGGTACGAAAGTAAAGAGTATTCGTCTAGTTGAAGGAGATCACGATATTGATTGTAAAATCGACGGTTTCGGAGCTATGAAGTTAAAATCACAGTTCGTTAAGAAGGCGTAAGATTAGCAAAGAAAAAAGACGCTCTGTAAGTAACTTGCAGAGCGCCTTTTTTATGATTGGACTTCAACTTCTTTCAACTGACACCGCTTATTAAAGAACGTTTTATATCCAAGTTGCAAGAAGATAATAACAGAGAAAGCTGTACTTCCAGAAATACCAAGTATAATTGCGATTTGATATTGGATAGCTGTAAATGGTGATACACCGGATAAAATTTGTCCTGTCATCATGCCTGGAAGACTTATAATTCCCATTCCGACCATAGAATTGATTGTCGGTAAAATAGCAGAATCGAAAGCGTCCCGTATGAGCGGGGCAGCTGCTTGTTTTGGAGTTGCCCCAAGCATAAGTGCACCTTCAATATGGTCTCTTTGTGATTTCATGCTGCTTAAAAAGGCATTTGCCCCGAGGCAAATGCCTGTCATAGCATTACCGATTAGCATACCGGCAATAGGAACGATATATTGCGGAGCATACCAAGGATCGTGTCCGATAATAACAAAGATAAATAGTAGAAGAGGGCCAATTGATCCAGCAATCATGGAGAGGGCGGCTACTCGTTTTAATTCTTTTGACATTGGAATATTAACTCGTTTATAAATATTGAAAATCGCAAATGTAGTAATAGAAGTAATGAGAGCTATTGTATAAAACGGATTACTATTTTCAAATATGTATGTAAGGACATATGCGACTAGTACGAGCTGAATTGTCATACGTAATGTAGCAATTGTAATTTGTTTCTCACGCGGTATTCCTTTTAATTTCACAAGCCCGATTAAAATAAGAATGAAAATATATGCAGCTGCAAGTTGCCAAATTTGTAGTTCAATAACGCCCTTCAATTGAGAGCACTTCCTTTCTAGTTGCACCGTTTGTTTTACTAATTTCAATAATATCGTCTGCGATTTCTTCTGGAAGTTGTTGTGAGTGCGTGATGAAGATAACTGTTTTTTTCTTTTCTCTTGCCAATAGAGTGAATTGTTTCATAACGCGTCGTTCTGTGTCACTATCTAGTGCCGAAGTTGGTTCATCTAATAAATAGACGGGTGGGTCCATTAGTACAATACGAGCGAAAGCAAGTCTTTGTTTTTCACCGCCTGATAAAGAAGAGGCGCTATCTTCTAATTTTTTATCTAGGCTAACAGTCGTTAATGCGCCCCGCAGGGCATCGTCATTTGGAAATGGCTTTTCAGAAAGGCGCAGTCCCATTAATAAATTATCTTTAATTGTTCCATCAAAAATAGGTGGAGTTTGTCCGAGCATGACAACTTCACGTCGTAATTGAATGGGAGGATAATCTAAAATAGATTTTCCATTATATTCAATTGTTCCAGATGTTGGTGATTGTAAATCATTTAACATACGAAGTAATGTGCTTTTTCCACTACCACTCTCACCGATAATACAAGTTATTTTTTCTTGTTGAATTTGTAAATAAGGAATGTGTAGAATATTTTTATATTTGATGTCTTTTAATATAAACATAAATTGCTCCTTTCTGATTCTAGTTATATCGTATCAAAAAGAGAGAAAAATAGAAAAATAAAGTCTATTCAGAGGGAACATCTTTTTTCTTTTTTTGTAGGATTAGATCGTCTTGAGACGGAAGTTAGCTTCGTTAATAAGTTTAGCAAGCGATCTAAGTCTTGACTGAGAGAAATGACTTTATCGTGAGTAAATCCATACTTTTCAACGAGGTGGATTAATTCCCTCTTTTTCACTTCTATGCGATTATTTAGTTTTGTTAAGTTCATAAGTGAAATGAAATGCCTCCTATTATGTGTAGTACTTATAGCATAAAAAATAAGACCGAACGTATTCGGTCCTAAAGAAAATAATAAAATGAAATAACTATTACATATAGTATACACTTCCAATTATAGATTTTTATATTGAAATAAATAAATTTATTAAATTATATTGATAAAGTTATTTTTTTTAAAATGAATAGAAAAAGGCTGTCTACATA
>NZ_MACH01000162.1 GCF_001884065.1 Bacillus proteolyticus
AACACGGGTGCTACTGGACCTCAAGGTGCTCGAGGTAACACGGGTGCTACCGGACCTAGAGGTGCTCAAGGTAACACGGGTGCTACTGGACCTCAAGGTGCTCAAGGTAACACGGGTGCTACTGGATCTCAAGGTGCTCAAGGTAACACGGGTGCTACTGGATCTCAAGGTGCTCAAGGTAACACGGGTGCTACTGGACCTCAAGGCGCTCGAGGTAACACGGGTGCTACTGGACCTCAAGGTGTTCAAGGTAACACGGGTGCTACCGGTGCCACTGGTGCCACTGGACCTCAAGGTGCTCGAGGTAACACGGGTGCTACTGGACCTCAAGGTGCTCGAGGTAACACGGGTGCTAC
>NZ_MACH01000163.1 GCF_001884065.1 Bacillus proteolyticus
TTCAAAACAGAAGAAGTGAAAGCTGATAAAGAAGGCAACTGGACTTTCAGCTTTAAAGATCTACCAAAGTACAATGGACAAGGAAATGAGTTCAAGTACACAGTAAGTGAAGTGAAAGTTGATGGCTACGAAACAAAAGTAGAAGGAACAACAATTACGAACACTTACAAAAATACAGAAACAACAGAACTGAGTGGTAAGAAAGTCTGGGAAGACTACAACAATAAGTTCGGTAA
>NZ_MACH01000164.1 GCF_001884065.1 Bacillus proteolyticus
CTGCTTAAGACTAGATTTCACTAGGAAACTTTTCGCATCTTTATATCTTTCCTAAGTATTTGCACCAGAACCGGAAAAAGCACCCTATTGGGATGCTTACTTGGATTTATTTCTAAATAACATTAAAGGAGACATGCCTATGTGATCATGTCCCTTGATGCTGAGAAACATCATCTACAGTTTTATCGCCATTCGACAATTTCATCGAGATTTTGTCTTGTTTTTGGGCGTTTGGGATCCTCTTTTCGATATCCGAAAGCGACCATACAAGCTAAACCAAAATCGTTGCCGTCAATGATACCCTCATTTTGCAAAATAGTGGTCACCTGCTTTTTATCAAAACCTTCTATCGGACAAGAATCAATACCGATTTGAGCCGCAGCTGTCATCATGTTTCCTAATGCTATATATGTTTGTTTGCTTGCCCATTCAAAAATGAGACGGTCATTATCTTCGAGTTCTGTTTCGACGAAGGATTTGTAGAAACCGGAAAGATTTTGCACAACTTCTTCAGGCATATGATGAATGTCTTTCATCATTTTGATTACGTGAACGGAATCATGCCTTAAGCCTTCTTTTCTTCTGGCCAATATAACTACAAAATGGCTGGCAGTAGGAAGTTGTCCCTGGGCACCACCGGATACAGGTTTTAATTTTTCGCGAAGCGCTGCATCCTGGATCACGACAAACTTCCACGGCTCCAAACCAACTGAACTTGGAGACAATCTGCCTGTTTCCAAAATAAAGTGAAAATCTTTATCCGAAATTTTTTTGTTGGTGTCAAACTCCTTGCAAGCATGTCTGAACTGGTAAGCTTTTAAAATTTCCTGTTTTTTACTCTCAGTTCCTATCATGTGGAATCACCCTTCCTTTTTAGTAATACTTTAATAAACCATATTTCTCCAAGAGTATTTCATTACCCTGCAAATCAGCTTAATAATCTATATTTCATTATATGGGGTCTCGCCACATCACAATCAAGCTAAGAAAAGCAAATGCCCTCAAAACGAAAAAAAGAGCTTGTATAGTTCAAGTTAGTACCAAATTACGTTCTGGGGTTACTATAAAATTTTAGCTTGATGGACATGGAGTCACGCCTACCGAATGACATAAAACCCACGTTAATACATCTTTTGAAAGTTGAATCCTTAATTTTAGTGCGCTAAGGGGCTTCTAAGCTATAAAAAGACAATAAATCTAAAAATTTACTTCTTTTTTTGTTTTAAATCAATTTTATATTTACGAAATATAAAATTGATTTATTTTAATAAGTATGGGATATTATAAAAGTTGCTTTAAAGTATCTGTATAATATCAATTTATTGAGGTGTTAAAAACTATGTTTTACGCGTTTATTCCAATAATTTTACTCGTTCTTTTTCTAGGTTTTTATTTAACAGATCCTAGAAGAATAATAAACGGTTTTTTATTTAACTTGTTTATAATTTCAATAATTATTGCAAGTGCGTATTTCTCTATGACCACAGGGAATAAGTATTTACTGTTAATTGCTTTAATACCTGCTGCGGTTGTTAGCTTTATGTTAAGTTTCGGCTTAGTTGCCTTAATATTAGGGCTGTTTCTAAATGCTAAGATTCTTATGAGCAAAGAAAGCCGACGTTTTGCAAATAGTTTAACTTTCGTTTTAGGTATATGTCTTTCGTTCTTTTTGGTAATTTCTTTAGTTGAACCGATTAACTTTTTCCCCGAAGCAATTCGAACACTTTACTGGGGAGCAGTTCTCATTTCTTTATATTTATTTGTAGATTTATCTAATTTCCTAACGGCCTATTTCCTGTACCAGTTCAATAGACCAAAATACAACCAGGATTTTATCATTGTTCTTGGTAGTGGTTTAATTAATGATAAGGTTCCGCCACTTTTAGCTAGCAGAATTAATAGAGCTATTGAATTTTATAAGAAACAAGAAGCGGTCTCCTCACCACCTAAAATTATTTTTTCTGGTGGACAAGGATCAGATGAGAATATTTCTGAAGCGGAAGCTATGCAGGAGTATGCTGTGAATAATGGGATTCCTCTAGAAAATACAATAAAAGAGGACCGTTCTACTACAACATATCAAAATATGCTGTTTTCAAAGGAAATTATGGAATCATTAAAAGGAACACAGTATAACTGTATTTTTTCCACAAACAACTTCCATGTGTTTCGCGCAGGGTTATACGCTAAAATAGTAGGGTTAAATAGCCAAGGAATTGGTTCGAAAACAGCCTTTTATTATTGGCCAAATGCGATGATTCGAGAGTATATTGCAATCTTCGTTATGAATCGTGTACGTCACAGTATTGTAATTGGAATTATTATGGGATTCTCTATTTTAGCAACTGTAGTAAATTATTTGTTTTTTTAAGGATGTTGTACAACTTATATTTTGGGAGTTATCTTAGGGCAGGAGTCACCTTAGGATGACTCCTCTTTTTGTGTTTATATGGTTTGGCTTATTTAAATAAGTTATATTAAATGTTAGACTACAATGCAAGTGATTGTGATGATATTGATTAAGAAGGCAGCTGTTGTAGTCGTCTTTTTATTATCTTACAAAAGTGTAATTTTCATGTCATGTTTTTGAATTTCTCCTCAAACAAAAAGGGGTTATGATAACAACATAATAAAAAACATGAGGTGAATGACGTGAAAAGATATATTACACTTTTTAGTATTTTAGTTGTATTTGCGACAATGTTAGTTGGTTGTGATGTGAATCGTATGGGAAAAGATGAATACTATGTTCAAATTACAACTGATGCGAAAATAAAGTCAGGGGTATCTAAAGAAGGCAATAAATACACGGAGTATAATTATGAATTACAAGGATTTGACGAAAATGGTAATGAAAAAACAGTGAAATTTAATGGATTTAAAGAACTTCGTAAAGAAGCATTCTTACGCGTGTTCCACTCCGATAAAAAAGGTGTAACTGCTTGGGAAGAAGTGAAGAAAGACGAGCTTCCTGTGAAGGTGAAAGAAAAATTAGACGTGAAATAAACGATTTATAATGGCGAACCCTCCTATTCGAGGGGGCTCGCCGCTATTTTTGTATTGATGGATGTGTGGCGATACCCCATACCCATCAAGCTAAGGTTTTAAAGTACCCCCTAAATGGAAATTTTGTGTTTTATAGCACCGAAGTTTGTTTTTATCGTTTTGGGGATAACTCGTTCTTCTAGCTTGATGGCGATGGGGTACCGCCAGCATTTTGGAAAAACCCCACGCTAAGAGCATGCAAGATTTTATGCAAAAAATCGGGAGACATAGGGAACTATGGGGAGGCCAAAAGGCACACCAAAATAGGAATGTATAAAAAAATGCATAGATCCATCGAACAAAAAAGGAGGTTCCCTTATGAGAGTAGGGGTTCCTCCTTGTCCTTGCTACCAATAATGTTGCGTTATGTTAACCTTATATGAATATCCTATACATCTAAAAATCTTAATGAATCGGTTCTCTCAAATGTTACAATTAGAAAAATAATATTGAAGAAACAAAAATCAACTATCTATAATTTAAGGAGTGAAGTTATGATAAGTGTTCACGATAATACAATTGTTTCATACCAAGTTAATCTTGAGAAAGAAGAAATTCGTATTCACACTCTTACTGAATCAGGAGACAATGTATATATAATTTTTTCAGGTGTCCTAGCACATTTTTTTGAAACCCAAATAAGTAACAGCATTATTTTTAATATAGACGAAGATCCACTTCCAGATTTTTTTAAAGAAAATAAGAAATTATTAGAGCAACAAAAAAATTATTGTTGGCCAATATGTTATGACGATATTAAAGAATTAGAGGAAACATTGATAAAAGAGAATTATTTTTATTACAACATTTGTGCATCTTATGGTCTAAGTGGTTGGGTGTTAGCTAAAAAACTTGAGATATTAGATTCTTATTAAATTAATGATGGTTTTAAATGTACTTCCAATAACGAAAATTATGTAAATACGAAACCCCTTCAGTAAGTAAACTGAAGGGGTTTTTTCTAGATACATTGAATACCGATAAGTGGGGTTATGTAAACTTATATAAACAGCTTATTTATAACGTAAAAAACAGAAAATTCATGATATAATAGACCTTATAATATCCATAATTCGGAAAAAATATTAGGAGGGAATTTATGCAATCATTTGTTGGACAAAATGTAATTAATTATAAAACAATAGATAAGCTGTTTCTAATTTTAATTTTACTATCTGGTACTTTAGCTTTTAGCATAGATCAATTTTTATATGTTACATTTTTCTTATTAGGGATTATGTTTATATATAGAAGCATAAGAGATTTGTATTTAAATGTTTCATATATAATTATTGGTCTTGAATTAGTAGTTGGTGTATTTCTAGCCATATATATGGCATTTAATTATTTAGTTGCTTAGATAAAATTATAAAAAAGAATACTGCCTTTAAAGGTGGTATTCTTTTTTATATTAATGAATTTTTTTTTGTTTACAGGTTTCTTGAACTTTTTATTTATAGGGTTTTGAATGTATACTTTTCTTGTTAATTTTGAGAATATCAGGGGAATCGTTGTGAGTTCAATGTTTCAGGTAATTTGAATGTAAACTAATATTTAAAAGTTTACTTTCAAATCATAATTTAAAACGTCAAATAAAGTATGTTTTTTGCTTATAAAACAGAAAGTGATTTACTATTATAAAGAAAATACATAATATTTGTAATATAATCATTGAGTTATGTATTTATAGAAATTGAAGGGGGATGACTATGGAGTTTATTACTTTTAAAGTAATTTGTATCTTTTTATTTTTAATGCTTATGACTTCTATAGAAGTTTTAGGATATGGAGTTCGACTTGTTGGAGCGAAATTGGCTTTAGTTGCATCGGCTTTTGCTATATATAATATTATGTCTTTAATTGCTCGATTTTCTAATATGTTTCAACAACCATTTACTGCTTCTTTGGTGGATAGTGCAGCGAAAAATGGTGGATTAGAATTATTAATTAAACAATTTAGATTTTTGTTATTAGGTTCTACTATGGGAGTAATACTTGGAGGGTTATTAGTACCATTTTTTATGAATGTTTTTTCTAAAGCGCTTGTACCTTTATCAAAAGATGGTTCGTTTTTAAACATGTTTAAATTAGTAAATAGCACCAATTTGAAAAGAATGAAGAACTATTTTGTTTTAGTAAATAAAAATAATCTAGAAGGGGTAAATTTAAAAAATATATCAATTAAATTATTTGTTATTAATACAATTGTTTCTGCCGTATTTACAGTAGGTGTTATGTCTGCGTTGTATGCAACTTTATTAGTTCCTGATTATGATAAAGCAGCGATGTCTTCATCTAATATTATTACTGGAGTAGCTACGATTCTATTAACACTTCTTATTGATCCTAAATTGTCTTTTTTAACTGATAAAGTTGTACAAGACAATCGTAGATATTGGGAACTTAAAAATTTTACATTTATGATATTAATTTCGAGATTATTAGGTACATTAGTTGCTCAGTTTATATTAGTTCCAGGTGCATATTATATAGCATGGTTTGCTAAATTTATTTCTTAAAATTTTTATATGAAAATCAATATATCCAAAGTAAACAAATATCTAAAAGTTTACTTTCGGTAATAACAAAAATATGCTTTGTTTTGCTTTTGGTATGAAATGCTTACTTGCTTATTTTCAGCAATTGCACAACACACAGTATCATTTATAAGATCTAGTTTTTGTTCATCTACAATAGGCATCGGTACTTCATTTTGCTTATCGTATAATTCATTCAGTCCTTCCAATTGTTCTTTTATTGCTGAAAATGGTTATCAAGACCTAAAATAAAAAAAATTAGCTAAAATAAAGGATAGTACATATTTTATATGACTAATATGTACTATCCTTTCTTATTCAACTAAAGCAACCGTTACTCTAAGTACATTTATTCACAATTCTCTTCTTTCAAACAGATTTCTATGAATTCAAATAAACCTTTTGCCTCAATAGAACGTTGTCCCCAATCATGCCAATAATATAGCACTTGTCCTACTACTCCAGATTCTGATGGATCTGTATCAATACAAAGATAATCCCCGCCACCATTTTCTGCAATTGGAATCCACTTGGAATTCCAAAGAACTGGTTTAAGCTCTTTTTCAATATCTGGCTCTAAATCATCATTTGGATCGAATTCTTCCTGTAAAAATTTCCAATTATCGATAATTTCGGAAGTAGGGGACAAAGTCAAATTCCTAACAAATGGATTTAGCTCGGGCTCCCAAACTTGTCCGTTATACACCCTGTAAAAGTTCTTCATCTCTTCAGGAAGTGTAACCCCCCAGTGTATCCTCAATAATTTGAAACTCTTCATCACTTGCACCTGGCTGAAGATTTAATGATTCTTTAAAGTTACCTTCAGAATTTGATCCTCTTTCAATAATACATTGCCATAACCATTCAGCTTGATTAATCATGCTATTTATCCTCCTCACACGTCTCAAACATTTTTCTCCCTACCCTTTGAATTGTAAATCCTTATGTATATTTAATATCAGTTACATGACCAATCTCTATATATAATACCTTATCATTTTGGTTCATAATTCTTAACTCATTTCGAGTCATCTCGTAAAAATGAATATGGCCAATTTCTGAATGCAATTTGTGCTGTTTGTGGTATGAAATGTTTACTTGCTTACTTTCAGCAATTGCTACCCCTAATAATAAGGGACTCTATTTTTTATGTATATCTTATAGTTCATTTTATTTTATAAAGAAAAAAGCCCCGGATAGGACTATATGATTTTCTTCATACCGCATTGACGACATTCTCTTAAAAGGATGAAATCTTTAACGGAACTCTTGAATGAGGTATTGCCGCAATTGTCGCAACGACCGCTAATTGTATTATCAAGACCTAAATTAAAAAAAGATTTATAAATTAAAGGTCATAACATATTATATATGACTAATATGTTATGACCTTTGTTATCCAACTAACGCACCCGTTAGTTGATTAAGAAATGGTCCTAATTCACATATAAATGCAAAACATTTTCCTGTTTCTCATACCTTCCCTTTATTTCTCCGATACCATCAATTGTAAGCGAATCAACATTTTCAATGGGATTATTCTTTAATATCAGATGTAATTTAATTATATTTTGAAGTCCACCCTTACAATAGGCAATAACAGGTTGTTGTACAAGATAGTCTTCATTGTTAATTCTTACTTTTATAAAGTTCTTATGTAAAAGACTATTTTCAAATGGGACGATATTCATCGGGTCAAAAGATTTAGCAGTTATTTCACCTTCAATAAATAGATGAATTCCTTTTTGTTGTTCAAAATTTCCAAATGTATTTTTTCTATTTTGTATAGCAAAATTAATTACTTCCTCTGTTTCAGGACTTATTTCTACGTTACTTATTTTTATAAAGTCATCCGAAAGTTGTTTAAATATATCGTATAATGTTTCCTCTTTACCCCAAAAACTTTCCTTCCAGCCTGGTGAAAACTCATCTAGTAACAAACACATAAACAAACCTGAACTATAACAACTCTTTCGTATATCAGAAGTGGATTCATATTTGTCCATAAGGTGTTGTCCATATTTTTTTAGAACTGATTTGTAAGCTATCGGTTTTTTTTCCGAGTAAGCCTTTAGTTCAACATACAACGCAGGTCCTTCAATTGTTTCAATTAAGTTTTCGTATAATAGATAATTATTAAATTTAGCAGCTCTTTTTTCTCTTAGGGCAATGAAAGTATTAAGATATAGTTTCTTTTTAATAATATTATTTTCTAACACCGCACTAAAAAGGTTGGTTCTTTCCTGATTTCGTAATTCCACATTTTCTTTTGATAACGGATATGTGATTCCCATAATTTCATTCGCGAACCGAGTTTCGCCCTTAACATATTGAAAACCGTGGAATAATTCGTGTACGAGAATAGAATATAAACTTTTATAATCCTCATACAATTCGATATTTACAATTGCTGTTGGATAATCATTATAAAGAATAAGTGTACAACCATTAAATTGTTCATCCCAATTTAAAATTTGATAATTATTTTGTTGATTTTTTTTCATTCTAGGATGGTTGAAAAGATAAACATAACTCTTATCATATAATGCGTAAGCAACCGATTCAAAACCTGACCAATAATTATCCAAATTTGCATTTACTAAGTCTTTGGAAATTCGATTAAGATATTTATTCATCCTTTTCACCTCTATATAAAAAATCCATTAAATGTAAATTCTCTTAGGGATGAAAAATATCCTTTTTCAAAAGAGGGCTTATTCAACTAAACTGCCCCGTTAGTTGAATAAGAAGGGGAGAACGTTGTTCTCCCTCATAACTTTTTATAAACATCTGCATAAGCTACTTTCAGTTGTACTCTTAATTGCTTGTTTTCCTCTTCCAACTTTTGATTTTTTCTTTTTAGGGATGCAATAAGTGCATCCTTGTTGTTTTCATTCATTTCTCGCTTTACTTGTTTGGGTGTAGGCACTTGTAATTGTTGATTTCGCAATGTTTCAATTCTTGAACGGAAGTCCTTGTTGTTATAGAGTGTTGCTTTGGATACATCAGCTTCACTGGCTACACTGTTAAAGTTTATTTTTTCATTGGCTTTTAAAAGCCTTTTAATAGCTTCGTCTACTTTCTGATAGGTATTTGCCTTTCGTTTGGCATGAATCGTTTTCAAATGTGCAGAACGGTCATATTCAGCCATTTTTAACACCTAACTTTCTTTTCATCCGATCTTGTCTACCAAAGATAACATTTCCATCTTGGAGGGTATTTAAAATGTTTTGGTAACGTTGTAGATTCTTTTGGTTCCTCTCCGCAATATCCTCTCTACCACGTTGTTTTGCTATTTCAATTGCTTTCGTAGTGGTTTTAATGTTGAAGTTCATATTTTTGTTTATCTAACTCTGAAAAACCTACTGCTAAGTCTTTACAAGGGGTTTGATTATCCCCACAAGTTAGACAAGGAGGTGCTTCCATATGAGGACAGTTTCCATTAGTTTACATTCAAACTACCGAAAACATTGACTTTACCCCAATCCGCCTAATACCCTCAAAATCAACAAGAAAAGTATACATTCAAAACATTGTAAATAAGGCGTACCGCCAAATATAAAACATATCCATAGGGAAGCGTGTAGCACTTTGCTATAATAACCTTGGAACTATTTCCTAATTATTGATGAAGGAGCTTAGACATGGAAAAGATTAATAGAATATTAAGTGATTTTGCTAAGGTTAATGAATATGATGGCGTAGGTCATGTTTATAGACTATATCTTTTATCAGAAAATACAAAAGAAGATATATGTGAGCTTATAAAAAAGGATATAAAAGCTACTAGTGACGACACAATAGAACTTATACAGTTGAATGAATGGCAGCGGGATTTCCTTTCTTGTGAATTCCCTGAAAGTGAAGAGTATTGGTTCGGAACAATACCCAGTGGATATGATTTGAAAGGATTAACACCGAAGGAGTTTATAATAGAACAGTTATTGAATACATTTGAACAAGGGATTGGAGCAGTTTATTGGGTAAAATTAGATATAGGAGCCTAT
>NZ_MACH01000165.1 GCF_001884065.1 Bacillus proteolyticus
ATACATATTGTCTATTAAACCCCTTAGAAGCAAAATTACAATGTGATTCCTTACGGATTCATAAAACGGACCACTTATTCCATCAGTTAAAGTCTCTTTCGAGATTTTATAGCGAACTGGATGGAGAATTATCGATGATTCGTAGTCGTATGCACAAAGTAATTCAATTAACATTTCCTGAATTAGAAAAAATGTTCACTAGTAAATCGGATCTATTTTTAAATTTTGTTTAACTATTTCCCCATCCAGATTGTGTTTTAAATCTTTCTAAAACAATCATAAAAAATCGTATTCGTGCCAATACCAATAAAAAAATATCAACTATCATGGCAGAGAAAAAGGCAATTCAAATACTTGAAATAGCGAAAAATTCCTATCCAGCCGTTTCACAAAATGATGTCCTATGTGATCAACTCAAGGTATACGCAAGGCGTTATCAAGAACTTCTTCATCAAAAGGAACATTGCATTAACAAGATGGTACATCTTGCCGAACAACGTGCAGAATAAAGTATCATTTTGAGCCTTCCTGGAATTGGGCCAAATACAGCTGTACGTTTAATGGCTGAAATAGGAGATATTACTCGTTTTGCGAATAACAAGCAATTGAATGCATATGCCGGTATTGATATACGTCGCTTTCAATCCGGTAAAACTTTTTATAAAGATAAAATTAATAAACGTGGAAATAAACATTTACGAAAACTACTTTTCCTGATTATCCAAAACATGATTAAACAACGGCGTTACGGGCGAAATCACATTATAGAGTACTACGATAAATTAAAAACGCAACCCTATAACAAATGTCATAAAGTTGCGTCCATTGCGTGTGTGAATAAGTTACTGAAGCTTCTCTTTCATCTTATTACACACGATATACACTATGATTATCGGTTAACGGCCTAATATCATAGTTTTATTCATCATATCATATCTCCCCCTAGTAAAAAAAAAGAATCATATTAGGGGTATTTAGTATGCGTTATACGTGGATACATGTGTGATATAGATTTTTGGTACTCAATCCATCAAAAATCTATAGGTTGACTAATCGTAAGAAAAGCATACCTGGTGGTATGCGACTTAGACAACAAAAGTACTTGAATAAAATAGTAGAACAAGATCATCGCTTTATAAAGAGGCGAATTCGTTCTATGCTAGTTTACAAAGTTTTTAACATAAAAATTTCGATTGTACAAAAGGGTCAACTTTTAGACAGGCAAACAGAACATTTATGTTCGTTTGTTTTGTTAGGCCTTAAATCGAATTGCAACTACATTCTTTGTATTTAATAAGTAGTGATTCAAAAAACCCATAAACAAAAAAAGAGTGCTGTGAAGAAACGCACTCATTCAAAGGACTTTACCAATCCTTACGCTTATCACAATCACAGTCACGATCATGATTACGTCTACGACGACATTCATCACAATCACAGTCGCGATCACGTCTACAACGACGGTCATCACAATCTCTATGTCTGCGTCTGCAGAACATTAAATCATCCCAAAATCTATTACAATCTCTGCAATGTCTGAAATTACAATTACATCCCATAAATATGATTACCTCCTTTTAACAATAGAATTCCTCATATTCTATGCTAAAAAACAAAAATAGCTTGTTTATTAGTCTACTTTCTGCATTTTAAAGTAATAATATTATTATCTAATCTTTAAGTCTCAAATCTATTTCACTCCTTATCTTTCCTTAACAACAAACAAGACGCCACCCAAATCACGGCAGCGCCTACGATAATTGCTATACACTTAATCAAACACATTTATCCTCACATTATTTATTTCTTTGCTTCCATACCACATTCTGTCTTAACAAGTTACAATGGGACAGTTAACCTTTGCTAACTGTTATTTTGTTAGTATTGTCACCTTTTAATTAGGCACTCATATATTACTATTGAACGAGGACCACAGGGCATTGAACTACCTATCCAAGGGCACTTTTCGCAGTGCTCTTTTTGGTTTAATATCAAATAGCGTTTTTATTGAAAAATCACTTTGATTCACTTTGTTCATGGTATAATATGTATAATTATTTTTCGGAGAAAGGATCACACAATGAAGGAATACTTTGGTTTCATTTCAATGTTTTTAACTGCATTCTTAATTTTCAATCTGTGTATAGCCGGTCCTTTTTTAATTTTTATACCACTCTCAATTGCTTTAGCTATTTTTGCTCCGAAAGATACAGTTAAAACGTTTGCTTTTGTTGGTTTAATAATTTTAGGTATTTTCTTAGCTTGCATATACATCTTCATTTACTTTATTTAGTGCATAGCTGAAACTCTTCTCCGATGATCCCTTTCTCTAAAATAAGGATTTTATTTAAATTTCCTTCACTACAACATCAGCATCAAATTCACCTTTAACATGTAATGCCATCTTTAACTCTCTATTATTTTCATTCAATTTTATCAATCTATCTGTAATTGCTTTATTAACCTGATTACCATTACTCTTGTAGTTTCTAAGCTCTACCATTGCCTTTTCATTATCCTTAATAGCTTCCCGAAACTGTTCCTGTATATTCATATTCTCTTCCTCTCAAATAACTATTTTGTTAAATTTATGAAATACAATCACTTGCCCATTTCACTTTACACTCCCTCTACATTTATTATTGGTATTAAAATCTTTTCAGAGGTGAAAATATAATGGATGAATTTCTGTCTTCCGCTGCTCTAAACCCAGATTCAATCGGTTCAACAGGGCCTACTGGATCTACCGGAATCACTGGATCTACCGAAATCACTGGACCTACTGGATCTACCGGAATCACTGGATCTACTGGATCTACCGGAATCACTGGACCTACTGGATCTACCGGAATCACTGGATCTACTGGATCTACCGGAATCACTGGACCTACTGGATCTACCGGAATCACTGGATCTACTGGATCTACTGGAATCACTGGACCTACTGGATCTACCGGAATCACTGGACCTACTGGATCTACCGGAATCACTGGATCTACTGGATCTACTGGATCTACTGGATCTACTGGATCTACTGGATCTACCGGAATCACTGGACCTACTGGATCTACCGGAATCACTGGACCTACTGGATCTACCGGAATCACTGGACCTACTGGATCTACCGGAATCACTGGATCTACTGGATCTACTGGAATCACTGGACCTACTGGATCTACCGGAATCACTGGACCTACTGGACGTACTGGACGTACTGGACCTACTGGACCTACTGGACCTACTGGACCTACTGGACCTACTGGACCTACTGGACCTACTGGACCGGGAGCTATAGAATCTGCATTCAGGGCAAATATAGGAACTGAAGAACAATTTACTGTTGCTTTTACCTCTCAAACTGTAAATTTCACAACTGAACTCTTTGATTTTAATAATGAATATGATGGTATAAATACTTTTACAGCCAAACAGGAAGGGGTATACCAAATTAATGCAAATTTGACATTTGAACCTGTATTCGTCCAGCCTTTTGTGGGAATATTAGATTTATTTGTCAATGACACTTCCGTTTATCGAGATATAAAAGACGATGTTACTAGTTTCAGCGTATCCACTATCTACGGATTACATCCAGGTGATACCGTAAGAGTAGTATTTCTTGCTACTATAAAAGGTAGAATTTTAGCTTTACCGACTCCATCAATGCTTAGTTTTTCTGCAGCAAGATTCCCACTTACAAGTCCTATACCTTAAGTTCTTACCATTTTCTATACCCATAATGATAAATGAAAGGGAATTTCTAATAACATAATTTATATAAACAAAAATTCCCTTTCTATATTTTAGAAAGCCTCTTCAAAATTTTTAAATACATGTAGCAATAAATGAATTTGTATTATATTGGCTTAAGTGTTATGGAATTAAAATCATAAAAAAACCAAATACCGTTTAAACAACCTGTAACCACTCATATAAGGTTTGATTCACATCGATATCTATGGTATTGATGTGAATTTTTGAAGTAATTACAAAGGAATCTAAGAGGTCATTTTTTTTAGATTCACAATCATTATTTTGAAGTTTATGTAAAAAAAGAAATAGAAAAAGAAATAGAATCCATTTTTTTAAAAAAATGGATTCTATTTTATTACTTCTTTAACTTAGTGTAATCTATCTTCTCCTGTTAATTGTTCTTCGGCCATTCGAACTAAGCGTTTTGTAATTTCTCCACCGACAGAACCATTTGCACGCGATGATGTATCAGGTCCAAGTGTGACTCCTAATTCGCGAGCAATTTCATACTTCATTTGCTCAATAGCACTTGCAGCAACTGAAATATGAAATTCATTTGCATTATTTTCGTGTCTTTGAATATTCATTGTTGCACCTCCATTATATTTGTATATAACATGTGCTTAATTATGATATTTATACATGAGTTAACTATTTTCTTCTATTTTATTCATTGCAACATATCCGCAAAGGAAGTACCCACATTATTCTTCCGTTTCATATGCTTCTCTAAATAGATTTTTGTTGTTTGGATATTTTCATGCCCCAGCGTTTGCATTAAATGATATAGATCCGCATTTCCTTGTTCAACGGCCATGATTGCAAAAGCATGACGGAATGTATGTGCCGTTACTGGATTCTCACGATACTGCAGAAACTCTAAATTTGTCTTTTTAATCATATCTGTTACCTGGTTCGATAACGTTTTTGAATTATAAAAGTTCCCCCTTTGATTTACAAATAAAGGACTTTCATCTCCTTGATCTAGTACGGTTTGAAACCCTCTTCTTCGTCTCATTTCACAAATACACTGGTACAAATGCTCAGAAATGAAAAGTTCACGCACCTTATCGCCTTTACCCTTTACTTTTAACCAGTACTTTCCGTCATAATGTAAATCTTTTACCCTCGTTGTACACAATTCTTGAATTCTTGCACCTGTACTTGCCAGAGCTAGTAAAATTGTATAGTTTACTACATGCCCTCTTTCTTTATAAAACCCTAAGATTTTCATAACTTCATCATAAGATAAATCCCGATTTGGCCGATCCTGTTCATTTACATTAGCGCGCTGCAGTTCTTCATGAAGAGGTTTTTCGATATAAGCAAATACATGAAGGTGTTTTAAAAAAGAACGAATAAGTACTGTTTTCTTTGCAAGTGTTGCGACTGCATATGTTTCCCCATTACTACCGTTCTCTACCTGCTTCAACCAAGAGTTGTATTTACGAATATGCCAAGGTTGCAATGTTTTTAATAAAGAGGTATTTTGCTGTACCTCTTCCCCATTTAATTCGAAATCTTCTGCATGCTGCACCATGCACTGACAAAATGATAAGATTTCAGATACATAACTCTTTTTCGTATCCTCTTTTCTATTCTTCTTCTCATCCATATCTTTCTGTAAATGTACAAAATGATAAATGACTTCTAAATCGCTTAAATACGTATATTTACTCTTTCCCTCTTTTTCAGCAACCTCCATCTTCTCTTCCACCTTATCTACATAACGATTATTATGCAGGAATGGAACGATATCTCTTATATTCTCTAAATATATACCTATATATTCACTTTGATTATTTATAATGTGTAAATTTTCTCTTCCACTTTTATTATCCATATTTCAAATTCACCTTTCCTATTGAAGATTATGAATATATTACTTTTTATTACCTATACTTATCATTTTATTTCACTTCTATCAATTATACAAATGACAACTCATATTCTTTCTGTAAGAATGCTATATTCTTCTCTATTTACATATACTTATATTTTTTAATAATTTATTAATAAATAGATATCGTTTAATGATTAACTACTCAACTTTTATATTGCTTTTATTATAAAATCAACTATAAAAATTCATTAAAATATAAAGTGAATTACAAATATTATTAAAC
>NZ_MACH01000166.1 GCF_001884065.1 Bacillus proteolyticus
AAAAGAGGACCTGCTATGTATAGCAAATCCTCTCCTAAAATGGCAAAGAGTAACTCTTACCTTACTCTTTGCTTATATATTACATGATTGTTAGTGAAAATTCTAGACTCTTTATATTGAGAAATAAAGAAGTATCGTTTTAATAAAAATTTCATTTTGTAGAAATAAAAACCCTAGTTTCCTAGGGTAATGGTATAACAGCTCAATATATTTTATTCTTTTATAT
>NZ_MACH01000167.1 GCF_001884065.1 Bacillus proteolyticus
GAACCCGTCACTCCCGTTGAGCCCGTTGCTCCTGTCACTCCCGTCGGACCCGTTGCTCCCGTTACTCCTGTTGCTCCCGTTGGACCCGTTGCTCCTGTTGAGCCCGTTGCTCCCGTTACTCCTGTCGCTCCCGTTGCTCCTGTTGAACCTGTCGCTCCCGTTGGACCTGTTGCTCCCGTTGCTCCTGTTGCTCCCGTTGGACCTGTTGGCCCAAGCTTAGGAACTGTCCCATCGCAACTAAAACAGCACGAATCAACATGTAAACCATTTTGATTATTACATCCACAATATCCATTTGCATTATTACTCCATAAAGACATGTTGACCCTCCTTCGTGTTCAATCGTTTAAGTACAGCCCACTAATTAAAAATATCTTTCTAATATAAATCAGTTTTTATTTTCCTTATCAACTACCCGCTCTGGAACAAACCTTTTATAAACAAAGTTTTTTTCCTTACATTCTAATAAATATTACATGCAATACGCTCTCCTTTCGCTTGTACTTTCGCCTTCCTCATTAAAGGAATTTCAGCTCCTTCAACTTTGATACACGTATGCATTTTAATATGACATATTAAAATCTATATAAATCGTTATTTTTAGTCTAAATTCCCAAAAAATATTGACACTTAAAATGCCCTCATAGTATGATTTGGATGTTTTAATTGATAATGATTTTCACCATCGTACATATTGCAAATAAAACATTTTATTTTTGGGCAGAAGATGAAGAAAATTATCGGTATTTTCATAGCAGTTCTTCTATTCGATGTTGGATGTGGTCAGCAAAAAGAGGAGAAAAAAGAAACAAAAGCGGACAATAAAAATCAAGCTATAGCAATTAAACACGCTGAAGGGGAAACGAAGTTAGATAAACCAGCGAAAAAAGTTGTTGTACTTGAGTGGGTATATTCAGAAGACTTATTAGCACTTGGTGTTCAGCCAGTAGGGATGGCAGACATTAAGAATTATAATAAAATGAAATAACTCGACGTTCTTGTGCTTGGCGATGATTTAGCAACCGGACTCGGGCAGCCTGTAAATAAAACGCATCTTGCTCTAATTGTGTTAGTGACACTACTTGCATCAATTAATATTGCTGCTGTCGGTACTATCGCCTTTTTAGGCCTTGTTGCACCGCACTTAGCGCGAATCGTTGTTGGCATGAATCATCAAAGACTATTCGTTTGTTCAGCACTGTTTGGAGCAATCCTTCTTTCCGTTGCTGACTTACTCGGACGAACGATTGCATATCCGAAGGAAATTCCTTCTGGGCTTGTTGTTGCTGTACTTGGAGCACCGTATTTCTTATGGTTGATGAGGAAGAGTGGGAAGAAGGTTAGTTAAAAGACGGCTTCATATATGTGAAGCCGTCTTTTTTATTATGGCATAAAATTAATATAAGCTTTGTACATAAAGTATATAACAAGTGAGTACATGATTATATTAAACACACTTCGTTTTAAAGTTAACCGTCTCTTTAATTTCTTATCCTGTAACCTTAGTTCTATTCCGTTTGCTATTTTCAATCTACCTACTATTTGAAATAACTCTCTGTAATCATCAGCATTTCCCAATAATACGTATTCCTTATCATTTTTATACTTTATATGCAGAAACTCACTTCCACCTTTACGGACTAATATTGTTTTCATATAAGCTACTTCATTCAATACACATACTTTTAAATCAACTTCATTATAATAACGATCCATAAAAAACATATACAACCGTTTATTTGTAACGATTAACACATTATTAATACCGAAGTTCATTGCAAGAACGCCTACCCCTAAGCTCATCGCTGTTCCTGTCTGCCAATTTTTCACGCGAGGATTTTCAGCAAACATACTATATAAAATCTCTTCGCTTCCCTGTAACTCTTCTTGTACAACCTCATAACAACGTTTCATTAAAATTGTTTTTGTTACAACTTCTTTTGTACGATCTATTTTCTTTTTATCTATTTTCTCATCATTTCTATAATCATCTACAAAATTATCGCTATACTGCAAGTTATTTAATTCCTGAAGTAACTTTTCTTTATTCATTTCTTTTCCCCCCCCAACATCTTCTTCAATTTTTTTCTCCCTCTTGAAAGCCTGCTATATACCGTATCTCGTGTCATACCGAATTCAAGCGCTATTTCTTGTACGCTATATTCATCTAAATACCTTTTTATAAAAATTTTCTTATCTTCTTCATTCAATTCTTTAATTAAAACGTAAAAATTATAATCTCGCTCTTCTTTTGTTAAATTGACATTTTTTCTATCTTCATATATTTCTTGCTGAAACTCTTGTAATTGATAAGCCTTATTACTTTTTCGTTTATAATCAATGGCTTTAAATTTAGCGACAGATATAAGCCAGTTTCTAAATTTCCCACGATTTTCATCATAACTACTAATGTTGTACCAAACGATTAATAAAATATCATCAACACATTCGTCCACTAACACCTTACTCTGTGCCGTATCTAAAACACTATGAACCACCTTATAAATTAAATCCCCATATCGATCAATTGCTGTATGTAATGCTAACATATCTTGCTTTCGAAGACCTTCTACTATTTCTATATCCTTCACCCTTATCACCACTCTTTATCCCATTCTTTATCCCATTCTTTATCCCATTCTTTATTCATTATATATACGAATGAATACATTCGTTTTCTGACACTTTTACAAATATTTTCTAATTATTTTCATATTGTAGCAATGCTTAATTAATTATTTCTTGTGGAACAGGGATTATATTATCTCTCACGAATTTAATCTATGAACAAAAATAGGAGGGATAACAATGTACCAAACAATTGAAGGCTTCTTACAATCATGGACATACGAGGCTGAGTCTACTCAAAAGATGCTCGATACATTAACAGATGAATCTTTATCACAAGAAATTGCACCTGGGCACTGGACGTTAGGGAGAGTCGCTTGGCATATCGTTACAGCACTTCCTGTTATGCTATCTGGTACAGGGCTTAAGTTTGAAGGGGAAACGAAAGATTATCCTGTTCCAACTTCAGCAAAAACAATTGCAGATGGGTATCGTAAAGTAAATGCGGCTTTTGTTGAAGCACTTCAAAGCGAATGGACTAATAAAGACTTAACTACTATTAATGATTTCTTTGGTCGCCCTATGCCGAATTCTATATTTTTAATGACGCTCATTAATCATCAAAATCACCACCGCGGACAAATGACAGTTTTAATGCGCCAAGCTGGCTTAACAGTTCCTGGCGTATATGGTCCTGCAAAAGAAGAATGGGCTGCGGCTGGAATGGAAGCTCCTAAAATGTAACTACAGAAAAAGACAAGGTGTTTACAAACCTTGTCTTTTTCTGTAACTTGTTTCATGTGAAACTATTTTCTATTAAATGGTTGTTTTATGGAAAAAACACGTTAAAATGAATACATATTATAAGGAGGCGCAACCAAATTGAATACAAAAAATAAAAAAATAGTTATGGGAACTATTTTACTAACTTCTATTATTGGAGTTATTAGTGTATCTCTTTATTTCACATATTATGGTACCCCTTTGGAAAAACAAACAGCAATTACGGAATCAAAAGAATATATTACAAAATACTTTAATCTAGATGTGGAAGTCAAAAATACTTCTTACGATGCTAAAATGGATAGCTATGCGGTCTCCTTTGAAACAAGTGGAGACGGAGAATTTACTATCGAATATAAAAGTCCTAATAACTTTAACATTTCTCCAGGAGTGCAAGAGTATTTGAGTAAACACTACAAATTTACAGAATAGTAACAAAGCATACATATACAAAAAAAGAGTTGGTGTAACGCCAACTCTTTTTTCTTATTCTTGTCACGCTGTTACATCTTCCCTCTCTATATTTTTAATTCCGTAATATGCAATCGCAACTCCAATCACTGCAAATGCTAGTTGAAGGGGAAGAAAGGTCGCTATAGGAAATATTGGTGGGTTATTAATTGCAATTAGTACAACGATAATAGACGAAACAATAGTAGTTGGCACTGAACGTTTACGCATTCCGAAGTATAGAGGAATTAAGCTTATTCCAGCAGTGGCAATGGCTAAAGGAACGAGATTTATCCCTTCTTGAATCAATTGATCTACTGTAAATGGATTAGAAAGAATCGAAAAATAACTATCTACTCCAATGAAAATTCCTACTACAAAAATATTGGATAAAATAACTGTTATGAATGTTAATATTGCTGTAATAGCCAACTTACTAATCATTATTTTCTTTCGATTAATTGGATAAGAAAACATGAGTAATATTGTTTTGTTTTTATATTCATCAATTATTAACTTAGCTATTAGTACAGCACCAAAAATAATAAATGTTGCTCTTACTATTGCACTAGCCATTAACAAAATCGCCTGCGGATCTCTTATTTCTGGATCTCCCTCTATTTGAGAAACGATGCTGACAAAAATCAATAATGCCAGTATAACAAGATTTGCAATTACTGCTCTCTTCACGTACCAGCCAAGTTTAAATTTCTTCAGTTCTAGCTTCATAAGACGTAGCATGATGGTCCTCCTCTCGTTTAAGACTTAATCAATATAAATTGCTCCTGTTTCACTTAAAATCTTCACTTCATTTGTTGCATCACCAATGATTCCTTCTATTATCTTTTCAGTATTCTTGTCTTTCTTCAATCCGTTTACATTCACCATTATGTCATTCGAATTACTTTTAGCTGTAAGTTTCAATGAAGCTGGAACACCTTTATACCTTACGCCAATATCTCCTGACTTTGTTTCTACAAATAATGATTTTCCTTCTGTCATATCTTTCAGTAATACTTCACCGGATGTTGAATTGATGTTCATATTGAAGTTGTTTACATTTGTTATATAGTTATCACCAGTCGTAGACTTTATGTTTAACTCTTGTACTGAACTATCTTTTACAACTAACTCTCCACTTTGCGATATGAATTCGCCTTTCTCTGCCGATAGTCCTAAAATCATTTCATCTCCAGATTTGCCTTTTGTCACGATACTTTTTACTACTATATCGCTTATTTTCACATCACCAGATTTATTATTTAATACAATTTTATCTATTTCTTTCTTCGGAATAGCTATAGATATACTATTTTTCTTCCTAAACGTAAAACCATTAAAAAATCTGATCGCCTTTTGTTTTTGTTTAATCACAATTTTCTTTCCGTCATTTTCTATTTTGACAGGCTCTAAATCGTTATCTACTCTTTGACCTTGAGCAGAAATTACTATTTTGTTACCATCTGTACTTTTAAATTCAATATCCCATTTCTCATTATCCACTTCTATTTCTTTTATATTATTTATCTCAAAAGACTTTTCTTTCTTAAAATCTTTCCCCTGAAATGTCTTAAAACCAAAAACCACACTAGCAATTGTCAGAAATAAAATTGCAATTACTATTTTTTTTTCAACATTCATACCCCAGTTCGTTGTTGTTTTAAACTTACTTTACGCCACATCAACCTTGTCGATTTTACGATATGAAAGATAACTAATAAAAATCCCTAATAAACAGAGCACTATTGGGATAGCTATAAAATTATAAAAACTTACTTGATTGTTTCCAATGTTACTGTTCATTATCATCCCAATTATTACTGCAGAAGTAATCGTTGTCGGTGTCGATTTCTTTCTCATCCCAAAAAATAAAGGAATTAAACTTATACCGGATATCATAAATGCATTTATAAAAGTAGCTGGAACGGTAGCTATTATTTCCCCCATCGTAACAGGCGTTTCAATTACTCCCATCATTGGATTCATAAAAAGTATGAGCAAACTAATAGTGAAAGTAGCAATAATCATGCTCACAAAACAAAAACTAAAAACGATTGTTAATTTCGCCCTCATTAACATTTTCCTTCGCAATGGATACATAAACAATAGTTGCATTGTTTTGTTCTTATACTCATCAATTACTAAACGTGATAAAATGACCGAACTAAAAATAAGAAATGTCATCCTAATAAAGATGTTTGCTAAGGTCATATATTTTGTAAAATCAGTGAGCGCCGCATCTTCTTCCAATTTCGCTCCCAACCCCATAAGACTTACCGCAGCAAAAATTACTATAATACAAATTGCTACACCTTTAAAGTAACTAGATAATTGATGTTTCTTCCATTCGAGCTTCATTAGTTTAAACATATAAGCCACCTCCATTAAGCATGAATGCCTTCTCTATCCATTACATTCAAGAAATATTCTTCTAAGGAGCTATGCTTCTTATTAATACTTTCAATTTCTACATCATTCATAATGAGTGCTTTTGAAATTGCTTGCTGCGTCACCGCCACTTCATAAACACGAATCATGTTTCCACTCATTATTTTGTAATTTTTTATACCGAGTTTATCTTCTAGAATATAAGCTGCACGTTTTACATCAGGAACAGTGATTTCAATGTACTCTGTTTGTTTTCCATTAATACTCTTCATTGAAACTTCTTTTATTAGTTTCCCATTTTGAATAACACCAATTGTATCTGCCATTTGTTCCATTTCGCCTAAAATATGACTAGAAACTAATAAAGTAATGCCATATTCTTTGCAGAGCATTTTAAATAAATCTCGCAATTCTTTAATACCAATTGGATCTAAACCGTTAATTGGTTCATCTAAAATGAGAAGCTCTGGTTTTGTCATGATTGCTCTTGCAATACCGAGTCGTTGTTTCATCCCTAATGAAAAATCTTTTACTTTTTTATTATCAATGCCGTGCAGTTTCACTAAATTTAAAGCATGATCAATTGCATTTTTATCGTAATAGCCCATATATTCACAATGTAATTCTAAGTTTTCCTTTGCTGTTAGCTTCTCATAAAAAACCGGATATTCAATAATTGTTCCCATTCTTTTTAATACTTCATAAGAAGTGTCTGTTAACTTCTCACCGAAAATTTCAATATCACCGCTCGTCGGTTTGATTAAATTTGTGATCATTTTCATAATCGTTGTTTTACCTGCACCGTTCGGTCCTAAGAAACCGTATATCTCTCCTTTTTTCACATGCATGTTAACGCTAGAAATAACTTCTTTTCCTTTAAGCACTTTCGTTAACTGATTCGTTTTTAATATATATGTCATGTCACTGTCTCCTTTCGCACTACTTTATATTTCTATAATAGACAACGAAAATCTCTTTTTTCTTACCCGTTCCTTACAAATTTCTTACGCTGAAAAAAAGCTTGTAGAATCTACTTCTCTACAAGCTAAAACTGCATCTTTGTTAATACAACTGTAAAAATTGTTTTTTCATACGGCCTACTAGAAAGATGAATTTTTCCATCCATCGCTTCCACAAGCCTTTTTGTAATCGTTAATCCTAGACCGCTTCCTTGGTACAATCTATTTCTTGAATCTTCAAGTGTGTACATACGCTCAAACACTTTATCAATATGAGATTCATCAATTCCTTTTCCTGTATCCCATACATCTATATACACACTCGTTTCATCATCTCTTAACGTCATACCGAGTGTCTTTCCATCGTCTCCATATGTAATCGCATTTGATATTAAATTATTCAATACTCTACCTAATACTTCTACATTTCCAAGTGCATATATATTTCTTTCTGGTATATCAATATGAACATGAAAACCTTTCGTCGTCACTAAATCATAAAAAGATAAAATCTTCTCGCGGCAAACTTCATTCATATTTACTTTTGTCATCTCGATTGCCTTGTCACCAGATTCTAATTTCGCCAAATCAAAAAACTTATGAATCAGTTCCATCACTTCCAGCGTTTTCATATGCACCTTTTCAAGTAATATTCGCCGTTCTTCTTCATTTATCGTTTTATCCGCATTTAACATTTCTGTATATCCAAGAATAACGGTTAATGGCGTCTTTAAATCATGTGAAATATTTGAAAGCATTTTTCTCATCGAAATTTCTACTTTCGCATGATCGGCATTCGTTTTCTGTTTTGCATCTAATAATTGATTAATTGCTACTAATAACCTTTGCAATTCTGGATCATCTGTCATAACGAGTAACTTCTCACCTGTTTTTTCATTTACAATACTTTCTAGCTTTTCATATGTGTACCGTAAATTCCCGCTACTGTTTTTTCTCATTTTATATTGTATGTAAATGACACATAACAATATAAAAATAATGCCTATTAACAGATTGACCATATTACATCACTTCCAACTTATAACCGATGCCCCATAGTGTTTTAATATATTCCGGATTAGATGGATCACTTTCAATTTTCTCACGTAATCTTCTCATATGAACATTAATAACATTATCATCACCATAATATTCTTCATTCCAAACAAGCGTATATATTTGTGCTTTCGTAAAAACACGATTTTGATTCTTCACGAATAGCTTTAAAATCTCAAATTCTTTTAAAGTAAGTTTAAGCTGTCTTCCCTTTTTCTCCACAGTAAAATTAATTGGGTCAATTATTAAATCACCAATCTGAATGGCCTCACCTTTCGATTCCACAGCTGAATACTTTGTAGACCTTCGAATAGCGGCTTTTACACGTGCTACCAATTCAATCATAGAAAACGGCTTACAAATGTAATCATCTGCTCCAAGTCCTAACCCAACAGCTTTATCAACATCTGTATCTTTTGCCGACATCATTAAAATCGGCACCGCACTTTTTTCTCGAATGATTCGCACAACCTCTAAGCCATCTAGCTTTGGCATCATAATATCGAGGATAATCAAATCAAATGAACCTTTTAAAAATGCGTTAACGCCTTCTTCTCCATCAGATGCGATTGTAACGTGAAAACCTTCTTTTACTAAATATGTTTCAACCATCTCTTGAATTGAGATGTCATCTTCAACTAATAAAATATGATGTGACATATTTCTATCCCCTTTTTTACAAACATTAACATTTTAATTGTATCGTAACGAAGGAATGCTGGAAAGAATTATATGAATTTTCAAACCAACTTCCCTTCCTTCCTTAACAATGATATGATAAAATTCACTACTATTGTTCATAATTAACTTTATATAAAGGAGACTTATCATGTCAGAAAACAAAAAAGTAAGCTTAGCTGATTTAATGCGCGAACAACTTGCAAAGAAAAAGCAAGGAAATGGAAATGCTGCAAACAATACGAATCAAAGCCAAGCAACGAAAAAATTACAAAACCAACAAACGAAGAAAACAAACAACCAACGTAGACGTACAGGTGTGTAAATGAGCGGACAAAAACGATCTAATATTTCATCAGGTCTTGAAGTTGATATTGTATTAAAACAAGATCAACGTACAGGCAAGCTAACAAGAGGAATTGTAAAAGATATTCTAACTAACTCCCCCTCTCATCCGCACGGTATTAAAGTACGATTGCAGGATGGGCAAGTTGGCAGAGTACAAAATATCGTTCAATAAGAAAAGGAGCTCATTTAAACTTGAGCTCCTTTTTCTGTATTAACCTTTAATTTTCTCGATGAAAACTACTTTTAAATAGTCTCCCTCTTTAAACTGATCAATTGTACGGAAATCTTCTGGTAAAGAATGTTCTTCTAATATTTTATATTTTCCATTCATTTCTTTAAATGCTGTATCGATAAAACCTTTAAACTTTTTCATATCGAACGCGCTACAATTTGTAGAAGCAACGATAATACCGTTATTTTCTGTAATCGCGATTGTTTCTTTTAATAAGTTTTTATAGTCTTTCGCTGCGCTAAATGTATATTTTTTAGAGCGTGCAAAACTTGGAGGATCAAGTACCACCATATCAAATTTCATCTTTTTCTTAGCTGCATATTTGAAATATAAAAATACATCTTCTACAATAATGTCTTGTGCTTCGTAATCAATTTCATTTACACTGAACTGCTCAATCGTTTTACTTAAACTACGATTGGCAAGGTCAACACTTGTTGTTTTACTTGCGCCGCCAAGCGCTGCAAATACAGAGAACACTCCTGTATAAGAGAACATATTTAAAACAGTTCTTCCTTGTGCATATTTATCACGAATTTGTTTTCGAACGTTACGTTGATCTAAAAATACACCAACCATCGCCCCGTCATTTAAATATACAGCAAAGTTTACACCGTTTTCTTTTACGATAAGTGGGAACTCACCGCGCTCTCCTGCTACGAAATCATCATCTTCAATGTATTTCCCTTTCGTATCAAAACGCTTTTTCTCATAGATACCTTTAAAGTTCGATACTTTTTGAAGAGCTGCTACAATTTCATCTCTGAAAGTATAAATCCCCTCACTATACCAGCTCACCACGTAAAAACCGTCATAATAATCGATGATTAAACCGCCAAGACCGTCTCCCTCACCATTTAGGGCACGGAATGCCGTTGTATCCTTTGATTTATAGAACTGCTTTCGTTTATGTAACGCGGATTTGATTTTACTTTCAAAGAAATCCTGATTAATTTGCTCTTTTTCTTTTCTCGTTAAAATCCAGCCATACCCTTTATTTTGTTTTCCATAATAGCCTTTTCCGATAAATTGGTTCTTTTCATCTACTACTTTGATGATTGTTCCTTCTTCACGAACATCATTTAAGTTTTGAATTGCATCTTTTAAAATAAGCGGATATCCACTTTTAATTTCTTTTATAAATTTCGGTTTTATTTTTATAGTTACTTCAGATCGCATGTAATGTCTTCCTTTCCATTTGAATGCTTTCTATTAGTAGGAAGCATATAAAAAAGAGGCTAAAAAACAGCCTCGTTTCACTATACCATATTATTGCTTTGCTAGTACAACTAGCTCATCTCCTGGCATAACTGTTATATATTTATACAATGTCGAAAACGTAAGACTACCGTCATTGTGACGAATCAATAATAGTACATCCTCTGAATAGACCTCTTCTTTATTAATTTTTTGTTCTTTCTCAACTTGTATCGTTTTAAATGTATAACCATCTTCAATCTTTCTATTTAACTCTTCATAAATTTCATTTTTCCCAAACAGTAAATGCGCTTTTTTCGAAAGAGAAATGCGCTCTTGTTCAATTTTTTCCACATCATGAATTGGGAGTAAAAATGTATTATGATGTCCAAACTGCGGAACATACGTATTGGCAACCAATACGTTATATGAATCCGTATCTGTAACTGCAATTAAGTATTCATATTGATTCATATCAACTTCAAATTGCAACTGTTCTGAGAGTATTTGGCCATTATAAGTATTAAGTTCTTTTACTTTCGCACATTGCAAATGTTCTTCTGATACATCTACAATTAAACTCGGAATATTCATCTCTTTACAATGCAACGCAAAAGCAGCTGAGAATGTACTCGCGCCTGAAATTAAAATACCTGGCGGCTCAGTATTCGCCAATCCTAATTTCTTAGCTAAAAACCTAATTGAGAATCCGTGAGCGCAAACTGTCGTAATAACGAGCGCAAATGTAAGTGCCGTTAATATTGAAGCATCTTTATAACCTTCTTGTAATAACTCAGTCGCAAAATAACTAGAAACAGTTAATGCAACAATACCTCGCGGCGCAATCCAACCAACTAAAGCCCGTTCTGATTTTGTTAACTCTGTTCCAATTGTCGATACCCAAATCGATAAAGGACGAACAACAAATAGCATCATAAGTACAAAACTTATAATAGGCCAGCTAAAAATCTCCATAATAGTCGTCCTTGGAAGCGAAGCTGTTAATATGATAAAAACAGTCGACGTTAATAGTACTGAAATATTTTCGTTGAAATGTCGAATATCACCGATAGATGAAATATATTTCTTCATCCGAGCAAGCGTAATCCCCATTACCGTTACGGCTAACATACCTGTTTCATGCATCACTTCATCTGCAATACCGAAACATAATAATACCGTAACGAGCAAAAGCGGCGCCTTTAAATACTCTGGTACTTTTCCTTTTAAAATCATATAGCTCATAAAAATACTACATGCATATCCGAGCACCATTGCGAATAATGAACCAGCAAAGAAATATAGTAACGTATGCAGTTGTACAGTTTCTTTCGTTAAGAAATTTACAATTTGAAAAGCAAATACAGCAAGTAAAGCTCCAAATGGATCAACGATAATCCCTTCCCACTTTAAAATGGCAGCTGTTCTTGGTTTTAATCGCGCTTGACGTAATAACGGAATAATTACCGTTGGACCCGTCACAATGAAAAGTCCTCCAATAATAAATGCAACCGCCCAATCCAATCCAGCGACGAAATGAGCTGCAAGTGATCCAGCAATCCAAGCAATAAACGCACCAACCGTAACAATACGAAATACAGGTTTTGACAATCCTCTCAGTTCACGTATATCTAAACTTAAACTACCTTCAAATAATATAATGGCAACAGAAAGTGATACGAGCGGACTAAAAATATCTCCGAGTACCTCTTTTGGATTAATAATACCGAAAACGGGACCAATTAATAACCCAGCGACGGCCATAACAACTATAGCTGGAAGCGCCATGCAGTCCATTGTGAGGCGATGCCCAGTGTAATAATAATAACGATACTAAGTAAAAGTGATTCGACCATAATATCCTCCTTGTTCATAGTATTGCGACAGCAAAGTATAAACATTCTTTACTTCTACATATTTTCAATTAATTATATTCACATAATATATAACCAAGTTAAATATATAGTCAACACATTCAACAGGAGGAAACCGTACTTACATAAAAAAATATTATCATAATTTAAAATTATCATTGACAATGATAATGATTTTCATTATCATTTAATGTATATGAGTTCTCGAAAATAAAGGCTACATTTATAGGAGGAATAAAACATGATTATTGTTACAAATACAGCTAAAATTACAAAGGGAAATGGACATAAATTAATTGAGCGCTTTAATAAAGTAGGTCAAGTCGAAACGATGCCAGGCTTTTTAGGGTTAGAGGTTCTTTTAACGCAAAATACAGTTGATTATGATGAAGTAACAATTAGCACACGCTGGAATGCAAAAGAAGATTTCCAAGGTTGGACGAAGAGCTCAGCATTTAAAGATGCTCACTCACATCAAGGCGGGATGCCAGAATATATTCTTGATAATAAAATCACTTACTACAATGTTGAAGTTGTACGCATGCCAATGGCTGCAGCACAATAACTTTTGGTTTAATAATTGGTATAGAAGTATGAGAAGTAATGTATCTTCTCAACTTCTATACCTTTTCTTTTTTTCAACTTCTTTTCACCAACTTCGCATGAACGACTAGTCTGCCAGCCTCTGGATCCAGTGCATAATCACACGTAGAAAGTGTTAAAATTTGATCATCCGCTGTCACTTTTGTATCTGTTTTATAGAGTGACCTTTCCTTAATTTTTTCTAGAAAAGATCCATAGTCCTCATCGCTTCCAAAATCCGTTTCAATATAATAGAAATCAGTTGTCGTTGTATATACTGAAAATACTTCTACATCATATCCTTCAAACAAAGTATCGTAATACAATTTGCGATGAGACATAAAGAAATCTTCTTCTAACATTTTTTTAAGACTCCCAAACATAGAACCGTCTTTCATACGATGTCCGTATAAAATTGTATTTCGATTTTGAGATTTCACATCGTTACGATGATCCATAAAAATACTGCCTGCCCTCATATCTTCACCTTTATAATTACGGTATAAATAGTAATCATTATCTTTCGCTTGAACAATCGGATAATTAATTTGCGTATCATCCATCGTAATCCAACCAACTATTTCTGGATTAATTTTTTGTAAAGCTTGAAACTGTGTTCGTATTTCTCCGTCTTTTGCCTTTTCCTCTATCGGACTCCGCTCATAAATTTCTTGCGCTTCAGCCAGTACTTTACGATTTTCATAGTAGTCCATAAAAATACCGCCTAATTCATACATAGAGTAGAAAAAGATACCTAAAAAGACAACTGTAAGTATTCGTTGAAAAAAAGAACTCTTTTTCTTTTCTTTTTTACTACTCAAATTATCACCTCAAAATGGATTGTTCATATATTTAAATACCCATTGGTACCATATACAACCCTGTATCCTTATCGTGCTTTACAACAACGTCTACACCATATATCGTTTTAATCATACCTTCCGTTACGACTTCACCTGGCTTACCCTTCATCACAATTTCTCCATCTTTCATAACGATAATATGATCGCTATAACGGATTGCTTGATTAATGTCATGTAATACCATAACAATCGTTAAACCATGTACTTCATTTAACTCTTTCACTAACTCTAATATTTCAAGTTGATAATAGATATCTAAATACGTCGTTGGTTCGTCTAAGAACAGCATGGGTGTATTTTGCGCTAATGTCATCGCAATCCAAACACGTTGCCTTTCTCCACCAGATAATGCATGTATTGGCTTATCACGCTTATCTTGTAATCTCGTACACGCCAATGCTCTTTCGATCGCTTCGCTATCCTCATCAGTTTGTGTAGAAAAAATATTTTTATATGGCATACGCCCAAAACTCGTTAATTTCTCAACTGTAATATCTGATGGCGCCTCATTTTGCTGATGAACGACCGCTAGCTTTCTAGCAAATTCTTTCGGCTTATACTGGCTAATGGCTTTCCCATCTAGCATTACTTCCCCGCTATGGGGATTATGATTTCGCGACATAACACCTAGTAACGTTGATTTCCCACAACCATTTGGGCCAATAATTGTTGTAATTTTTCCAACCTCTATCTCACTACTAACAGACTTTAAACGATCTGTTACATTGTCATACGAAAAGGTTACATTTTTAATTTCCATGAACTTTATCACTCTTTCTAAGCAAGAATATTAAGAATGGACCACCAATAACCGCCATAATTGTTGCTGCTGGAATTTCATTAGGTGGCACAATTAACCTCCCGATTGTGTCTGCCGTTAAAATTAATAACGCACCTGCAAGGGCTGAAAACGGAATAAGTACTTTATGATCTGATCCAACCAATTGCCTTGAAATATGCGGGATAAGTAATCCAACGAAAGCGATAACGCCCGCAATCGCAGTTGATACTGCCGCTAAAAGTACTGCAATGGCAGAAATAATAAGACGAACTCTCGTCACGTGCAAGCCTAAGTTTTTCGCAGTCTTATCTTGTAGTGATAATAAGTTACACCATGCTCCTACAAACAGAGCGAGAATAAGGCCAATCGTCCCATATGTAACCATTATTTCTACATCGCCCCACGTCTTCATTGTTATGTTAGAAGTCGTCGTTTGCTTAATACTCTTAATAAAATATCCACAAATCGTAACGAATGATTCATTTAATCCAGTAAACATCGCATTAATAGCAATACCAATTAAAATAATGCGTAGTGGACTTAATCCTGACTTCCATGAAAATGCATAAACGAGATAACATGCAAACGCACCACCTAAAAAGGCGAATACTGGTGTCCAGAAAAAGAATTGCGGGAACAACGTAATAATAACGAGTGTCATAAAACTTGCTCCAGAAGATATACCGATTACCCCAGCATCAGCAAGTGGATTTTTCATAACAGCTTGAAAAAGCACACCTGAAACAGCCAGAGCTGCTCCAGTAAATAGTGCAATAACAATACGTGGGAAACGTAAATCTTTAATCACTTCAACATCTTCATTTCCCCCTGTAAATACCCCTTGTACAAGCTCAACAATACCTACTTCTAAACTCCCTTTCATCGCTGACAATGATGTCATAACAATAAGCAATGCAGTAACAATGAGGAAACTCCAAGTTTTTTTATTCATTCCACTCTTCCTTTATATTAAAATGCATCACTGATACATCATTTTTTTCAATTCATCTAACGCTTCAATTGCTGCTAAATTACCTGTCGTTCCAAATAAACGCTCTTCTAAATCGTAAACACGGTTATTTTTAACTGCAGCGAAGTGCTTCCAAATGTCATTTGTTTTAAATTCTTTATCAAACATTTTTACAACTTCATCAGGCATACCATGAGCTGCTCGTAAAATAATATCTGGATCAGCTTTCTTTAAATACTCTGTATTAGAGGCTAAATACTCTACTTGTTCACCTTGCACAATATTTTTACCACCTAGTTGTTTCACTAAATCTCCAATATAAGAATGCTCTGTTGCTACTAAATAACTCCCCGGCACACCTAATAAAATAAGCACTGTCGGTTCTTTCTTTCCTTTTACTTCTTTTTGAATGCTAGCAACCTTTTTGTCTAACTTAGTTACAACTTCTTCAGCCTGCTTTTCGCGTCCATATTTCTTACCTAAATCGCTAATGGAATTTTGCATATTTTTCAAGCTTGTTAAATCTAAAAAGTTTGCTTTCATACCCACACCATCAAAAACTGGCTTTAATTCATATTTAAGTGTTGTCACAGATAACACCTCTGACGGCTTTAATGATTTTACCTTTTCCATATCAGGACTCATCGGATTCCCAACTTCAGGTAAACCTTTATATCGCTTCGGTAAAGTTTTAGAACTTGTTGGGACACCAACTAACTCTACTTCTAACGCATCCATAATTTCAGTAACAGCAACTGTCGTTGCAACAATTCGCTCTTTACTATCACTCTTTACCTGCTTCGCTGTTTCTTTTTTTGGTGATGAGCACCCAGCTATACTCATTAACAGAATGATAGCCATTAGTACACTTGCGATTTTCTTCACTCTCAATCACCACTCCTTTCAATACAATATGAAACAAGTCTTGATGCACGCGAACACGCATCAAGACTCCAAAAATTACAATCTACCAGCTCTATATTTACGAACTAATAAAGCAAGTGACCCTAGCAGTAGCACCATGTATAAACCAAGTTGTGCTGTATCTGCAGTTTTTGAGTTTTTCTCTTTTTTTGAATCATTTTTTTGATCTTCTTTTTTCTTCTTATCATCCGCATTTCGGTTGAAATCAGGAGTACTTACTGTTTTTACATTATCTACTTTCGGTGTAGTCACTGGGGTTTTCGGTTCATTCTTTGGCTCTTCTTTTACCGTTCCTATAGTACCGATCTTCGTCGTATCAAATTGAATTTGTACGTCATAGAAGTGATGGTAGTTCATTGAATCGATATCTACTTTTACTTTTGCATTTAATTTTGCAAATAAATCAGCTACTTCAAACTCTACTACCCTTGTATTGGCAGCCTTATCTTCACTTACTACTTTTGCATCAACAAATGCACCAGCGTTTTCTGTTTGGAACTTCGTAATCCATGCACTATCTTTCAGTGTCACCGCAACATATTTTTTGCCATCTTTCACTGTTAATCTCGCTGGATTTAGAACATATTGATTCATCATTGAAATCTCATCAGTTTGATCTTTTAACACTTTAAAAGCAATATCGTACTGACCGTCTTTTAAATTTTTCGGATCAACTGTTGGGTTTTCATTTAGATTATTCGTTCCATCTTGGTTATTGTTTCCACCTTGGTTGTCATTTCCGCCTTGGTTATCGTTTCCGCCTGGAATGTTGTTTCCATCTTGGTTATCGTTTCCGCCTGGAATGTTGTTTCCATCTTGATTACCTAAAGCTTTAATACTACCTTTATCAAATGCAAATTGAATATCGTAGACATGATGATAGTTCATTGCATCGATATCTACTTTCACTTTTGCATTTAGCTTTTTCGATAAATCATCTACTTCCACTTCTACTACTCTTGTATCTTGCTCTTTACTTGTACCTAATACCTTTGCATCGACGAACGCGCCATTCTTTTCAAACTCAAACTTTGTAATCCATGAGCTATTCGTTAATGTGAAGGATACATACTTCTTACCATCTTTCACTTTTAATACGCCCGGACTCTTCGTATATGTGTTCATCATTGAAATTTCTTCGGTTTTATCTTTTAACACTTTAAAACCGATGCTGTATTCACCGTCTTTAAGAGCATTTGGATCAATTGTTGTGTTATTGTCTTGGTTGTTGTTTCCACCTTGGTTATTGTTTCCGCCTTGGTTGTCACTTCCACCTTGGTTGTGGTTTCCGCCTTGGTTGTCGTTTCCACCTTGGTTGTTGTTTCCGCCTTGGTTGTCGTTTCCACCCTGGTTGTCATTTCCGCCTTGGTTATCTAACGGCTTAATGCTATCTTTATCAAATGCAAATTGAATATCGTAAAAATGGTGATAATTCATTGAATCGATATCTACTTTTACTTTTGCATTTAACTTTTTCGATAAATCCGGTACTTCTACTTCCACTACGCGTGTATCAGCTTTTTTATCTTCACTTATTACATTTGCATCAACAAACGAACCATTTTTCTCAAATTCAAACTTTGTAATCCAAGCACTATTCGTTAACGTAAATGATACATACTTCTTACCATCTTTTACTTTTAATACACCTGGATTTTTTGTATATGTGTTCATCATTGAAATTTCGTCTGTTTGATCTTTTAATGTTTTAAAATTGATGCTGTATTCACCATCTTTAATTGTTTCAGCATCCGGTTGCTTGTCTCCATCTGGTTGTTTGTCTCCGTCTGGTTGTTTATCTCCATCTGGTTGTTTGTCTCCGTCTGGTTGTTTGTCTCCGTCTGGTTGTTTGTCTTCACTTTTAATTGGTTCAAGTTTATCTTGATCAAATACAAGTTGTACGTCATGAGTTTGCTTGTAATTTCTTGATGCCATCTCAATAAATACTTTTGTATTTAGTTTTTTTGATAAATCAGCTACTTCAAACTCTACTACTCTTGTATCTTTTTCTTTATCTTCACTCACTACTTTTGCATCAACAAATGCACCATCTTTTTCCGTTTGGAAATTTTTAATTAATGAGCTACTTTTTAGCGTTACAATCGCTTTTTCCTTACCATTTTCTACTTTCAATACCCCTGGATTTTCCATGTAAGTATTCATTTTAGATTCTTCATCTGTTTTATCTTTTAACACTTTAAATGGAATGCTGTACGCACCATCTTTAATTGTGTTAGAATTTGGTTGTTGATCTGAGTCAGGCTTTTGGTCGGGCTTCTGACTTGGATCCGGATTTTCATTTGGATCTGGCTTATTAGCTGGGTCCTCTTTTTCATCTGGTTTTTCTACATGAATTGGTGTAATGCTATTTTGATCGAATGAAATACGAATATCATAGTAATGATGATAATTAAAAGCATCAATATCAACTTTTACTTTTGCATTTAATATTTTTTCTAAATCTTCTACATCAAATTCTACTACTCTTGTATCGTTTTCTTTATCTTCACTCACTACATTTACATCAACGAATTGGCTACCTTTTTCTGTTTCAAACTTCGTAATCCATGAACTATGTGTTAACGTAAAGGATACTTTCTTTTTCCCATCCTTCACTTTCAAAGTCCCCGGGCTTACAGAATATTGATTCATCATTGATTCTTCATCTGATGTATCTTTCAAAACTTTGAAACCGATTGAATATTCACCGTCAGCTAATTGGGTAGCTGCTTGAACTGCAAGTGGTTGTAGCGTTGATACGAATGTGAATATCGTTAGAAACATTGCAACAACAATTTTCAAATACCTGTTCAATAGAATGACTCTCCTTTTTTTAATTTTATTTACTTAACTTCACTTTACGGACTAAGAAAACACCTGAGATAAGAACTAACGCTGCAAATAATCCAATGCGTGCATCATCACCTGTTTTTGGGTTATCTGTTTTTTCGGCCTTGCTACTCTCATTTGTTCCTTTATTTACATCTTTGTTTGTTTCTTTACTCTCTTCTTTCTTTTGCTCTTCTTTTACTTGTCCATCTTTTTTAGTTTGATCATCAGTTTTTGTTACACCAGCTGCATTGTTATCGCCACCTACAGCTTTTACGTTTGCATCAAATGCAAAACGAATTGTGTAATGATGGTCGTAGTTTGCACTTGGTACAACAACATGAATTTTTACTCCTAACGGTTTAGATAGATCATCAACTTTAAATTCAACTGTTCTTTTATCTGCTGCTTCGTCCTTGCTAATTACTTTTGAATCAACGAAATTACCATTCTCTGGTGCTTTAAATTCTGTAATCCAAGCACTATGATTCATTGGAACTTGTACTCTCATCTCACCATTTTTTACAATTAACTTAGCTGGTTTTTCAAAATAATCATTTGCCATTGAAGCTGAATCATCTTCCGCCTTTTTGATAACGTAGTTAATATCGTAAGTACCGTCAGCTAATTTTGCTGAAGCTTGTCCAGATGGCATTACGAGAAAAGCTAGCATACATACTAACGTTATAATAAATGCAGGTATTACTGAAAACTTTCTCATTTTGCTTACTTCCTCCTTGTTTATCTTTCGTTTTATAATTTGAAAATGATAATTATTCTCAATTTATAAGAAAAAAATAATCTCTTCTACCTTTATTTAATTGTCATTACTTTATGTAATATAAGTGTCGTTGATTATCATTCTCACTAGAGGTCAAAAAATATAATATCCCTCAATATTTCCTATAAAAAGCACTCTAAAATAATTCAATTACTTTAATGATTATCATTCTCAACAGACTACAAAAAAAATAAACTACCTATTCTATTGTTCTATCACCCCTTCTTCCAAAAATGATATAGTCATAGAAAACCTCTTCCCTTGCTCCCGTCACTTCCCTTCCAATATTTCCACAACTAAGTCAATCTTAGCCTAATGCTAATTTTTTTGTCAACTATATTACGTATGAAATTTTTAATATCTGAATTTCTCTATGTATGACTTTTTCTACAAAAAAAGAGACTTTCTATTATAGAAAGCCTCTTTTCTCTATTTTTCTACAGCAACTTCTTGTTTCTTGAACATAGAAATTACATAGCCAATCGCTACACCAACTATAGCGGGAATTAACCAGCCAATTCCTACACTGTATAATGGTATCTTATCTAAAATAGGTGCTAATGCTGCAATTTGAAGGTTCGCATTGTGCAATCCATCAAAGAAACTGATTGCGAACGCTCCTACAATACCGCCTACATACATTGCTAATGGAAGACGAACGTAATTTTCAACAAGTGATAATACGATAAGTACGATACCAATTGGATAAATTGCAATTAAAATTGGTAATGCTAATGCGTTTAACTGAGTTAAACCAAGATTTGCTACCATAAATGCTAATACACAGAAAATAAAAATGACTTTTTGATAAGAAAGCTTCGGTAATAACGAAGAGAAATATTCCCCACAAGCTGCAACAATACCTACAGAAGTTGTTAAACATGCTGCTGTAATCGCGATACCTAATAATAAAGTTCCGTAACTTCCAAATAAATGATTCACAACGTTTGTTAAAATAATTCCTCCGTTTGCTCCCATTCCAAGTGAAACACTAGAAGCTCCAAGATACGCAAGCGCTAAATACACAAGTAGTAAACCAAGTGCTGCAATAAATCCTGCAAAGATTGTTACTTTCGCAATACTGTTCTTATTTGTAATGCCTTTTGCTTTTAAAGCATTAATCACAACATTTCCGAAAACAAGTGCTGCAAGTCCATCTAAAGTTAAATATCCATCAATAAAACCTTTAAAGAGTGGAGCACTATATGCTTCTGTCGGTGCACCAAACTCTCCAATTGGTGGAATAAGTGCTTTCGCTACAATAATTGCAATAACAGCTAATAAAATTGGAGTTAACACTTTACCAATGCGCCCCACTAATTTCGATGGGTTTAAAGCTAAATAGAAAGTTACTGCAAAGAAAATAAATGTAAAGATAACAAGTGGATATGATTGACCAGCTATCTCACTTGGTAAAAACGGTGCAACACTCATCTCATAGGCAACTGTTCCTGTACGCGGAACACTTACAAATACGCCTAAACATAAATATATTGCAGTGATAAAAACTAGTGCGAATACAGGGTGTACACGTCCCGCTAGCTCATTAATATCTCCCTTTAGAGCTATAACAATTACCCCTAATAAAGGTAATCCAACACCTGTTACGATAAAACCAAACAAAGCGATCCATACATCAGTTCCAGCACCTTGCCCTAACGCTGGTGGAAAAATCATATTGCCTGCGCCAAAAAATAGTGCAAATAACATTAAACTTATTGCAAACATCTCAGAAAACTTTAAAGATGATTTCATTTCTACTAACCTCCTAATTAATCATTTAATTAACAAAATATTCTGAATTTAAATCCGTCACATATCCTCTTTCAAACATACTTCCCTATAAAAGAACGCAAAAAGCACCCGTCCCTAACAAAGGGACGAGTGCTGAAATCGTGGTTCCACCCTTATTCTAATAAAATGAATTTATAACGAAATAAGCTCATTTTATAGCTCGTGTAAATTGATAACGGTTTTATCCGCCAAGAATTACAATGCATCATGCAGTTCACTCTTGAAGTTTAGAGGTGGTAAGTATATCTTTCCGTATTAGGAAGCTCACAGCCTAAGGCTTCCCTCTCTGAAAATCGTAAAAAACAACTCATGTCCTCATCATTACTTTTATTAAATATCTTGTCGAAACTTGTTGTTTTTTATTATATGGGCTATTTTCAAAAAAATCAATAGTTTTATTTTTTCTGACAAAAAAATATAGGGAGAAAACTTTTCTCCCTATAACTGCCCTATTAATATTTCTAATTCCCCAGCTGTAATGTCTCGCCATTTTCCTACTCCAAGCTCATTTAGCTCTATATTCATAATGCGAACTCGCTTTAGCTTTGTTACTGTATACCCGAAAGCACGGCTCATTCTACGAATTTGTCTATTCATTCCTTGCGTTAAGACGATGCGAAATGTAGATTGATCGACTCTCATCACTTTACATGGCTTCGTCATACCATCTTTAATCTTTACACCGCTGGACATCTCATCAATAAACCAATCAGTAAAAGGCTTATCGACCGTAACAACATATTCCTTCTCATGCTCATGATCACCATGCAAAATCTGGTTAGCAATAGAGCCATCATTCGTTAATAAAATAAGTCCTTCCGATGCCTTATCTAATCGCCCAACAGGAAAGATTCGCTCTGGATAATTGATATAATCAATAATATTATCTTCAATATGATCGGCGGCTGTACAAGTAATTCCGACTGGTTTATGGAAGGCAATATACACCTTTTCTTTCTCTTCTTTTGCAATAACCTGTCCATCAATCGTTACTACATCACCATCGCTCACGAGTGCACCGTGCGTACATATTTCACCGTTAATAGCCACGCGTCCCGCTTTAATAAGGCGGTCTGTTTCTCGTCTTGAGCAGGATTTTGCTTCGCTTATGTATTGGTTGATTTTCATAGCTTATTCCTTTTCGTATATATTAAAAGCGTCAATCTATGGCAATATCACTCTGCCACGATTGACGCTCTTTCACTTCGCAAAAACAACTAAATAAATAACCCCAATCACCAAAAATATTCCGCAACAAGCTAACAATACTTTTGCAAGTTTGTCCATAAACATATAATGGTTTCCCCTTTTGTTTGGTTGTTTGCTATTTTAATTCGACAACTGTTACGCCTAGGCCTCCCTCGCCCATGTCACCGTAGCGGTAGTTTTTCACGCCGCGATGTTTCTTCAAGTAATCTTGTACACCTTGGCGAAGCGCTCCAGTTCCTTTACCGTGAATAATTGATACGCGTGGATAGCTTGCAAGCTGTGCATCATCTAAATATTTTTCAACGCGCATCATTGCATCTTCATAACGTTCACCGCGAAGATCGAGCTCTAACGAAACGTGATAATCTCTACCCTTCACACTTGCGACTGCTTTTTTCTCTGTTTGTTTCGGTGTATTAATGTATTCCATATTGGATTCTTTCACTTTCATCTTCAGAATACCAATTTGTACGCTCCACTCTGTATCACTTACTTTTTCAAGTAGTTGACCTTTTTGACCGAACGTTAACACTTTTACTTCATCGCCTGCTCGTAATTGTTGTTTCGGCGCAGTGTTTTTCACGTTTACTTTTTGTTTCTTCACAAGCTCTGGCGCTGCTCCTTCTAGACGGCTCTTCGCTTCAATAAGCTCATGGTCTTTCACGTTTACAAGCTGTGCTTTACGCAATTGACGAAGTTCTTGAATAATGCCTTCTGCTTCTTTCTTTGCAGCTTCGACTTTTTCTTCCCCTTCTTTTTGCGCTTTTAATAATTTTTCATCGCGCTCATCGTTAAATTCAATAATTTGACGCTGTAATTCGCGATGAAGTTTTTCAGATTGCTTGCGAAGTGCTTCTGCTTCGTTCCAGTCACGCTCTGCGTTCTTTTGACTTTCTTCTAACTTCGCAATCATATTTTCAATTTTATTTGTATCTGTACTAATATGGTTACGTGCTTGATCGATAACTCGATCAGATAATCCAAGACGTTTCGAAATTTCAAAGGCATTACTACGTCCTGGTACACCGATTAATAATTTGTACGTTGGGCTTAATGTGTTCACATCAAACTCAACACTCGCATTAATAACTTGCTCACGGTTATATCCATATGCTTTTAACTCTGGATAATGCGTTGTTGCAACAACGCGAGCACCGCGGTTACATACTTCATCCAAAATTGAAATTGCTAGTGCAGCCCCTTCTTGTGGATCTGTTCCAGCACCTAATTCATCGAATAAAACTAAGCTTTCAAAATCAGCTTTTTCTAAAATATCTACAATGTTCACCATATGTGAGGAGAATGTACTTAAACTTTGTTCAATCGATTGCTCATCACCGATATCAGCAAAGATATTTTTAAATACACAAATCTCTGACTCGTCCATCACTGGAATGTGAAGACCAGATTGCGCCATTAATACACAAATACCAACGGTTTTCAGCGTAACTGTTTTACCACCTGTATTCGGCCCTGTAATAACAATTGTTGTGAAGTCTTTACCGAGCATAATATTATTTGGCACGATAATTTCCGGATCAATAAGCGGATGACGTGCTTGTCTTAAATCCATGTAACGCTCGTTATTTACGATTGGCTTCGTTGCTTTAATTCGCTTCGCATAAAAAGCTTTCGCAAATATAAAGTCAAGATTAGCAACTACTTCTACGTTAGATAAAACGATATCCGCTTCTACTGCCACTTCTTCTGTTAACATCAATAAGATGCGTTCAATTTCTTGTTTTTCTTTCACTCGTGCTTCTTGAAGCGCATTATTTAACTCTACAATGACTTGTGGTTCAATAAATAACGTTTGCCCAGAAGCTGATTGATCGTGAACAATACCGCCATATACGCTGCGGTATTCTTGTTTTACTGGGATTACGTAACGTTCGTTACGAATCGTTACAATCGCGTCAGATAGCATCTTTTGCGCGTTTGAAGAACGCGTCATATTTTCTAACTTTTCACGAATACGGCTTTCCGCAGTACGAATTTGAGTACGAATACCACGTAGTTTATCACTCGCACTATCGACTACTTCTCCACCGTCACCAATGCAATTTGTAATTTTCTTTTCTAAATCATATAAAGATACAATTTGAGCGACATGAGTTTCTAAAATTGGCAACTCGACACCATTATCAACCATATCTTCAATGAAACGTTTCATATTGCGACTACCATACATCGTATTGGCAATATCAAGTAGTTCATTTGGGCTTAACATACTTCCAATCTTTGCACGCTTCACATTTGAGCGAATATCCGTAATACCACCTAATGGTGCACTACCTTTTAAACGAATGACTTTCGCAGCTTCATCCGTCGTATCTTGCAGTTCTACAATTTCTTCAAAATCTGTGCTTGGTACTAAATTCTTCACCTTGTCACGGCCAAGTGAAGAGGCTGTATGTTCAAGTAATTGTTCTTTTACTTTATTGTATTCTAATACACGCAACGTTCTTTCTAACATGTTGCAGGTCCCCCTTGTGTTACTTATTACGTTTAATATAGTCTAATAAACGTTCAATATCCCATGTGTTAATTACGTTATCTTTTTGAATCCAACCTTTACGTGCTGCTGCTACACCTGTTTCCATATCTTCTAACATTTCAAGTGTATGAGCATCCGTATTAATCGCTACTTTTACACCAGCATCTTGTGCTTGTTTTAATAATTTCGCGCTTAAATCTAGACGGTTTGGGTTTGCATTTAATTCTAAAACTGTATTTGTTTCTTTTGCGAGCTGGATTAATAAATCTGTATCTACATCGTAACCCTCGCGGCGCCCAGGAAGACGACCTGTCGGATGGGCAATCATTGTGACATGCTTATTCTCAAGCGCAGTGCGAAGACGTTTCATAATCGTTTCACGGTCTTGTGAGAAGCTAGAGTGAATCGCTCCAATGACATAATCTAATTCTGCTAATACTTCATCATCAAAATCAAGCGAGGCATCTGGTAAAATGTCCATTTCAATTCCGCGTAAAATTGTAATGTCTGGATACTTTTCATTCATACGCTCAATTTCTTTCGCTTGCTCGCGAAGACGCTCTTTCGTTAAACCATTCGCTACTTTCAAGTATTGCGAGTGGTCCGTAATCGCCATAAACTTATATCCACGAGCACGGCATGCTTGTACCATTTCTTCAATTGAAAAGGCACCGTCACTCCATGTTGTATGCATATGTAAATCACCTTGTATGTCAGAGAACTGAATTAAGTGCGGATACTCTTTAATTAATTCAATTTCCTTTCCATCTTCACGTACTTCTGGCGGAATAAACGGAAGGCCGAAATGAGCAAAGAACTCCTCTTCTGTTTCAAATGTTTTTACTTCACCTGTTTCCAGATTCTCTACACCGTACTCACTAATTTTCTCGCCTTTATCTTTGGCGATTTGGCGCATTTTTACGTTATGGTCTTTTGATCCTGTGAAATGGTGAAGAGTTGTAATAAACTCTTCTGGTTTTACTAAGCGGAAATCAATTGAAATATCGTATTCATATTGAAGACGAACAGAGACTTTCGTATCTCCACTTGCAATCACTTCAATCATATTATCAAACTGTAATAAATGTTCACGTACTACTGCTGGCTCCGTCGTTGCAATAATGAAATCTAAATCTTTCACTGTCTCACGAACACGGCGTAAGCTACCAGCGCGAGAGAAACGAATCACTTCAGCAATATTCGACAATTTCTCCTCTATTTCCCCGGCAATAGGCAATACCATTGCAATTGGTAAACGCTCTGGACGAGATCCCACTTGATCAATTGCTTCTAATATTTTCTCTTCTGTTTTCTTACCGAAACCTGCTAAAGCTTGTACTTTATTTTCCTCGCAAACAGCTTTTAGCGATTCCATATCAACAACACCAAGTTCTTTGTATAACTTAGCTACCTTCTTACCACCAAGGCCCGGAAGTTTTAATAACGGTAATAAACTGCTTGGTACTTCTTTTTCAAGTTCCTGTAATACTTCAGATGTTCCCGATTCTATATATTCTTGAATAACTGCTGCCGTTCCTTTTCCGATGCCGGGAATCTTTGTGAAATCTTCAATTTCAGAAAGACTACGATCATCACTTTCTAGTGCTGCTGCTGCTTTACGGAATGCAGATATTTTAAATGGATTCGTCCCCTTTAATTCCATAAAAAGCCCGATTGTCTCTAGTAATTTAATAACTTGTTTTTTATTTACTTTCATCATTGTCCCGCCTTTCTTTCATAGAAAAAAACTTCTCTTTCCGAAAAAAGAGAAGTTATACTTTGCTACCTGTCTGCCATAGTTCCTTCACCTTTTCAGAAAGAATCGGTGTATCGTCTACAATTATTTTGCTAATTGATGATTTTTGTAATGGTGTTTGTATTTGCTCAATCGGAAGAATGTTTCCAACGATAATTAAGACAAATAAAATAATATACACTTCTAAAAATCCGAGGATTGCCCCCGCAAACGCATTCACTTGCTTTAAAACCGGTATTTCTGCAAACATATTTAACAAATTACCAAGTAATGAAAGTGCGATTTTTGTAATAATAAATAATAAGATAAACGCAATTGCTTGATAAAATACTGTTTCAATATTATTTGCATCAATCCATTCTGGAACAGATACATTTTTATCAAATGGATACGGAATAAATTTCGCTAGTGCTGGCGCTAAATCTTTACAGTACCAGTATGCAACAAGGTATGCGATAATAAAGCTTGTTAACTTTACAAGTTGCAGAATAAACCCTCTGCGTAAGCCAAGGAAAAATCCCATAACAAGCAGTAAAATGATAATAATATCAATCATGTTATTCCATTCCTTTTTGTGTCATACTTTCTTTCAATTTCTCATGTTCTTCTTTTAATTTTATGTAATCGTGTATGACGTTTACCGCCGTCAATACCGCTAGTCTACTCGTATCAAGCGAAGGATTCTTGGCATTGAGTTCGCGCATTTTATCATCCACAATCGCTGCTACCATGCGGATATGACTTGTACTTTCATCGCCAACAACTGAATACTGTTGGCCATATATTTCTACATTAATTCGACTTTTTTTTCCCTTTTGTTGTGACAACTCACCGGCCTCCAATCACGTACAGAATCCTAAAGTTTATAATACCATGAACCATCATAATATGGAAACAGAAAGAACAATCCGATATGATAAAAATAACAATATAAAAAAAGGAGCGAACATATTGTCAAATTCTATCGTAATACAAACCAGTTCTACAGTAATTGAAGACATGAAACAACAATATAAACAAGCACTAAGCCCGAAAATTCCACAAGGCGGTATCTTTATGGCAAAGGTGCCATCTTGCACGATTACAGCGTATAAATCTGGAAAAGTAATGTTCCAAGGTGGACGTGCTGAAGCAGAAGCTTCTCGTTGGCAAACTGTCTCTCAAACACCGAAAACAGCTGTAAAAAAATCGGTCGATTCACACCGTTATGCACCACCTGCTTCCATCGGTACAATGTCTATCGTAGGGTCAGATGAAGTTGGTACTGGTGATTTCTTCGGACCGATGACAGTAGTTGCTGTATATGTTGACGCAAAGCAAATTCCACTTTTAAAAGAGCTTGGTGTAAAAGACTCTAAAAACTTAAATGATGATCAAATTACCGCTATTGCGAAACAACTTCTACACGTTGTTCCTTACAGCTCTCTTGTCCTTCATAATGAAAAATATAACGAGCTATTTGATAAAGGAAACAACCAAGGTAAGCTAAAAGCTTTACTACACAATAAAGCTATTACAAACTTATTAGCTAAAATTGCCCCTACAAAACCTGAAGGCGTCTTAATCGATCAATTCACACAACCTGATACATACTACAAATATTTAGCAAAACAAAAGCAGGTTCAGCGTGAAAATGTTTACTTCGCGACGAAAGGCGAAAGCGTCCATTTAGCAGTAGCCGCTGCTTCTATTTTAGCTCGTTACTCATTCGTAAAACAATTTGACGAACTAAGTAAAAAAGCTGGTATGCCGCTTCCAAAAGGTGCTGGTAAACAAGTTGATATTGCAGCCGCTAAATTAATCCAAAGGCTTGGTAAAGAAAGATTACCTGAGTTTGTGAAACTGCATTTTGCTAATACGGAGAAGGCGTTTCGCTTATTAAAATAGTATCGACAAAAACAGGAGCCTACAAACTCCTGTTTTTTGTTTCACCCTACTATCACCCTTATATTTTTGTTACAATATAAATATACAGATTATTCAAACTAAGGAGAGGGTCCCATTGCTACTTCTACAAATGATTCTAAATATTTTACTAGGCGATCCACACGAAAGACAGTTCGAAATTAGAGAAAACATTCAGCTACTAAGTGAACAACCAGCCTTCAACGATTTAATAGAGCGCTATGGCCGATCTTTCTTATTAAACTTTCGGATTCGAAGATTTATCGGGAAACACGATGCCCGCTTGTTAATACATAATCCAGCAAAACTACAACACTTCTGTGAGGAACTCGAATTTATGATTAGAAGAAAAGGATTGTTTGCATAAGGAGGGAATTCATATGAACGCTGTAAAAGTTATTATATGTTCTAGTACACCTCGTGGGCCCGCTTTCTTTCCTCACTATTTCTATCATTTGGGGAGCTTTTTTCACTACTAAATCCACATTCGAAAATATATCTGATAGTCTTTGTGTGATGGCCATCTATTACGTGCTCATGAGCTTAATGTGGTTTTTCTATTTAGATCGATTAGACAAAGATGTAGATAAAGTGAAACTTTAATCAGTGGGGGTTTTGTTCATCCCCCACTGATTATTAGCCCACACCAATCGGGCTTTTACGAGCAGTTGATCCCCCACCTAACTTCTTCGCTTTCGCTGAATTTTGAGGTGGGGGTCTTACTGCCCGCTAATGCGGGATAAAATTACAAAAGAGATTCATGATAATAAGATGTAATACATAAAAAAGGAGAGCCGCCAAGACTCTCCCTTTTTATGTTAGCTTCGTTTCTGCTTCTTATTTGATGAAGATACTTTATGAGAACCTGTTTCATGTGTCGTCGTTCCTTGTCCTTCTACTTCTGGAGAACCTAGGCTCGATCTTGAATGATCTTTTTTCACTTTTTTACTCATTTATATTCACCCCTTCGCGTTACTTTTTGCTACGAGGTAATAAACTATTCAAAATAAAAAGCGAGAGGAAATCCTCTCGCTTTTGTATATTTTAGAATTCAGAAGAACCTGGAGTTCTTGGGAATGGAATTACGTCACGGATGTTAGCCATACCAGTGATGTACATTAGGAAGCGCTCGAAACCTAGACCGAATCCAGCGTGTTTTGTACCGCCGTATTTTCTAAGTTCTAAGTACCACCAGTAGTCCTCTTCGTTCATACCTAATTCTTTAATTCTGTCTACTAAAACGTCCATTCTTTCTTCACGTTGGCTACCGCCGATTAATTCGCCGATGCCAGGAACTAGAAGGTCAGTAGCAGCTACTGTTTTACCATCTTCGTTCATACGCATGTAGAATGCTTTAATGTCTTTCGGATAGTCTGTTACGAATACAGGGCGTTTGAAGATTTCTTCTGATAAGTATCTTTCGTGCTCTGTTTGTAAGTCAATACCCCATTCTACTGGGTATTTAAAGTCAGCACCTGATTCTTGAAGTACTTTAATTGCTTCTGTATAAGTGATACGACCGAAGTCAGAGTTAATTACGTTGTTCATGCGCTCTAGAACTGTTTTATCAACGAAGCTGTTGAAGAAGTCCATTTCTTCTGGTGCATGTTCTAATACATATTTCATTGCATATTTCAGCATATCTTCTGTAAGATCCATTACATCGCCTAATTCAGCAAATGCAATCTCAGGCTCAACCATCCAGAACTCAGCTGCATGGCGAGTTGTGTTTGAGTTCTCCGCACGGAATGTAGGTCCGAATGTGTATACATCACGGAATGCTAATGCATAAGCTTCAGCGTTCAGCTGTCCACTTACTGTTAAGTTTGTTTCTTTACCGAAGAAGTCTTTTGATTCATCAACTTGTCCGTCTTCACCTTTTGGTACGTTGTTTAAATCTTGCGTTGTTACGCGGAACATTTCGCCAGCACCTTCTGTATCACTACCAGTGATGATTGGTGTGTGAACATGTACGAATCCACGCTCTTGGAAGAATTGGTGAATCGCAAATGCTGCGATAGAACGTACACGGAACGTTGCAGAGAATGCATTTGTTCTTGGACGTAAGTGAGCGATTGTACGTAAGTATTCAAACGTATGACGCTTCTTTTGAAGTGGGTAATCAGAATCTGATAAGCCCTCGATATCAATTTTTTCTGCTTTAATTTCAAATGGTTGCTTCGCTCCAGGCGTTGCAATTACTTTACCTTCTACTTTAACTGAAGAGCTAAGTGGAAGTTTTGCAATCTCTTTGAAGTTCTCTAATTCTGTATCGAAAACGATTTGAACGCTTTTGAAGAAGCTACCATCGTTTAATTCGATGAAACCAAATGCTTTTGAATCACGTAAGTTACGAATCCACCCTGATACTTGTACTGTTTGATCTGCATACTTTTCTGTATCTCTATACAGACTTTTTACTAATGTGTTTTCCATAGTGAAATTCTCCTTTGCTGATATATTTAAATACAAAAAAACCTTTCATCCATAAAGGGACGAAAGGTTAAACTTCGCGGTACCACCCAATTTGTCATAAAGACCAACTTTAACTCGTATGTAATACATACTTCCCGGTTTGTAACAGGCCGGATTCCCGTCTAAGTCTACTCTTGAATACAAGATCCAATTTCGGTTAGCAACTCCAAGGTGTTCTTCATATATACCGCCTCATCAGGCTCTCACCGTCCCTGACTCGCTATGGATTATAGTATATACTACTTTTCCTTATCATCGTCTTTCATTTTGTTAAACTAAAATTAATGTACTACATTCGAGAGAAAGATGCAAGATGCCAGAAAATATATCAGCGATTTTTGCAATATATCGATCGCAACTTCAAATATATCGGCGATTTTTGCAATGTATCGATCGCAACTTCAAATATATCGGCGATTTTTATAATATATCGACCGTAACTTCAAATATATCAGCGATTTTTATAATATATCGACTTACCGACAACTTTCGACATTCGCATCATAAAAAAAATTGCCGGAATTAATCCGGCAATCTTTTATTACTTACGTAACTCCGCACCAAATTTCTCTTCTACCGCTGTTAATACACGGTTATGTGCTTCTGTTACTTCTTCATCTGTTAATGTACGTTCTGCATCGAAGTAGTTCATAGAGAATGCAAGTGATTTCTTGCCTTCTTCCATTTTCTCACCTTCATATAAGTCGAATAGTGTTACGTCTTTCAGAAGTTCTCCGCCAGCTTCAGCAATGACTTGCTTCATTTCACCAGCTTTTGTTTCTGTTGTTACGACAACAGCCATATCACGTGTCATAGATGGGAAACGTGGAATTGCTGAGTAGTAAGTTTCCTCTGCGTCTGCACCGAATACTTTTACAAGAGATAGTTCGAATACGAATGTATTTTTCACATCTAATTGTTTTTCTGTTTCTGGGTGCAATTGACCGATGAATCCGATTACTTCGCCATCTAATACGATGTCAGCTGTACGACCTGGGTGCATACCTTCACGTTTTGCTGGTGCATATGTGATTTGGTTTGCAACGCCTAGTACGTCGAATAATCCTTCTAGCACACCTTTCACAACGAAGAAGTCTACAACTTTCTTCTCACCTTGCCATGCATGGTGAAGAGCCAGACCTGTCATAACACCTGCAAGATGTTGTTCTTCTTTCGGAAGTTCTCCTGCTTCTGTTGGTAAGAAGACAGAACCTACTTCGTATAAAGCAACGCTATCGTTTTTACGTGCAACATTGTATGAAACTGCTTCTAACAATTGTGGCACTAAGCTTAAACGAAGTTGGCTACGCTCTTCGCTCATTGGAAGTGCAAGATTTACAGGAGCTTTTTCGTTTGGCTCAACCATATATTGTTTCGCTTTGTCAGCGCTTGTTAATGAGTACGTGATTGCTTCATATAAACCAGCGCCTTCTAGGAAGCGGCGTACTTTACGACGTTTCGTCTGTGCTGATGTTAATTTACCACGTGTCATCGTTCCAGAAGGTAATGTAACTGGAATGTGATCATAACCGTACAGACGACCTACTTCTTCTACTAAGTCTTCTGAAATTGTAATGTCAGGACGACGTGCTGGTACATTTACAAGGAATGTTCCTTCTACTTCTGTGAATGGGAATTTTAAGTTTGTGAACATTGTACCCATTTCACTTGCAGAAATATCTGTTCCTAATACACGGTTGACTTTCTCAGCTGTAACAGATACTGTACGCTCTTCTACTTGTAAGTTATCAGCTTCTACTACACCTTCAAGTGCTTCACCGCCAGCGTATTTTGCCATTAAAGCAGCTGCATGTTGAATCGCTTCAAATGTGCGTGTTGGGTCAATCCCTTTTTCGAAACGTGCACTTGATTCACTACGAAGACCTAAGTCTTTTGATGTACGGCGCACAGTTTGTCCTGCAAAGTATGCAGACTCGATTAGAACGTTTACTGTGTCATTTGTAACTTCAGAATCAGCTCCGCCCATTACACCAGCAACAGCTAAAGCTTTTGTGCCGTTTGTAATTACAAGGTGGTGGCTTTGTAATGTACGTTCTTGATCATCTAACGTTTCAATTTTTTCGCCTTCTTTTGCAAGACGAACAACGATTTCTTTTGAACCTAATTTATCGTAATCAAATGCATGTAACGGTTGACCGTATTCCATTAAAATGTAGTTTGTAATATCAACTACGTTGCTAATTGGACGAATGCCAGCTGCCATAAGACGAGTTTGCATCCAGATTGGTGATGGACCAATCTTTACGTTTTTAACCATTTTTGCAATATATAATGGGTTTTCTTCTTTCGCTTCTACACTTACAGAAATGTAATCAGAAGTTTTTTCTGCTGTTTCTTGTAAGTCGATAGCTGGAAGTTTCACTTCACGGCCGTAAATAGCAGCTACTTCATATGCAACACCTAACATGTTTAAGCAATCTGCACGGTTTGGTGTTAAACCAAGCTCAAGTACTTCATCGTGTAAGTTTAAAATTTCAAGTGCATCTGCACCAACTTCAGCGTCACTCGGGAAGATGAAGATACCATCTGCATATTCTTTTGAAACTAACTTTCCATCAATACCAAGCTCTTGAAGCGCACAAACCATACCGTGAGAAGCTTCACCACGTAGTTTTGCTTTTTTAATTTTGAAGTTACCAGGAAGTACAGCGCCAACTTTTGCAACCGGTACTTTTAAACCTTTTGCAATATTAGCAGCTCCACAAATAATTTGTACTGGCTCTTCTTCACCGATATCGATTAAGCATTTGCTTAATTTATCAGCTTCTGGGTGTTTTTCACATTCTAATACGTGACCAACTACAACACCTTTTACACCTTTATTTAATACTTCAACACCTTCTACTTCAATACCACTTTTCGTGATTTTGTCTGCTAGTTCTTGTGCTGTTACATCTTTAATATCTACATACTCTTGTAACCAACGATATGATACGAACATATTTATCCTCTCCTTCCCTTACGCTCGTTTGAATTGTTGTAGGAAACGTACATCATTTGTATAGAAATGACGAATGTCATCTACGCCGTATTTCAACATTGCGATACGCTCTGCGCCCATACCGAATGCGAAACCTTGATATTCTTTTGAATCATAACCAGCCATTTCAAGTACGTTCGGGTGAACCATACCCGCGCCTAAAATTTCAATCCAGCCAGTTCCTTTACATGTGCCGCAACCTTTACCGTGACACATCATACAAGAAATATCCATCTCTACAGATGGCTCTGTGAATGGGAAGAAACTTGGACGAAGACGGATTTCACGATCTTCACCGAACATCTTTTTCACGAATACTTGCAGTGTACCTTTTAAGTCACTCATGCGAATGTTTTTATCAATTACAAGACCTTCAATTTGCATGAACTGGTGTGAATGCGTCGCATCATCGTCATCGCGGCGATACACTTTACCAGGACAAATAATTTTGATCGGGCCTTTTTCTTTATTATTTTCCATCGTACGTGCTTGCACAGAAGATGTATGTGTACGTAGTAACGTTTCTTCTGTAATGTAGAATGTATCTTGCATATCACGCGCTGGGTGATCTTTCGGTAAGTTTAATGCTTCGAAGTTGTAGTAGTCTTTTTCTACTTCTGTTCCTTCAGCTACTTCATAACCCATACCGATAAATACATCTTCAATTTGTTCAACAACAGCTGTTAACGGATGGTGACAACCTGTTTCAACAGGACGACCTGGCAAGGTAACATCAATTGTTTCAGTAGCCAATTTCGCTTCAATTACTGCTTTTTCTAAGTTACCAATTTTGTCGTCTAGACGCGTTTGAATCGCTTCACGTACTTCATTTACTAATGCTCCCATACGTGGACGCTCTTCTGCTGATAATTTTCCCATGCCGCGTAATACTTCTGTAATTGGGCCTTTCTTCCCTAAATACGCTACGCGTACATCGTTTAAGCCTTTTAGCTCTTTCGCTTCTTCAATAAGCTCTAACGCTTTTTGCTTTAGCTCTTTTAAACGTGCTTCCATTTGGAACCCTCCTAATTTTAAAAATAAAAAAACCTCGCTCCCAAAAAGGGACGAGGTAAATTCGCGGTACCACCCTAAATTGACAGAACAAGTCTGCCCACTCATTAGTTATAACGATCAATTCTGACCGGAACGCCTTTACATATAAATGGTCCTGGCGTCAACTCCAGAGGTGAATTCACTTCCGTCTACCATAAGAATGCTTTCAGTCTACGGCACTCTCTCCCTATATGGCGATTTTGTAAGCTACTCTTCTCTATCAACGTTTTTCGTTATTTAACTTTTATTGTATGTTCATTACGAACGTATACTTCAACTTATTATAAGAAGTTTTTTATTTGTTCGCAACTGGGCTTTGTAAATAATATGTTAAAATCCCTGCTGCAACCGCAACATTTAATGATTCTGCCCCGCCATAAATCGGAATATACAAGTTTTGATCAGTTTTTGCAAGAATTTCTTGGCGTACGCCGCTTCCTTCATTTCCTACAATTAATGCAAAACTTCCGGCCGGTGTTACTTCAACGTGCGGAACTCCATTTTCAAGAGCTGTTCCATATACAGGAACGTTATTTTCTTTTAACTTGTCTACCCATTCTTCTAAGTTCCCTTTTACAACCGGTAAGTGGAAAATAGAACCTTGTGTAGATCGTAGTACTTTACTATTATAAACATCAACGCACCCTTCTCCAAGCACAACGGCATGAATACCAGCTGCATCAGCTGTACGAATAATTGTTCCTAAATTACCTGGGTCTTGAAGGCCGTCTAATAAAAGAAATTTCCCATCAATAAGAGCTACTTCTTTCTCATGTTTCTCACAAACAGCAAATACTCCTTGCGTTGTTTCTGTTTCGCGAAGTACTTTTACAATTGCTTCAGGCACGATATACATTTCAACATCATTAACTGTCCAATCTTTCGGAAGATCTGTCTGATCTGAAACGATAAGTTCCGTTACAACTCCCGCCTTTAAAGCTTCCTCTACTAAATGGAATCCTTCTACAAAAAATAAACCTTTTTTATCGCGCTCTTTTTTCGTCTGCAGCTTCTTCCACTGCTTCACACGCGGATTTTGTACTGAATCAATGTTTTTCATAATATGTATTTCCCTCTCTTCTTGTCTTATCATTATAGCCTATTTTTCATACATATTTACATAAAAAAGAACAAAAACTAACGTCAGTTTCAATTCTGAAGAAGAGGTGAAAATCATGAGTTTTAATTTACGCGGCGCTGTATTAGCGAATGTGACTGGAAATTCACAAGACCAATTACAAGAAACGATTGTCGATGCAATTCAAAGCGGTGAAGAAAAAATGCTTCCAGGTCTTGGCGTTTTATTCGAAGTCATTTGGAAAAATGCTGGTGAAAATGAAAAACACGAAATGCTAGAAACACTGGAGCAAGGATTAAAAAAATAAGTAATTTGAAAATCACCTTAGCATAAGCCGAGGTGATTTTTTTACGAAAAAAATTTTTTTCTTCTCCTAAACATTTCTACTTTACTAACGCTGATTGATGGAGTACAATGTTCAAAATACATTTAAACCGATCGATTTTCTTTATAGACACCATTAGATAAAGTGAAACTTTAATTAGTGGGGAGGGGTGTTAATCCCCACTAATTATTAGCCTTCACCAATCGGGCTTTTACGGGCAGTTGATTCCCCACCTAACTTCCTCGTATTCGCCGAATTTTGAAGTAGGAATCTTACTGCCCGTTAAAGCGGGATAAAAGGAGTGAATGTTTTATGCATCGTATTACGCTTGAACAAGTTTTTAAACATCACATTACACAAAAATATGTAAACCGTTCTGGAATGGTCCACGCGATTGCTGTCGCTTACCATGCGTTTCACCTAGCTAAAAAGCATCACGCCTCAGTCGATGCTGCGACAAAGGCTGGTTTCCTTCATGATATCGGACACCATACGTGGTACACAGGGGGCGAATGGGACTATGATTTGTATAAAAAGAATGATATACATGCAATTAAAGGAGCAGAAAGAGCTCATAAATTGCTTATTAGATTAGGAGAACATCCGAAACTAGCAAAAGAAATTTCCGTTGCCATTCTTCTGCACACCGATTCTTTCCTACTAGAACAAACGCTTGAAAGAACCCCTCTACAAAACGTTATTAAGTGGGCGGATGAAGCCGATGAAGAACCGGGCGGGGCACATCATTATAGAACGATTTCTTATGACAAAGCATTGAAAGCAATTCAACAATTAGACCGGTTGGTAGAGCGTGAATTGCAAATAGAGCAATCGAAATCGAATAACAAGGCAGAACGCATTTACCAATGAGAAAGAGGCATCACTACAGTGTGATACCTCTTTTATTATTTTCCCCTAAAAAATACACGGAATATTTCAAATTTGAATCTTGTATGTAATATTTAAACGTAACATTCCAAATTCAAATCAATTATAATTTTATATATAAATATAAAGAGGTGATTTGAACATATGCAACCCGCTACACAAATTCCACACGAACAGAACAACTCCATGTCATGGTTACAATTTCTTGGAGTTTTATTCATTCTCTTCCCATGTCTCTCATTAATAAATATACTCCTTACACTTTTACCTATTGAGTTATATGGATACATTAACCCAGATACAAATAAATTTTTGCTTGATTCTATAGAAAATGTAAGTTATGAATTAGTTGCCTTACTTTTACTAATCGTATTTATCACGAAATATAAACCACTGAAAGAACTAGTATTACCTATATTTGATTTTCGAGTTTTAAAATCTTTTCAGATGTACATCTATGTTCTCATTTATTATGTACTCACCCTATTTGTAGATATGCTTGTGTTAGATAAATTATTCCCTTCATCCGTACAAGAACAGTCTGATGCATTGCAACTTTCAACACTAGAGCACTATCCACTTCTCTTACTTCTAGCTGGTGGGATTTTTGCACCTATTTTTGAAGAGCTTGTATGCAGAGGTATTCTTCTTCGTTTTTTCGAAGAGAAGTTTACCTTTTGGCCAGCTGTAATTCTCTCAAGTTTAATTTTCGGTATTGCTCATACGTACTCTGTGGGAATTATGGTTAGCGCATTTATGACGGGAATATTTGCTTGTTTATTGTACAAACAAACTAAATCTGTTATTCCAGCTATACTATTACATATTTTAACTAATATAATCGCCTTTTCAACGTAAAAAAGAGGTATCATCACGATACCTCTTTCACTCTTTTATAACAACTTCAAACGCTGCTCCCGTCACACTATCCCCTAGCTTTTCTAAGAGCCAATAACACATCATCCATACATTCCTATCAAATTATTCATTTTCATTAATAATATCCAAAATAAACCTCATGTAGTAAAATATTACTTAATTAACATAAAAGGAGTTTACATATGTTCAGTATTATTTGGATGCTTTTCATGCCACTTCTCATGTTGTGCGGAATTGCTGGTGGTATTTTTTTAGTGGTAACCGGAATTATTCATCGTAAATTCCTTGCTATTTTAATGGGGATTATTTGCTGCTCATTCGTTATAATGCCTTTTATTTTTTTGAACAAAGGTATAAACGGAGAGGATGTTCTTCATATTCCAGCGGTTCTATATTGGATGCTTTTCTCTCTAGCTGGTTTATTAGCAGGGATTAATGGGGCACGTTCAAAAATTAAAAGTATACGTAATATGGGATTCATTATTTTCTCGTTAGGACTGTTCGCAGCTATTTGTTATCAGCTCATGTCTATGCCTGATTCATATTTCATTCGTTAAGGAGTTATTACACATGGAAGTTACCGGATTGTTAGTTTGGATTATCTTAGGCCCTATTTTGATGCTATGCGAATTCATCGTGGGTATTTTTTTAATTGCTGCCGGAATTAAATACCGAAAATTACTTACCTTTATAGCGGGATTGATTAGTATATTGCTTATCGTTGTTCCTATCATTTGTATAGGCTATGGAATAGATTTAGAGCGGATGCTCCCAATTTCAGGAACTTTATATTGGAGCTTCTTCCCTTTAGCCGGACTATTAGCTATTATAAGCGGGAGACAATTCACACATATTCGTTCTATGGGGATAATTTTGTTTATAACGGGATTATGCTCTTTGACTGCTTATCACCTTTTATATTTAACTACATAAAAACATAGAAAAGCAGGGAAATTAATTCCCTGCTTTTCTATTTCGTTTATTGCCTGATGGTAAGAAGAACGATAACACCCAAGCAATACCTGCTAATATTGTTGCAATTAAGAAGGCATCGTTAATGCCGTTAATTGCAGATAGCTTTGAAATTTGTCCGAATAATAGTTGCGTGCTCATCGCATCTCCTGCTTGAGCTGACCCGGCTAATGCCGCTAAGCTTTGACCCATACCGTGTACTTTATCAACTAAAATTGGGTTTGACGTTGTTAACATATTGCCGTAATCCGCTACGTGAGCAGTAGTTTGTTGCGTCATAAGCGTGATTAATATCGCTGTTCCAATTGAACCAGCTACTTGTCTTGACGTATTTTGCGTTGCTGTACCGTGAGAAATTAATTTCATCGGTAACGCGTTCATACCAGCTGTCATAATTGGCATCATAATGAATGACATACCAATTGAACGTATAATATAATCTGTCATAATAACGCTATACGGTGTATCCATCGATAACGTTGTAAATTTATATGTCGCAAATGTTGTAATGGCTAATCCAACAATTGCTAACGGACGAATACCATACTTATCAAATAGTTTACCTGCAACTGGTCCCATAATCCCCATAATTAATGATCCTGGAAGTAATAATAAACCTGATTCCATCGGTGTAAAACCGCGAATGTTTTGCAAGTATACTGGAAGTAATAACATACCTCCGAATAATGCCATCGTTACGATTGCGTTAATTACTAATGTGAAAGTGAACGTTGGATATTTAAATACTTGCAAATCAAGCATTTTATTGTCCGTTGTTAACTCTCTCCAAATAAATACTGTTAAACCAATGACACCGATGATAAGTGTTATAATAACTTCTGCACTAGTCCAGCCATTATTTCCAGCCTCACTAAATCCGTACAGTAAGCTTCCTAGTCCAATACTTGAACTAATAACACCAAATACATCTAACTTTGTTTTAGACACCGGCTGTGCCAGTGTGAAGAATTTTAAAGATAAGAACGTAATAATTAAACCGATCACAAACATACCGTAGAACATTAAGTTCCAGCTATAATTTTCAATCACCCAACCTGTTATAGTTGGTCCGATAGCTGGCGCTAAAATCATTGCTACCCCTAGTAATCCCATCGCTGCTCCGCGCTTATGAGGCGGGAATAATGTCATGAAGATATTCATACCAACCGGCATTAAAATACCTGCACCGACCGCTTGAATAATACGGCCCGTCATCATCATTGTAAAGTTACCTGATGTAGCACAAATGATAGATCCTACTGTGAAGAATAACATTGCCGCTACGAATAATTTACGATACGTAAATCGTGAAACTAAAAAGGCACTAATCGGTACTAAAATTCCGTTTACAAGCATGAAGCCTGTAATTAACCATTGGGCCGTTGAAGTTGATACGTTAAATTCATTCATTAATGGAGGTAATGCAACATTAATGATCGTTTGATTTAAAATAGAAATGAACATACCAAGAATTAATACAGTTACAACTGCCTTTACATTCACATTCTCTACCGGCAATTGTCTCTTCAGCATTTCTTTTTCCTGTTTCACTTGCTCTTGCTTCCCTGTTTCTAATTCCACTACGTTAGAAGCTTCTGTTTCTTGTTTTTGTTCAAGTTCTGTTTCTGCTTTAGTTACCTCTATTTTACTTACGGCTGGGACTTGTTCTTCTCCCATATTCGTTTTTTTCTTTCGTAAAAGACGATTTACAAGGAAGAAGACGATTATACAAAATAGTGCATATCCTACAATTGCAATTGAGGACATCTCATCTCCCCCTTACTTATGAATACGAACTGACACATTCATTCCAGGAACAATATTTACTGATTTACTATGGTCTAAAGAAATTTTAACTGGTACAACTTGCTTTACTTTCGTATAGTTCGCTGTTGCGTTACTTGATGGTAACATCGAGAATGTATTCGCTGTTGTTAATCCAACTTGTTCTACTTTTCCTGTTAACGTTGTATCTGGGTATGCATCCACATATACATCTACTGTTTGACCTTTTTGAACATCATCAATAGTTGTCTCTTCAATGTTGGCTGTTACCCATAAATTATTCATATCAAATGCGTAAGCAATTGGGCTTCCCGCTCCAACGAATGCATTTGTTGTTGTGTTTGATTGTACAACCGTAGCATTTTGCGGAATTATTACGTCTACTGTTTGTTCTCCATTTGCTGCCGCTACAGTAACAGCACCTAATTTATCGTTCTCATTGTAATTTTTGCCTACTTCAGCTTTCCAGTCGGTTAATTTACCCGCTACTGGTGACGCAATTGGAATTACCTTTCCGTCAATTTTTGCATTGTCTGTTTTTAAATAGTTTTCCGTTTGATTGTAATAGTAATAACCGCCAATACCGCCGCCAACTAATACAATTAATGTGATAATGTTGATAATTACCATTCTTCGAAACTGATTCATTGCATTCCTCTCCTTATATCGCATATAATTTTTTTCTAAACTATTTACATCCTTATTGTTTATATTGTTTAATTGTTAATTATATTAACTTTTAAACAAAAAAATCACACCCTTTGCAGTACAAACCTTATTTCGTCTGTCTGCGAGCGGTGCTGATTTCTGAAGGACTATCGTTTATAATTATAAATAATTATGCCGAATCTACAACCAACAATTTAAACCTATATGTTGTTTAAGCAACATTACACTATATATGTGTTGTTTAAGTTAAAAAAAATAAACGGGGTGAAGTAAAAATGTCTATTAAAAATACAAATGATCCACGTGTAAAACGAACGAGACAACTCATACAGGATGCTTTTGTCGCTTTAGTAGGCGAAAAGGGCTTCGAAAATGTAACTGTGCAACATATCGCGGAACGTGCTCCTGTAAATCGCGCTACATTTTATAGCCATTACCATGATAAATATGATTTATTAGACAAAAGCATTGAAGAAATGTTAGAGAGCTTAACGGAAGTAATTAAACCGAAAAATAAAAATAAAGAAGAGTTTCAACTTACATTTGATTCTCCAAATCCAACCTTTTTAGCTTTATTCGAACATATTGCAGCAAATGTAAATTTCTATAACGTTATGCTTGGTGATAAAGCAGCTGGAAATTACTCTTATAAAATGATGAAAACAATCCAAACACATTTAACATTGAGTTTATCTATTTCACAGCCAGATGATGAAGAACTTATGGTTCCCCGTGACATTCTTATTAGTTACGTTACCGGTGCTCACATCGGAATGATTATGTCATGGTTAAAAAGAGGCATGATTTATACCCCTCATTTCATGGCAATGCAATTAACTCGCTTAATTATTTTAGGAGCTCACACTGCAGCAGGGTTAGAAAGACCATTTTAAAATGCAAAAAGCGAAGGGATTTTTCCCTTCGCTTTCTCTATTAATTAAAAGTAATGTTATGTACAGCCTCTTTATCAAGACGTTTAATAACTTCTACAATTAACTTCACGGCATTTTCATAGTCATCACGGTGTAACATTGCCGCATGAGAATGAATGTAGCGTGTCGCAATCGTAATTGCCATAGACGGAATACCGTTTACAGAAATGTGAATTGCTCCTGCATCTGTTCCCCCGCCCGCTACAGAATCATACTGATACGGAATTTGTAATTCATCAGCAACATCAACAACGAAATCACGTAAACCTGTATGGCCAATAACAGAAGCATCATATAAAATGATCTGCGGTCCATCGCCCATTTTACTTTGCGCTTCTTTTGACGTTACACCCGGTGTATCTCCAGCGATACCAACATCTACTGCGAACGCGATATCTGGTTTGATATAATTCGCAGATGTTTTTGCACCACGAAGACCAACCTCTTCTTGTACAGTTCCAACGCCGTATACAACGTTTGGATGTTTTTCATCTTTTAATTGTTTTAATACGTCAATTGCAATCGCACAACCGATTCGGTTATCCCATGCTTTTGCAAGTAACATCTTTTCGTTCTTCATTACTTGGAATTCAAAGTAAGGTACAACTTGATCCCCTGGTCTTACGCCCCACTCCATTGCCTCTTCTTGGCTAGAAGCACCAATATCGATGAACATGTCTTTAATGTCAACTGGCTTTTTACGAGCTTCTGGAGGTAAAATGTGCGGTGGTTTCGAGCCAATCACACCTGTTATATCTCCTTTACGCGTTACAATTGTTACGCGCTGTGCAAGCATAACTTGCGACCACCAGCCACCAACCGTTTGGAAACGAAGGAAGCCTTTGTCATCAATTTGCGTAAGCATAAAGCCAACTTCATCTAAATGACCTGCAACCATAATTTTCGGGCCATTTTCTTCCCCAACTTTTTTCGCAACTAAACTTCCTAAATTATCAGTAGAAAGTTCATCTGCAAACGGCTCAATATATTTCTTCATTACTTCACGTGGTTCGCGCTCATTACCCGCAATACCGCGTGCGTCTGTTAATTCTTTTAGCATTGTCAATGTCGCGTCTAATTTTGTCATTGCCAACACCCTCCTTTTTCTTCAGTCACTTTATTATACAAAAGGAAATTGAAATATTCAAAAATTAACTTAGTATCCTTGTGTTTGACGCTGATGATTTACTTCATTTTTGTCTAAATACGCTTTTTCAATCTCCTCTTGTTCAAACTCAAGTGCTTGTCCAAGTCGAAGGTAGCTTGTAAATAATTCAATATAGTTTGTAATAGATGGTTGATCTGTAAAACGAATCACTTTCGCATATGTGTCTAAGAAAATTTCCACTTGTGTTTTATTCGTTTGCGCACATTTATAGAATAAGAAGTTTTTATCAATTCCTAAATCGATTCCGATTGATAAGATAAAATGCAAACCATCTACGTATTCTTCTAATATTACTTCACGCTCTGATGCTGGTTTATTGCTCCAATATTTAAAACAACGTGTTTCATTTGCAAGTTCTCCAATTTCTACAAGTAGAGCTAACATTTTTTCTTTTAACAACTTTTTCGGTTGTAAGTCATGTTCTTTCACAATACGGTCATCTAATTCTTTTTGTAATTTAAATAGTTGTAGTAAGTCCATTCTATTGTCCTCCTCCAACATCGCATTTTTACGTAACAATGTTGTTTCATCTCAAAGTTCATTATAATTTTTCAGTTCTTATTAACAAGTCAGCTACCTAACTCTTTATAAAATAGCTTGTCCTTAATTCGCAAATACGTTTCAATCATCGCTATTCGATTGTTCACCTCATTGGTGATGGCTAATACTTAGCCGAGGATAACACCCCACTGATTAAAGTTTTACTTTATCTGATGAAAGTTCCATATCATCTTTCCATTATAGCAGTGTCGTTTCTGCTAGGAAAGATACTCTTCTTTCCAAAGGAACATAAATAAAAAAAGCCAGGAGGATTCTCCCGACTTTATACACATATTCTTCTATATCACTATAGTTTTCGCATTGATTTTGTCATATCGATAACGATAATAAGTAAAGGATTTTGCAAATCATTGAATATTTGCAAGGAATGTAAATAAAAAAACCTTAGAAGAAAAATCTTCTAAGGTTTCAACTAATTAATTAGTTAATGTTGTTTTTTGCAACTGTTGCTAATTCAGCGAAAGCTTTTTCGTCATGAACAGCTAAGTCAGCAAGCATCTTGCGGTTAACTTCGATGCCAGCATTTTTAAGACCGTGCATTAAGCGGCTGTAAGAAAGACCATTCATACGAGCTGCTGCGTTGATACGTGTAATCCATAATTTACGGAAGTCACGTTTCTTTTGGCGGCGGTCACGGAATGCATACATTAGAGATTTCATAACCTGTTGGTTAGCAACCTTGAATAATGTATTTTTAGAACCGTAATAACCTTTTGCTAATTTTATTACTTTTTTACGACGTTGACGAGTAACTGTACCACCTTTTACTCTTGGCATAATATTACCTCCTAGTTTGTTCTATATATCAGCCGAACTTATTTTAAGTTGTCAAGCATTTGACGAATGCGTTTGAAGTCACCAGCGCTTACTACACCAGCTTTACGTAGTTTACGTTTAGCTTTTGTAGATTTGTTAGCGAATAAATGGCTTGTGTAAGCGTGAGAACGTTTCAGTTTACCTGATCCAGTCTTTTTGAAACGCTTTGCAGCGCCGCGATGAGTTTTTTGTTTAGGCATAGGTATTTCCTCCTCTATCTATTACTTATCGTTTTTCGGTGCTAAAACTAAGAACATACTACGTCCTTCCATTTTAGGCTTAGATTCAATTGTACTAACTTCAGCACAAGCTTCTGAGAAGCGATCTAAAACACGTTGACCGATTTCTTTATGAGTAATGGCACGTCCTTTAAAGCGAATTGACGCTTTAACCTTGTCGCCTTTCTCTAAAAACTTGATAGCATTACGAAGTTTTGTGTTAAAGTCGTGTTCATCAATTGTTGGACTTAAACGAACTTCTTTCATGCTGATTACTTTTTGATTTTTGCGCTGTTCTTTTTCTTTCTTCTGTTGCTCAAAGCGGAATTTACCGTAGTCCATAATGCGGCATACTGGCGGTTTCGCATTTGGAGCAACTAATACTAAATCAAGATTAAGATTTGCAGCTAAGTCTAAAGCGTCATTACGAGACTTGATTCCAAGTTGATCGCCATTTGCACCAACTAAACGTACTTCACGTGCACGAATTTGCTCGTTAATCATCATATCCTTGCTAATAGTAAGCCACCTCCAAGGTTTTTTCAGAATATGTTTTGTAATTGTAGAACCCGAACAAAAAAAGTGCGGGCATACGGCACCCACACTTGTAATATCTTAAGTAAGAAATACATTTACCTGCTAACTGCGAATGCGTCCATCAGGTGAGAAGCGGGTGCTTCTACTTGTTCCAAAACCATATTCTATTATCCTTGATGAGTTTATCATAGGACATGACGTCTGTCAAGAAGACGCGATGTGTTTTACTAACAACAAGAAATATTGTAACAAACAACTAACATACTTGCAATACTTTTTTATGATAAGTGTTACATGGTTATTTTTTCTAATTCTCTTCACTTATATTACATAGAAAAGCCGCGGTATACCGCGGCTCTTTCTTATCGTTTTCCTTCTACTTTAATCATGTCAACAAAAGCATCTAATGCAATTGTTTCTGATTTTTGTTCACCATATTTACGTACGTTTACGCCGTTTTCAGCCACTTCATTGTCACCTACTACAAGCATGTACGGGATTTTTTGCATTTGTGCTTCACGGATTTTGTAACCAATTTTCTCTTCACGAGTGTCTAATTCAACACGGATACCAGCACGTCGTAATTCATCTTGTACTTTCTTCGCATAGTCTAAATGCACTTGCGGAGAAACAGGAATTACTTGCGCCTGAACTGGAGCTAACCAAGTTGGGAATGCGCCTTTGTATTCTTCAATTAAGAAGGCTACGAAACGTTCCATAGTTGATACAACACCACGGTGGATTACAACTGGACGATGTTGTTTACCGTCTTCACCAACGTAAGTTAATTCAAAGCGTTCCGGAAGTAAGAAGTCTAATTGTACAGTTGAAAGTGTTTCGTCTTTTCCAAGAGCAGTACGAACTTGAACGTCAAGTTTTGGACCGTAGAATGCCGCTTCACCTTCAGCTTCATAGTAATCAAGACCCATTTCATCCATAGCTTCTTTTAACATACCTTGTGCTTTTTCCCACATCTCATCATCAGCATAATACTTTTTAGTATCTGCTGGGTCGCGATAAGATAGACGGAATGAATAGTTTTCTAAGCCGAAATCTTTGTACACTTCTAAAGTTAAGTTTACAACACGTTTTAACTCTTCTTTAATTTGATCTGGGCGAACGAAAATGTGCGCATCGTTTAAAGTCATTCCGCGTACACGTTGTAGTCCAGATAACGCACCTGACATTTCGTAACGGTGCATTGTTCCAAGTTCCGCAATACGGATTGGTAATTCACGATAGCTGTGAATATCATTTTTATAAACCATCATATGGTGAGGGCAGTTCATTGGACGAAGAACTAATTCTTCATTATCCATTTCCATTGATGGGAACATGCCGTCACGGTAGTGATTCCAGTGACCAGAAGTTTCATATAGCTCTCTGCTTCCTAGTACTGGAGTGTATACGTGATCATAACCTAAGCTTGCTTCTTTATCAACGATATAACGCTCGATAATACGGCGAATTGTTGCACCTTTTGGTAACCAAAGCGGTAAACCTTGTCCTACTTTTTGGCTATTAGTAAATAGTTTTAATTCTTTACCTAATTTACGGTGATCGCGCTCTTTTGCTTCTTCAAGCATACGTAAGTGCTCATCTAATTCTGCTTTCTTAACGAATGCAGTACCGTAAATACGTTGTAACATTTTATTATTGCTATCGCCGCGCCAGTAAGCACCTGCAACGCTTAATAATTTAAATACTTTAATCTTTCCTGTAGATGGAAGGTGAACACCACGGCAAAGGTCGAAGAATTCGCCTTGCTCATAGATTGAAATAACTGCATCTTCTGGAAGATCGTTAATTAAATCTAATTTTAACTCATCGCCGATTTCTTCAAAGCGACGAAGCGCTTCTGCACGTGGTACTTCATGACGAACGATTTCTAAGTTCTCGTTCACGATTTTTTGCATTTCTTTTTCGATTTTCTTGAAGTCTTCAACTGTAATTGCTTCTTCCATATCAATATCGTAGTAGAAGCCATTTTCGATTACTGGACCAATGCCAAGCTCAAGCTTAACATCTTTATATAAACGTTTTAACGCTTGTGCTAAAAGGTGAGCTGTTGAATGGCGTAAAATATATAAGCCATCTTCAGAATCTAATGTAATAATAGAAACTGCACCATCTTCTTCGATTGGTGTAACAAGATCGATCATCTCATCGTTTAATTTTCCAGCCACAGCTTTTTTCTTTAAGCCTGGGCTAATAGAAGCTGCGATTTCTTCAGTTGTTACGCCTTTTGGAAACTCCTTCACAGCTCCATCAGGGAAAGTAATTTTAACTACATCTGCCATCACTGGTCACTCCTCTTTTTCTCAAAATAAAAAACACTCATCCCGTAAAAAGGGACGAGTGTTGAATTCGTGGTTCCACCCTTGTTCCAATTAACATGATTGTTAATTGCTCAAGTTCAACATAACGGTGTTGTCCGTTAGCAATTACTAGAAAAATCGTTCACTGCTAAAGTTTAGAGGTGGTAAGTAATAATCCCGTACTAGGAAGCTCACACCCTAAGGCTTCCCTCTCTGAAAATCGTAGATAACTACTCATGTCCTCATCATGACATTTCAATATATTTCATTTATGTAGGTAATTATATGCTCAAAAACTTAGAAAATCAAGGGCGTTACCTTTATTTTTAAAATTTTTCACATTGCGCTCAAACTCATGTAATCCATGTAATTGGACCCGTTCTTGAAATACATTTCGCAAAGTAACAATCATGTTATGATCTTGTTCTTTCGTATATAAGTAAATCTTTTTCGGCGAAATAGAAAGAAGCGGTGCAATTACTTTCGTATCAATATATACATCCTTTTGCTTTAATAATTCCTCATCTATATATTGGACCAACCTCTCCTGTTTTAAACGTCTACCTTTATCATCATAGAAAATAAAACTTTCATCGAAAATAAGATGCACACAGGACAACCGTGATTTCCGGCCACTTACTTGTTGACGAAGGGTCTCAATGAACATTTGATATTCTTGCTCCATTTTGTACTCATCAATTGCAACTTCAGCAAGTCTGGCTACCATTTCCCTATATGTACGAAGGCGAAAACGAACATATGATGAAAACGAGAATGAAAGCGGATCACAAAGCCAATCATTTAAAGATGACATAATATAGGTCTCAAACTTATGACGCGTTAAATCACGAGCCACTCCTTTTCTTCTTTCTTTTAATATCTCCTGTGCCATATGCAAGATTTGATGACACTCTTCTTGTTCTTCGTAAAAAAACTTTTCCTTTAAAATGGTATGAATCCATTCATTTTGTTTCACATTCATAATGAAATATAGTAGTACTGGCAATAAAATCTTTTCAATATAATTCGATTCACATAATGGTATATGAATAATAACCTTTTTCCCATCTAAATATACACTTGTTTCCTTGTATAAAGATTCCGTTCTTTTCTTTAGTTGTCTGTATACGTGCGCAGCATCATTTTTTTCTTCGAAGCAAATTTCAATCACTTTTGTCCCCCCTTTTATCCCCGCTCTAAAGGATTGCATCTATACGTTACAAATCCTATAAGAGTCCGATCTGTGGAAGTTCACTCTTAGTAGAAATATATCTCCCATCGTTAGAAAATCCACTCGATATGGCTTGCTAATTTTATATATATTAAGGGGGAGAGAAAAAAATGATACAAGCTACTATGAATTTTCAACAATTTGACCATTATGATAAAGTGAAACTTTAAACGGTCGGGTTTTTGTTCATCCCCACTGATTATCAGCCCTCACGAATTAGGATAAACGGACGGTATTCAGATGTTTGAGTATATACATTATAAAAATTAAATCGAAAGGTTTCTTCTTCATATGTAAACCGCTTAAGAGTTACTACATTGTTATGAAGAAAGCGTTAGTTTTAGACACCTTGAATACTTTGATCTTATCTCCCAAAAATCATCACTATAACAAAAAAAGAGCAAGCTTCTCAGCTTGCTCTTTTACTTATGACGACGGTTCTTCCCACCAATTGGAATTGGCTTCGCTAAATATTTAATTCGTTCCATAATACGTGCTGCTTTCATTTGTTCTGCTTCACCGCGCTGTGTATACGTCAAATGATGTTCCAACTCCTTGAAATCAAAGTTAGACGTAAAGAACGTCGGTAAGTTTTCTAACATACGGAACTGCAAGATTGCGCCAAGCACATCATCACGCACAAAACTTGACATCGCTTCTGCTCCGATATCATCTAACATTAATACTTGTACGCGTTTAACTGCATCAATCTTTTCACCAATCGAATTATCTTGAATCGAACTTTTAATTTCACGTAGAAATTCAGGGAAGTATACGAGCATCGAACTAATTTTCTTTCGAGCAAGCTCATTTGCAATTGCGCCTAAAAGATACGTTTTCCCTACACCAAATTTACCGTACAAATATAAACCTTGTACTTTTTTACCCGGTTCGTATGTGTTTAAAAATTCATTCGCTGCACCTATTGCATCAATACGTGCATCTAACTCTGAAGGGTCTAAATTTTCCATAGTTGCCTGTAAAATGTCAGCTGGCATATATACACTTTGAACAAGTTTTTCATATTTTTTTCTCTCATCATACGCTACTTTTCTAATGCAACGATCGTATTGAATATCAATCATCTTACCTTGGATGACGAGCTTCGGCTCATATCCTTGTAGCATGTTTTTACATGACCCTAAATCCGGACAATCCGCACACCCTACACTTTGTCCAATATATTCATACAACTTCACAAGGCTACGCTCAATCATAGAAGTCGTTACTTCACCTTTATGTTCGTCTATAAATGCTTTCACACGCGGATGCGCCATCACTTCTGTCTTTAAGACTTCATATCTATTTTTAAAATTTTTATTTTCCATTAATTTCGTAAATGAATTTTGAATATGCTCCATTTCCTCACCTCAAAGAGCGTTCATTCTCTTTTATTAATCACGCTTATATTTTTTCAACACTTCTTCTAATCGCTTCCGTTCATCTTCTAACGAACTTGTATTTTTCTCAACACTCACGTCCGTTTTCACAGTTTCTTTCACTTCTTCTTTTGGCTCTTCTTTAAGCCAATCTGGCACCATTTCTCTTCGCACTGTTTTCTTCGCCGTACGACCTTTTTTCTTCGTCTCAGCCCACTCTTGATATTGACGGTTTTCTTCTTTCGCTAACGCCATCGCTTCAGCTACTGTACCGACCTTTTTTCGTGCCCAATGTCCAGCAATCTTCTCAACATACGTTTTCGCAAGTTTCATATCTGAGCGTAGCATAACATAATAAATAAGTACATTCACAACCCCTGGCGTTAACTTTTGGTTTATCATTACATCCTCAACAATTTGCAAGTCTGCTTTCGTTGCTTCTGCACCACCTGAAATTTCTTTCAATAGTTGTTTTGGCGATATTTCCTCTAACTGCTTCATTAGCATTTCTTCTTGCGTAGATGGCTCTTTCTCTTTCATAGTACGTGCAGCATGAGGTTGCACTCTTTCACTTAATACTGGTAATGCTTGACCATTTTCAAATTGATACCAATCACGAGCTCCTTTTCGAAGTCTTTCAATATCAATTGTTTGCACCTCTGTCACCGTACCAAGAACGATATTTTGCATTGATAACACATCCACACCATACACATAAGCAAGTGTAATGATACACTCTCGTACTTGATCTGTAATTGCCTTTTTAGGAACTAGCGCTGATAATCCTTCCATAAATAAAGAGAAATCAAAGAAATCATTCCAAACTTTCGGAACATCCCCCTTCTCGTTACTTGGCATAGTTGTCGTTTTGGGGATACGAAGTTCTTCTTGCGCATGCTCAAACTGACCTGGGTTAAATGAATCAAATACATCATTGAAGGAGCGCGTAACATTTTCATAAGAAGCAAAATCGAATTCTTCTTCTAAGAAATATTGCTTTACTTGGTTATATTTTGTCCGACTCAATCGATTGTATAAAAAGATACTTAAAACAATATCATCAAAAAACTGCTTCGGAGATAACGGTGGTTGCAACTCATATATAAACATTCGAATGTCTTTTTCTTTTTTAATATATACATTTAAAAGCCCAATCGCCTCTAACTTTACTCGTTCCTCATATATTTCAGGAAGTTGCATTTGCATGGTCACCATAAGGGAGTGATGTGTATTCTCTTTTCCAAATACACGATCTTGCTCAAGCTCCCCCCATAGCGTCATGTATAAGCTAAAAGCTCTACTACCTATTAACGGCTGATACAACATTGTTAAAACTTTCCGGTCGTAATTATGTAACAACCCTTTCGCACTTACCTTATAACGATCAATCGGCAATAGCTCCATCCATGACTGTTTTTCCATTCTTGCTTTCCCTTTCTCTCATCCAATCTAACCTATATTTCACTCGTTCATCTTTATTATATAATTTCTTAGCGAAAAAGAGCTATTAGCTTCCGCTTCTAGCTCTCTTATCTCATTTACTTACAGTATATAAAGAGAATATACTACACCTTCTACTCTCTCTCTTTTTGCAGTATATCTTTTAATTCTTCAATAAATACATTTAAATCTTTAAATTGACGATACACAGAAGCAAAACGTACATAAGCAACATCATCAATATCACGAAGTTCTTCCATAACAATTTCACCAATCATATCACTTTTCACTTCTGAAATACCTAAGTTACGAAGTTCACGCTCCACACTTTGTGTCACTTCTTCTAACTGCCTTAAAGATACAGGTCTTTTTTCACACGCTTTAATTAAACCGCGTAAAATCTTCTCTTTATTAAACTCTTCTCGTGTTCCTTCTTTTTTAACAACGATAAGAGGTGATTCTTCTACTCTTTCAAATGTTGTAAAGCGACTTAAACAGCTTTCACACTCTCTTCTTCTTCGAATAGAGCGCCCCTCGTCTACCGGACGCGAATCTAACACTCTTGTGCCATTATGAAAACAGGATGGACAACGCAATTCATTCACTCCTTTACACTATAATCTTTATTTTTTCGCTACTCACCTACATGTGAAAATATATATACAATATTATATAACTCATTCTTATACACTGACCACTCTAAGTTATTACATATCATGATCCTATTTTATATAAACTAAAAAAGAGGTGCATTATACACCTCTTTACATTTTAAATCAATTATGTTCTTTTTTAAAGAGCTTTTGTTTCTCTCTGCTTAATTTCGAAGCTACCAGTGCCTCGAGGAAGCTCGATGCTCTCACGCGTTTTCGCGTTTAAACCTTCTGCAATATATTCTGCAGCAACATTTGGATCAATACGATCCCCACAAGTATAAACATCAATACTTGCGTAACCGTGCTCCGGAAAGCTATGAATTGTTAAATGTGATTCCGAGATAATTACTACTCCACTTACACCTTGTGGTGCAAATTTATGAAAAGCAACCTCACGTACTTCAGCACCAGCTCTTAGTGCTGCATCCACAAATAATTGTTCAATATACGGCATGTCATTAAGCTTGTCGAAATCGCAATCCCAAAGTTCAGCGATCACGTGACGACCCATCGTATCCATAGTATCCATTCTACAGTTCCCCCTTGTAAATTTATTCTAACTGTTCGAATTGAAAACTAATTTGCAATTTGGCTTGCTCCACTACCACGGGGGAAAGTTAGTCCAGAGAGGTCCTAACCCTTTAAGTAGTGACTACGTACCTCAGCTCTTAAGTTTACGAGTGTTAGTATACTTTGTTTATTTTCATTTTGCAACAACAGTTTTTTCGATTTTCTGTCATATTTTCCTCTTTACTTTTCCCTAAAAAAAATTATTGATTCACAAATACAGTAATCCCAACGTTTCGTGGTATGTCCACTATTTGAAGATATACTCATATAATTTTTATCCTTTTCAGAAAAAAATAAAAAAAGAGGGCAAATTTCCACTTGCCCTCTCCCTCGTTCACTTAAATATGTTGCACATTTTTTTGTTTCGCTAATTCATCAACAACTAACGTTACAAGATCTACAACACGACGAGAGTAGCCCCACTCGTTATCATACCAAGCAAGTACTTTCACTTTACGATCACCCATTACCATTGTAGATAAACCATCAATAATAGCTGAGTGTGTATTTGTATTAAAGTCGATAGACACTAAAGGCTCTTCACTGAATTCTACAATTCCTTTTAACTCACCGTTTGCAACAGTTTTGAATGCTTCATTAATATCTTCAACTGTTACATCACGTTTTACATCTACTACTAAGTCAACAAGAGACACGTTTGGTGTTGGTACACGAAGTGCCATACCATGAAGTTTTCCATCTAAATGCGGAAGAACTTTTGCAAGCGCTTTCGCAGCGCCCGTCGTTGTCGGAATGATTGACTGTCCGCAAGCACGTGCTCTTCTTAAATCTTTATGTGGGTTATCAATATTTTTTTGGTCATTTGTATAAGCGTGAACAGTTGTCATTAAACCGTTTTCAATTCCGAACTGCTCATCTAACACCTTTACAACAGGTGCTAAACAGTTTGTTGTACAAGATGCATTTGAAATAACGGTATGTTTTGTAATATCTAATTGATCTTCGTTCACACCAACTACAATTGTTACATCTTCATTTTTACCAGGCGCTGTTAAAATAACTTTTTTCGCTCCAGCTTCAACGTGAAGAATTGCTTTTTCTTTTGAATTAAATTTACCAGTTGCTTCAATTACAACTTCAACACCTAGATCTGTCCAAGGCAATTCCTTTGGATCACGGTTGTTTAAAAGACGAATCATTTTCCCATCTACTAATAAGTGATCTTCAAATGCTTCCACTGTTCCGGCAAACTTACCGTGTACTGTATCATATTTAATTAAATGTGCTAACGTTTCGGACGGATAGCTTGCATTGATTGCTACAATTTCGAATGCGCTTTCTTTTATTGCTTGACGAAACACCATTCTCCCAATACGTCCAAATCCATTAATTGCCACACGAGTCATAATATGTTATCCCCCTTGAATGCGTTATACTATTTATCTCTAATCCCAATAATAGTATAACACAAAAAGGAGGAATGTCACTAAGCATTTTCATTAATTTCACAATTTTTTAGTTAATAATGTTCCAATTCTTTAAAATCACCTGTAATTGTGTTTTCGTTCCCATAATTGTGCCATCATTATTTATCACTTCATCTGCACGCTTTACTTTTTCTTCTAATGGCATTTGAGATTGAATACGTGCCGTTGCTTCTTCTTCTGAAAAATTATTACGTTTCATTAAACGTTCTAATTGCGTACTCGGCATAACTGCTACAACTAAAACACAATCAACGAGATTTGTTAATTTACTTTCAAATAAAAGAGGGATGTCTAACACAACCGCTTGCATACCTTCTTTTATGTACATCTCCTTTTGCGCATTCATTTCTTCACGTACCGCAGGATGCACAATTTTGTTTAACTGCAATCGTTTTTCTTCATTATAAAAAACGACACTTCCTAATTTAGGTCGATCAAGCTCCCCATCTTCTTGTAACACTTCCGTTCCAAACACCTCTACAATTTTGTTATATGCTGGCTTTCCTCGTTCTACAACTTCTCGCGCAATAATATCAGCATCAATAACTGGTATATTTAGTTCACGAAACATTTCTGATACCGTACTTTTTCCGCTTGCAATGCCTCCCGTTAATCCAATTACTACTGTCATAATAATCCTCCTCATATTAAAAGGCGCGAAACTAATGTTCCACGCCCATACTTACATTTTCCAAATTCCAATAATAATGAGTAATACCCCAGGCAGGAATGTAAATTTTTGTAACCATTTCATATTCGATAAAACCGTACCAAGTTTCATTCCAAGAAATAAAAATAAAGAACTCATAACCGCGACTAATATCGCCATCATAGCGGGTGCATACCCTAATAAAGATGCACCAATTCCAGCACCGAATGAATCTACAGAAAGAGCTATACCAAGAAGCAATGCTTCTCCTGCAGAAATGGTGCCTGATTTATCAAAATCTGCTACAGTCGGTTTCCGTAAAATTTGAATCACTAGCCCAAGCGAGGCAATCTCTAATTTCCAGACCTTCTCCTCTTGCTTCGGTTCTTCTTTTTTCTCACTTCGAAAAAATTGATATAATACCCAAATCCCTATTCCAATAAGAACAAGCCCACCGATACGCGTTGCGATAACAGGTGAAAATATTTTCGCGATCATATGTCCAATTCCCATTGAAACGAGCATAACAGCCGCTGAACACATTCCGATAATTACAATTGATCTTAGTGGAATTCTTACGCTTCTTAAACCATATGTTAGCCCTACACTACAGCTATCCAAGCTTAATGTAAAAGCTAATAAAATAAGAGATAAATAAAGGTACATCGGTAAACTCCTCCCTTATACATAGCTCTGCTGTATGTATATGACAAATGCCTATCCGATGTTATCTCTTTTCTATATTCTTGGCTGACAAATTGGGCAGTAATGCGTTCCTCTTCCGCCAACAACTGTTTTTTCTAGTATCGTACCGCAAGTTACACACGGTTCTCCTTTTTTTCCGTATACATTTAGGAGTTCTTGGAACGAACCAATTTGCCCTTGCGAATTGATATACGTTCTAATTGTACTTCCGCCTCGCTTTACTGCTTCGCCTAGCGTTGTAACAATTGCTTCGTACACTCTTTCTATTTCTTCTTCTGTTAAAGACGCAGCTTCTCGTTCTGGGTGAATTTGAGAACGGAATAACACTTCATCTACATATATATTTCCAAGCCCCACTAAAAGACGCTGATCTAATAATACAACTTTTATTTTACGGTTTGTTTTTTGCAATCTTTCTTGTAAATACCGCGGTGTCAATTCAGCATCAAATGGCTCCGGGCCTAAGTCAGCAAGAGGCATTTGATTCAACTCTTCACCTTTCTTAAAGAGATGCATCGTACCAAACTTTCTCACATCTTTATAATGCAATTCAGTTCCATCTGTAAATAAGAAACGGACGTGCGTATGTTTATCAATTGGCTCATCCTCTTGATGAAGTAAAAACTTACCTTCCATACGCAAATGTGAAACAATGACATAATTCGTTACATATAAAAGCAAAAACTTTCCTCTTCGCTTTATATTTTCAATTGTCTCGCCTCTTAGCATTTCTTTAAAGATTTCTGCATCATCCGGTCGTTTTACTATTTTAGGATAAGTAATAACAACATCTTCAATCGTTTTTCCTGTTACAAGATTTTCAAGCGTCCGTCTAACATTTTCAACCTCTGGTAATTCAGGCATTTCATCACGTCCTTATTTCGCGTCGTACCAAGTTGGACCGTAAGAATAATCAACTTTCAATGGAACTGCTAGTTCAATTGCATGCTCCATTACTTCAGGTACAAGCTTCTCTAATATTTCAATTTCTTCTTTTGGTGCTTCAAATATCAATTCATCGTGTACTTGCAGAAGAAGACGTGCTTGTAATCCTTCTTCTTCTAGACGATCTGCCATAATAATCATCGCTTTTTTAATAATATCAGCCGCACTACCTTGAATTGGTGTATTCATAGCTGTACGCTCAGCAAAGCTACGTAAATTGAAATTACGACTCGTAATTTCCGGAATATAACGGCGACGATTTAATAATGTAACCACATACCCTTTTTGTTTCGCATCTTTTACGATTTCATCCATGTATTCTTGTACACCAGGGAAACTTTCTAAATACTTTTCAATAAATTCCGCTGCTGCTTTTCTTGTAATTCCTAAGTTTTGCGAAAGACCATAATCACTAATCCCATACACAATTCCGAAGTTAACTGCTTTTGCTTGTCGTCTCATGTTAGATGTTACTTCATCTTTCCCAACACCAAATACATCCATAGCTGTTTTCGTATGAATATCCATGTCATGTTGGAACGCTTCAACTAACCCAGGATCATTTGCAATATGAGCAAGCACACGAAGTTCGATTTGTGAATAATCAGCCGCGTACATGATCCATCCTTCTTCTGATGGAACGAATGCCTGACGAATCTTTCTTCCTTCTTCTAATCGAATCGGGATATTTTGTAAGTTCGGATCTGTTGAACTTAATCGACCTGTTTGCGTTAACACTTGATTGAAACGAGTATGGATTTTAGATGAATCTTCATGTACAACTTTCAATAAACCTTCAATGTAAGTTGAATTTAGCTTCCCTAATTGACGATAATGTAAAATATTAGGGATAATTTCATGATGATCCATAAGTTTATCTAATACATCCGCTGACGTAGAATAACCTGTTTTCGTCTTTTTAATAACTGGTAAGTTTAAGTTCTCAAACAGAATAACTCCAAGTTGCTTCGGTGAATTAATGTTAAATTCCGTTCCTGCAAGCTTATAAATTTCCTGTTCCATTTCCTTTAATCTACCTGCAAGTTCTTCTCCCATATTACGAAGACGCTCCGTATCAACTTTTACACCTTTTACTTCCATATCAGCTAATACACGTGCAAGTGGTAATTCTAACTCTGTAAACAGTTCATATTGCTCATTCTTTTTTAACTCTTCAATGAATGTTTGCTTTACATCATATAATACATGCACTTTACGAGCTACATGCTCCGCTACTACATCTAACTCTGGAACTGCACGCTTCGCACCTTTTCCGTAAACTTCTTCATCAGATTTCACGGCATGTGTTTCTTTCATTTTTGCTACGGCACGAAAATCTTTATCTGTATCAGCTGGATCAAGTAGATAAGCAGCAATTAATAAATCAAAATCAATTCCTTGAATATCTACACCTTTCCACTTAAGAGCAACGATAGCTCGCTTCGCATCAAATGTATGCTTTCTCATTTCTCCATTTGCAAGCCATGCTTTGAAAGCATCTGATTTAAGAGCAATGTCTGCCGAAATAAAGTAACAACCATTTTCATTTTGAATACCAAAACCTTGAATATCCGCTTTATGATAGTTATCTTCTTGCACTTCTACAATAAGCGCACTATCTTGCTGAAGCATTTCTTCTGTAACTTCTTCCACAATATCAAATGTAATATCATCTAATTCAGCTGGAGCTGTTTCTTCAGGCGTAACGCCTAACTTATTTAAAAGAGATGTAAATCCTAAATTCTCAAACATTGGAATAACATCACTTGGTTCATACCCTTTATATTCCATATCATCTACATGCACAGTAATTGGTGCATCTGTAATAATAGTCGCAAGTTCTTTACTCATAAGAGCTTGTTCTTTATTTGCTTCTAACTTTTCTTTTAATTTCTTTCCACTCACTTGATCTAAGTTTTCATATACTGCTTCAACCGTTTCAAATTGCGTTAATAATTTAATGGCTGTCTTCTCACCAACACCTGGTACACCTGGAATGTTATCTGACTGGTCTCCCATTAAACCTTTCATATCGATAATTTGCTTTGGTGATAAGCTATATTTCTCAAATAAAGCTTCTGTCGTATATTCATCTACTTCTGTAATCCCTTTGCGCGGAATACATACAAGTGTATTATCGGAAACAAGTTGAAGTAAGTCTTTATCTCCTGAAATAACTTTTACATAAGCCCCTTGCTCACTCGCTTCCTTCGCTAGCGTTCCCATAATGTCATCCGCTTCATAGTTTTCTAATTCATAGCGCGGAACATTAAATGCATCAAGCATCTCACGAATAAACGGGAATTGCTCTGATAACTCTGGTGGAGTCTTTTGACGTCCTCCCTTGTAATCACTATACGTTTTATGACGGAATGTTGTTTTCCCCGCATCAAACGCCACAAGCATATGTGTCGGTTTTTCTTCCTCTAGTATCCTCATTAACATCATTGTAAAACCATAAATTGCGTTCGTATGTATACCTTTGTCGTTATTTAAAAGCGGTAGTGCAAAGAAAGCACGATACGCGATATTATTACCATCTACTAATACGACTTTTTTTTCCAAACTACAAACCTCCCCATACATATTTGAAACGATTTTTTCCACAGAAAAAAAACCGTTCCTGTCCTCTCTCTATATTAACATGACTAATAGAGAGAAGAAAAATAACGGCTATTTTCTATCATATATACAAACGTTTACTAACATAAAAGGGAAGTGACGAGAACAGCATAACTATTCTCGTCCAAAATTACTCCTTGGATGAAGGGGTTTTCATCTATTATATTAACAGAGCTTTATTAATATTTAATTAAGCCAATGTTAATATATTGTAAATATCCTTCATCCTATTTTTCAGTAGCTGATTTTGGTAAAACAACTGTAAATGTCGTTCCTTCCCCAACCTCACTATCCACCGTAATCGTACCTTGATGTGCTTCAACTAAATGTTTCACAATTGATAAACCAAGACCCGTTCCACCCGTATTCCTACTTCTCGCTTTATCAACTCGATAAAAACGTTCAAATATACGAGGGATTTCTTCTTTACTAATACCAATTCCAGTATCCGACACCTTTATATACGCATTATATTTATCCTCTAATAATTCAACTGAAACAACGCCGCCAGCCGGCGTATATACGATTGCATTATTAATTAAATTAATAAAGATTTGTTTTAAGCGGCTCGGATCTCCAATAACGGAAACTCGTTTCAATACATTCACTTGTAAAGAGATTTCTTTTTCTCCCGCTTTATTATCGAGCACCATGTGAATGTCTTCAAGAATCCCCTTCATATCAACCGTACCCATATTTAGTCTAAACCCTTGCTGCTCGATTTTTGATAAATCTAATAAATCTTCAATTAATCCTTGCATGCGCTCACTTTCTTTTAAAATAATATGTAAGAAATGTTCGCAGAATTTTTTATTATCCATCGCTCCGTCCAAGAGTGTTTCTGAAAAACCTTTAATAGAAGTAATCGGTGTCTTTAGTTCATGAGAAACATTCGCTAAAAAGTCTTTTCTCATTTGTTCTAATTTCTTTAGCTCAGTAATGTCATGGAATACAAGGACAATCCCTTTCCATTCATGGTTCGTCCCGATAATCGGTGCTCCATATACTTCGAAATGCTTTCGCTCAATTCCAAGCGGCAATAACATTTGTTTACGCACTTTCACTTCTGTCATAAAGATTTCTTCTACGAGCTCAATAATTTCCGTATGATGAAACGACTCATAGTATAAACGGTCTAAATATTCTTCGTCTGTTACGTGGAAGGTCTCCTTATAAGAACGGTTTACAAGGTTTATATAACCACGACTATCAATTAAAATCATTCCACTTCCCATATTTTCAATTAATGTATGCAAACGATCTTGTTGCATTTCTTGCTCAAGTGTCATCTCTTGTAAATTACGTGCTAAAATATTAATTGCTTTACTTAGCATTCCTGTTTCATCCGAATGACTTTCATAAGCGCGTGCTTTATAATTTCCCTTCGCTAATTCAATAGCCACTTTCGTAACGGATTCAATCGGCCTAATATATTGCCCTGTAATTTTCATACCTAAAAATACGACAACGAGACACGCGATAACAAATCCGATAATTAATAATCCCCACGTTTTTTGGTGAACGTCCCTCAAAGTATCGATTGTACTTTTCACCAAAATATATCCTTGTTTCCCTGCTACATCCTGAACGAACACAGCATGATAAAATTCATTCTTTTGATCCGTTTCTTTCGTAATAACTTTATTTCTTTGTTTTGCCGTTTCAGAAGAAAGTTCTTTAATCATCTCTTGACTAAATGCAGATTGTTGCCCTCCGCTATATTGAACTTTATTTTTTTCATCAACAAATATAATAGAAGCTGGTATTTGTTCTTCTAACTTTTCAAATACATACGGCTTTTTTAAAACAGATTCAAACCCTTGCTCCTCTGCTAATACAGCAACATATCTTGTCTCTTTTACCATTCTCTCTTTAGCATGATCTATATAGTAATTTTCAAATACAGTTTCTAATAATACACCTAGTCCAACTAAAATAAAAACGATAAGAGAAACAAATGTAAAAAGAAGCCTGGAGCGAAATTTATTCATCCCCTTTTGGCTCCTCTAATTTATAACCTAAACCACGTATCGTTTTAATGTACGTCGGTTTTTTCGTATTTTGTTCAATTTTATCGCGCAAATGGCTAATATGGACATCAACAATTCGAGTATCACCGGCAAAATCATAATTCCATACAGCACTCAATAATTGGTCACGAGTTAATACACGACTTTTATTTTTCGCGAGATACACAAGTAGTTCAAATTCTTTTGGTGTTAATTCAAGCTTTCTTCCTTGGAAATAAGCCTCATAAAACTCCGGTAAAATTTTAAGTTCTGCAATTATGATGCTATCTTCATCTGGTGCTTCTGCAACTTGTTCTTCTTGTTGTAATTTCGTACGGCGCAAAATCGCCTTCACACGAGCAACAACTTCCCTTGGACTAAACGGCTTCGTCATATAATCATCCGCCCCAAGTTCAAGACCGAGTACCTTATCAAATTCATCATCTTTTGCTGTTAACATTAAAATCGGTGTCATGACACGTTGCAATCGTAATTCTTTACAAACTTCCATACCATCCATTTTCGGAAGCATTAAATCTAATATAATTAAATCTGGACGTTCTGTTGTCGCTTTTTGAAGCGCCATTTCTCCATCCATCGCTGTTATAACTTCAAACCCAGCTTGTTGTAAATTAAATTCAATTAAAGTTAAGATAAATTCCTCATCATCAACTACTAAAATACGATTGTTCATTCTTTTCCTCCAAGTTATAGACTTGAAACCTTCTTCATCCTAGTATTTTCCCCGTTATTCTCATCATACTAGAAAACAAGGTCCCTCTCAATATAATTGTCTATTCATGGATTCAGATTGTGCTATCTTTATTCCATAATCGCGTTCCCCTCAGTTATCAAGTGGTTACCCAGACTTTATAGATACATCTATCCTTTTTAAAGTCTTTTTCCGTATGAACTATAAATTCTCTCTCTTGTCCTAAGAAAAATGCAAGAGCATACGCTATTTTATAATCCGGTGTTTCATATCCATCAAATACTCTCCCGTACATTTCATTCGCGATTGAATCGGCCCACACCTCAGCTTCTCTTATCGTTTCAAAGATTATGTCTTCTCTTTTCCATTTCACAGTCATACTGTTCACCCCCGTTTAAACAAAAAGTAGCGCTAGCATACCCTTAATAAGAATATGACCAGCGCTACTTTTATATCATTCTAACTTTCATTTTTAAAAATTATCTAATGCTTTTTCCATAATAGAAACAGATTTAAAAGGCGGTGTTACTGTTAATGAGCCTTTCACAACAGTATCTCCTTTTTCATCATGAGCAGATACAAGCATATCAATTGTATGTTCCTCCTCTGAAACAGCCACAACTTCAAAGTGGATTTGTAACGTTTCATAATGGTGAACATGTTTCACGAACGTAAGATCCTTCCTAGTAATATGACTACCTGGACCTGGTAAATATTTCGTAACCGCCGTTGTAATCAGCCCTGTTAGCATAATGCTTGGTACAATCGGCTTTTCATACGGAGTTTGGGATGCGTAATCATGCTGAATATATAATGGATTGGCATCATTCGTTAAACCTAAGTACAATAACAAATCTTTATCCTCAATTTTTTCAGTGATAGATAATTTCTCTCCTACTGTAATTTCATCCATTCTACGACCAATTTGAACTTTTTTCTTTAACATGTTACAACCCCCTCCGATTTTTTCACCTTATTATCCTACTAAAAGCGATACCTTATCCGAAATTTACTATGATGAGGGCAATATATAGTATAAGTCTATAGTTTCATTATAGGACACACTAAATGATAGCGTTTTCATATTATTTCAAAAAAACATTTCAATAAATAGTAGAAAAAGATTCGGGGCCCCGAATCTTTTTCCGCTTATATTTAATTATTAAACAAGAACTTTCATAACGTTACGTACAGATTCTACAGAGCGATCTAACGCTTCTTTTTCATCTTCAAGAAGTTCTAATTCAATAATTTTTTCAATTCCGTTACCACCTAGAATTACTGGTACCCCTAAGTAAAGGTCACTATAACCATACTCACCTTCAAGGTATGCAATAGCAGGTAATACACGGCGTTGATCTTTCAAGATTGCTTCTGTCATTTCAACTAAAGAAGCTGCTGGCGCATAATATGCACTACCGTTTCCTAATAAGCCTACAATTTCACCGCCACCTTTACGTGTACGTTCTACGATTGCTTCTAAACGCTCTTTTGGAATTAATGTTTCTAACGGAATGCCACCTGCATAGGAATAGCGTACAAGAGGTACCATATCGTCACCATGTCCACCAAGAACAAATCCTGTAATGTCTTTTACAGAAAGATTTAATTCTTGTGAAATGAATGTACGGAAACGAGCTGTATCTAATACGCCCGATTGACCGATAACACGCTCTTTCGGGAATCCTGCTTCTTTAAATACAGAATATGTCATTGCATCAACCGGATTTGTTAATACAACAATAATCGCATTTGGTGAATGTTTTGCAATGTCGCGCGTAATACTTTTCATAATTTTAGAGTTTGTTGCTACTAAATCATCACGGCTCATACCAGGCTTACGCGCAATACCAGCTGTAATAACGACAACGTCAGAATCAGCAGTATCTGCGTAATCAGATGTACCAATAATGTTAGCATCAAAACCTTGTACTGGGCTCGCTTCTAACATATCTAACGCTTTCCCTTTTGTTGGATTTTCCAGCTGTGGAATGTCCACTAATACAACATCTGCAAGTTCTTTTTGTGCTAATAAGAATGCCGTTGTTGCTCCTGTAAATCCTGCACCGATGACTGAAACTTTCTTGCGTTTGATTGTCATAATTTACCCCCCGCTTTAATTATGCGTTTTTGATTATCGCTACATCCATGTTTTTAATAAGTTCATTAGCGAACTCAGAACATTTCACTTCTGTTGCACCTTCCATTAAGCGTGCGAAATCATATGTTACTACTTTTGAAGCAATTGTTTTCTCAACTGAATCAGTTACTAAATTCGCAGCTTTGTTCCATCCTAAGTGCTCTAATAATAGTACACCTGAAAGAAGAACTGAAGATGGGTTTACTTTATCTAAACCTGCATATTTTGGAGCTGTACCATGTGTAGCTTCAAAGATAGCATGTCCAGTCACATAGTTAATGTTTGCACCAGGTGCAATACCAATTCCACCTACTTGTGCAGCAAGTGCATCAGAGATGTAGTCTCCGTTTAAGTTCATTGTTGCAACAACATCAAACTCACGTGGACGAGTTAAAATTTGTTGTAAGAAGATATCTGCAATAGAATCTTTTACGATGATTTTCCCAGCCACTTCTGCGTCTGCCATCGCTTTATTCGCTGCATCTTTTCCATCTTTTTCAACGATACGATCATATTCAGCCCAAGTAAATACTTTGTCGCCGAATTCTTGTTCCGCTACTTCGTAACCCCAGTTTTTGAAAGCACCTTCTGTAAATTTCATAATGTTTCCTTTATGAACTAATGTAACAGAAGAGCGTTTTTCGTTAATTGCATATTGAATTGCAGCACGAACAAGACGCTTTGTCCCTTCTTCTGAGATTGGTTTAATACCAATGCCAGATGTTTCTGGGAAGCGGATTTTATTAACACCCATTGCTTCTTTTAAGAAAGCAAGAACTTTTTCTGCTTCTGGAGAACCTTGTGCATATTCAATTCCAGCATAAATGTCTTCTGTATTTTCACGGAAAATAACCATATCAGTATCTTCCGGACGTTTTACAGGTGAAGGAACACCTTCAAAGTAACGAACTGGACGTAGACATACATATAAATCTAATTCTTGACGAAGTGCTACGTTTAGAGAACGAATACCACCGCCAACTGGAGTTGTAAGTGGACCTTTAATTGCGATTAAATATTCGCGAATTAAATTTAAAGTCTCTTCAGGTAACCACTCGCCTGTTTGGTTGAATGCTTTTTCCCCTGCAAGCACTTCTTTCCAAACGATTTTCTTCTCACCATCATATGCTTTCTCAACTGCTGCTTCTAGTACGCGAGATGCTGCTGCCCAAATATCAGGACCAATTCCATCTCCTTCGATAAATGGAATAATCGGATTGTTTGGTACATTCATAACACCATTAGTTACAGTAATTTTTTCACCTGTCGTCAATGTGATAACCCCCATGTTTGAAATTTCATATGTATGAAACTGAGGGAATAACCCCTCAGTTCAAACCGTTAGTCAAATTAAAATATTCTAATCATTACATCTTCCCAAAAAAATCAGACTTTTGAAAGCGTATTTTCACTATCAAAATAGTGTTTTTCGCTTATCGTTGTGCGATTGGAACATATACTTGATGCGTAGGTCCATTATAATCAGCACGCGGACGAATTAAACGGTTGTTTTCATATTGTTCTAGAATATGAGCTAACCAGCCTGACATACGGCTAATCGCAAAGATAGGTGTAAATAAGTCATGGTCAACTCCTAAACAGTGGTATACAGAAGCTGAATAGAAATCAACATTTGGTGGAAGACCTTTTTCTTTTGTTACAATGTCTTCAATTTTGATAGACATATTATACCATTTGTCTTCTCCTAAAAGCACGCATAATCTCTTAGACATTTCGCGTAAGTGTTTCGCGCGTGGATCACCATGCTCATATACGCGATGGCCAAATCCCATAATTTTCACTTTATTTTGAAGAGCATTATGAATATATGATTCTACATTTTCTTCTTCGCCAATTTCAGTTAACATCTTCATTACATTTTCATTTGCCCCGCCGTGAAGAGGACCTTTTAATGCGCCGATTGCTGCTGTAATACCAGAATACACATCTGAAAGTGTAGCTACGCAAACACGTGCAGTAAATGTAGAAGCGTTTAACTCATGATCTGCATGAAGTACAAGCGCCTTATCAAAAGCCTCAATTTCAACTTCATTTGGCTCACGATCATTTAACATGTACAAGAAGTTTCCAGCTAACGATAGATCTTTTCTTGGCTCAACAACATCTAAACCTTTGCGAATTCTTGCATAAGCAGCAATTAAAGTTCCTACTTGAGCCTGTAATTTAACCGCTTTCAAATAATTGGACTTCTCATCCATAATTTCAGCGCTCTCATCGTATAATGATAGCATGGAAATCGCAGTTCGTAAAACAGACATCGGATGCGCGATTTTTAAATCTACTTGTTTCAAATATGTTAAAATTTCACCTGGTACTTTATAGTATTCAGATACAGTTGCACTAAATTCCGCTAGTTCTTTTTCGTTAGGAAGCTTGCGGTGCCATAATAAGTACACTACTTCTTCAAATGTAGCATTCTCAGCTAAATCATCAATATTATACCCAACATAAGTTAATGTATCATCAATAATAGAGCTCACAGATGATGTTGTTGCTACTACCCCTTCTAAACCTCGAATAACAGTCATGACATTCTCTCCTTTTCCTGAAAATTCTCCCAACCTTGCTCCTTATATCTATTTGCTCCCCTTATAAATTATGAACGCTCGTTCACTCTTTAGGCAAGCAAAATGCACGTTCATGCAAATTTGTTGCGATGTTCCCCTCTTATTGTCCATTGCTACATGGAAAGCATGAGCGTGAATGTCTCCCCGAATCCTCACGCTCAGAACAACAAGTTAGTGAGGAAAATGAATCCCGAAGAGTTTATGATAAAAACAACATAAAACAATATCATTATAAAATTGTTTTATGTTGTTTTTATTTTATCTGGTGTATAGTCTCTGCTGTTATGTAACTTTTCAAAGTTTCTAATCCTATTATAAACAATTATCTGACTTTTGTGAACAGAAAGAATTCAAAAATTTTATATTACTATAAAATTCCTTATTTAAACATTTGTATAATACTCATAACTGCATAGGCAATTCCAGCCCCAATTAATGGACCTACAGCGACTCCATTAAATAAAGCTACAGCTATAATTGTCCCAAAAACAAGTGCAGTTGTAATATGAGGATCCGTCGTTAATAATTGCACCCCACCTTTCGCCAACAAAGCAACTGCCACTCCTGAGGCTAAAGCAATCCATGCATAGTATGATTTCGCCGCTTCTCCGAGTTGTTTAAACCCTATTTCCCCCGTCGCAATTGGGACGAGCACCGCAATTGTAATAACCGTCACACCAAGGTTAATTCCTTTCGTTTGTAAATAAGGAAAGACTTTATCACCTAAAAACGTAAACTTCAATAAAAATAAAACTCCAACAGCTACGGTAAGCGATTGGTTTTTAGCAATTAATCCTATAATAAGTAGTATGAATAAAAATAACGTTGACTGACTAATCATGATTGCACTTCCTTTCTGAAAATAATGAACTTGTTTCCAAACCAAAATACCTTTAAACCTATCGTTATACATGTCATATCGATGTCTATTTGCCAATGAGAATAAGCCAACAATTTCATTTTTGTATGCATTTTTAACTTACAAAATGAGACTGTAACCAAAAAAAATCAAAGCATATATACATTTTTGAAAACGATGGTCTCTCCTTTCTTTTCTAACAAGAAACAGGTAAAATAAAAAGAAGAGAAAATGAAGTTTTTACCATATAGTAGAAGCATCATCAACAAGCTTTTACAGTCGTTCATGTACTGAAAAAGCAGGAAAAATCCATCATTCCACTATAACATAAAGCGAAACTTTAATCAGTGAATCTCACTCGTTATAAGTTGAACGAATTAGGATAATACAAATTGGAATGGGAGGTACACATCTTTGAATCGAAACTTACTATATATGATATTGCGACTCATATTTGTCATTGTAGCAACGGTAGTTGGGTTCTATGTATTACTGTACATGTCAGGACTTATCTATCCTTTTATTATTGCTTTTGCATTCGCTTATTTGATTAATCCTGTCGTCAATTTCCTTAATCAAAAACTACAATTCCCTCGTGCATTAGCAGTACTCGTTAGCTTAATTCTCGTATTCGGGGCTATCGTCGGACTTGTTACATACCTTGTAACTGAAGCAATATCCGCCACAACATACTTACTTCAAATTGTTACAGTGAAGTTCCCAGATATCGTTGCATTCGCTCAACAATTTGCGCTTAATCATATTATGCCTCTCTACGATGATTTAATCTCTAAATTTAATCATCTCGGCGAACCACAACGATATACTATTACACAAAACATTCAAAACTTAGGCACTGAAGCAACGACACAAATGAAAGAACTTTTAACCGCTATTATAAGTGGATTAACAAATTTCATTAGCGCATTACCAACAACTTTAACTGTCCTTGTATTCATTTTATTGGCAACTTTCTTCATTAGTTACGATTGGCACCATCTTGCTCATAAAGTAAGAAAACTTTTACCTAATCGTGTACACGGATACGGAAAAACTATTTTTGTCGATTTAAGAAAAGCTTTGTTTGGTTTTGTTAAAGCACAACTTACACTCGTATCTATGACAACTGTCATTGTACTAATCGGCCTTTTAATATTACGCGTGCCATACGCAATTACTATCGCGATTATTACAGGAGTTGTAGATTTACTCCCATACTTAGGAACTGGAGCCGTCTTCGTCCCTTGGGTTATATACGTATTTTTCACAGGCGACACCGCATTCGCCATCGGTCTTCTCATCTTATACATCGTCGTGATTGTCCAAAGACAAATCATGGAGCCGAAAGTACTTTCATCTAATATTGGACTTGATCCATTAGCGACACTCATCGCTTTATTTGTCGGCTTTAAGCTCTTTGGTTTTTTAGGATTAATCATCGGTCCAGTCACATTAGTACTACTTAACACATTACACAAAGCCCACGTTTTCCATGACTTATGGAAATTCATTAAAGGCTCACCATCAAAATAATATTTTCTAATTCACATACAACAAAAAACTTAACTGTAATCAGTGGGAATTTCCCACTGATTATTCATTGTACTTATTTTTATACTAACTACATTTCAAACGAGAGGATTTCCTAAAAAAGGATAATTTTCTTGTTTTTTTCATGAAAAACGCATATTTCGCGGTATTTTTACATTTTTATTCTATTTAATTTATAATTATTACTTACATTTATTACTTTTTATGTAAATGAATAAATATACAAAACAGAGCGAAATACTCCTTTAATCAGTAGTTTTTTTCTCTCATCTAACTTTTTCACACTAACAACACAAAAAAATATTACCCTGATGTAAAACTTCCAATCCGTAATCCCTGTATTCTACCTAGCATTAACTACCAGAGGTATAAATAGAAAATACAATAAAAAAATAACACTTAGATCGCTATAATCTAAGTGTTATTTCTGAACAATAATAGTAGCCTTCTTTCTCAATTTCCAATCAATCCATTTCATAACAATTGGCTTCAATAAAGCCCTCGTTACTGGGATAACAAAGATAAAACCTATTATATCCGTCACATATCCAGGAAGTACTAAAAGAATACCTCCTATAAAGACGAAAATACCATCCAGGACGGCATCACCCGGCATTTCTCCTCTATTTAACCTAAATTGAATCTCTCTAACTATTTTAAACCCTTGTCGTTTCGCCAAATACACGCCTACAATACCTGTAAATACAATCATAGCGAACGTAGACCATAAACCTATTACATGACTTGATCCAATTAAGACTGTAATTTCAATCGCCGGTATTAAAATAAGCAAGAATAGTAACCACTTCATAGCTCGCACTCCTTCATATTTCATTTCAAAGGTTTAAGTATCTTCCTTTCACCTTACCAACCCTCTTCTAAGCCCCTTACAACGCCCATATAAGCCTCATAAAAGATAAACAACTCTTCCAATGAACGTTATAACAAGCGTTTCCTGGAGTGATTTCAGGCGTTTAAAGCTATCTCTATCCTTTTTTGTGTAAAAAAAAGAGAAGGACTCCGCTCCTTCTCTCCGTATTACTTCTTATAGCACTTCCGCATGTCCATTATAAACAATTCCGCGTGCTGCATCAACTGTTACTTCTTGGCCATTTTTTAAAGTTGTTGTTACGCTGTTTACACCAACGATAACAGGAATACCGATAGATACACCTACAACAGCCGCATGGCTTGTTAAGCCACCTTCTTCAACAACTAAAGCAGCAGCTTTTTCAATTGCAGGAATCATATCTTTATCAGTGCTTGTTGTAACAAGGATATCACCTTTGTTTACGTTCGCTACAGCTTCAGCAGCTGTTTTTGCTACAACTACTTTACCTTTTGCAGCTTTACGACCAATTCCTTGTCCTTTAGCAACTTCTTCACCAACAACGTGGATCTTCATTAAGTTTGTTGTACCAGTTTCAGCAACTGGAACACCAGCAGTGATTACTACAGTATCTCCAAGTCCAATTAGACCTGCATCCATACCTGTTTGAATTGCAGTATCTAACATTTCATCAGTAGACGCTGCACGTTTTCCAGCCATAAATGCTTGTACACCCCAAACAAGTGCAAGACGACGTCCTACTTGCTCATCAGTTGTTACAGCTACGATTGGAGATTTCGGACGGTATTTAGAGATCATTTTCGCAGTATATCCACTTTCTGTTGGAGCTACGATTGCAGCTACATCAAGAGCAAGTGCTGTGTGCGCAACAGATTGACTAATTGCATCTGTAATTGTTGGAGTGAACTCTTTAATACGTTTTTTGAACATATCTTCATATTGTAATGATTTTTCAACACGCACTGCAATGTTAGCCATCATTGTTACAGCTTCTACTGGGTATTGACCCGCAGCAGTTTCACCTGAAAGCATAATTGCATCTGTACCATCGAAGATTGCGTTAGCTACGTCACTTGCTTCCGCACGAGTTGGACGTGGGTTACGTTGCATAGAATCTAACATTTGCGTTGCAGTAATAACTGGTTTGCCTAATACGTTACATTTTTTGATTAGACGTTTTTGCACTAATGGTACTTCTTCTGGTGGAATTTCTACACCCATATCACCACGAGCAACCATTAAACCGTCAGAAACTTCTAAGATTGAATCGATATTGTCGATACCTTCTTGGTTTTCGATTTTCGGTACGATTTGGATGTATTGAGCGTCATGTCCTTCTAATAATTCACGAATTTCTAATACGTCAGATGCTTTACGCACGAAAGATGCTGCGATGAAATCAACTTTTTGCTCGATACCGAAAACGATATCTTTTACGTCTTTTTCAGTGATACCAGGAAGCTTAATGCTTACGTTTGGTACGTTAACACCTTTTTTATTTTTTACAGTTCCGCTGTTTAATACTTTTGTGCGGATGTTTCCGTCAGCTTTTTCGATTACTTCTAGTTCGATAAGACCGTCATCGATTAGAATACGAGAACCTGGGTCAACATCATCATAAAGACCAGCATAAGATACAGAGAATTTCTCTGCAGTACCTAATACTTGCTCAGTAGAAAGAACTACTTCTGCACCTGTTACAAGCTCAGCTTGTCCGTCTACGAAGTCATGAGTACGGATTTCTGGACCTTTTGTATCAAGTAAGATACCAACTGTTTTACCAGTTTTCTTTGAAGCTTCACGAATGTTTTTAATACGAGCGCCGTGCTCTTCATGGCTACCATGAGAGAAGTTTAAACGAGCAACGTTCATACCCGCTTCAATTAATTGCTCTAATTTCTCAATACTTTCACTAGCAGGACCTATAGTACATACAATTTTAGTTTTACGCATATTGCACCTCCGAAAATTATGAAACCGTTCCCAAATACAAGGCATTAAGCCGATTAGATGGATAATTCTTTAGATAATTGATACATATCTTTATCGATTGTATGCTTTTGAGCTAACGCTTCGATAATGTCATGATCAACAAGTTTATTGTTTTGGATACCTACACAGCGTCCACCTCTGCCATCAATTAGCAATTCAACTGCGCGCGCGCCAAGGCGACTTGCTAATACACGGTCTTGTGCACTTGGTGATCCACCACGTTGTACGTGACCTAATACAGTTACACGAGTATCAAAGCTTGTTGCTTCTTCAATGTGCTTACCGATGTCAATTGCACTTCCAACACCTTCAGCTACAACGATAATACTGTGCTTTTTGCCACGTTCACTACCGCGTTTCAGACGAGCGATAACATCTTCCATGTCATACTCTTCTTCTGGAATTAAGATTGTTTCTGCACCATCAGCTAAACCAGCCCATAATGCGATATCTCCAGCATGACGTCCCATTACTTCGATAACATATGTACGTTCATGAGATGTAGCTGTGTCACGAATTTTATCAATTGCATCAATAACAGTATTTAAAGCTGTATCGAAACCAATTGTGAAGTCTGTTCCAGGGATATCATTGTCGATTGTACCTGGTACACCTACACATGGGAATCCTTGCTCAGTTAATTTTTTTGCGCCTTGGTAAGAACCATCTCCACCAATAACAACAAGTCCTTCAATACCATGTTTCTTTAATTGCTCGATTCCTTTTAGTCGTACTTCTGGGTCTTTAAACTCAGGACATCTTGCTGTATATAATTTTGTACCACCACGGTGGATAATATCGCCAACAGAACCAAGTTCTAATTTTTCAATATGACCAGAAATTAAACCAGCGTATCCATGGTAAATACCATATACTTCAATATCATGGAAAATCGCTTTACGAACAACTGCACGAATGGCAGCATTCATACCAGGTGAATCTCCACCACTTGTTAATACACCAATACGTTTCATTTGTACTCACCTCATAAAGATTATTTGCCTTATAATAAAATAACACGAAAAAATATAAAAACACAATGGAGAAGATGTGTCTTTTCATAATAAAAACGTGCATTCGCGAAGAGGAACGCACGCTTTTCTTATTTTATCCCAATGGAAGCGTTTGAAAACGAAACTTGCCCAATTTTCATATATTTTTCATAACGTTTTTCGATTAATTCATCTTTCGAAATTCCGTTTAATTGTTCAAAAGTTTTTCTAATCATTAAGTCTATATTTTCTGACTGTTTTAAAAGATTACGGTGAGCTCCACCTTTTGCCTCTGGAATAATTTCATCAATTACACCTAATTCTTTCAAATCTGCTGCCGTAATTTTCATTGCTTCTGCAGCTTCCTTCGCTTTCCCCGCATCTTTCCAAAGAATTGCCGCTGCACCCTCTGGTGTAATAACAGAATAAGTGGAATTTTCTAGCATATGAATGTAATCTCCTACTCCAAGACCTAGCGCACCACCGCTACCACCTTCACCGATAACGATACAAATAACAGGTACCGTTAAACCTGCCATCTCAAATAGATTGCGGGCAATTGCTTCACTTTGTCCACGTTCTTCAGCTGCTTTACCAGGATAAGCTCCCTTCGTATCGATGAAACAAATAATAGGACGATTAAACTTTTCCGCTTGTTTCATGAGACGCAGTGCTTTTCGATATCCTTCTGGATGAGGCATCCCAAAATTACGACGAATATTTTCTTTCGTATCTTTTCCGCGTTGATGCCCAATTACAGTTACAGGCATCCCCTTATATTTCGCAATGCCGCCGACAATCGCTGCATCATCACCAAATAGGCGATCTCCATGACATTCAAAAAAATCAGTAAATAAGTGCTCAATATAATCGAGCGTTGTCGGTCGTTCTGCATGACGAGCAATTTGAACACGGTCCCATACTTTCATATTGCCGTATATATCTTCCTCTAAATTTTCTAGCTTGTCTTCCAAAATACGAATCTCCTCACTGAAGTCCATCTGGCTGTTTTTCGTATAGTCTTTCAGTTCACGAATCTTATTTCTTAGCTCAACAACTGGTTTTTCAAATTCTAGCTCTGCCATACAGCCATTTCCCCTCCTTGATGAACTTCTAAAATCTTGCGAAGTGATTCTTTCATATCATCACGATGCACAACCGCATCTAATTGACCATGGTCTAGTAAAAATTCTGCCGTTTGGAAATCCTCTGGTAGCTTCTCACGCACCGTTTGTTCAATTACACGTCTACCAGCAAATCCGATAAGTGCACCTGGCTCTGCAAGATTATAATCACCAAGTGAAGCGAAACTCGCTGAAACCCCGCCCGTCGTCGGGTGAGTCATAACAGAAATAAATAGTCCTCCTGCATTACTATGCTTTTTCAAAGCTACGCTTGTTTTTGCCATTTGCATTAAACTTAATATCCCCTCTTGCATACGGGCACCACCCGAAGCAGTAAAGATAATAAATGGAACTTGTAAGTCGTATGCCTTTTCAACCGCACGGGCAATTTTTTCTCCTACAACAGAGCCCATGCTCCCCATTCGAAAACGAGAATCCATTACTGCAATAACAACAAGCATGTCATCAATTGTTCCTTCACCAGTTACAACCGCTTCATTCAACTCAGTCTTCTTACGATCGTTTTCTAGTTTCTCTTCATATCCTGGAAACTCAAGTGGATTTAATGAAACCATCTCTTTGTCATACTCACGAAATGAGCCTTCGTCCAATATACTATTAAGGCGTTCCCATGCATTCATAGGATGATGATATCCACAGTTCACACATACTTTTAAATTTTTTAGAACTTCTTTCGTATACATGATTTTTTTACATTTCGGACATTTTGTCATAACGCCATCCGGTACATCTTTCCGTACTTGTTCTGAAGGTATTGCAGCGTACTTTTTCTTTTTCACGAATAAATCTCTTAGCACAATTTGACCCCCTTCGTTGAGAGCTAAGGTTAGCGTAAGAAGAAAATGGGGCTAACACCAAAGTTTGATGTTAGCCTTATCTTCTCAATCTGTCTAATAACCTCTCTCTTTACGTTTAACTTTAACCGCTATGCGGTAGAATGTTTGTCATAACGTGTCATGGTCATTTCGACAAATTTTATACATTACGAGTGAAACTGTATATTCTCTACTAATTCATCGTAAATTTTTAGTGCATCATTTTCTTGTTGCTCTTTCAAAGCAGCATAAAGCTTTCTATATATTTCGATAGAATCTCCTGAAATTTCACAAGAAAGCGTTGCAACGTAATCATTTACGATCATCCAAATGCGATAAAGTAAATAATTATCGAATTGTTCAATAAGTGTTTTAAAGAACGTTTGATGGAGCATTGGAATTGAGCTTTCATTTTCTTCAAGCACTTGGTGTAATTTACTTAGCACTTTAGAAAACGTTTCTTTCGGCAAATTACATACAATTCGAATCATATCTTTCTCAAGCAATCGTTTTGTTTGTAATAAATCACGAATTGTTTTCTCATCTTGCAGCAAGAACGGAGCAATTAATTGTACAAGGCCGTTATCGTAAAAGTTTCGAATAAACGTCCCCTCACCACGTCTCGTTTCAATTAACCCTACAAGTTCTAAAGCACGCAATGCTTCTCTTACAGAGGAACGTCCAACGTTTAAGCGTGAACTTAACTCACGCTCAGATGGCAAACGATCCCCCGCTACTAAACCATCCTCTTCCATTATGGAACGGATTTTTTTTACAATTTCGAGATATACTTTTGTATTTGATGATGTCAATGGAAATTCCTCGCTTATTCTTTACCAATCAGCGCTAATTGTTTTGTTTTCTCAGCGACTTCATTTGGATCTACTTGACGGCGAGCTACTCCTGTCTCCATTGCTGCTTTCGCAACGTAAGCCGCTACTTGAGGCGCTACACGCGCGTCAAATGGCGCCGGAATGATATGGTCCGCATTCAACTCATCCTCTGATACAAGCTCTGCAATAGCTTGTACAGCTGCCATCTTCATTTCTTCATTAATTTGTGTCGCATGTACATCAAGTGCACCGCGGAAAATACCAGGGAACGCTAGTACATTATTTACTTGGTTCGGGAAGTCAGAACGACCTGTTCCAACAACAGCTGCGCCCGCTGCTTTTGCCAATTCTGGCATAATTTCTGGAACCGGATTCGCCATTGCAAAAATAATTGCATCGTCATTCATTGTACGAACCATCTCTTCAGTTAATGCACCTGCTGCAGATACACCAATGAATACGTCCGCACCTTGTAAAACGTCAGCTAAAGAACCTTCAATACGATTCTTATTTGTATATTTTGCAACTTCATCTTTCACCGGATTCATACCTGTAGGGCGACCTTCATAGATTGCGCCTTTACGGTCACACATAATAACGTCACGTACACCATAGCGATATAAAAGTTTAATGATTGCAATACCCGCTGCACCTGCGCCATTTGCGACAACTTTAATGTCAGACATTTTCTTTCCAACTAATTTCAGCGCGTTCACAAGGCCCGCTACTGTTACGATAGCTGTTCCGTGTTGATCATCATGGAAGATAGGAATATTTGTTTCTTTTTTCAAACGTTCTTCAATAACGAAGCAGTTTGGTGCTGCAATATCTTCTAAGTTTACACCGCCAAAAGTTGGCTCCATTAATTTTACAGTTTCAACAATTTTATCTACATCGTTTGTATTTAAGGCAATCGGGAATGCATCTACACCAGCAAAGCTCTTGAATAATACAGCTTTACCTTCCATTACTGGAAGAGATGCTTCAGGTCCAATGTTACCAAGACCAAGTACAGCCGTTCCATCTGTAACAACTGCTACCATATTTCCCTTCATTGTATATTCATATACCTTACTTTTATCGTCATAAATTTCTTTACAAGGCTCTGCAACCCCTGGAGAATATGCAAGACTTAAATCTTTTGCATTTTCTACTTTTACTTTTGATACAGTTTCTAATTTTCCTTGATGCACTTTATGCATGTGAAGTGCTTCTTCACGAAGTGTTGACAAACTATCCACTCTCCTCAAATTATTCTTGCTGATATCAATTTCTCCAAGTGGTCTGACCACGAACACTACTACTATAATAATCGAAGTGTAGGGAAATTGTCCATTACATTTTCACAACGACATTTTCGTCGCCGACAATTTCACGAAGTGCTCCCAGACATTTTTCACTCGGATGAATTGATAAACTTCGAGATAATTGTACCATTTTATGTTCCTTTTCATAATAAATTAGTACTTTCGCAAAACCTGAATAGTCAAACAATATTTTTGTAACTTGATTTACAAGCTTTTTTTCATATTGAGACGGCAATTTCACGTAAACAGATGCGTATTTCATTTCTTCATAAACATCCATTTCTTCCAGCGGATATACTCCATTCACAATCCATTGCAACTTATGGTTTCTGTTCTCGATCGTACCATCAACTAAAACAATTGCCCCTTCTTGTAACCTGTCCGAAAAATGTATATACGTTTCCGGAAAAATAACGGCTTCCATTTCATCATTTTGATCACAGAATGTAATAAACGCCATCTTTTGCAACTTTTTCGTACGAATCACTTTTACACTTGTTATATATACGATCGCTCTTTGTACTTTTTTCTTATGTCGCATCGCCTGAGCGAGAGATGGGATTTCTAATTCTTTTCCTAACTTCGCATACTGCGCTGTCGGGTAGCTAGATAAATAAAAACCGAGGGCTTCTTTCTCTTTATTTAACTGTTCAATAAAGGATAGCTCTTCTCCTTGTACATATTTTGATTTTGGAACAGCATCTCCTAAATCACGTGCAAGGTTCGCGTACTCTAGCGCTCCTTTAAGACTTTTCCATAAATTCGTTCTCGAAACACCAAAATCGTCAAAACATCCCGACCAAACAAACGCTTCTAAATTTCGCTCCGTTACAAACTTTGATGGCATACGAAGACAAAATTCAAATAAATCTTCGAACATTTTCCCCTCACGTTCTTCGAGTAACGCCGTCACTGTAGCCATCCCGATATTTCGAATTGAAAGTAAGCTGTAACGTATCGCATTCCCTTCTATTTGGAAGTTATAACCACTTCTCTGAAGAGACGGCGGCAAAACATGAAACCCTTTTCGTTTCGTTTCTCGTATATACTGCACAATCTTATCTTCATTTCCAATTGCACTTGATAATAGTGCTGTCATAAATTCCAGCGTATAATTCGCTTTTAAGTAGGCAAGCTGATATCCGATCATACTGTAAGCTACAGCGTGACTTCGGTTAAAACCGTAATTCGCAAATCTTACAATTAAATCGTAAATTTGTTCTGAAGCCGTCTCATCGTATCCATTTTTCAAACACCCTTGAACAAAATGCTTACGTTCTTGATCTAAAATATCACGATTCTTTTTACTCACTGCACGGCGCAGTAAATCCGCTTCTCCAAGCGAAAACCCGGCTAACTTCGATGCAATTTGCATAATTTGCTCTTGATATACAATTACGCCATATGTTCTTTCTAAAATCGGCTTTAAGTCTGGATGTAAATATTCAATTCGTCGTTTTCCGTGCTTCGATTCAATAAAGGTTGGAATTTGTTCCATCGGTCCCGGTCTGTATAACGAGTTAACAGCAATTATATCTTCAAATTCATTCGGTTTTAACCCACGAAGCACATTTCGCATACCACCTGATTCAAGCTGGAACACACCTGTTGTATCCCCTCTTCCTAACAATTGAAACGTTTTTTCATCTTGAAGAGGTAAATTTCTTATATCAATGTGTTTCCCCGTTTTTTTCACAATAAACTTTATAATATTTTCAAGTAACGTTAAATTACGTAATCCTAAAAAATCCATCTTGAGCAACCCAAGCTCTTCTAATACATCAGCTGGATATTGCGTAACATAAACATCGTTATGCCCTTCTTGAATTGCTACACTTCCCGTTAACGGTTCTTGACTCATAATAACGCCGGCTGCATGAATAGACGTATGACGCGGTAATCCCTCTACACGTTTTGCGATTTCAAACACACGCTCATGCAAAAGATTCCCTTGTATAAACTCGCGGAGTGACTGAGATTCCTCATATGCATCTTTTAACGTTATACCAAGCTTTGATGGGATAAGTTTTGAAAATATATCAATATCTCTTGGCGGAAGCCCCATTACACGAGCGATGTCCCTAATTGCGGCTTTCGCTGCAAGAGTTCCGAACGTTACAATTTGAGCAACACGAAGCTGACCATATTTATCTTTCACATATCGAATCATCTCATCACGTCTTATATCTGGAAAATCAATATCAATATCTGGAAGTGTCACACGTTCAGGATTTAAAAACCTTTCAAATAGTAAGTCATATTCAATCGGATCAATATCTGTAATTTCTAATACGTAAGAAACGAGTGAACCAGCTGCCGATCCACGTCCTGGTCCTGTTAAAATATGATTTTCATGTGCGTATTTCATAAAGTCCCATACGATGAGGAAATAGTCACTAAATCCCATACTAGAAATCACATGTAATTCATGATTCAAACGCTGTATATGTACTTCTTTCGGCGTACCATATCGCTTACGCAAACCTTCTTCACAAATACGGCGCAAATACGTATCATTCGTCTCGTTAGATGGAACAGGAAATTTCGGTAATTGATTTACATGGAAAGGAATTTCTACTCGGCAACGCTCCGCGATTTTTATTGTATTTTGAATCGCTTCCTCAGCATGAGAAAATAGTGCTTCCATTTCATCCGATGACTTTAAATAATACTGATCCGTTTTCATTCTCGGCCTATCTGGATCAGTCATTTTTGTTCCGCCTTCAACAGACAATAAACATTCATGAACGAGTGCATCGCTTTGATTAATGTAGCGCACATCATTTGTTGCAACGACTGGAACGTTTACCTTATTAATAAATTCAGGCAGCTTTTCTTGTAAAAGCAGTTCATCTTGAATCGCATGATGCTGCAAACTTATATAAAAATTGCTGAACATATTTTGATACGTATGAGCTACTTCTTCAGCCTGACTCTCTTTGTCTTCTAATAATAACTGTTCAATCTCTCCGTCTTTCCCTGGTGAAATTGCAATTAATCCTTTCGCATAATGAGCCAGCCATTTCTTTGGAATACCCTCTTTTGACTTCGTCATAATGCTGCTAGAAATTTTCAATAAATTTTGATAGCCTATTTCATTCTCAGCAAGTAAGACGAGTGGATAAGACTTTTCTTCTTCTTCACTAAAAATAGAAGCTGTTAAGCCGATAATAGGCTGTATACCATTTTTCTTGCATGCTTTATAAAATGGAATAACTCCATACATAACATTTTCATCTGTAATGGCCAGCGATGAAAATCCAAGATCTTTCGCCCGAATGACAAGCTCATCAATTTTACAAGCACTTTTTAACAAACTAAAAACGGTTTGACATTGTAAATGCACAAACTTCACTGTTGTACCCTCTCTTTACCTATTTGACTACTTTTATTATAGGTGATGAGGAAAGCGGAAATCAAAACATACTTCTCATACTTTGTCCATATATATGAAGAAGAAAGGGGAATGACGATGGATGTAAGAGAACATACTTTTTTCTCTCTGCTTATTATTAGTTACTTTATTGCCTTTGGAGTTATACTTGGGGGTTCATTAATTGGCGGATTTGGTGCATTTCTCATTGGAAAACCAGCTCTAACTTATATTAATCAATTTGCCCAAAATTTAAGAATTTGGGCACTCGTTGCAGCGATTGGTGGAACGTTCGATACCTTTTATAGCTTTGAAAGAAGCTTCTTTGGCGGAGATATGAAAGATATCGTAAAACAAATTCTCCTTATTTTTTTTGCAACTGGTGGTATGCAAACTGGTCTTATTATTATTAAATGGCTGACGCAGGAACATGTATGAGAGTACCAAGTGCCAATACAGCCAAAAGATGGTATTTAGTTTTAGCAGGTGCTGCTGTTGGAGGCGTTTTGAGCTGGTTTATTTTTTTGTACATATATGGTGTTTTTCAGCAGGAACAAGCTAGTAAAATAGCAGAACAAAGAGAAATTATAGAAAAGCAAGAAGCAAAACTCCACGTCCTTCTCGAAGATCAAGAGAAATTGAATACAGAAAATAAGCGACTCTTAACAATTCAAGAAATTAAAATAAAAATTATAAATCGAGAAAAATATGATTTAGACAACCTTACACTCGAAAACATGACCACTTCTATCCATAATGATCTCCAGCATCTTTTAACGAAAAACATTCAAAGCATCGCAAAAAATAAGGACCTACTCAAAAAAGTGATCGAAAATAAAACGTACAAACATTACGATCGTATATATCGCTTTAAAGTAGACACAGTCTCTTTTGATACCGTACTGGAAATTAGTATTGTTATAGAGAAAGAAAAATAAAGAAGGAGGGCCTCAGCGCCCTCCTTCTCTTTCGTCCAACATCCAATTTTTATCTACACAGCTCACGTAAATCAGCAAAAAGACGATCCGCTTCTTCCCAAGAAGATGCTTTTGCACCAGAAGCCATCGGATGTCCTCCGCCATTATATTGCATTGCTAATTTATTTATCACTGGTCCTTTTGAGCGAAGACGAACACGAATCACATCGTCTTCCTCTAAAAATAGAACCCATGCCTTTAATCCGTCAATATTACCAAGTGCTCCAACAACGCCGGATGCCTCAGAAGGAAGTACATCAAACTTTTCTAATACTTCTTTCGTTAATTTAATGTAAGCTGCCCCTTCTTCTACCATCGTAAAGTTTTGTAAAATATAACCGTTTAAACGAGCAATCTTTTCTTTCGTCTTATACATTTCATTGTATAAATCTGTGAATTTCACATCCATATCAACAAGCTCACTTACGTAACGAAGTGTTTTTGCTGTTGTATTCGGGAATAAGAAACGACCTGTATCTCCAACAATTCCTGCTAAAATAAGGCGGGCTGCTTCTTTTGTTATTTTTAATCCTTTATCTTTTCCATAGTTATAAAACTCATAGATCATTTCACTTGTAGAACTCGCTGTCGTATCTACCCACGTAATATCTCCGTACGGATCTTCATTTGGATGATGATCAATTTTAATTAACATCTTCCCTTTTGTATAGCGTTGATCATCAACACGTTCTTGGTTTGCTGTATCACAAACGATAACAAGCGCATTTTCGTATACACTATCTTCAATATCATCCATTACTCGTAAATATGCTAATGACGGTTCATTGTACCCAACCGTATAAATATTTTTCTCTGGAAACGATTCTTGTAGAATTGTACTAAGACCGCCCTGTGAACCTAATGCATCTGGATCCGGACGTACGTGACGATGAATAATAATCGTATCAAACTCTTTAATTGCTCCTAAAATTTGCTCATGCATATGTATAATCTCCTTTTTATTCAACTTCTTCACTTTATCCCGCATTAACGTGCAGTAAGACTCCCACCTCCAAACATATCGAAAACAATGAGACAAAGTTAAGTTGGAGATCCACTGCACGTAAAAGCCCGATTGGTTCAACTAATAATTAGTGTGGGGGAAATATCCCCCCACACTAATTAAAGTTTCACTTTATCCCCCATTATAACGGAAAATATTTCATACATGCGAACAATTGCTTTATAATAAAAGTTAGAAAGTTTAGATATTTCTTTTTCTTTGCCATTTTATACGAAGTGATGGGAGTGTGCATTATGCCAGTATTAGTCTTTTGTATTATCGTCTCATTTATGTTGTATCTTTTCTATAAAACAAAATTCTTTCGTACAAACCGTCCGATGGAGAAAGGGTGGCTCTCCGGAAAATCCGCAATGGCACTCGGCTTATTCGTCCTATTTTTCGGGATAAACCAATTCTTTTTAGAACTTTCAACTGCCCGTATTATTGTTGGTATTTTGTTTATTTTATTTGGCAGCGTGAGTACATTTAATGGATTCCGCCAATATAAACACTTTCTACCATTGGCAGTCAAAGAAGCCGAATCTTATAAAACAACGTAAAAAAGCATCAATATTGTGATGCTTTTTTACGTCCCTTAACTTTCAAAATCATATATGCAACAAACGCAGATGGTATATTAAAGGGATTGCCTTGTACGTGAAAATGTAATTGTTCTTCCTCAAAAGACATTTTTTCATATAGTTCTCGCTGAGATAATCCTGTTCGTTTCTTTTTTTCATGTAAACCTTGTAAGTATAAATACTGAAGCGGTATCATCACAAGAAAGTAAAATAGTGCGATTCCACCAAAAAAGAGTAATTCTGATGACATAAGGCATACCACCTTTCGAAACCCATTATCTTACAATACAATCATAACATAGTATAAACTCCAATTAAATTAATATTCTGTTTTTTAACCATATAATTACTTCCCCACATATGTATCCTGCTACTTCTTTGTCTTCCAGCTAAAATCCTCCCATATCTTTAGCAACAGCTTCAAAACCCAATAAAACAAAATAAAGTTAAAGAAAAACCCTAATGGATTAAACCAGACTTCCCAACCACTATAATAAACAAACGTTTCAGCTGGTACACCAAAATAAAGAAAATCAGACTCATTTTCTCCTGCTATAGGAATAAAGGCGCCAATACTTGCGAAAATCAAACTTACAAAATACAATTTCTTTTTAATAACACTCATTCTTCTATGTGTTAATACATGAACAATTATGATACATACGACAACTAAAAAGAAAATTACCCCTCCCATTCAGCACCCCCTTATCGGTACGACATTTCCCCAACTTCAAATTGCGTATTATTTCTACTATGAATATGAAATAATACGCAATTTATTTTCTTTTTTAATTCTATCCTTTCAACAAAAAAAGATGGAACAAATCAAAACGATTTGTTCCATCTTTTTATTTATCGATTAACTGCACCATAAGTAACGCTTTCCCGACAACATTACCTTCATGATGCACTTCTACATCAACCTTACCAAATTTACGTCCAATTTCTAATACTTTCGGATGAACAGATACAACATTATCAATTTGAACTGGTTTTACGAAATAAATTGTTAAGTTCTCAACAATTAAATCGCTCTTCTTTTGCGCACGAATAACGCGATTCGTTGCTTCCGTCACAATCGTTGCGAATACACCGTAAGATAGCGTTCCGATTGAATTTGTCATTTGCGGTGTCACTGAAAATTGATATAAATGCTCATTTTTCGCTTCTTTCGGCGTCATAAATTGATTCGTTACAATATCATCGATTGTTTCACCGACTTGCGGTTGACGCTGAATCATTTGCAACGCCTGAAGTACATCTTGACGGCTAATAATCCCTTGTAGTTTATTTCCTTCATCAACAACTGGAAGTAACTCAATACCCTCCCACACCATCATACGCGCCGCAGCTGCGACGGACATTTTTCCATTCACCGTAATTGGATGCTTTGTCATTACTTTATCAATTGGCGTTTCTTTTGCAACACCAATCATATCCTTAGAAGTTACAATACCTAATACCTTTTTATTTTCATCAACAATCGGATATCTTCCGTGCATCGTCTCTTCGTTATACGCATGCCATTGCTGCACTGTATCATTTGGTTTTAAATATAACGTTTCTTCAATTGGCGTTAAAATATCTTCAACGAGTACAATTTCTTTCTTAATAAGCTGATCGTAAATCGCACGGTTAATTAGCGTTGCGACCGTAAATGTATCGTAACTACTTGAAATAATCGGCAGTTTTAATTCATCTGCTAATTTCTTCACATGATCTTCCGTATCAAATCCGCCCGTAATTAACACTGCTGCCCCAGCTTCTAGTGCTAATTGATGTGCGTTCGTACGGTTACCGATGATAAGTAAATTCCCTGCTTCTGTATAGCGCATCATCGCTTCTAATTTCATAGCCCCGATTACGAATTTATTTAATGTTTTATGTAGTCCTTCTCTGCCTCCAAGTACTTGACCATCGACAATGTTAACGACTTCTGCATATGTCAGTTTTTCGATATTTTCTTTCTTCTTTTGTTCAATTCGAATTGTTCCGACACGTTCAATTGTACTAACATACCCTTTATTTTCTGCGTCTTTAATTGCACGGTAAGCTGTCCCTTCACTTACACCTAAATCTTTTGCAATTTGCCTCACAGAAATTTTATGCCCTACTGGCAGGCTATTAATATGTTCTAAAATTTGATTATGTTTGGTAGCCAAATGGTTTCACCATACTTTCTTTTCCCTAAATTCTTCATGTGTTGTATTTTCAGTATACTATATTTTCAAAACTGTTACACTCTCTCTTTCTATACCTGTACTATTTTTTTTATAACAAAATGCTCCTTACATTACACCAGTCGTTCTATTACAACAATGTAATGGTATTGTCATCTCGTTCGATAGTTTGTCCAGACGCTTCAATATACAATTAAGACAAGAAATGAAACAAAGGAGCGGATAAATGATGAGAAAATTTTTAGAGGTTATAGGTGCTGTATTTTTAGCTTTCGTGGATGGAAAAAAAGTTGCGATGGAATTGAATGAAACACCTGAACAATCACTTCCAAAAAGAAAAGAATCACCAAAGCAACCACAAGCTTTCAAAGCTATACTGAACACGTAAAAACCCTTCACTTGTCTTTTCAAATGAAGGGTTTCTTTTTATAATGTAATACTTTCTCCAGCTTCTAATACTTTCCCTGTACAATTTTGTAGTTTTTCTACAAATTGATATGGATCTTGTTCGATAACTGGGAACGTATTGTAATGCATCGGTACAACTGTTTTCGCACCAATCCATTTTGCAGCTAAAACAGCGTCTTCTGGTCCCATTGTGAAATTATCGCCAATTGGTAAAAATGCTACATCAATGTTATTCAGTTCTCCAATTAATTTCATATCAGAGAATAGAGCGGTATCTCCTGCATGGTACAAAGTTTTCTCTTCTGCTGTAAATAAAATACCCGCTGGCATACCTGTATATGTAATCGTCTTATTTTCTTCATCAATATAACTAGAACCGTGGAATGCTTGTGTAAACTTCACTTTGCCGAAGTCAAATTCATGCGAGCCACCAATATGCATCGGATGTGTATTTACACCCTGCCAACTTAAAAATGTCGCTAATTCAAATGGTGCTACAACAACCGCATTATTTTTCTTCGCAAGCTCTACTGTATCTCCAACATGATCACCATGTCCATGCGATAAAAGAATCGCATCAACCTTTACATCTTCAGCCTTTAAATCTGTTTTCGGATTTCCCGTTAAAAATGGATCAATTAAAATAACTTTTCCATTCGTTTCAATCTTTACAACTGAATGCCCGTGATAAGATACTTTCATTATTACATTCCTCCCCTATTCACATTCACACTTTTTATTCTACATAATTTCTTAATTCCCTGTCTTTTCTAACATCTATTTACTTGTCATAACGCTTTCATCCGATGTAAAGTTATATTTGTAATTAAATATCTCGGGGGTGCCAATCGATGAATGCTAGATTAGAAAATTTAATGCAATGGCTAAAAGAAAAAAACGTAGAAGCTGCGTTCTTAACTTCTACACCAAACGTTTTCTACATGACGAACTTCCACTGCGAACCACATGAAAGACTACTTGGTATGTTTGTATTCCAAGAAAAAGAACCTATTTTAATTTGTCCTAAAATGGAAGAAGGTCAAGCCCGTAACGCTGGCTGGGCACATGAAATCATCGGATTTACCGATACTGACAAACCATGGGATATGATTGCAAAAGCAATTAAAGACCGCGGTATCAATGCAACTGCAGTTGCAATTGAAAAAGAACATTTAAACGTAGAACGTTACGAGGAATTAACAAAATTATTCCCAAATGCAGCTTTCAAATCAGCCGAAGAGAAAGTTCGCGAGCTTCGCTTAATTAAAGATGAAAAAGAACTTTCTATTTTACGCGAAGCAGCTAAAATGGCAGACTATGCTGTTGAAGTGGGTGTAAATGCAATTAAAGAAGATCGCAGCGAGCTAGAAGTATTAGCAATTATTGAACACGAATTAAAAACAAAAGGCATCCATAAAATGTCATTCGATACGATGGTATTAGCAGGTGCAAACTCTGCCCTTCCACACGGTATTCCAGGTGCGAACAAAATGAAACGTGGCGATTTCGTACTATTTGATTTAGGTGTAATCATTGAAGGCTATTGCTCTGACATTACACGTACAGTAGCATTCGGTGAACTTTCTGAAGAACAAACTCGTATTTATAACACTGTACTTGCTGGACAACTACAAGCAGTTGAAGCATGTAAACCAGGCGTTACACTTGGCGCAATCGATAATGCTGCTCGTTCTGTTATCGCAGATGCAGGTTACGGAGACTTCTTCCCACACCGACTTGGTCACGGACTTGGAATTAGCGTTCACGAATATCCAGATGTAAAAGAAGGCAACAATTCTCTATTAAAAGAAGGTATGGTCTTCACAATCGAACCAGGTATTTACGTACCAAACGTAGGTGGCGTTCGTATTGAAGATGATATTTACATCACAAAAGACGGATCAGAAATTTTAACGAAATTCCCGAAAGAATTACAATTTGTGAAATAAGAAAAAGGCAGCGTAATTGCTGCCTTTTTTTATTTCTCTACTATTTCAAATTTCTCTACTATCATTTTCGCTGGATAACTTTCAAGTATTTTAGAAGACCATACTTTTATTTTATCCCCTGTTTTTAATTGATTATATGCGTCTTTATCCTTAAAGCTCAACACTATATCTGATGGATGTTCTTTCTTCATTTGTTGTTCTATATAATGTTGCAACTCTACTTTTGTTTCAAACGTTTTATCACCGACAAAAAACACCGTGTCATTTCTTAATACAATATATCCTTCTTTAGGTATTACTTTTACCGCTACTTGTTTTGTAGTACACGCTGATAATACGAGTAGAAATACACTTAAAAATATATACATAGAAATTTTCATATACCTATTCATTCCTAACTCCTTATCCTACACTATTTCCGCTTTAACACCATCTTCTCTTCATACTTATCATCCCATTTAATCACAATCTCTATCGGTTCATCTTCAGATAAAGGCGCGCAACTTACACAAGAAGACTTCATTTCAACCTTTGCTCCTTTATGATTTTCTGACGTTTGTGTCATTGTACTAAAGGCTCCATTAATAGCAATCTCTAAATTTTTCAATTCTGTATTTCCATCTCCGCCTTTATATTGAAACGTAAACATGCCATCTTCACTGTCATCCTTAATATGGCCTTTATATTGCCCCTTCCAACTTTTACTCTCGCTAGAAAAAGTAACATATGAAATTGAGCAACTTCCTAAAAAGAAAATACTAATAAAAAAGAATAATGCTCTCTTCACAATGCCCCTCCATTCAAAAGCACTTATTTATTGTCTATTTCTTCCTCTTATTATACTATTAAAATACAGAATTTTCTAAAACAAGAGGTTTATATGTTACAACAACAGTTAGAAGAAATTCGTAATAATAATTACATAATTAATAACACCCTTAACATTGATTCTTTAAGTTCCAGTATGCTTGAACATATCGGTGTTACTGATAGCTATTTAAGGGACAAACTTATTTACTCTACTTTTTATCATCTCATCAAAAGGGACTACCTATCACACACACAATTACAGAAACTTTTATTAGAAAGCATCAGTGAAAAATATTTATTGTATAAAATTCATTCAGATGACGAAGATGCTGTATTTACCCGTGCATTTACAACATTATTAATCGCACTCATTATTGATGCTGATACAAATCATAATTTCTTATCACAGACTGATCTTTTACATGTAAAAGATCAATTAATTCTATATATGAACAATGAACATGATTTCCGTGGATATGTGAAAGACTACGGCTGGGCACATAGCATCGCTCATGCTTCTGATACATTTGAGGCGATTGTTCATAGTCCTAAACTGGAAATTTTACATTACGAAGAGATATTACAAACTTTATTACACAAAGTTTGTGTCCATTCTATTTACTACAAATATGAAGAAGACGAGCGTCTCGTTTATCCAATTGTCGCAATGCTACAAAATGGTCTAAAGGAAGAAGTACTCATATTAGCCCTTCATGACTTAGTAGCTCAATTACCCGTCAAAAAACAAACACTACATATTAAATCGTACGAGTTTCTATACGGAAATATAAAATCTTTCTTACGTAGCTTATTTTTCAGACTACGCACGCTTTCTATATGTGATAAAACCGAATACGAAATTGAAAAATTGCTCCAAGAGCTTCCAAAATATTATTAAAAAAGAAGGCACTTTAAAAAGTACCTTCTTCTATTTCACTAATATTTAATTGAAATTTCACAATCCAGACTGAGAAAAGATGGACAAGAATCGCAAACGCCATACATGCTCCACTCAAAAAGGTTAATATAGGATGCGAATACACATGCCCCAACCCATAAGACGCTCCTACGAAAAACAATGTTATGTAAATATATATTGCTCCATGTATTTGCCTCATATAAACCTCCTTTTCCCATATTATAACATAAATTTTCTGATTATTCACATTAATTACTTGTAATCAATATTTCTCAACTGTTACACCTCTAACAGCAGCCTTAATATATGGTGCTCCTTGTAAACTTTGTAAATCCTCTCTTTTGCCTGTTACAACTACACCGTATGTTGGTAAGTCTTCTGATTTGAAGTTTTTGATCTCATTATAGTTTATCCTAAAACCTTCTTGATATCCCCCTTTATTTTCACTTAAAGATTTCATAGATTTAATAAACTCCATAGAGTTTATTTTAATATCCTCGTACTCATCTTTCTTTCTATCAGCATAACTCCTCTGAAATCCAAACACAGCTTTTGATTTCTCTATTGATAATGATTCAAACGTCTCATGACTCATCTAGCTCTCCTTTCTATATACTCAACGTTTGAAAGCACAACATGTATACAGCCTTTCCGAAAAATTTTTCATAATAAAAAGCACATCCATTTTGATGCACTTCTCACAAAAATACTATTCTATTATTTCATCGCTTCCTTCACAACATCTTGAATCATAACGACTTCTGTTTTCATATCAAAAGCCGGCACTTCTTCATCAATACACTCATACCAAAACGCTAAGTGCTTTTTATCAATTTCATGATGAGAATTTTCGACAAGAGCCCCGCCTTCTCCTTGCACAGAATACCAATATAAGTACTCTTCTCCATCTCTTATTTCCCGGAAAATTGTCTCAACGTACATCTTTTCGTCGTTTAGTGTCAAAAGCACTTCTTTCATATTGTCATTAAGAAGCTGCATCCATTCATCTACACGATGACTTTTACCTTGTTTCACTTTAAATCTTGTTAACTCCACATTCATTTTTATTCCCCCGTTTTCTTACGTACAAACAATCTATATTCTATTGGATTATTAAAACTTAATTTACTAGCTAATTTTTGCGAAGGAATATTATCTACATAACAATCCCAGCACGGTGTAATATCATTTTTTATGCAATGTTCAATGAACCGCGTTGCAACAGCTTGAGCTAACCCTTTCCCTTGATGCGCTTCATGCGTTGCAATATCGATTTCAGCAAACTCATTCCCACTAAATATCGAAACACATTCCGCTACAATCATTCCTTCTTGTTCTATACAAAATCCAAAACCATCATTCAAAAACGCTTCAATTGATCCCCAATATTCTTTATAATATTCCTCTGTAAATTCATTGCTTTGTGCTATATCTTTTCTATCAATACGCTTCACTTCATATGTATTTTTGTTACAACCTCGTTTTCTCTCTTCATAAGTTACTCTTTGAAATTTCATTCGCGGGATGTTCCGAAGTACATTACTAAAACGCTCTTCAATCATCATTTCCCATTCTTCACTCGAAGTGAAGAGTGTAAATCTCTTCTCTATTTTTTCAATAGCCGTTTTTATATACGAAAATAAATCTTCGTTATAATTTTGATCATCAGTATCACCAAATAAATAATAGATACCGTTAGCTGTACTAATTAGTCCTGCTGTTAACTTCTCGTTTGCAAAAACCTCACCATCTATCATTTGATCACATACCGCATAAGCAAACGTCGTCGTTTTTGTATGACTTTCTAAAATCGGAAGGATTTTTCTATACTCGGCTACAGATAATTTTTTCATACTTGCTCTACTTTAATCGTATCAGCCTCTATATTTTCAAAACAAAGATTTACCGTTCTCTTTAATGCTCTTGTTCTATGAATCGTACATGCTGGAATTAAAATAGAATCATTTGGCTTTAATACCGCCGTTTCTCCATCTTCAAAATCGATAAGTAATTCTCCCTCTAACACAATAAATAATTCATCCGAATTAGAATGATAGTGCCAATCATATTCACCAGTAAATACAGCGATTCGTAAGCAATGACTATTTACATTTGAAACGACGAAGTTTTTATGTTGATCTTGAATGTCCTTCGTTAATTCTATTAAGTTCACAGTTTCCATATTTCGTCCCACCCTTTCATTAGTCGTTCTCCTGAAAAACTAACTTAGTCTCCGCCACCCCCGCAGTCGCCTCCACTATCACTTGAGCTGCTACAATCATTGTTACTGTCGTAACCAAATCCACTTGATGAGTTTGAAGCGTATGAAGATTTTTTTCTCTTTTTTTCCTATCTCTCTTACTTTCATGACTAGGCCATACTGTAGCAAAGAGTATAACGAATAAGGCTAATTCTATTACGACAAGTATAAATTCTAGAATACTCTCAATAATATTGGGAGTTATCCCAAAACTGTAAAACACCCCAAGTGAATACATACACAAAATTACATACAGAGCCATACAAATATACCGAAATGTTTTTTCTATCATAATGACTACTTTTTTTGAAGTGGGTATGTTCTGTTCCTGTTTCTTCTTTATGTATTTCTGTCTCCTAGCTTGCTTTTTCTTCCTATTTTTGCTCCCCATTGAATCCCCTCTTTTATATTGTATAATTCTAAATTATCACAATAAAGGTCTGTTAACATTAAAAAATAACAATTTTTTACATGTTATTCCCCATAAAAAAAGACCCTCCTAAAAAGGAAGGTCCTGAACATATCTCTATTATGATAAAGCAGGAGCTTTTTCAAGAAGCTCTTTTGCATCAGCGTATTGTAAGCCGTGCGCTTCTGCCACTGCTTCGAATGTTACATAGCCATCTAATGTGTTAATACCTTTTAATAATGCAGTGTTGCCTAGGCAAGCAGCTTTGTAGCCTTTGTTAGCAATTTGTACTGCATATGGCACTGTTACGTTTGTTAATGCAAGAGTTGATGTACGTGGAACCGCACCTGGCATATTTGCAACTGCATAATGAACAACGCCATGTTTTTCGTAAGTTGGGTTGTCATGAGTTGTAATACGGTCAGTTGTTTCGAAAATACCACCTTGGTCAATCGCGATATCTACAACGACAGAACCTGGTTCCATTGATTGAATCATTTCTTCTGTTACAAGTTTTGGCGCTTTTGCACCTGGGATTAATACCGCACCGATTACAAGATCAGATTCTTTTACAGCTTCTGCAATGTTGTACGGGTTAGACATTAAAGTTTTTACTTGGTTTCCGAAAATGTCATCTAACTGACGAAGACGTTCTGCACTTAAGTCGATGATTGTTACATCTGCACCTAAACCTACTGCAATCTTCGCTGCGTTTGTACCAGCTTGACCACCGCCGATAATTGTTACTTTGCCGCGTTTCACCCCTGGAACGCCTGCAAGCAAGATACCTTTACCGCCTTTGTTTTTCTCAAGGAATTGTGCACCGATTTGTGCAGACATACGACCAGCTACTTCACTCATTGGTGCAAGTAACGGTAAAGAACGATTGTCTAATTGTACTGTTTCGTATGCGATTGATGCGACTTTGTTATCAATTAATGCTTTCGTTAATTCTGGTTCTGGAGCTAAGTGTAAGTATGTGAATAAAATTAAACCTTCGCGGAAATAGCCGTATTCACTTGCAACTGGCTCTTTTACCTTCATAACCATATCTTGATTCCATGCTTCTTCAGCAGTTTCAACAAGTTTCGCACCAGCTTGTACGTATTCTTCATCTGTAAAGCCTGATCCTATACCTGCTCCTTTTTGAACAAAAACTTCATGACCATTTTGTACTAAATGTACAGCTCCCGCTGGCGTCATTGCCACACGGTTTTCATTGTTTTTAATTTCTGTTGGAATACCGATACGCATTATTAGTTCCCCCTTGAGTTATGAAATGACCCCTGAATCATTTTTTAAAGCGCTTTCTACGCTCTTATATTCTAACATAATATCTCAATATTTGACAAAAAAATAATACAAGTTTTCCGATAGATTTAATCTTATATGAAAGGACAGTATTATCCGTACCTCTGAGTATAAAGGATAAACTGTCCAATTATTCGAAACTTCACTTTATTTAATTCTATCGATGTCTATGAATAACATCAACAGCACCTGTTACTTCAATAATCGTGCCCGTAATCATATCAGAATCGTCCTCACATAAAAACGAAATGGTTCTTGCGATATCTTCACCTGTTCCAGATCTACCAATTGGTGTGTTACTACCTTTCAGATTTCGTGCTTCTTCAATCGTTGCCTCTTTCATTTCACCAATTATATCACCAGGACATACCATATTCGCAGTAATACCGTATTCAGCTTCTTCGTATGCGACTGTTTTCGTTAAAGAAACAAGTCCGACTTTCGCAGCTGCAAAGGCTGAACGATAAATCCATCCAGGCGCGCTATCTGCCCCTTGAAATCCATAGTTAATAATACGGCCAAATTGCTGGTTTCTCATAATCGGTACGACAAGTTTTAATAAATGAAACACCGCTGTTAAATTACCCTGGATCATTTCATTCCATTCGTCTTCTTCGTAATCGACTAATTTTTTCCTTTCAAATACGTAAGGACCAGCATTATTAATTAAGAAGTCAATTTTGCCAAAACGGCTCATCGCTTCTTCTACCATTTTATGTAAATATTCCTTTTTCGTGACATCAGCTTGCACGAATTGTAGACGCTCTTCCATATTTTTATATGTTTCTTTCATCGTTTCCATAGCAGCTATATCGCTATGGTATGTTACTGTTACTGAATATCCTTTAGCCAATAACTTTTCTGTTACTTGCTTTCCTAAACCTTTCGTACCGGCTGTAATGAGCGCGTGTCTCACAAACATGCCTCCTTTTAAATTGCTATACTCCATATGTAACAAGTTCTCGCTTCAATTACAACTAAAATGAATTAAAGCAAAGTTTTCAAAATTCTGTAACGTTTCCGACAAGCACATTACCAAAATTTGTTTTATAATTAAGTTGTAAATAGTTATAAAAATGATTGGGAGGAATTTACTATGAATAATACATATACAAATATTTTAATTGCGGTGGACGGTTCTAAAGAAGCAGAAAAAGCCTTTAAAAAAGCAATTCAAGTTGCAAAACGCAACAATGCAACATTAACAATTGCTCATATCGTTGATGTAAAAGCATACTCAGCAGTAGAAGCTTATAGCCGCGCAATTGCTGAACGTGCAAATCTATTTGCAGAAGACTTATTAGAAGACTACAAAAAAACTGCGCTTGAAGCTGGTCTTGAAAAAATTGAAACTGTATTAGAATTTGGTAATCCTAAATCTAAAATTTCAAAAGAAATCGCTCCAAACCATAAAGTAGATTTAATTATGTGTGGTGCGACTGGTTTAAATGCTGTTGAACGTTTCCTAATTGGTAGCGTCTCTGAACATATTATTCGCTACGCGAAATGCGATGTCCTTGTTGTTCGTGGTGATGAGGAGCAAGGTGATCTTTAATTTATAATAAAAAAACACCAAGTCCACATGGGCTTGGTGTTTTTCATTTCACATATTTCACTACAAATACGAGACAAGCTAGAACAACAATGACAACCGCAAACACATAAGGCGGAAGGAACTTCAAAGACCATAACGCCATCATTAACGACGCAACCGTTAAGTACGTTTGCTTTGCATCTTCTGTCATTTTTTTGCGAAGCAAAAAAACATACAAATAACCAATTGGCGGCGTAATAAAACAAAGAACATATATGATTTTTGATTTTAAATACCACTTTTGTTCTCCGAGTTTCTTTAGATCTTCTTCTATCCTCTTACTCTTTTGTTCTCTCACTTCTTCTTCAATCGGATCTTCCTCTTCTCCTCGCTTTTCTTTCATATAAGGAAGAAAATGCATGAAAAAATAACATGCAAATACAATTGCCCAAAATTCGATATTTAACCTTTCTAGCGGAATATGCTCACTTGCAAAAGCAGCCGTGATTACTAATGAAAAACAATACGTTGTCATCCAAAATGAACGTTTTCTCTTTTTTCGTTCAATTTCTTTTTTATCTTTTGCACCTTGTACTTTCTTTTTTCTCGAAAGCCATAAAGAAATACAGCAATCTACTACAAATAGAGTAAAGATAAATATCGCAACATGCACTGTTTCTACATTCTCAAATGAAAATATTGATAGGAATGCCACATGTAGCACAATTAATGTGTACAAAATTAACCCTATGAAATAAATACGTCTCATCTTCCATTCCTTTCTTATTTCCTAACATTAGGTTAACATACATTTTTTAGAAATAGACGGACAAAATATATGTGTTTAGAAAAGGAGGATTTATATGGGAGATCATGAACGTATTATTTTGGATGTCAACGAGCAAGAGATTGAAATGTTAAATACAATATGCTCACATTTTAAAGAAAAACATGGCGTTGAACTAAGTCATGGTGCGCTGTTTCGAGATTTAATGGATATTGAGTATATTCGTATCACAGAAGATCGACATAAGTATGATTAATCAATGAAGCTTTAAGCCTAGAACATACTGTTCTAGGCTTAATTAAATCTACACGAAAAATGTTATAATTAGGAAAAAACAGGTACGGAGGATGCTCTACTATGAAATCTGAAAATATCTCAAAACATTTTCACACATTACATGTGCAAAGAAACCAGTTCCTACCTAAGCTCCATTCACTATCACATGAACAACTATGGTATAGGAAAGAGGACAAAAAATGGTCTATTGGTGAACACTTTTATCACTTATATTTAATTACAAGGATGCTAAAAGTAGCGATTAAATTCTCTTTCACTCTTATCCCCTATGCCAAACTAAGAAGAAACACCCCATTCGCAACTGAAATTCATGACATTTATGCCGAATACACGGAGAAGCATGGCAGAGGAATGAAAGCACCTTGGATTTTAATCCCTTCAAAAAAAGTTTATGATTCTATGAATGTAACAGAATTAGAAGACTTACTTTCACATGAAACAGATGAAATAAAAAAGCTAGTTCAAAATATAGAAGAAAATATTGCAGGACATATCGTATTTTTAGATCCAATTGCTCACTACCCTAACCTTATTCAATCTATTCAGCTATTAGCGATACATGAGAGGCATCATTTTATGATTATGAAAAACAATTATGAAATGATAGATACATACCTAAAAATCTAAACACAAAAAGGGAAGGTACTTCTAAAAAAGCACCTTCCCTTTTATATCATACATCATTTAACTTCCAACAAACTCTATAGTTAACCCCTTCGCCTTCTCCAAAGCTTTTTCAATTTGCTTAAACCCTGTCCCGCCAGCACTATTACGACGTTTCACAGCTGCGTAAGGTGAAAGAACTTCATATAAATCTTCTTCAAATAACGAGCTCATTTCTTTATATGTTTCCAGTGGTACATCTAATAAATAAATTCCTTTTTGCGTACAATGAAGAACTAGTTTCCCAACAATTTCATGAGCTTGACGGAATGGTAGTCCTTTGCTTGCTAAATAGTCAGCAATTTCTGTTGCGTTAGAGAAATCTTGCGTTACAGCTTGCCCCATTTTTTCTTTGTTTACAGTCATCGTTTCAAGCATGCCTGCCATGATATGAAGGCATCCTTCTACTGTTTTTACTGTATCAAACATTCCTTCTTTATCTTCTTGTAAGTCTTTATTGTACGCGAGCGGTAATCCTTTCATTACTGTAAGTAAACTGAATAAATTACCGTATACTCTGCCTGTTTTACCACGGATTAGTTCCACCATATCCGGATTTTTCTTTTGCGGCATAATACTGCTTCCTGTTGCGTATTGATCACTCATTTCAATAAATTGAAACTCTTGGCTACTCCATAAAATAAGTTCTTCGCAAAAGCGTGATAAGTGCATCATGAGCATAGATGAGTTACTTAAAAACTCCAGTATGAAATCACGATCGCTTACTGCATCTAAACTATTTTCATAGATGCCATGAAATCCAAGAAGCTCCGCACTATATTCTCGGTCAATCGGGAATGTTGTCCCAGCTAGCGCCCCTGCTCCTAATGGCGAAATGTTAATGCGTTTTAATGAATCTTCATAACGATTCACATCGCGCTCTAACATCCAAAAGTAAGCAAGAATATGATGTGCAAATGATATAGGCTGTGCACGCTGTAAGTGCGTATAGCCAGGCATAATTGTTTCAATATTATTTTCTGCTTGATGAACAAGAACAGTTTGCAATTGTTTTGTAGCTTTTATAATATGTTCTACTTTTTCATTTAAATACAAGTGCATATCTGTCGCTACTTGGTCGTTACGGCTTCTGCCTGTATGAAGTTTCCCTCCCACTTCACCGATCTTTTCGATTAACATCTTTTCAATGTTTAAATGAATGTCCTCAGCTTCAACTGAGAAATGTAACTTATTTTGTTTCGCTTCTTCTAATAAATATTGAAGACCTATCTTTATTTTCTCCGCTTCATCTTTCGTAACGATGCCTTGCTTTGCTAACATCGTTACGTGTGCGATACTCCCTTTTATATCTTGGTTAACCAATTGCTTATCAAAGGAAATAGAAGCTCCGAATTCTTCTACCCACGCTTCCGCTTCTTCTGTAAAACGTCCGCCCCAAAGTTTGCTCACGCTTCCACCTTCTTTTGATTCACTTGGCTGTATACTTTCGTAGGTAAACCAAATAATGAAATGAATCCGACTGCTGCATCATGATTAAATTCATCCTGGGCAGTATACGTTGCTAGCTTTTCATCGTATAAAGAGTACTCAGATTTACGCCCTTCTACAATCGCATGACCTTTAAATAATTTCACACGCACTGTACCTGTTACATTCTTTTGCGTTTCTTGTAAAAATGCATGAAGCGCTTGTTTTAAAGGAGAGAACCATAAACCGTTATAAATAAGTTCTGTTATTTTCTGCTCAATCACCGGTTTAAAATGTGCTACTTCTTTTACGTGTGTTAAATCTTCTAGCTCTTTATGTGCTGTGATTAACGTCATTGCTGCTGGGCATTCGTATACTTCACGAGATTTAATACCGACAAGACGATTTTCTACGTGATCAATACGTCCAACGCCATGTTTTCCGGCAAGGGCATTTAACGTTTTAATTAGTTCTGACAGTGAATATGAAGTGCCATTTAAAGTCGTCGGTACTCCTGCTTCAAATCCAATTTCTACAAACTCTGGTTTATTCGGTGTATCTTCTAATGCTAATGTCATTTCGTATGCATCTTCTGGCGGCGCTGCCCATGGATCTTCTAAAATTCCACATTCGTTGCTGCGTCCCCATAAGTTTTGATCGATTGAGAATGGGCTATCTAAATTAATTGGAATTGGTACATCGTTTTCTTTTGCATATGCAATTTCTTCTTCACGTGACCATTTCCATTCACGCACAGGTGCAATCACTTCTAAGTAAGGATTTAATGCTTGAATAGAAACTTCAAAACGAACTTGGTCATTCCCTTTTCCTGTACATCCGTGTGCAACTGCAGTCGCACCTTCTTGTTCTGCAATTTCCACTAACTTTTTCGCAATAAGCGGACGAGATAATGCAGAGACAAGAGGATATTTCCCTTCGTATAATGTGTGTGCTTGCATCGCCATCAATGCATATTCATTCGCGAATTCTTCTTGAACATCCACCATATACGATTTAATTGCACCTACTGAAAGTGCTTTTTCTTTTACAAACGCTAAGTCTTTACCTTCCCCTAGATCCAAGCAAAGCGCGATGATATCATAATTCTTCTCTTGTAACCATTTAATTGCAACGGAAGTATCAAGACCTCCAGAATATGCTAACACAACTTTTTTCTTCTCCATTTTGCATCCCCCTAAAGAATAAATATTCATTTTCTTTTATAATAATTCACACTTTAACACCTTTTACAAAATGTATCAAGGGTCATTTTCAAATTTTTTCAAACAATTTCATCGAACTTCTTTCTGTTTTTATGTAAAATAGAGGCAGGAAAATGGAGGGATGTCTATGAAAAAGTATTTTATATACAATGAACATCTAGGAATTGAAGTGCCGAACATACAAGACGAATGGGAAGACATCTCTGAACAAGCGCAGCATTCTATTTTATTAAAATGGGAGCAAGTTCGTGGAAAGATTCCTGATCGCATAAAAGAACTCGAACACTCTATTAACGCAAAACAGCATCATTTAAATAACGAAGAAGACTTCGAAATTTCTTGCAAGCTTAATTTAGAAATTGCCGATCTCGCTTCCATCATTAATGACCTTTGGCTTTGGTATCGACTCACTCAAAATGTATCTGAGGGAAAAGCACACCAATGAAAAAAGCATGCCCCTCAATTACTTTGGGTCATGCTTTTTTGTCGTAACACGATTTACAATATATTTCTTGTGCTGTTTTCACCAAACACACATCAAACGGACCAACTAATATACTTCTTTCTTTTGGCAACTTTACAAAAGCAACTAGCTCTTCTTCATATTGAATCTTTTTCTGACATGAAACGCATATTAATTCTTTTCTTTTGAACATGTCTTTTAGCATATCTTCACTCTCCCTTTTATCTATCTATATTAATATAATCTCATAATGGTTAATATTTGTAAAAAAATGACACATCCAAAAGTGACTGATTCATATACTATGTACACAAGGAGGTCTCAAACTTATGCGAGCTTTCATTATTATCACTTTAACTTTTTTAAGTGTCATTAGCTGGGATGCATTTTTTAAAGATAAAAGTGATAAGAACAATACAACTGAATAAAAACCCATCTTTTCTTACTTATTGGACAAACTTTAAAAAACTGTCCAATCTTACCGAACAGCTTAGGCTTTTCTACAAAAATATTTAAACATAACAATTTTTGTAGATTCCCTCCGCTTATTGTCGGTTTCCATCCGCATACATTTTTTGAAAGTATGATATAATAATATAAATCTTGAAGGAAGGGATTTTGATATCATGATCGCTCGAAGGAGCATGTGGCATCGTATTGATGAATCATACACGTAGCGTATTTTTCAGCTCAGATACTTTAGTCTAGCGAAAAAAATACGAGAGTGGGGAAATTATGATTGCCCGAAGGATAATTTGGCAAAAAAAAGACTCTTCTTACACATAGCGTTTTGTTTAGGACTTAATTGTTACTAGCTAAACAAAACAAAGAAGAGCAGGATTGCTAAATGACGAATCCTACTCCACGTTTTGTTTAGTCGCTTTAAGACTTAAACTAAAACGAAGGTAGGGAAAATTGATGGACGAGAGGATTATTCGTTATTTCTTCAGCGACATATAGCGTAGTTAGTTTTACGTAAACTAACTGAAAGCTACATGTGAGCTCGTAGTTAGTTTACAACACCAAAAGGACTACTAACTACGGAAAGAAGGAATAACGATGAGGAACATCCAAAGTCGACAAATTATTAAAGAAATTTTTATGGTTTTAATCGGTTCATTTATTTTAGCAGCAGCGCTATATCACATTCACTTCCAAAACCACTTAACAGAAGGTGGCTTTGTAGGTATTGCACTATTTATCCAAAATTTTTATGATATTTCACCATCTATTTCAACTGTATTAATGGATATCCCTATTATTTTACTATGTGCTTCATTTTTAGGTAGAAAAATGGTTGGCTATTCATTCTTAGGTTCACTTTCATTCGGAGCATTTTATTCCCTTATGGAAAATTATTCTCCTTTTACGGTAGATTTATCAAATAATTTATTTATAGCTGCAGTAGTTGGCGGTGCGTTAGCTGGTATTGGACTCGGTTTTATATTGCGATTTGGCGGTGCAACCGGTGGAGACGATATTTTAACAATTGTATTAAGTAAACGAACTCGTTTTACAATTGGGCAAATTTTCTTCGTCTTTGACGCGATTGTTCTTGCGCTTTCATTATATTATTTAAATTGGACAGAAATTGCTTTTACTATTCTTTCGATTGCCGTCCAGGCAAAAACATTGGATTTAATTTACTATCCAAAAGCAGCAAAGAAAGCAACAAAGCAACCAGTATCAATTCCAATGTCCAAAAAACATGCAACAAACTAAAAAGCGAAAGGCTTCGGCCTCTCGCTTTTTTTACGCTCTTTTTTCTTTTTCGACTATGTGGCGCACTTGATAAAATCGATTCGCAAATTCAGTAACATTTCTTGTTAAACGATAGTTCACTGTAGATCCGATCGCCATTCCAATTACCGGAATACCTTGGAATAGCTTACGACGAAGCGCATAAATCGAAAATGTCTTCAAAATTTGCTTTAACACAACCTCAGTAGAAGCTGGTTGTAACACCGCTTCGTCTCCTTCATAAAAGAACGAATCTTCTTGCTCCAGTTCTTGCAATAAATTGTACCATGCGTACTGCTGAAGTCTTCCTGGTAGTAATGACGCATGAAACACCTTTAACGCAAGCATCATTTCATAAGGCTTGTTCACATCATGCCCAAATGATGTCGCAATAAGTTGTACAGCCTTTACATTTAACGCAATCATAACCGGAAAATCAGCTGTTAATAATAATAAACCACCAGCACCCGTTGCTCCGCCTTGTACGAATGAATATAGGCGATGACGTGCTGTTTGCTGCTCTGCTATGTATGTTAATTGATCAATAGATAATGATTTCAAATCTTCAAGTTGCTCAATTGATTCATCAAATAATCTCGACGTTCCTAAAATACGATTACGTGCATCTAGCTGTGATTGTGAACTTTGAATAAGCGCATGCAAATGAAAGAGCCATCCATCTGCTTTCGTAAAGAAATCTTTTCGTTTTTTCTCAGGTAATTTCGCAATTGTAGTATGCAACCACTTATCAAACATTTTTTGAAAATCGGTCGATTCTTGCTCAACTAATTGCGCTTCCCATTCCTTTATATTGTCTAAAATGGCTTGTTCTCGCTTCGATTGCACCGTAACAACCACCTCGTTTGATTTTTTTCCATTGTAACATATTTGCAAATATGCTTGTACATTACATGTTCTTTATTTACGGCATAAGTTGCAATAATCTATCCGAATACATGTTACTAATTTCTACTTAGCTACAGTATAATCGTCCTTATACGAAACAAATAAGGAGCGATTATACATATGTATCCACGTGCAAAAGCTTTTGGCATTGCTATACATCACAGTCGCCTTCTCGTACAAGAATATCATACAGGCGATGAAACATATTACCGACCTCTTGGTGGATCAATTGAACTTGGTGAAAAATCAGCACATACTGTTATTCGTGAATTTAAAGAAGAACTTCATACAGAAGTGAAAATTATCGATTATTTAGGTTGCTTAGAAAACATCTTTCCTCTAGATGGAGAAATTGGTCATGAAATCATCCAACTATATTCATTACGCTTATTAGACACATCACTATATGAAATGGAAATAATGAATATACAAGATGAGCAAACAGTATCCTATGCAAAATGGATTCCCATTACTGCCTTCATTCAAAAGGAAAAAATACTATATCCGGATGGAATTTTAAAATATATACAAAAGAAAAAAGACGAGATCCTATAGGGTCTCGTCTTTCTTTTCATATATTAACCAATGTCTCCAAGACGTAGTACGTCACGAGCGATCATAACTTCTTCGTCAGTTGGGATTACGATAATTTTTACTGGAGAGTGCGGGAAGCTGATGAATGCTTCTTCACCAAAGATGTTATTGCGTTTTACGTCGAAGTATACGCCCATGTACTCAAGGCCTTCTAATACGCGCTCACGAATAACTGCACTGTTTTCACCGATACCAGCTGTGAAGATGATTGCGTCTACACCTTTCATACGAGCTGTGTAAGAACCGATGTATTTATGGATACGGCTTACGAACACATCAAGTGCTACTTTCGCACGGTGGTCGCCTTCTTCTTCTTTCGTGATGATATCACGTAGGTCACTAGAGTAACCAGTAAGACCTAACATACCACTCTTCTTGTTTAATACGTTAACTACTTCTTCTACTGTTTGGCCTGTTTTTTCCATGATGTATGGAATTAACGCAGGGTCAATGTTACCAGAACGTGTACCCATTGTTACACCAGCAAGTGGAGTGAAGCCCATAGAAGTATCGATAGATTTTCCGCCTTCTACTGCTGCAATACTTGCACCGTTACCTAAGTGACAAGAAAGTAGGCTTAAGCTTTCAAGTGGACGACCTAATAATTCAGCCGCACGCTCAGTTACATATTTATGAGAAGTTCCGTGGAAACCGTATTTACGGATGCCAAATTTCTCGTAGTACTCATATGGTAAGCTGTATAGGAATGCAGATTCCGGCATTGTTTGGTGGAATGCTGTATCAAATACTGCTACTGCTGGTACGTTTGGTAATACTTCTTGGAATGCTTTAATACCAACAAGGTTTGCTGGGTTGTGAAGTGGTGCTAAATCGCTTAATTCTTCGATATCAGCTAATACTTCATCATTAATTAAAACAGAATCAGCAAATTTTTCGCCGCCGTGTACAACACGGTGACCGATACCGCCAATCTCATCAAGAGATTTTACGATTCCGTTTTCAGTTAATTTCTTAAGAAGCATATTAACTGCTACTGCGTGATCTGGGATGTTTGTAATTTCTTTTTGTTTTTCGCCATCTACAGTAATAGTGAAGATACTATCTTCTAAACCGATACGTTCTACTAAACCTTTTGTTAATACTGTTTCACTTGGCATTTCAAATAATTGGAATTTTAAGGAAGAGCTTCCTGCGTTAATCGCGATGATTTTTGACATCTAGTCTTTCGCCCCTTTTTCTCTTGGTAGTTGTGTGGATCATTCCACAAACCGCTCGATTTTATCTAATTAAATTCACTTATTATGAAAACGTTTCATCATCAGTAAATTTTATACTCACGGTTTTAATTTAAACATCGTCCGACATATATTTCAAGTGAAAAAATTGTAACACCAAGAAAAAAAATATATTACAGATTTCAAAAAAATTCAGTTAAATCTTGTATATATTAAAAAATATGACAAATCTTATATAACTGTACTACATTAATTACTAACCCTGTTACATATATATCGTATTATTTATGTGTTGCAAACCAAGTATTCAATTGATCCATAATGTTCTCCATAGCCTTCATGTTAGAGAATTTAGGTAATTCCACTAGTAGTGCCTGTTTCGGCATTGTTACACCTTGGCCTTTCTTTTGGAGAACAAATATACTTTTTGCATTTTTCTCGTTTTTAAACATGGAAACAGGTAGCTGTAACAAACCTTGGATAAAGCATGTTTCTTTAATAAATGCATGTAGTTTCGGCGCTTGATCACTTTCAAAAATGAAGTTTGGTACTAAGAAGAATAAATACCCACCTTCTTTCGTATGTTTCACACTTTGTTCAATAAATAAGTGATGCGCATATGACATTCCTTCATTTGCTTTTAACGTATATTCACTTGCACCGATTTCGTTTGGATAGTAACCAATTGGTAAATCTGAAACGACTGCATCAACTGGATCAATATAAAGTGGTGCTAATCCATCTTGGTGGAAGAATTCAATTGCATGCTTTTGTAAATTCGCATTTACTAAAGCAAGTTTAATTAGCACTTCATCCACTTCTACACCAAATCCACTCATTGCTATTTCTTCTTTGGCGCCATTAAACACTGTAGTCATTAAGTTACCTGTTCCAATTGCAGGGTCTAAAACAGTAATTTCTCTTTGACCTTGCATAAATTTATGGAATAAGTAGCTCATGAACATTCCAACTGCATCAGGCGTCATTTCATGATTCGCTTGCACGCCTTCTTTCATTCCTTTTAAAATGGCTAGCTGAAATGCTTTACGAATTTCTTCCCCTTTATATGTTTCTTCATTAAACGTACTATATTCACGATTCAACCTTTCAATTGTTGATTCGGATAATTCCTCTTGTAAAATCGCTCCCTCAAACAAGTTATCACCTGTTTCTACAAGCGCCTCTAAATATGTTACATCTAATTCTTTACGTAAAACTACCGTAGAAGAATCAAAAATAGAAAATAATGTTTCTACTGCCTGACTCACGTACATTCCTCCTTCTCTCTTTTACACATAACTTATATCATACCACAAAGTGATTTTTTCCAAAAAGAAAAAGCGACCTCTTGTAAAGAGCTCCCCTTCAAGTTGTTTATGATGTAACGTCTTTTCTCATATATTAGTACCATTGTGCAGCAATATATGAGAAAAAACGACCTCTTTATAAGAGGTCATTTCCTTCACATTACTTCGCAGATTTAGCTGCTTCTAATGCTGCTTCATAGTTTGGATGGCTTGTACCTTCGCCTACGTATTCTGCGTAAACTACTTTGTCATTGCTATCTACTACGAATACTGCACGAGCAAGTAAACGAAGTTCTTTCATTACTAGGCCGTAAGCTTCACCGAATGAAAGGTCACGGTGATCAGAAAGTGTCGCAACGTTTTCTAAACCGTTTGCTGCACACCAGCGTTTTTGAGCGAATGGTAAATCAGCGCTAATTGTTAATACTTTCGCGTTTTCAATACCTGCTGCATCTTGATTAAAACGACGAGTTTGTGCATCACATACACCTGTGTCGATTGAAGGTATAACACTAATTAATTTCACTTCACCTTTGTATGTTTCTAAACTTACTGGAGATAAGTCATTTGCTAACACTTGGAAGTTAGGCGCTTGATCGCCAACTTTAACTTCTGTTCCAACTAAAGTCATTGGGTTACCTTTAAAAGTTACATTTGCCACTTAAAAATCCTCCCTTATTTAAACAAAATATGTACAATGTAAATGATAGTTTGTCCCTATCGATAATGCAAATAAAATCGCTTTATTTACAAAAAAATAAAGAAGCTAATCCATTGATTAGCTTCTTTACTCGTTAAATTTGAAATTCCGGATCATCTTCTTTTCGTTTATCCATCATTTCTTTCACTTTATCAACAGCTTGTGGTGCTAATTCAATTATTTTGTCAATGACATGTGTTTGTTTATCTAAATGTAAAACTTTCACACCTTCTCCATTTATAACGAGAAAGGCAACAGGATTAATGGAAACTCCACCACCGCTACCTCCTCCAAATGGATGACGACCTGAATGCTCTACCTTGCCAAATTCACTTCCACCAGCAGCAAAGCCAAAACTTACTTTCGAAACGGTAAGAATTACACTTCCATCTGCTGCTTTAATCGGGTCACCAACAATTGTATTTACATCAGTCATTTGTTTTAAATGCTGCATTGCGGTTGTCATTAAACCTTGAATTGGATGGTCCATTCTATATCCCCCCTATGCTTGAACAGATTTATCTGTCATACCAGACTTTTGTTTTCTCATAAACATGAGTAGTTTTACCGCTGTTTTCACAGTACGAAATATATGAAAGGAAGCTGTTAATTCACATCTTGATGCAAATCCCTTCCCTTGAAAAACAGGTGTAATTTCAAATTCTGGTACGTCGACAATATGCATATATTGTCCTACAACTCCAGCAGCCATTCCTTTTGTCCCCCATGCATACCCAGTGACAATTCCAGTACTAGCCGCATCGCCTGCTCCAATTTGTGAATGCCACTTCCAACCATTGATTTTCACTCGTTTGAGAAAATCTTTAACAATAGTATGAACTTCTTGAAGCTTTTTTATCAGTTCTCCAATGCTATCAAGTTGTGCCATAATTTTATTATCTATTCCGCCATCTTTCTCAGCTTTTTCGATTTTCTGCCCCGTTTTTTTCTGTTGTTTTTCAATTCTTTCCAATACATCAAACGTATATCGAATCATCCATATTTTCACTTGAAATAAACATTGCTTTTCCATTTCTGAATATAAAAACGTCACCTTAAGCGATATTTTCGATAATAGTATTAGCAAAATAAAAAGTAGAAGAATTATCATTCCAATTACGAGCCATTTCATTCGTACCATCCTTTCACTCCATACCCATTATCGACAAGTTTATTCATCATTAAACAACCTTTTATAAAATTGAATATAAAAATTTTTCTAAAAATAAAAAGGAATTTTGACATTTTATATCGAAATATACTATTTGAGCATATCATTCAGAACACACTCTGATGGTATGCAGCACTAAGACTAGAAAATTTAACTGCAGTGGAGGGATACATAATGGCAAATCGTCGCAATTTATTTTTCTTTTATGGTGATGACAAAGTAACACTCGTTGAAAAAATGAAACCAATATATCGTATTTTAGAGGAGAATGGATTTACCATATTAGATCATCCAAAAAATGCAAACGCTATCGTCAGCGTTGGAGATGATGGAACTTTCTTACAAGCCGTTCGTAAAACTGGTTTTAGAGAAGATTGCTTATACGCAGGTATTTCTACGAAAGATGAAATTTCTTTCTACTGCGATTTCCACATCGATCACGTTGATACAGCCCTTCAAGAAATTACAAAAAACGAAATTGAAGTGCGAAAGTATCCAACAATTAAAGTTGATGTAGATCACGGTACATCATTCCATTGTTTAAATGAGTTCTCATTACGCTCTAGCATCATTAAAACATTTGTCGTAGATGTACACGTCGACAATTTACATTTTGAAACATTTAGAGGTGATGGATTAGTTATCTCCACACCAACAGGAAGTACCGCTTACAATAAATCATTACATGGCGCAGTTGTCGATCCACTTATCCCATGTTTCCAAGTAAGCGAACTAGCATCTTTAAATAACAACACATACCGTACACTCGGATCACCGTTTCTTTTAAATCACGAGCGCACGTTAACTTTAACACTTAAACCAGATGGTAATGATTACCCTGTTATCGGAATGGATAACGAAGCACTTAGCATTAAGCAAGTGGAGAAAGCCGTTGTTCGTTTAAGCGATAAACAAATTAAAACTGTTAAATTAAAAAACAACTCTTTCTGGGAAAAAGTACAGAGAACATTTTTATAGTATTAAAATAACCGCCGAATTATGGGATCCCCATAATTCGGCGGTTATTTATTTCTCAGCTGAAGCTTAACGATGTTTCACAATTTTTTTGGAACAAGACAACAGTATATGAAATTATATTAACGATTTTCCGAATATATCTATCACAACTCATAATATATCAACGATTCCATCCGAAATATCGATTTACCGACAAAAAGTGACTACATCATCAACTTATCTAAAAAGAGGAAGCATCACCAAAATGTATTTTCGTAGCCGCTCCCTCAAACTTTTAGACGTTTTTTCTATAAACAATCTCCCCATCAATGACGGTCATTTCGGCCTGTACTTCTTTTATTTCTTCCGCCTCAATTTCAAAAACATCGCGGTCTAATATCGTAAAGTCTGCTTCATATCCTTTTATAATTTGTCCTCGCTTTGCTTCTTTTCCAATTGCATACGCACTTCCTGTTGTAAATAAAGAAACAGCCTCATATACCGTTAATCTTTCTTCTGGCATATAACATACGCCATCAATAAAACTTCTACGTGTAACAGCACTATATATACCTAAAAACGGATTCACTTGTTCAATTGGAGCATCAGATCCACCATTGCAATGTAACCCTGCGTCCAGCAATGTCTTCCAAGCGTATGCGTAACGAAGACGATGCTTTCCTAGTTTTTCAATGACTGACGGAAAATCTGATGAAACAAAGACCGGTTGAATATCAATAATAGCTGGCAAATGTTTCATTCTTTCAATCAACTCTTCACGAGCTAGCTGACAATGAATAATACGGTCACGTAACCCTTCTGCTGGTGGATATAATTCAAGCGCATCAATGACATGTTCTAGTGATAAGTCACCGATTGTATGAATCGCAACTGGCATATGTAAGTCTCGTGCTTTCTTCACTAAACCTGCAAGCTCTTCACGTGAAAAAATCGCAACTCCATTTGTTTCCTTCGCATCTTCATACGGTTCACTTAATAAAGCTGTTCTTCCGCCAAAAGATCCATCAGAAAAAATTTTCATCGCTCCAAATTCAATATAGTGCTCATTTTCATATTCCTTTCGCTCATTCGCTACTTCATGGTGAACGAGTAAATGCGCTTTAAATGGCATTTCTTTTATAACGTGCGAAAACGCATTGTACGTTTTTTTAAAGCCACCATAATAATTTAAGTCTTCCGTATGTCCGCCAACTAATCCGTATTGCCAGCAGTCTGAAATAGCTGTTTGTAATGCTCTTTGCAAATACGCTCCATCTATTTCAGGTTGAACATGTTTAATTAACTCTTGTCCTTGTTCATATAAAAGCCCTGTTAATTTATTTAATGAGTCCCGGCCGACTTTTCCGCCTTTCGGGTCTTGCGTCATTTCTGTTATGTTCGCTTCTTGCAGTATGTATGAGTTCACCCATGTAACGTGGCGACAAACGCGCTTTAATAAAATCGGATGTTCTTTAGAGATTTCATCTAGGTCACGTACATGAACTTGTTTCGTATCTGTAAAATTATTTTCATTCCAGCCTTCTCCGATAATCCAAGAACCTTTTGGTGCTGCTTCTACTCGTTTCCGAACGAGAGTCAGCACTTCGCTATAAGATTTGCAATTTGATAGATCTAGACGAAGTAACCTCTCCCCATGGCCAATAAGGTGCATATGGCTATCAACCAGCCCTGGAATCATCGTTTTCCCTTTTAGGGCATATAACTTCACTTCTGAATATCGATTTTCTAACTCTTCTTTATTCCCCATATCAACAATGACGCCATTTTCAACGTAAATAGCTTCTACTTTTTCATTCTCTTCTCGCATAGTGTAAATGGTGCCGCCATACCAAATTTCTCCCATATACTCATCCCCTTTTTCCTTTAGTCTACGAAATTAGAGCGTATAAAAAAAGCACCATTTCGATTAAAAATGGTGCTTTTCCAAAAATTATTTTTGTTCAGTAGGATTCGTTGTAATTTGCCATTCAATGCTAAATTTATCTTTTACTTGTCCGTATGCTGGGCTCCAGAAAGTTTCTTGAAGTGGCATAATAACTTCTCCACCTTCTTGTAACTTATCGAATACTTCTTTTGCTTTTTCTGCATTACTAATTTGAATTGCGATTGTTACTTGAGATCCGATCGCATGCCCTTGACCTGGGAATGTATCAGAAATCATAAGTTCCGTATTACCAACTTTTAAAGTAGCATGTGCAACGCGCTCTTTCGCTTCAGCTGGAATCGGGTATTCTGGATTTTCAGGCATATCACCAAAAGTTTGCATTACTTCTACTTTTGCATCTAACGCCTCTTTATAAAACTGTACAGCTTCTTGCCCACTACCATCTAAAACTAAGTACGGATTAATACCTAAAATCATACGGACACCTCTTTTTTTAATTTATAAAAATCGAACTTACGTTCGTTTTTTATAATATCATACATGTAACATTTCATTCAACTATTTACTTCACTATTTTCAAAATTATTTTGAAGGTAGTTCCATCTCTTGTTTTCTAAGTTCAATACGGCGAATTTTTCCAGAAATCGTTTTTGGTAGTTCATCTACAAATTCAATTTTGCGAGGGTATTTATATGGTGCAGTCAGTTCTTTGACGTGTTGTTGGAGCACTGGAATTAATGTTTCTTCGTTCTTTTCTATATTCTCTCTTAATACGATAAATGCCTTCACGACACTTCCGCGAATTTCATCTGGACTTGCGACAACCGCACATTCTCTTACGTATGGATGTTTTACAAGTGCATCTTCTACTTCAAACGGCCCGATTGTATAACCAGAGCTAATAATGATATCATCTCCGCGTCCTTCAAACCAGAAATAGCCGTCTTCATCTTTTTTCGCCTTATCACCGGTAATATAATAATCACCGCGGAATTGCATCGCTGTACGCTCATCGTCTTTATAATATTGCTTAAAGAGGGCTGGTGTTTCAATGTGAACTGCAATATCACCAACTTCTCCTACCTGTACCGGAATACCTTCTTCATTTACGATATCAACATGGTTTCCTGGCGTTGGTTTTCCCATTGATCCTGGTCTAATATCCATCCCTTTCATTATCCCAACGAGCAATGTGTTTTCCGTTTGCCCATAACCGTCTCTTACCGTAATATCAAAATGCCTTTGGAACGTTTCAATGACTTCTCTGTTTAACGGCTCACCAGCTGATACAGCGCTATGTAACGCTTCTAAATTATACTCATTTAAGTTTTCTACCTTTGCCATTAATCTATACTCAGTCGGCGTACAACAAAGCACATTCACCTTATTATCGCCTAATAAACTCAAATACGTTTTCGGTTCAAATTTACCATGATATACAAATCCAGTTGCACCTGAACCGAGAGTTGCTACAAACGGGCTCCAAATCCACTTTTGCCAGCCAGGACTAGCTGTTGCCCATACAACATCATTCTCTTCAATTCCGAGCCAATTTGGGGCGCTCGTACGTAAATGAGCGTATGCCCACGCATGCGTATGAACGACACCTTTCGGATTTCCTGTCGTCCCTGACGTGTAAGATAAAAAGACCATATCTTCTTTATCTGTCTTCGCCATTTCTAACATGTCACTTTCTGTTTCTAATGCTGTTTTTAAATTCGTCCAACCATCTACTGAACGCTCGCTCAAGACGAATTTTTGAAGAGATTCCACCGCTTCTACGCCGTCAAATTGTCCAATATACGGTTCGTAACTTACGATAGCCTTTACTTCTCCGTGCCCAATACGATACTCAATATCTTTTTTACGCAACATTTCTGAGCTTGGAATAACGACAAATCCTGCTTTAATCGCAGCAATATACGTCATGTAAGCTTCAATTAAGCGCGGCATCATAATAAGGAGCTTGTCCCCTTTTTGTAAGCCACTTTTTATAAAAGCATTTCCAATTCTATTCGCACCTTGCATTAATTCAAAATATGTAATCTCTCGTCTATTCCCTTTATCATCTTGCCAAATTAAAGCAAGCTTTTCTTTATCATTCGTATATTTCTCTATTTCCGAAACTAAATTATAAGACTGCGGCGCCAACAATTCCTCTCTCTTCATAAACATCCTCCTTTATTTCTATGCCTCCCTTATATAATAAAGAATTTTCAGTAAATTTTGAACCCTCTTCTTTTGACAATTTTTTTATATTTATGTCGAACCGTTGAATAAATTTATATCGATTTATTGATAAATAATGACAAAAAAGAAAGAGCGGGAGAACCCGCTCTTTCTAAGCCATCGTATATGGGATTATTTTTGGTAACCGCCTAATTGTTGCTCAGCTAGTGAAACTAGACGTTTAGTGATTTCGCCACCAACAGAACCGTTAGCGCGAGATGTTGCATCAGCTCCAAGTTGAACACCAAACTCTTGAGCGATTTCGTATTTCATTTGATCTAATGCTGCTTGAGCACCAGACACTGCTAATTTATTTGTGCTTGCCATGTTGTATCACCTCCTTGTGAGTATAGAGTGTGATAAACAACATGACTTCATACACATTTGAATGTGGTAATTTATGGGTTTAGAAAAGTTCTTCGAATTTTTCTTCTTCCGCCACTACTTCTATTGTTTGTAATACCATTGTTTCTTTGTTCGCTACAGCCTCTTCAATTAACGGCGCGAAATCGTACTTCGCTTCAAAACGATTTGCTTTCTCACGCTTCGGCTTCGTCGATGGACTTGCTGGTGTAAATACTGTACAGCAATCTTCATATGGACGAATTGAAATATCGTACGTTCCGATTTCTTCTGCAATTTTAATAATCTCTAATTTATCCATCGTAATAAGCGGACGAATAACAGGATAGTTTGTTACTTCATTAATCGTATGCATACTATCTAACGTTTGGCTCGCTACTTGTCCAAGACTTTCACCAGTTGTAATCGCAAGTGCGTTACGCTCCTCTGCGATACGCTCTGTAATACGCATCATCATACGACGCATAACCGTCATAGAATAGCTAGATGGAATTTCTTTATTAATCGTTTTTTGCACTTCAGTAAATGGAACAAGGTGAAGTGTTACGCGTTTACAGTATTTCGTTAACTCTTGTGCTAAATCGATTACTTTTTGTTTCGCGCGCTCACTTGTGAAAGGTGGGCTATGGAAGTGAACTGCTTCCACAGATACGCCGCGTTTCATCGTTAAGTAAGTTGCTACCGGGCTATCAATACCACCAGAAAGTAGTACCATTACTTTTCCGCCAACGCCAACTGGTAAACCACCAGCTCCCATGTGCTCACCACACATAATATAGCTGTAACCACTGCGAATTTCTATACGTACATTCACATCTGGATTATGAACATCTACTGTGATATCCTCTGTATTTTCTAAAATGTGCCCACCGATTTCTGGAAGTAATTCCATCGTCTTCATTGGGAATCGCTTATCAGAACGGTGCACTGTAATTTTAAATGTTTTCACATCGCCTTTTACTTGTAAGAAAGCTGCTAATGCACCTTTTTTAATATCTTCTAATTCTGATGGTACTTTCATCGCTAAGTTAAACTTATGAATACCGAATACATCTTTCAATCTTTCAGAAATTGCTTCATGATCTTCACCATTTAATTGGATGTACATACGATCATGCGTTGCATCGATTTTAATATTTGGGAATTTTTTCAGTTTGAACTTCACGTTATCTTTTAATGTGCTTACAAATTTAGAACGGTTCTTACCTTTTGTCGTCATCTCTCCGTAACGAACTAAAATATATTCATATGTCATCATATTTCTTTACCTCATCACTTCATATAATTTTGGCATTGTCTCTTTAACAATACCTTCAAATTGTTTTACTTCTTCCATCGTGTTTTCCGGTGCTAGACTAATGCGGATTGCGCTTGCAGCTGCGGCATGCGGTATTCCCATTGACACTAGTACTCGGCTCACTTCATTTGCTTTTGAAGAACAAGCAGACTTCGTTGATACATATACACCATGCTCTTCTAAAGCATGAACGACCACTTCTGGTTTTAAACCAACAAATGATACATTTAAAATGTGCGGTGCCGCATATTCAAGTGACGTATTAATCGTTACATCTTCCATCTCTTTAAAGACACGGACAAGCTCTGCTTGTAAATTTTGCAAATGAACTACCTTTTCTTTCACTTGCTCCATCGTCATACGAAGTGCTTTTACCATCGCTACAATACCAGGTAAGTTTTCTGTTCCTGAACGATACTTAAGCTCTTGTTGACCACCTGATAAGATTGGATCTAACCTTACACCATCACGTACGTAAAGAAGACCTGTCCCCTTTACGCTATGAAATTTATGCCCAGATATTGAACAAAGGTCAATATGAGAAGCGTATAAATCAAGCGGTACTTTTCCTATCCCTTGCACATGGTCCACGTGGAATCTTATTTTCGGATAGTTCGATAATAACGTTCCAATTTCAGCAACAGGCTGAATCGCTCCAGTCTCGTTGTTCACGTGAATAATTGACACAAGAATCGTATCTTCACGAAGCGCTCGTTTTACATCCTCTACCGATACAACACCGTGCTCGTTAACCGGTAAATATGTTACATCAAAACCGAGATCTTCTAATTGTTTATATGCCTCAAACACAGACGCGTGTTCAATATTTGTTGTAATGATATGCTTACCGCGCGAACGATTCCTCATCGCTATTCCTTTAATCGCAAGGTTATTCCCTTCCGTTCCACCCGATGTGAAAATAATTTCAGAAGGTTTAACGTGAAGGAGCTGCGCTGCAATCGTTCTCGATTGTGTTAATAGACGCTCTGCCTCTCCTCCAAGCGAATGAATAGAAGAAGGATTTCCAAAATATTTCCCTGCAACCGTTACATACGATTGAAGAGCTTCTGGATATGGCTTTGTCGTCGCACTATTATCAAAATAGATCATCGTTCTTCCCCTTTCAGCGCTGTCACATCGTATAATCATATCATAAATACGTGTAATTACGCTAAAACTACTCAAAGGTTCCGTTATATTTTAAAACGAATAACCTTACTGTATTCCGCTATTCATTATAGCAACATCGCCTCCAAAATTACACAAAAAAACAAACCCTTTATTAAAGGGTTTGTTCATTGTCTACATATTCAGCTATTTTTTGAACAACGCCAGGTTCAAGTTGCTCTAGTACAGAAGCCGCTTGTTCTAAAGCTGCATCGTATTGATACTCACGGAATAATTTCTCCGCATAATCTAAGCTTTCTGCAAGATTCTCATCATGACTGCGGTAACGATTACCGTATTGAATTAATTTTTCAACTAAATATGCTTGTCCAATTAACTCTTCCGTCATTTCAGATACACCATTAACAGTTGTGTACGCCTCTTCTAAACTGCTATTTACAGCATTCATATTTAACGGCTTTACTTCTAATTGATCATATACAGATTGCATTGCCATTTGTCCTCTTTGTAAATCTTCCATAATGCTCTCTGGAAGACCTGGCAAATTCGACTTTTGCATAAAGCGTTTCGTTTCTAAAATTGTATTTCGCATTTCTTGTAATTTCTCACGCGCTTCAAATTCTTCTTTACGCATCGTCTGCAGCATTTCTTTATATTCTGCATGAAGTACTTTTAAAGTTTCACATTGCTCATAAACCTCTTCTAGTTCCTCACGAATAATAGAGAATGCGATATCTTGTTCAGCAACGCGTATTTGCAACACTTCAAAACGTTTCATTAAAATATGCATTTGCTTTTCAATTACTTTTTGTGACTCAATATCTTTGTCTTGTAATTGATAACTTTGTTTTACAAGTTGTGTTTCTGTTTTCGTTTCAATTGTTTCAGTGCGAATTTCTTCTAAATCTTCATAAACAGAAAGTGTTTTTTGCTCCACATAATGTTTCGCATGCACTTCTTGTTCAAGTTGATCATAAAAACTGTCTAAACGAGTTTTTAAGTTCTCTACTTTTTCTGCTGCTTCAGTTATATGAAGCTCTTGTATATCCATTAAACATGTGTGTAGTTGTGTCGTCATATCGCGGACTTCTTTAGGAATTTCCAAATACTCTAATACATAGCCTTGTCTTATCATATCATCATGACCTTGTAATAAGTCTTCCAGCTGAACTGGTAATGTCGCTTGACACTCTACTAATAAATCTGGAATTTGATGAATAATGATTTCTAAACTTGCTAAACCTTCTTCTAAACTAATAACAATTTCTCTCGCGTTTAAATAATCACCATTATCTGTTGCCTCTTCAAAAGTTTTGAACTTCTCTGATTCAACGTCTAACATCTCTTCGATTTTTTGCTCAGCTGCTCCATACATATGTCGATGAGCAAGAACGCTCTTTTTCATACTACGATATGTATCACGTAATCCTTCAATTTCCGAGCTATTTTTCTCATGGCTTTCTAACAGTTGCTGTAATTCATTTAAAATGTCTGTAATACGATTATCAGCGTCATCTAAACCACTTATGGATTCTTTCATCGCATGCTTTGCTTTGCGGAAGGAGAATTGCGAGGCGAATTTTCGCGCTTGCCCTAAATCTTTTTCTGCTTTTGGAAGAGTTGTTGATACAATTTCATCCCACTCTTCACGCCATTTACCAAACAGTTCTTCTGTTTGACCAGTCATGTTTAAATCTTTTACCCGCTTTAGTTCATCTGCCACAGGTTTATCTTTTATTTCTTGTTTCCACTGCTCCAGTGCTTCAATATCTTTATATGAACGATTTCTTATCACAAGCTCTATCATGAGCAGCACTAGAATAGAGCTTACTACAATGATAACGATCGTCAGGATAGAATCCATGCAAAAAAGCCTCCTAGTTATATCTCTTTTTTTGTCCGTTCCGTTTATGAAATGGAAGGCATTATGTATAAAAAGGGAATTCCCCTATATTTAACAACTAACAATGTACTAATCATACCATGTTATGACGTGTTTTTGACCTAGTTTTTTTTAAAATTTCATGTTTCTTTAAATGCACTTGTAATCTTTCTTAACATTCCGCTTATTTCATTCTCCAGCCTCAAATGACTGTAAGAAAGAGTATTCCTTCAGATAAGATACGAAATAAATCTTTCGTATTAATGGTGGTTCTACAGAAATCGCACGCACGTTATCTTGCATTACCGCTTGCTGTACAGCTGTTTCCGGAACCAATGTTATGCCCAGTCCAGCTCCTACCATCGCAATCATCGGTTCTGCATAAGAAGTTTCAACTGCAATGTTCGGCTTCGTACCTATACCGTGAAACATTTTCATAATCATTTTCCTTACATCACATATTTCTGGATATACGATTAACTTTTCATTTTGCAACTCTTCTATTCGGATTACCGTTTTCTCTTTATATGGATGATCATTTGAAACAACACAAACGATTTTTTCTTCCCGCATTTCTTTTATATACGTAGCGCCTTCTACTACTGAATCAATAAACATCGCTTCAATTTTTCGCGCTTTAAATAATTCCATTAATACTTTCGTGTGCTCAATTTGCCATTCCACTTCATATGTATCCGCTAATAAGTCTTTACACTTTGATATGTAATGAGCCGCTAAACTCGGCAATATACCGATTGAAATTTTCTGCTTCACTTGATATCCCTTCATTTCCGTTTGCACTTCACTTATTTGTTCCAAAATCGGTAACATTCTTGTTATAAATAACTCTCCAGCCTCTGTTAACTCCACTCCTTGAGCAGAACGCTTGAGTAAAGTAACCTCTAAATCTGCTTCTAACCTTTGAATTTGTTTACTAAGCGCTGGTTGGGAAATATGTAAAAGCTTACTCGCCTTTGATAAACTTCGCGTATGCTTTACTTCAATAAACGATCGTACTGCCTCCAAATCCATCGTACACACCTCTAACAAAAAGTTATAACTGTCATAAAAAATCGATATTTCCTCTTAGAAGAAATCAATCTTTATACTTATTTCATCAACTTACTATAACGAAATGTAAAGGAGAATGATACTCTTGGACAAAAAACAAATGCTACTCGGATCCCTTCTATGCTTACTTGCTGTAACAGCTTGGGGATTTATGTTTCCTGTAATGGCAAATGCCTTGCAATTTATCGACCCATTCTTCTTCACAACTATCCGATACGGATCAGCAGCTATCATTTTTCTTATTTTGCTATTAATCACTGAGGGGAAAAATTCTCTCCGCTTAGAAAAACGAACACTTTCGTTATTCTTTTACGGAACAGTCGGTTTCGCTGGGTATGGCTTTCTAATTTTTTATGGTCAACAGCTTGCCGGACCTTCTGGAGCCATCCATGCCGCGATGATTCAGTCTCTTATGCCACTCATCGCTTTATTATTGCAGTGGATAACAAAAAACAAACGCCCACAAAATTACACATTTCTTTGTATGTTCGTTGCATTACTCGGTGTTATGCTTGTCATTTCAAAAGGAAATATTCATTTATTATTTGGAGTAGCAAGCCACTTATCAACAAATATATTTATGTTATGCGGCGTTACTTGCTGGGTAATTTACACGAACGGTGGTGCTCGTTTTCAATCTTGGTCACCACTCAGGTATACGACGTTAACTTGTTTATTCGGCTCAATTTCACTCATCATTATTGTCACTTTCTTAACTTACACAAACGTAATTACTGTACCGTCACTACGTACAATTATGAGTGTTCGTTTTGAACTCTTTTATATGTCGATTATCGCCGGCGTTATCGCTGTATTTTGCTGGAACACGGGAAATCGATATATTTCATCTATTAACGGCATATTATTTATGAATTTAGTTCCTGTACTTGCACTTATCGGTTCCACCTTTCGAGGTTATACAGTCGACAAAATTGAAATTGCCGGCGCCTCATTAACAATTATTGCGCTATTATGCAACAATTTATGGCAAAGAAAACAAGACATAAAAATCCCCACCTCAGTTCGTTAGGTGGGGATTCTTCACATATGAACAGCTCTTGGCCATTCATAGTACATATTCGCTTTATATAATGTTTGTTCCATCCATTGTTCAATTTCTTTCGTGTACATTTCTAGAAAAAATGTCTCGGACGGAAAAGAATGCAACACTTCTGATATATATTGCGGATATAAAAACGGCATATTTATCATGCCTTTTAATTGCGTCATAAACATTGTAAAAGATACCTTTTTAAACTCTTGTTTCATTTGTCCCTGTTTAATGATTTGCTCTATATAATATCTTTCTCTAGAAAAATAAACGGTCATCACTTCACGAATTAACGTCGTATCAAGCGAAAGCTCTCTATAAAAAAAACGTGTCAGTTCTCTATTATCAAATTGATATCGTAAAATCCCGCGCACCATTTGCACCATCACATCTTTAGCCGATAAATATTCTCTCTGTTCAAATGACGTTTCAATTACATGAATATATCCTTCTAAAAAATCAGTAATCAGCTGTTCTAATAACCCTTGCTTTCCAGCAAAATAATATGAAATATTCGCTACATTCACATCCGCTCGCTTTGCAATGTCTCGCACCGATGTCCCGTCATAACCTTTCGTATTAAACAACGATATTGCCGCATCAATTACTTTTTGTTTCGTCTGCTTCATGCGCTCACTTCCTCTCACTGAACAGCTATAGTTTAAATTTCTTGACTTTTAAGACAAATTCCTTTAATTTTCTATCGACAAAGTCATGTGAAATACATCGTATTTTGCTATCATTTTACATATCTCGCTAAAAAGGGAGTTGTTTCCATGTTTACAAAAGAAAGTTATGCAGGATCTCGTGAAGAGCAATATGAGACAGTAATTAAACAACTGGATGCATTATTAACTGGCGAACCAAACGTAGTCGCAAACTTATCAAATGCGTCCGCACTATTAAACCAATTTTTAGATCGCGTTAATTGGGTTGGCTTTTATGTAACAGAAGGAACTCAGCTTGTTCTTGGACCATTCCAAGGAATGCCTGCTTGCGTACGTATTCCTTTCGGACGAGGCGTTTGCGGCGCAGCAGTTGAAACGAAAACAACGCAGCTTGTAGCGGACGTTCACCAATTCCCAGGACATATCGCTTGCGACAGTGCTTCGAATTCAGAAATCGTCTTACCGATTCTGAAAGAAGGAACTGTCATCGGTGTACTTGATATCGATAGTCCTGAAAAAAATCGTTTTGACGAAGTAGATCAGCACTATTTAGAAAAGTTTGTGGAAACACTCCTAAAACATATTTAAAAAAAGAAAAGAGCGAGTTGTCGATTTAGTACGTCATGTACGAAACCGATAACTCACTCTTTTTTATTGATTAACCGTAGATATTTTCTTTAACGCTTGCTCTAAATCAGAAACGATATCCTCCCACGATTCTAAACCGACAGATAAGCGTATTAAATTATCATAAATGCCCATTTCTTGTCTTAACTCAGCTGGAATCGCAGCGTGCGTCATCGTCGCTGGATGCTGAATTAACGTTTCTGTATCTCCTAAACTTACCGCAATTGTAATAAAGTGAAGGTCATTGATAAACGCTTGCGTCTCTTCTTTCCCACCTTTTACCGAAAAAGAAATCACACCGCCGCCCCGTTTCATTTGGCGAGATGCTAGTTCCCCTTCTGGATACCAAACACCTTCTACCGCATCATGATTTTTTAGGAACGATACAATTTTTTCTGCATTATCACAATGGCGGTCCATTCTTACCGCTAACGTCTTTAATCCGCGTAACAATAACCATGCATCAAATGGCGCCATAATACCGCCGATATCTTTTCGCATCGGGCGAATTTTTTCTGCTAACGCTTTCGTTTTACAAATTGTTACACCCGCTACAACATCACCGTGACCACCAATATACTTTGTCGCACTATGCACAACCGCGTCACAGCCGAGTTCAAGCGGTCTTTGTAAATAAGGTGAACAAAACGTATTATCAACAATGACAAGTAAGTCATTTCGCTTCGCTACCCCGATCACCTTTTCTAAATCAATTAATTTCATCGTTGGATTAATTGGTGTTTCAACGAAAATGAGCTTTGTATTTGGGCGGATTTTATTTTCAATATCAGCCTCTGTTTCCATATCACAAAACGAATGCGTAATCATAAATTTCTCTTCTAACACTTCTAAAAAACCGTACGTACATCCATATAATCCATTTGAACAAATAATATGATCTCCAGCCTTTAGAAAACCGATTAACGTTGCTGAAATGGCTGCCATACCTGAACCGAACGCCAGCGCTTCCTCTCCACCTTCTAAAACAGCCATACGTTCTTCAAATAACTTCACAGTTGGATTCCCAAGCCTTGAATAAATATAAGATGGATCTTCTCCCGCAAAACTCGCTTCTCCTTGCTGTGCTGTCTCAAACGTAAATGTAGAAGTTTGAAATAAAGGTGGTGTTAAACTCCCTTTATTCTCATTTGATTCATAACCATGATGAATTAGCGCTGTCTCTATATGTTTCTTTTTCATAAAAACATCCCCTTTATGTTTTTATTGCCGTATATTCATCAATAAAAATTTGATGAACGTTTTACTTCATTTTATGTAAGCGTTTCATTTCTGTTTCTATCTCTTCTTTTATATTGTTTTAAATTCCTTCTTGTTAATTTCCAAAATTTATATGCATAAAACAAAAAGGGAGTCGCTTGACGAAACTCTGGGTAAAAGATATAATAGCGTTTGTGTAAAATAAAAAGGCAGCCTTGTAATGTGAGTTTATCGTTTGTATTTTGTTCCTCTACGGAGGTGTATCTCGTAACTCCCTGCTGCTGGAGCGAAGGTACATGAAAACAAAATGCCCGTAAATATCGATTACGTCTGTTTTTATTTTACGTAAATAAAAACATTTTTAAAGGAGGAGTCAACTATGGCTCGTTATACAGGTCCAGCTTGGAAACTGTCTCGTCGTCTTGGAATCTCTCTAAGCGGCACAGGAAAAGAATTAGAAAAACGCCCTTACGCACCAGGTCCTCACGGTCCTAACCAACGTAAGAAACTTTCAGAATACGGTTTACAATTACAAGAGAAACAAAAACTTCGTCACATGTACGGCATGACTGAGCGTCAATTCCGTCGCACATTTGACCAAGCAGGTAAAATGCCTGGTAAGCACGGCGAAAACTTCATGATCCTTCTTGAAGCTCGTCTTGACAACTTAGTTTACCGTATGGGCTTAGCTCGCACTCGTCGTGCAGCTCGCCAATTAGTAAACCACGGTCACATCACAGTTGATGGATCTCGCGTAGATATCCCATCTTACCGTGTAAAACCTGGTCAAACTATCAGCGTTCGCGAAAAATCTAACAGCCTTGTTGTTGTTAAAGAAGCGATCGAAGTTAACAACTTCGTACCAGAATACTTAACTTTCGATGCTGATAAGTTAGAAGCTACTTACACTCGTCACGCTGAGCGTTCTGAGTTAGCAGCTGAAATCAACGAAGCATTAATCGTAGAGTTCTACTCTCGTTAATGACAAAAAGCCAATCCTGTGGATTGGCTTTTTTCAATTCTCACCATATTTTTTTATACCCCACGTAACACAAAAATCCCAATACTCTATACTCCCATCTAAAACAAATATTTTTTATTTAATCAAATTCAAACAAAAAGAATAACCTTCCTATTTTCATACAGAACTTCTGTTATATTATGAATTTTCACAGAATAACAATGATATTAAGAATTTTAAACTTTATAACAAGGAGACGTTGCTATGGAATTCAGAAATGACATAAATAAAATAGCTAACCAAATTTTAGAACGAAAAGAGTACATAACTAATGAAGAAATGACCAAGCAATCATTAATTATTCCTTTTCTTCAAAAGCTAGGTTATGACGTTTTCAACCCTTTAGAAGTTAGACCTGAGTATATTGCAGACTTTGGAACTAAAAAGGGAGAAAAAGTCGATTATGCGGTTTTCAAAAATGGAGTTCCAATTATTTTAATTGAGGCAAAATCTGTAACAGAAAATCTCCTTAAACACGATGCGCAACTATCTAGGTATTTCAATGCCTTACCCGATGTCAAAGTAGGGGTACTAACTAATGGTGTAGAATACAAGTTTTATACTGATTTAACAAATGACAATGTGATGGATGAAAAACCTTTCTTCACATTCAGTATGAATAATTTAACCAATGTAGATATTGAAACGATTGAAACTTTTACAAAAGAAAATTTTGAAGCTGAAGGAATTGTAAAATATGCCGAAGAGCTTATTTATATGACCAATTTAAACTCTACAATTAAAGAATTATTTAAAAATCCTTCAGATGACTTCCTTCGTTTTCTAATTAAAGACTTTAGCTCAACTAGAATTACAAATAACGTTTTAGAGCGATTCCGACCAATTGTTAAAAAAGCAATTAATCGAACACTATTAGAAATAATCAGTGATGGTTTAACACCAAAAGAAACAAAAACATCGGAGAAAATAGAAACAAGCCTAGTTGCAGCCGCTTCTGCCGAAATAATTGAAGATATAAGCAAAGAAGACAAAACAGATAGAGTTTTCACTACCGAGGATGAATTGACTGCCTTTAACATTGTTAAAGGCATATTAACTGAAAATCAAAGAGACATTAGCGATCTTAAATATAAAGATACCATTAGTTATTTTTGCATCATGAATCGTGTAATCACAAAATGGTTTATACGTCTCTTCCTTGATGGAGATGCAAAATCCTTAGTTGTAAGACTAGATTTAGAAGCTACTAAACAGCTATGTCCTAATTTCGTTGTTGAGCAAGCCCCAAAATCACAGGGAGTAAGTAGAATTTTCATTGATAATATTAATGATTTAAAAGATTTGGAACCACTTATTATTTCATGCTATGATCAAATTTTAGCTAATGTTTAAAAGAGGGATTTCCCCTCTTTTTCCAACGCAATGAAAAAAAGCCAATCCTCTAGATTGGCTTTTTTTCATTTATATATAAAATAAAATTATTTATTTTCCTCTTTTTGAACATATACATAAGCATCTTTCTGCTCTTTATGTATATCAACCTTCGTGTTCTCTGCAAGCTGACCCGCATTTAGCAAAGAAAAAATAATGAGCGCTTCTAGTGACATTTTGTTTTACCACTCCTTTCTATTTGTTATACGTTTATCATACCGCTTACATGTGATTTCCGTATGAACTCGAAAAGGAGATTACAACAAAAAGGTTACAGGAATACGAATGCACGCTATAATAACCATAAAATAGGAGGTGAATTCATTTTGACAATAAACCAAATGGTTCAACTCGGAAGTTCATTTATGCTGTTTATTACTTCAGCACTTATGAGTTGGTATCAGGAGAGTAATTTAATCGATTATCCTGATGAATGGAAATATAGCGCTAAGTTTACAAATTACTTTAAAGGCACCGTTTCAAATTACCAAGATATTTATCAAATCGATTTCTTTATATATGCGGCAAAATTTTATCCGGCGGCATTTGTCGTTATGTTAATTAGCTTACTTTATATGCTCGTATTAATTCTTCATATTCTATTTAAAAGAACTCATGAGGCAATATGAAACCGTACATAAAAACCCCGAATCATAGACTTTTCAGCCTACAATTCGGGGTACTATTTGTTTTACATTCGTTTCTGATTAGTAACGAATTAAGAAATATTTCTTTTTACCGCGGCGAATGATTGTGAATTTGCCTTCGATGCGGTCGTTTTCTGTTACAACGTAGTCTAATGCTTGTGTACGCTCACCGTTTACGTAGATTGCACCGTTCGTCACATCTTCACGTGCTTGACGTTTTGATGGAGAGATTTTGCTTTCTACAAGTAAGTCGATTAATACTGTATCTTCTGCAGTACGTTCTACAGATGGTACGTCTTTAAAGCCTTGTTCGATTTCGCTTGCAGTCAGTTCTGCTACAGAACCGCTGAATAGTGCAGCTGAAATTTTAATCGCTTGCTCTAATGCTTCTTCGCCGTGAACAAGTTTTGTCATTTCAGAACCTAATGCTTTTTGTGCTGCACGTTTTTCTGGTGCTTCAGCTACTTGCTTTTCAAGCTCAAGAATTTCTTCATGAGATAAGAATGTGAAGTATTTTAAGTATTTAACAACGTCACGGTCATCTGTGTTAATCCAGAATTGGTAGAACTCGTAAGGAGTTGTTTTCTCTGGGTCTAACCAAATTGCGCCGCCTTCTGTTTTACCAAACTTCGTACCGTCAGATTTTGTAACAAGTGGAATTGTTAAACCGAATGCTTTCGCATCTTCTTCTGATTTACGGATTAATTCAAGACCAGCTGTAATGTTACCCCATTGGTCACTACCACCGATTTGTAGGCGGCAATTATGGTTTTGGTATAAGTTTAAGAAGTCGTATGATTGTAAAATCATATAACTAAACTCAGTGAATGAAATACCAGTATCTAAACGAGATGCTACTGTATCTTTTGCTAACATATAGTTTAAACCGAAGTTTTTACCGATATCGCGTAAGAATGAAATTACATCTAAGTTACCAAGCCAATCATAGTTGTTAGCCATTGTTGCTGGGTTGTCCACGTTTTCGAACTCTAAGAAGTTTGAAAGTTGGTTTTTAATGCTTTCTGTGTAGTAAGCAACTGTATCTTTCGTATTTAATGTACGCTCTGCTTTTTTACCACTTGGATCACCGATCATACCAGTACCTCCGCCAACAAGTGCGATTGGTTGGTGACCAGCTAATTGGAAGCGACGTAACATTAATACTGGTAACATATGACCGATGTGTAAGCTATCCGCTGTCGGGTCGAAACCACAGTATAATTTAACGCTTTCTTTTTCTAATAATTGCTCAAGTCCCTCAGCATCTGTTTGCTGATTAATTAGACCGCGAAATTCAAGATCTTGTAAAATACCCATATCCTACATACTCTCCTTTAAGTTCATTACTGGCGTGAAGGTTGAAAACATAAAAAAATCGCCCCTTCAAATAAGGGACGATTTTGATTATCGCGTTACCACCCTAGTTGCAGGCAAAAAAAAGCCTACCACCTTATTTACATAACGGCTTAGCACCGTCTTTTCCCTTTTGAATACAATTCAATCGAAAAAAGATGCTCTAGGGGCGTAATTCGCGATCATCTATGTGCTGATTTTCACCGGCCATCAGCTCTCTAAAACAGGGAAATGATCACTACTTCTCCCTTTCCACGCTCAATTATTCATATACTTTTCTTTATACCATCATTTATATAGGCGTGTCAAATAGAGGTCGGGTTTCTCTCCTTATCAATCCTTTACAACGCCGCAAAGAGTATCGTAATAAGAGAAAGAATTGGAACACCAACTAATATCGAAACATGAAAAACCATCGATAGATTATTCCCAATTGTTGCCTCCACAGGATCTTTCGCTGGAGAAGCAAGAAATCCGATTAATCGATCGAAGCGACTTACCGTTTTTGGAAAGTCCGGTATTTCTACATGGTCACTATCTAAATGCTGATTTAACTTATATTCACTCTTAAAGGGATTTTCGCTCAATTTCATCCACCTCCAGCAATTGTTTCAATTTCTTTATCCCGTTATGGAGTCTCGATTTCACTGTTCCAATCGGAATGTTTAATATCTCTGCTATCTCTTTTTGCTGCATATCATGATAATAAGAAAGAATAAGGACAGCCCGCTGTTCTTCAGGAACTTTCAAAATTGCCTCTCTTACTGTGAGCCGATCTTCGTGAGAAAATTCTTTTTCCTGAATCGGTGCTAAAAATGGCAAAAGCGTACGCCACTTTTTTCTTCTATTTAATTTATTAATCATGAGGCGATAACCAATTTGAAATAAATACGTTTTTATTTTGCCTTTTTCAGGTTCATACATATGTTTCTTACGTTCTAACGTCAAAAACGTATCTTGCACCAGGTCGATACTTAATTGTTCATCTCGGTTAAATCGATACAAAAATGTATATAGCGCTGGTTTGATTAAAACATATAGTTTTTCCCCAGCCTGCTTATCTCCCTTTTGGTACGCAAGCATGAGCTCCTCCTCAATCCCAATCTGCGCCATGATTTTTGATCTCCTTTATTCCTTTTAACGTTAACGAAATGCGGGAAATTAAATATACACTTGCGACAATAATCCACGCTTGTGATTGAAGCGTAAAAAATTGAACATATGAGTTTTGTATTGTATGACCACTTAACACTAAAATATTTAATGCTTGCACACATATGCATGCATACACTGCAAGACAAGCCGAAATCGTATCAAATACATTCCAGCGAAAATACACTTTTGTTTTTGTAAAATCAATTTTATATCCTTTTTTTCGTACTATATGTTTTCTATCAAACGGAATAATGATTGAAAACATAACAATCATTATGACTCCAACTGTAATCATTGAAACTTTAAATCCAATTGGTATTGGTAATAACAGACCACAAGAAAATACGACGATAATTCCGATTAAAGCAAAAGTAAGAAGTAACTTATTAGACATATAAAAGCCTCCCTCATCTATTCTTTCATAAATGTATACAGACGAGGAAGGCAATGCGTTCAAATATTATTTTATTTTTTTTATAATTTTTGCAGGATTCCCGCCAACTACTACATTATCAGGCACATCTTTCGTTACAACGGATCCAGATGCGATAACTGCATTGTCTCCAATTGTTACACCTGGATTAATGATAGCTCTTCCGCCAATCCATACGTTATCGCCAATTGTAACGGGTTTTCCGTATTCAGATCCACTTATGCGTTCTACTGGATCAAGCGGGTGCGTTGCCGTATAAATATGAACTCCTGGAGCTAACATACAGTTTACTCCGATTGTAACTGGGCATACGTCTAAAATGGTGCAGTCAAAGTTCGCATAAAAATTTTCACCGACATGAATGTTATAGCCATAATCGCATCTAAAAGAAGATTCAATATGAATGTTATCTCCAGTCGTTCCGAATAATTCTTTTACGATTGCACTACGTTCTTCTAATTTTACTTCTGATGTTTCATTTAACTTTCTTGTTAATATACGAGCTTGCTCCCTCTCTTGTACTAAAACTGGATCAGCAGGTATGTACATTTCCCCTTGTATCATCTTTTCTTTTTCTGTTCTCATTTCCTTCTCCCCTTCCAACACGTATATATAAGTTCATCATAACATAAAAAAGAAAGGTCTGAACGTTGTTTCGTTCAGACCTTTCTCTCTTAATCTTCCATCGTTGATAAGTCACCAGTTGGTAAATTCAGCTCCCACGCTTTTAATACGCGGCGCATAATTTTACCACTTCTCGTTTTCGGTAATTTATCTCTAAATTCAATTTGTCTTGGCGCTGCATGAGCTGCTAGGCCTTTTTTTACAAATTGACGAATCTCTTCTTTTAATTCATCAGATGGCTCGTATCCCGCACGAAGCGCGATAAATGCTTTAATAATTTCACCACGTACTGGATCTGGAATACCGATTACACCAGCTTCTGCAACAGCAGCATGCTCGATTAATTTACTTTCTACTTCAAACGGACCAACACGCTCACCTGACGTCATAATTACATCGTCAATACGTCCTTGGAACCAGAAGTATCCATCTTCATCCATATAAGCTGAATCACCTGATACGTACCAATCTCCCGGCATAAAGTAAGATTCATATTTTTGCTGGTTATTCCAGATTCCACGCATCATAGCTGGCCAACCTTTACCAATTGCTAAGTTCCCCATTGTGTATGGAGGTACTTCATTTCCTTCATTATCAACAATCGCTGCTTTCACACCTGGAATTGGTTTACCCATTGAACCTGGACGGATTTCCATACAAGGGTAGTTACAAATAACTTGTCCACCTGTTTCTGTCATCCACCACGTATCATGAATACGAAGTCCAAATGCGTTCATACCCCAGCGAATTACTTCGGGATTTAACGGCTCACCAACGCTTAATACGTGGCGCACTTGTGATAAATCATATTTTTTAATTGCGTCTTGTCCAGCTCCCATTAACATACGGAACGCTGTTGGTGCGCTATACCAAACTGTTACACCGTAATCTTGCAGTGCTTCATACCACGCTTCTGGACTAAATCTCCCGCCTAAAATAACATTTGATGCCCCTACTAACCACGGTGCGAAAATACCGTAAGCTGTTCCAGTTACCCAGCCTGGGTCAGCTGTACACCAATATACATCATCTTCTTTTAAGTCCAGTATCCACTTCGCAGTTTGATAGTGCTGAACCATTGCGTTTTGTGCATGAAGGACGCCTTTTGGCTTACCAGTAGAGCCAGATGTGTAATGAAGGATTAAACCGTCTTCACGGCCTAACCATTCGATATGTAATTCTTTTGAAGCTTGTTCAAATAAAGGATTGAACGCTACAAGTTTACCGCCTTCTTCTGCATTGTCTCCAACAAGGAAGACAGTTTTTAAAGCTGGTAAATCATTTAATGGTATGCGCTCTAACAATTCAGGAGTTGTAATTAACACCTTTGCTTCGCTATCTTCTAAACGATCGCGAACTGCACCTTCCATAAATGCTTCAAATAATGGTCCAACAATTGCCCCTAATTTCACTGCACCTAAAAGTGCAAAATATAATTCTGGGGAACGTGGCATAAAAATAAAAACGCGATCGCCTTTCTCAACATCACCATAGTTTTTCAGGACATTTCCTGCTTTATTAGAAAAATCCTTCATTTCCTTAAATGTATATTTCTCTTTTCGCGATCCATCTTGATAATAAAGTGCCACTTTATTCTTTCGATCGGATTTCGCATGCTTATCAATTGCCTCATACGCCATATTCACTCGGCCTGTTTCATTCCAAGTAAAATTTTTATTAACCTCTTCCCAGTTAAAATTCGCGTATGCCTCTTCATAATTCGGCAAATTATTTTCTCCTTTAATGACAGGAAGCGTTTCCACTTTCATACTTTACATCCCCCTCCTATGTATTCTATTATCTATTATAATGATATTATTTAAAATTTTCAGTATATTTGTTGATTTTTAGACAAATTTTTAATGACAAAATTCGATTCACATCGCATATATTATAAAGTACGATATTAATAGATTCACAAACCCTCAAGGTGGTGAGCAATAAATTGATTCATAAAAAAATATATAATGCCAGAAACTTAAAAACAGCGAAAGGCACTTTAATTATTGAAGGTCCTGTCTCTACACATAATCTTGAAATGTATGAATTCCATCCAGACTTAATTGCGTTTCGTCCTGCCGAGCAGCAATATAAAGCAATTGTCGAAATTTCTAAGTTACCAGAAGCTCGTCTCATTATTGCTAGACATGACCAAACGATTGTTGGATATGTTACATACTTGTATCCTGATCCGCTCGAGCGATGGTCAGAAGGAAAGATTGAAAACTTAATTGAACTTGGGGCGATTGAAGTTGTCCCAGCCTTTCGCGGTTGCTCTGTCGGAAAAAACTTATTAGAAGTTTCAATGATGGACGATCATATGGAAGATTACATTATATTAACGACTGAATATTATTGGCACTGGGATTTAAAACAAACAGGCTTAAATGTTTGGGAATACCGAAAAGTAATGGAAAAAATGATGAATGCCGGTGGTTTACAATGGATGGCTACAGACGATCCTGAAATTTGTTCACACCCTGCTAACTGTTTAATGGTTCGCATCGGCAAACGCGTCGATACGGATTCCATTCAAGCATTCGATCGTCTACGTTTTCACAATCGTTTTATGTACTAATAAAGGGGGCAACTGGAATGATTGTAGAAGAAATTATGAATCAAAAAGTAGTGACACTACATCCAAACGATACAATTGAAACAGCAATCCGAACAATACGCACGAAAGGCATTCGGCACATTCCAATTGTCGATCAAAATAATCATGTCGTAGGCATTATTTCTGATCGGGATGTAAGAGATGCAAGTCCGTCTATTTTAGATGAACAAGTTTCACTCGATATGCTGAAGCAACCACTTGAACTTATTATGAAACATCCTGTTATGACTTGCCATCCTCTTGATTTCGTTGAGGAAATTGCTACTTTATTTTTTGAAAATAAAATTGGCTGTCTCCCTGTTACAAAGGCTGGAAAGTTAGTTGGAATCATTTCTGAATCTACAGTACTGCACACGTTAGTGAAATTAACAGGGGCACATCAACCAAGTTCACAAATTGAAATTCAAGTGAAAAATGAACCTGGTATTCTTGGAAAAGTTGTTGCTATTTTTAGTGATTTACAAATAAACATCGTGAGCGTTCTCGTCTATCCAGCAAAAGATGAGAATGATAAAGTACTCGTTTTCCGCATTCAAACGATGAATCCGCTAAAAGTGATTGATGCACTTGAAGCAGAAGGCTACCGCGTATTATGGCCGAACATCATGGGGATGCAAGCATGAGTAGCGCGTTTATTTATTCGGATGACTTTCGGGGCTATTCATTTAGCCCTGATCATCCTTTTAACCAACTGCGCGTCACACTCACGTATGATTTATTACAAAAGAGTGGTTTTATCTCTCCTTCCCAAATCATCTCACCACGGATGGCTACCGATGAAGAGATTGCCTACATTCATACAGAGGAGTACATAAATGCGGTAAAACGTGCTGGAGAAGGTAAGTTAGAAAAATCAATTGCCATGACATATGGACTCGGAACAGAAGATACACCGATGTTTCCAAATATGCACGAAGCAAGTGCATTACTCGTTGGCGGAACATTAACAGCTGTCGATGCTGTTCTTTCCGGAAAAGTAAAGCACGCCCTCAATTTAGGCGGCGGCTTACATCATGGCTTCCGCGGTAAAGCTTCTGGCTTTTGCATTTATAACGATAGTTCCATCGCAATGAAATATATTCAGAAAAAATACGGTTTACGCGTCCTATATATCGATACAGATGCTCATCACGGTGATGGTGTACAGTGGTCTTTTTACGACGATCCTAACGTATGCACCATTTCATTACATGAAACTGGGCGTTATTTATTCCCTGGAACTGGCGCTGTAAATGAACGCGGACAAGGTAATGGCTATAGTTATTCTTTTAACGTTCCACTCGATGCTTTTACAGAAGACGAATCGTTTTTAGAGTCATATCGAACTGTCGTAAAAGAAGTTGCAGCATACTTTAAACCGGATATTATTTTAACGCAAAATGGCGCTGACGCACATTATTATGATCCACTTACACACCTTTGCGCGACGATGAATATTTACCGTGAAATACCGAAGCTCGCTCGCGAAATCGCCAATGAATATTGCGACGGTCGCTGGATCGCTGTCGGCGGCGGCGGCTATGACCACTGGCGCGTCGTCCCAAGAGCTTGGGCACTTATTTGGCTCGAAATGAACAACATCCAAAACATCTCAGGTTATCTCCCTCCAGAATGGATTGACGCTTGGAAAGGACAAGCCGAAACAGAACTTCCCCTCACATGGGAAGACCCAGACAACATGTATAAACCTATCCCCCGTAAACCAGAAATTGAAGAAAAGAACGCATTAACTGTAGCGAAATCCCTTGAAATTATTCGGAATAATATGACAAAATCTTTGTACTAAACAAAAAGGAGGCTCGTTTTTGAACAGCCTCCTTTTATTTATTGTCGGTTTCTGTCGGTAAGTCGATATATTTTAATAATCGCCGATATATTTTGATAATCGCTGATATATTTCAAGATTCGCCGATATATTCTAATAATCGCTGATATATTTTTATGTACTAATGGACTGGCCCAATTCAATATTCTATCGAGATGCATGAGGGTATACGTAATTCTATTTTTGTAACATTTGAAGAGAGTAACCATTATCCCTTTTTGGAAGAAGCTGCTCAATTTATTTCTACTACTCAGAAACTTTATAAATCGTTACACTAGTACCGTTATTATTAAGGCAATCTAAACACTGATAAAAAGCTCACAGCCTCTATAAGACTATGAGCTTTTTCAAAAGAAATATTTCACACTAGTAACAACCAAAAGAAGAACAGAAAAAATCACTAAACCTAAATCAATGAATACTGACTTTTTATCTCCTTCTTTTAAACTGATCGTAAAACTAGAAATCATTTTAATTATCCAAAAGACCATCATAAATAACCCACCGTAATGATCATTTGTATTATCTTTATCGTAAAACATTTGTATTGCACCTACTAGTAATAAAACAAGTATGACATTAGTTCCAATCCTTAAAGCCTTGTTTGATTTATTATCTTTTAATGTATCTCCCAAAATATATCACACCCTCTCATACTCTCCTATGTTTTATTTCTCTTTATATCTTAACACGAATTACCTATTTTTCCCTTTCAATTCGAATAACATACAAAAAAACCTGTCAACAATTTGACAGGTTCCCTACACATTAAAACGATAACCAGCTCCCCAAACTGTTTCAATATATTGCGGGTGAGCAGGGTCTCTTTCAATTTTTTCACGTAGCTTTCTTATATGAACAACAACCGTTGCTAAATCGCCAGCTGAGTCTAATCCCCAAATACGTTCAAATAACTGTTCTTTATTTAACACTTGGTTTGGATGCATTACAAAAAAGGTTAATAAATCAAATTCCTTCGTTGTAAACGCGATTTCTTCATTGTTTATAAAAACTTTCCTCGCTCGTTGATCGATAGAGATTCCATGTATATATAGCGTATCACGTTGCTTACTTATATTTCCTGATAATCTTTCATAACGAGAAATATGTGCTTTTACCCTTGCGACTAATTCACTTGGACTAAACGGTTTCGTTATATAATCATCCGCACCTAATCCGAGTCCGCGAATTTTATCTATATCTTCCTTCTTTGCTGAAACAAGTAAAATCGGAATATCTTTTACAGCACGTATTTGTTTACAAATTTCGAATCCATTCATCTTCGGAAGCATAATATCTAAAATAATTAAATCGTAGTCTTCTTGCAGGGCCATTTGTAAACCTACTTCTCCTGAATGCTCTACATCAACTTGAAAATCACTAATTTCTAAATAATCTCGCTGTAATTCTGCAATACTTATTTCATCTTCTACTAGTAAAATTCTCTTCATTCTACTCACCACATTCCTGTACTTTTTTCAATGAGAAGAAAATACTTGTACCTTCCCCAAGCTTACTTTCCGCCCAAATTCCTCCACCATGTTCTTCAACAATTTGCTTCGCTATCGCTAAACCAAGTCCACTTCCACCTGTGCTAGAATTTCGCGATTGCTCTGCACGATAAAACCGCTCAAATATATACGGCAGCGTATCAGTTTCTATACCTGACCCATTGTCCATTACTTTCACAATGACTTTATTGCTATCACTCGATACTGTTACAGTAATTTTCTTTTCTTCTTTATCCATGTATTTCACACTATTATGAATTAAATTTGATATCACTCTATTGATCTTTTCGCAATCAGCCGTTACATATAGTGGTGATGCATGTAATTGTAAGTTAACTTCTATACCTTCTTTACTTAAATCCATCTGCATCTCTTCTATTAATTCCTGCATAAACATATTTAATTCAACCGTTTCAAACTGAAAGGGAACTCGGTTCAAATCAAGCTTCGAAAATAAAAATAGTTCATCAATGAGTGTATCCATATGTCTTGCTTTCGTATGGATAGTCGTTAAGTACTTATCCATTTTTTCAGGTGTATTTGCTACCCCGTCCTTTATTCCTTCCACATATCCGATAATAGATGTAATTGGTGTTTTCAAGTCATGAGAGATGTTTGAAATGAGCTCTTTTCGATTTTCTTCATACTGCGTTTGTACTTCAATCGATTCTTTTAACCTCTTCCTCATTTCCTCAAACCCTTGATTTAATTGTCCTATTTCATCGTGCGATGTAACTGGCATTTGAAAATCTAAATTTCCTTCTTTAATCTTCTCAGTCGCATCTTTCAATACAAAGATTGGCTTTATTACACTTCTTGAGACGAGATAACTTAATAATCCAATAAGCAAAATGGCTAACAGTAAAAGTGATACGAACAAAATTGGAAATAATTTTTGCGTAAGATCTACAAACGAACTTTGTTTTTTTAATACAAATATACTTCCTTCTTCTTTCTGTGGAAAATAAAAATCAAATTTTACATATCGATAAAATGTATCGCCTAGTTCCGTTGTACCACGACTATTAATATTTGCTGATTCAAATTTCGGAAGAGCTTCTTTTAAAGAAACACTTTCAAATACGTTTGAAGCATATGAAAGTGTTTCTCCTTTTCTTACAACTATTTTCACACCATCTTTTTCTATTGCTGACACAAACGACTCATCTAACAATTGAGATTGATGCTGTTTGGCGGCTGACTTCAACTCAAGATAGGCATTCTCTTCTTCTGGTGTAAGCGGCTTTTGAATGTAAGAACTTTTATAGAAATTTTTCACTGCTTCCAAGTCACCTGTTATCGAAAAAACGATTAAAAATCCCGCGACTAATATAAGCGTAATAGAAACGAAAATGACAGCGATATAAGAAAATAAAAACCTTGTTTTAATAGACATCATTTATATCCTCACTTTACCCCGCTATTTGCGGGCAGTCCGATTGTTTCAACTAATAATCAGCGGGGGATGAACCCTCCCCACTGATTAAAGTTTCACTTTACCCATCCTTCATATTCATAAGCATAAAAATATATTTTCAAATACTCAAGCGATTTTATAGTAATTTTAGCGTCAGTTTATAAAAATTTAATGTTCTTATTCTACAGTTGAAATTAGGAGGTTGAAATTCCATGTTCAAAAAAACATTAAGCATGATATGTTGCGTAATTTTTTTACAAGGTTGCTCGCAAGAACAAGAAGTTAAAAAGGAGATGACAAACATGGAAACAGCACTACTAGCAGCTACTGAGAAACAGGAAACAAACACTGTTATATCATTACTCAAAAAAGGGGCTGACATAAATATAACGGACAATAAAGGACGTACCCCTCTTATGATTGCTACATACAAAAATGATGTAAAAACCGCAAAAGCGCTTATCGAATCTGGTGCTGACGTAAATATCCAAGATGATATGAAAAACAATCCCTTTCTATACGCCGGTGCAGAAGGTTATTTGGATATTTTAAAACTAACGATTGATGCCGGCGCAGATCCATCGCTTACGAATCGTTACGGCGGAACAGCTCTTATTCCCGCATCAGAACATGGCTATATTGATGTTATAAAAGAACTCCTCACTCGAACAAATATTAATGTAAACCATGTAAATAACCTCGGATGGACAGCTTTAATGGAAGCTATCGTACTAAGTAACGGAGATGAAACACAGCAACAAGTCATTCGCCTTCTAATTGAACATGGCGCTGATGTAAATATTCCAGACAACGATGGTGTTACCCCATTGCAACATGCCCGTGTTCATAACTTTGAAGAGATAGAGAAGATTTTATTAGAGGGACAGAAGTAATCCTACTTTTTGCCTTCCTCCCCCGCCCTATGCTACATTTAATCCGTTACATCAATATTGATAGGGTGGGAATAAACATGAACAAACCTAAAATCGGGATGATTGGCCTTGGAAGTATTGCACAAAAAGCTTACCTCCCAACACTTACAAGTGAAACAAACTGGAATTTTGTAGGGGCATTTACACCTAATGCAGAGAAAAGAACACAAATTTGCCAGCAATATCGTATTCAAGACTTTCATTCTATTGAAACGTTAGCTTCAGAATGTGATGCAATCTTCGTTCATAGTTCAACTGCTACACATTATGAAATCGTTTCTACACTTCTTGAAAAAGGAATCGATGTTTATGTAGATAAACCGCTAGCTGCTACAGTGGAACAATCTGAAAAACTAGTCGAAATGAGTGAAAAGTATAATCGAAAGTTAATGGTTGGATTTAATCGCCGTTTCGTTCCTATGTACGTCACTGCCAAAGAACAAGCTAATGATATTTCATGGATTCGAATTGAAAAGCACCGCACAAATAAAGTAGGGCCAAATACGTACGATTTTACTATGCTAGATGATTACTTACATATTGTAGATACTGCTCGCTGGTTAGCTAATGATAACCTTAACGTCGTTCATAATATGATGCAAATAAACGAAAAAAATGAACTCCTTTATGGACATCATACATATACAACCGCAAACGGGCTCTTACTCTCTACAGCCATGCACCGTCATGCAGGTACAAACTTAGAACAAATTGAACTTGTAACGACAGGAAAAATCATTCGTGTAAAAAATATGAATACATTTGAAGTTGAAGAAGAAAACTCTGTTTCACAAAGCGGTTCTCCGTCATGGGAAACGACATTAAAGCAGCGCGGTTTTGAAGATGCTGTTCATCATTTTATTGACTGTGTACATGGAGATACGAAACCGTTAGTAGATGGGGCAGAAGGATTAAAAACGCAGCAAATGCTACAATCTTTATTAGATGATGTAAACAAAAATTAAAACGGATACATTTTTCAGAATTTACTTTCATTCCCATTTCCTCTTTATTTCTCTTCCAAATTTCTATAGAATATGTTGATAGGAATTATAAATTTCATAATGAATCGTGGAAAGGGTGGGATTGACACATGTGGAACGAGTTTAAAAAATTCGCGTTCAAAGGGAATGTAATTGATTTAGCTGTCGGGGTTGTAATCGGTGCTGCATTCGGTAAAATCGTTAGTTCTTTAGTAAAAGACATTATTACACCATTACTTGGTATGGTATTAGGTGGCGTTGACTTTACAGATTTAAAAATTACATTCGGTAAATCATCTATTATGTATGGTAACTTCATCCAAACTATTTTTGATTTCTTAATTATTGCAGCTGCTATCTTTATGTTTATTAAAGTCTTCAACAAACTAACATCTAAAAGAGAAGAAGAAAAAGAGGAAAAAATTCCTGAACCAACAAAAGAAGAAGTTCTTCTTGGCGAAATTCGCGACTTACTAAAACAACAAAACTCTTCTAAAGATAGAGCATAATTGAACGGACAAAAGGCATGCCCCTAAGGGGCATGCCTTTTTTTATGCTATAACGTTTCCGAATTCATATGAATAAATATAATAATACCTGCAACCATCAGTACCATAATGCTACCTGCAAATAGTGTAATGCCAATAAACATTAAGCTCGTACTTACATCTATCGAAATACTTTCAGTAAAAATAGAAATTACATACGTGATAAGGGCAATTCCTGCAAGAATACTTCCTGGAACAAATCGCTTTAAGCCATTTTGTTTTAACGTCATATATGCAAAAATAGCAGTCATACAAAGCGTAATTATCCAAAGAACGATCATCTCTTTTCCCCCCTCACAAGCCTTTTCTTTCTATTATACATGACATTGCCCTATAATAGGTGAATTTGCACTTATGTGACATATAACAAGGAATCACCAACAAATATAGCGAAAGCATTACAACATGAAAATATTCTTTGTAAGGGAGTGTTCATAATGATCTGGATTTCACTAATTATATTAGCCTATTTCATCATTCTCGTCCCAATACAGTACAACTACATTAAAGTACTCAAGGACAAACAAAAGAAAATGAATGTGTCACAAAATGAACTATACGACAAAATGTCTTATGAAGAATCCCAAGTACATCATCATTATCAAAGTAACGTATTTACAATACCTGCTTCGCTTGTCGCAAGTATTATTTATAAAGTGAAACATGCAGCATAATATGTACGCTGTAAAATTATTGTTTGAATCTGTTCATTCTGGTGAGCCTGCTCCTACTAAAATTGATGAGTATTATGAAGAAAATCACGATACACTTTTTGAAGAAAGTATTATCCTTGTTAAAGCAAACGACCTAGAGGAAGCTCACGAATTAGGCGAAAAAATCGCTATGCACTCTGAAGAACCGTACGATAATATGTACGGTGAACAAGTAACGTGGAAATTCCGAAAAGTGCTACATGTATTTGAATTAAATGATACTTCATTTGAAACAGGAACAGAGTTATACGCAAGATTTTTACATGTTAAGAAAAATGAAACTGTAGATACAGTAGTAAAAAAATACTACCCTGAATATGAATAAAAGCTCACAGCAATCGCTGTGAGCTTTTTTATTCTTACTTCGTTGAATCTCTAAATTGGATACGGTGAGGTAAAATAACAGTGTGATCTTCCACTTTTTCTTTGTTCATATACTTTGTTAATAGACGCATTGCTACTGCACCGATATCATACATTGGTTGTACAACTGTTGAAAGCTGCGGGCGTACCATTAATGCAAGGCGTGTGTTATCAAAGCCAAGCACTTCTATATCAGTTGGTACGTTTAATCCAGCGTCTTGTGCTGCGTGGATTACACCTAGTGCCATTTCATCAGAAGATACGAAGATTGCTGTTGGCTTCTCATCCATGCTCCAAAGTTTTTCGAATGCTTCGATACCTGAATCATACGTGTAATCTCCATCGATTACGAGATTTTCATCATATGAAATACCAGCTTCTTCTAAAGCCTTTTTATAACCTTGTAACTTCTTAGCGCTTCCCGCTTTATCAATGAAAGGACCAGAGACGAAACCGATACGTTTATGTCCTTGCTCAATAAAATGCTTCATTGCATCGTAAGCTGCTTGTGTATAATCAATATTTACTGATGGCGTTTCATTTTGCTCATCAAATGATGCTGCTAATACAATCGGTACTGGAGATTTTTTGAATTCTTCAATGTGAACATCTGTAATATCTTCACCCATGAAAACAATCCCGTCCACTTGTTTCCCAAGCATCGTATTTAATAAGTGGAACTCTTTCTCTTTGTTTTGATCAGAGTTACTTAAAATGATGTTATATTTGTACATTGTTGCGATATCTTCAATTCCACGAGCAAGTTCTGCATAAAACGTATTTGAGATATCAGGAATAATAACACCCACTGTAGTTGTTTTCTTACTTGCTAGTCCACGTGCTACCGCATTTGGGCGGTATCCTAAACGATCAATTGCTTCTAATACTTTCTTTCTTGTTGTAGGCTTTACATTTGGGTTACCGTTCACAACACGTGATACGGTAGCCATTGAAACGTTCGCTTCACGAGCTACATCATAGATTGTTACGTTCATCTCTTCGCACACTCCTTCTATTTATGTTATCTATTTTTATGTATCGGTTCACTTGAATGAAAAAAAGACATCAACTCTATTTGCAGATGCCAACAATCGTCCCGAGTTCTTCCTTTTACTAATGATACGATAAAAACGCAGGCTCATACAATATTTTCCCGCAAAAGTTTCGAAAAAATTCGCTTCTTTTCTCGTATTTTCGTATTTTTTATGCAAAAAAGGGCAATTTTTGTAAAAATTCTATGTAACAAAGGCTACATAGACTAAAAAATCTTTTTATAATTTACTTCCGAATGCTTTTAATTCTTTCATAAACTCATTGAATTCTGGAATGTCCATTTGTTGTGATGCATCTGATAATGCAACTGCTGGGTCCGGATGTACTTCAGCCATAATAGCATCAGCACCAATTGCCATAGCCGCTTTTGCAGCTGGTAATAGAAGGTCACGTCGCCCTGTAGAATGCGTTACATCGACAACGACAGGTAAATGTGTTTCTTTCTTTAAAATTGGCACAGCGGAAATATCAAGCGTATTACGCGTTGCTGTTTCATATGTGCGAATACCTCGTTCGCATAAAATGATATTACCGTTCCCCTCTGCCATAATATATTCTGCCGCATTAATAAATTCTTCAATTGTTGCGGATAAACCACGCTTTAATAATATCGGCTTATTTACAGCACCAGCTGCTTTTAATAACTCGAAGTTTTGCATGTTGCGAGCGCCAATTTGAATAACATCAACATAATCTAATGCCATTTCAATATCATTCGGATTTAAAATCTCACTAATAACAGCTAAATTATATTCATCTGCAACTTGGCGTAAAATTTGCAATCCTTCTAATCCAAGACCTTGAAAATCATATGGAGATGTACGAGGCTTGAAAGCACCACCACGCATTAGTTTCAGACCTTGCTCTTTCATTGCTTCTGCAACTTGGCGTACTTGTTCATAACTTTCTACAGCACATGGTCCCATAATAAAATGTTGGTTTCCATCGCCAATTTTCTCTCCATTAATCTCCACAATCGTATCTTCTGCTTTTTTCTTACGAGAAACAAGTAGCGCTTTGCGATGATCGTCTTCTTGTAGTTCTAAACCAGCTTGAAAAATTTGTTTAAAAATATGTTGTAAGGTCGATGTTTCAAATGGACCATTATTATTCTCCGCAAGTAAATTCAACATTTCTCTTTCACGTACAGGGTCAAAACGTTTCACACCTTGTACTTCTTTTAAGTTTCCAACCTCTTGCATGAGACGGCCTCTTTCATTCAATAACTCTAATAATTGTAGGTTGATTTGATCGATGCTAGAACGTAATCGATCTAACTCTTGTGATGCCATAAGAAAGCCACCTCTTTTAAATTTCTTCATTAACTTTTTTAAGATAACTTATTATAGCTGATACATACGAGGTTGTCACACGATATACAACATAGAATACTGTATGAAACAGATAGAAAAAAGACGTGGAAATAGCATAATAAGAAAGCAGAAAATCCGTAGTATAAATTTAAATTACCGTATTCCGGAAAATTTATAAAATAAAAAAGACAGCTTAAAAACTGTCTTTTTTATTTTATAGGAAAGAAACGAACGGTTTATCGCTGTTCTTCTCTTTTATAATAACAGCCTCGATTTTACTCTCAGACTTTATCTGTAATTGAACTTTAGCATCTTTAGGGAATTTTTCTACCATACTTTGAGCAGCCATTTGAGAAAGCGCCATTAATTCTGACTTACCATTATATTTAACGACAATATCCATCTTTAATTTATCCATCTTATTTTGCTTATAAGAAATCTTAGCATTAACAGGGATATAATCTCCTGGAGAGAATTTCTTTATTGCTTCTGAAAAATCATCTAACTTTTTATTGTCTTCTCCTTGTGCTCCCGCAAATTCTTGAGAAGGATACGAATACGATTTTTCATCAATAGTATCCCAATTTCCAAGGTTAGTCTCATTCTTTTGAACCGTAGCGCTTGAAATATAAGTACCATTCTTTAAAGAGCTTGTGCTTTCTTGCTTAAATATAGCAAACGTAATCGGAGATTTGTTATATTTATCATTTTTATTAATTGCTTCTATAAGTTGCTTGGCAACTTCAGTCCCTTTAGAAATAGCTTCCTCATTAGATACACTTGAAGACATAGATAAACCAATAACTACACCAGATAAGCTTAGTTCATTTGAATTCTGTTTGCCGAAGTAGTCCTGTTCTATAATATTAGTCAAAACTGGTACTCCTTGTTTCGTAACTAATTCATCAATTGTTTTCTCTGGAATATATTGATTTAATTGTAATACGTAATTTTCTGTATCGAATTGTTTTGAAGCAATATTCATTAAACCATTTTCATATTCTGCTAAATCTAGTTTAGAATTAGTTTTAACATTAACTGTATTAATTACCTTTTGTTCTTTTAAAGGAATAACAGTTCTATAGTAATCCTTAGAAACAGCAGTTCTTGGGATCATACTTTTTTCTTTCGTATCTTTCTGTACAACTTCATCTTTCTTCTCAATAGTATTATTACTGCAAGCCCCCAGTAATAAACTTAAGCTTGCGATGAATAACGCCATTTTCTTCATTGCTTAAAACCCACTTTCAAAAGTCAATTTACTTAGTTTTAAAGTATCTATAGTGTACCATAAATATATTGCAACAAAATAAAAAAGAAGCAAGCCCTTCGCTTGCCTCTCTCTATTTTACATTCTCTTCTAAAGCTTCTTTTTTAATATTCCAATGCGATGTATGCCATACTACCATTCCATCTTTTATGTATAGCACTTGCGGAGATTCATGTTTAATGCTGTACTGCTCTGCAACATGGTTCGAAACATCTCTCGCCTCTTGTACGTATAAATAATATGCTGGCACTTCTCTTTCTTCACGGCAATACGCTTGAAACTCAGTATATGCACCGTGACTAATTGGGCATGTCGTACTATGCTTAAAAAGAACGTAAGGCTCGTTCTTTTCTACTAACGCTTCAAGTTCTTCAATCGTTTCAATCTTCATCATACTCATCGTTACTCACCTCTCATGCGAAGTCTAGAGCGTTTTTCTCTCTTTTCAGCCTTCTGCTCAGCTCTCTCAAGTTTACGCTCTTCTTTTTCAACCTTTTTCTCTTGTCTCGTAGCACGGTAATGGTTGTATACTTCAATTGCTGCACTGCTCCATTGCACAACTTGTGCTACTTTATCTGCATTATTTTCAATTTCGTCCGTAACAGACTCTGATACATTGCGAAGCTTCGTATTTAAAGAGTGAATCGTCGTTCCGATTCCATCCACACCTTCTACTACTTTATTTAGCGACTGTGACTTCTGTTGAATATCATCAGCTAACGCATTTGTCTTATGTAATAATTGCTCCGTCTCTACACTTATTCCTTGCATTTGCTTTTCTAAACCCTCTAACGTGCTCGCAACATTTTCTAACGTTTTCTGAACCGATAACAACGTTCTGCATACATACACTACTAATACAGCGAAAGCAACCGCAATAATAGCCGCACTTACATATAAAAGAACTTGCATTTCATCACTTCCTTTATCTTTTTCATACTTTCTCCCATTATACAATCATTTTCCGTTTCGTTCTAATCCCTATCTTTTCATTAGAATTTTCATACTTATTCGTTAACTTTAACATAAATGATTCAACAAATTCCACTAAGTAGGTTACAATAGGAGAGGATACATAATTAGTAGGGAGGCTTTACATATGAAAGATCCACGCATTGAAAAGTTAGCATACAATTTAATTAACTACTCTATCCGCTTACAAAAAGGCGAAAAAGTATTAATTGAAAACTTTGGCTTACAAAAAGAACTTGTAACTGCACTTGTAAAAGAAGCATATGCAGCTGGTGGTTTCCCATTCGTTTCTTTAAAAGATCATCAAGTAGATCGCTCTTTATTAATGGGGGCTACTGAAGAACATTTCGAACAAATCGCTGCATATGAAGCAAGCGTAATGAAAGATATGGACGCTTATATCGGTCTTCGCTCTGGCGATAACATTAACGAACAAGCTGACGTGCCAAGTGAGCGCATGAAAGTTCACGGTCAAACAGTTGGTAAGAAAGTTCATAGAGACATCCGTGTTCCGAAAACACGATGGGTTGTTCTTCGCTACCCAAATGCTTCTATGGCGCAGCTTGCTAAAATGAGCACAGAAGCTTTCGAAGACTTCTACTTCGAAGTATGTAACTTAGACTACGGTAAAATGGATAAGGCGATGGATAGCCTTGTTACATTAATGAATAAAACAGATAAAGTTCGCCTAACTGGTCCTGGAACTGACTTAACATTCTCTATTAAAGACATTCCAGCTATTAAATGCTCAGGTCATTTAAACATTCCAGACGGTGAAGTATACTCTGCACCAGTTCGTGATTCTGTTAACGGTACAGTTTCTTACAATACACCATCTCCTTACAACGGTTATACATTTGAAAATGTACAACTTAAATTCGAGAATGGCCAGATCGTTGAAGCAACTGCAAACGATACAGAGCGCATTAACAAAATCTTCGATACAGACGAAGGCGCACGCTACGTTGGTGAGTTCGCAATCGGCGTAAATCCATACATCTTACATCCAATGGGAGACATTCTATTCGATGAAAAAATTGATGGCAGCTTCCACTTCACTCCTGGACAAGCTTACGACGATGCATGGAACGGTAACAACTCTAACATCCATTGGGATTTAGTATGCATCCAACGCCCTGAATACGGCGGCGGCGAAATTTACTTCGACGACGTACTAATCCGTAAAGACGGACGCTTCGTTGTACCTGAATTAGAAGCTTTAAACCCAGAGAACTTAAAATAATATGAAAAGCGCTCGGAATTCTATCCGAGCGCTTTTTCATTAATACTCTAATAATTTTTTAGCCACATCTTCTGGTACTTTAAAACTATTTTTATTTTTTAGCTTATTAATTTTCAATTCAACCTCAACATAAGGAACATCTTTATATACTGTCATAGTACCAATTTCATGTAACTCTTTTTTACCTTTACTCGAATCCAATAATTTTGGTGTATCCTCTTGATACATTTTAAACGTTTTCCCTTGCGGAGTATCCATAGGAGCCGATTCCATTTCCCACTCATCCATTTTGATTGATTCAAACAACTTTTTGATTTCTTTCTTATCGGTAATTGTTTTTTTATCACTCGAATCAATAAGGGATTCAACTTCAATTTTTTGTGCCTTTTCTAAGCTAACGTCAGACTTCTCTTTCTTCGCACTACATCCTATGAAAAGAACGGATGCCGTTAATAGAAGCAAAAATAACATACAGATTTTTTTCATTTCTAATCCCCCTGCACTATAAAGAGCTATGTTTCTCATTCTTCATTTGCTGCGAATGGAAATAAAATAAAAGTGTCACTGCAATAATCCCTATTAATATTGGGACATATAAAGGCAAGTCCCATTTAATATATACTCTAGTGCAAATAGCAAGCACCAGCAAAATTTCCAAACAAAATAAAGATTTTACATATTTCATTTCTTACCTACCATTTCTATTTTCACATATGGATTTTCTTTCTCAATAAGCGCCAAGAATTCATTCATATCTTGCGGCATCCCAATCATATGTACCTTATATGCATTCGTCGTAATTTCAAGAGACTTCCCAACTTGGCGAATAATTATAATATCTTTCAATATAACATCTTCATTTAAAACGCCGTATTTTAGCACACCATTTTCTACTTTATGTTTTTTAATAAATATTTCCCAAACGAGAGGGCCATTTACAATGAAGCATAACCCCATCCCAATTAGAGCTGAAACCCAATCCCCTTTTCTTGTAAAGAACATTACAATCGGATATACCACCATAAAAGCTAACGTTAGACTAACGAGAATTATCGCAGACTTACTTCTTTGAATCGGAAAGTTCATACCCACACCCCCTATCCAAATTATACCATCGTTTCCATTTTAGTTCATAAAAAAGATCATTTATGAATGACCTTTTTAAATAGTATACCTATAAAATTTCTTATCTACCTCTAACACTGGAAAACTTTTTGGTAACTCTTCTACATTCACATTTTGGAAACCATTCTTTTCATAAAAACGATGCGCCGCTAAAAATTTCACTGTTGTTCCCAAATAAATATCTTTCAGCTTTTTATTCTCAGCCCACGAAATCGCTTTTTGAAGTAGCATATGTGATGCGCCCCATTCTTTTCCGCGAAACTCTTTTTTTACGAACATTTTTCTTAGCGCTACTTGCTGACCCCCAATATCTAATAAAGCTACTGTTCCAACTACTTTTCCACCGTACGTTGCTACCCAAAAGCTTCCGTGATTCCTTTGATAGAACGTTTCTATTTCAAGTAAGTCAGGTTGCTCTTCTTTCGTAATTGGGACATTGTACTCTTTTTGCTGAATATGAACGATAAGATTTACTACTTCCTCTTGAAATTTACTTTCATACGGAACAATATGAATCTTCTCGTTCATCGAATCTCCTTCCATTCTGAAGCTAGTAAACTGTATACAGCAATATCGTGGAAGTGATCGTATAGCCATTCTTCATCTCTTAAAATACCATCTAACTTAAACTCTAAACGCTCTGGAATAGCGCGGCTTTTTGCATTTTCAACACCGCATCTGATTTCAATTTTATTCAGCTTTAGATTTTCAAATGCATAGTGAAGTACAGCCTTCACGCTACGCGTCATAATACCTTTCCCGCCAGCATCTTCTGCAAGATAATATCCGAGACTCGCTGCTTTCTTCCCCCAACTCACTGGATGAATACCTACCATACCAACAAGCTTTCCTTTATAACGTATGCCACTTTCAAAACCGTCTCCCTCTGCAAATTTCTTTAACCACATCGGAAAAATCTCATTATACGCATCAGCAGATTTCGTCCCATCTACCCATGGAAGCCATCTTCTTAAATAGGTACGATTCTGATCTATTAATTCATATAGTTCCTCTTTATGATGTTTTTCTAATAGTTGTAGTTCAATTTCATCATCTACTCGAAGTGTGAACATGTTTTTTAGCCCCTTTTAGTTTTCTTATTATTCTAACATTTTAATTTGAAGGAATGCACCATAATATATCAACAATTTTTAAAATATATCGAACACAAAGGCAGTTACATCGGCTTACCGACTAGATTCGACAACGCTGTTCACCCAAAACAGCACAAAAAAGACGCACAGCCAAGCTATGCGTCTTTTCTATTACTTCTCTGCAACTTGAACTTCTTTTACGTAAGCTGCTTCGAATTTTTGGATGTCTCCTGCGCCCATGAAGATAAGAACGCCGTTTTTATGTTTCTTTAATACATCCGTTGTTGTATCTGTAATTAGTTCTGCACCGTCAATACGCTTCTGCAGATCTTCAATTGTTAATTCACCTTTGTTTTCACGTGCTGATCCGAAAATATCACATAAGTATACTTGGTCAGCTTTACTTAAGCTTTCCGCGAACTCATCTAAAAATTTCTCTGTACGTGAGAATGTATGTGGCTGGAATACAGCGACAACTTCTCGCTCTGGATGTTTTTGACGAGCTGCTTCAATCGTTGCATTAATTTCTGTCGGATGGTGTGCATAGTCATCAATGATAACTTGTTCTCCCATTGGCTTTTCATTAAAGCGACGTTTTACGCCTTCAAAAGTTGTTAGCTGATGCTTAACTGCTTCTACATCAACGTTTTCATAATGGCAAAGCGCGATTACTGCTAATGCATTTAATACGCTGTGATCGCCATATCCTGTGATTTTGAACGTGTCATAGTACGTATTACGAACGAATACGTCGAATATAGTACCATCTGTTCTCTTTTGGATGTTACGTGCTTGGAAATCATTATCTTCTCCAAATCCATAGAAAATAACAGGTACTTTCGCTTGAATTTTTTGAAGTTCTTCATCATCTCCACATGCAATAATGCCTTTTTTCACTTGCAATGCCATCTCTTGGAATGCACTGAATACATCATTGACATCTGTAAAATAATCTGGATGATCAAAATCAATGTTTGTCATAATTGCATAGTCTGGATAGTAAGACAAGAAATGACGACGATACTCACAAGCTTCAAATACAAAATACTTACTATTTTCTACCCCATGCCCAGTTCCATCTCCAATAAGATAAGATGTTGGGTGTGCGCCTTGCATTACATGGGCTAACAAACCTGTAGTTGATGTTTTTCCATGTGCACCAGTTACAGCAACACTTGTGTACTGATCCATAAGATCACCTAAGAAGTGATGGTAACGATGTACTGGGATATTTAATTCTTTTGCTGCTACGATTTCTTCATGCGTATCAGGAAATGCATTTCCTGCGATAATCACTTGTCCTTCTTTAATATTATTCTTATCAAAAGGAAGGATGGAAATACCACGCTTTTCCAATGCTGTTTGTGTAAAGAAACGCTTTTCATAATCAGACCCTTGAACAGTATGCTTCATGTCATGAAGAATTTGCGCTAATGAACTCATTCCTGTTCCTTTAATTCCTACAAAATGGTAAACTGTCATCTTAAAGAACCTCCAACATTTCGAACTAATACAACGGCCTATCTATAAGACAGTATATGAATCTTTTCTTATTTTGGTAATCATCATACATTTCTGATGAAGCGAAGTTTTCTTTAATCTTCACTTATCAGGATAACCACGTACGTACTTCTTTTTATGTCCATAACAAACTTATTATAGCAAAAAACCAGCTGTTATACTATGATAACAGAAAAACTGATAGGGTCAATCACCTATCAGTTTTTCTCATTTTTACATATCTTCTTTTGTTTCTAATTGAACACGCTCTAGACGTGGATTTGGACGGTATTTACGACCTGCTTTTGCTTCTGGTTTTCCATTTAATTCTACGTTATCACCGGTAAAGCCAATATTCATTTTTAATAAGCTACTTCCTACTCCATATATATCGACAGGAACATTTTGAGCTTCGAATTCACGAATACGCTTCTCATCAAATCCACCAGTTACAACGATATCTACATGTTGGAACCCTTCCTCATCAAGAGCTTTACGAAGTGCAAATACAAGCGATGGATTTACACCACGTGGATCAAATGTTCCAAGTACTTCTGGGTGACGAATGAAGTATTGATCAATCATTGTACGAGACGTATCAACACGCACACCTTTTAATGTTGATCCAAATTCACGAGCTACGCGAAGTGCATCTGTAATGACATCATTATTGTAATCAATTAATACAACTAATTCATCTTCTGGGAATTTCTTATGATACGCTTTTGCAGCTTCAACAACATCACCATTAAACATTTGAATTAATGCGTGAGGCATCGTCCCCATACCACTTCTGCCCCACCACTCATTCATTGCATGCGTCGCTTGTGCGCTCATACCTCCGATGTATGCCGCATAACCGTCACCAGCTTGTTGCGTATAATGATCATCACGATCTCCCATGAAAATAACTGGTTTTTCTTTATCTACACTACGTGCAGCTTGGACAACGTTATATACGTTTGTCGCAACTGATGTACGACGAGCTAAAATCCCATCAATTACACCTTCTAAAAATCCGAAATTTTCATAAGGACCATGAATTGTTAAAACTGTTTCAAACGGACTAATATTATCGCCATCCTTTAAAGAATGAATTTCTAATTCCTCAGGATTTTTGGCAAATGTTTGTAGCAATGCGATTACCTCATCTGTTCCGCAAAGAACTGCATGTTCCTTTTGGAAAAACTGCATTGTTACAACACTTTTCGGGCGAAATTCTTCAATGATTTCTCTAGTTTTTAAAAAGTAAACGGCAGAGAACCATCCTTCTCCAACTCGCTCGTCAAATTTAAATGTTCTATTTGTTAGTCGATTTATTTCACCTTTTAATTTTAATTCAATTTCTTTCATGTCGCTTTACTCCCTACTTTACTATCCAACATTTTCTATTAGTATACAGCAAAACCGTTTACTATACATTTGTTTCCTGCATAGCAGCGAATTCATCCTCAGAAATAAGGACATCTCTCGGTTTCGTTCCTCTTCCTTCAGAAATAATCCCTTGCGATTCCATCTCTTCAATTAGACGTGCCGCGCGATTATAACCGATGCGGAATTTTCGCTGTACAGAAGATGTGGACGCTCCCCCTTGTTCTACAACAAATTGACATGCGTCAAAGAACAATTCGTCTTCCGACTCAGCTTGTTCTGTTTTCGCTAATAAATCCTCTTGCTTAAATAAGTAGTTCGGCTTCATTTGCTTTCTCACATGATCAACTGTTTTCTCAATCTCATCATCCGATACATATACACCTTGTACACGAACCGGTTTAGACGTACCGTTTCCTAAGAATAACATATCACCACGACCAAGTAATTTCTCCGCGCCCCCAATATCGATAATCGTACGCGAATCAACTTGAGATGATACTGTAAACGCAATACGCGTTGGAATGTTTGATTTAATTAAACCTGTAATAACGTCTACAGATGGTCTCTGCGTCGCAACTAATAAGTGAATACCACAAGCACGAGCTTTTTGTGCAATACGACAAATCGCTTCCTCAACATCACCAGGAGCAACCATCATTAAGTCCGCTAACTCGTCAATGACGATTACAATATAAGGTAACGTCTCACCTGGGATTTCTCTCCCACTTACAATCGTATTGTAACGAGTTAAATCACGAGCACCAGCATGCGCAAACAATTCATAACGACGTTCCATCTCTTCAACTGCCCACTTTAGCGCAGCTGTTGCTGCTTTTACATCAGTAATAACAGGTGCTACAAGATGTGGAACAGAATTGTATGGTGCAAGCTCAACCATCTTCGGATCGATTAACATTAACTTCACTTCATGCGGTTTCGCTTTATATAAAATGCTCGTTAAAATTGCGTTAATACACACACTTTTCCCAGAACCTGTTGCACCCGCAATAAGTCCGTGTGGCATTTTCCGAATATCAGTTACAATTGGATCGCCTGAAATATCAAGCCCGAGCGCAACTGTAAGCGGTGATTCGCTCTTTGTAAACACAGGACTTCTTAAAATTTCACGAAGAAATACTGGCTTACTTTCTTTATTTGGAACTTCGATTCCAATCGCACTCTTCCCTGGAATTGGCGCTTCAATACGAATATCTTTCGCAGCTAAGCTTAACTTAATATCATCACTTAAATTTGTAATTTTATTTACTTTCACACCTGGGTCTGGCTGTACTTCAAAACGAGTTACTGCTGGACCTTGCGATACGTTAATAACATGTGCACCAACATGAAAATTATTAAACGTTGTATCTAATAATTCTTTCTGTTCATCCAACCATTCCGTATTATCTAACGCTGCTTGCTGTGGAATTGACAACAATGTTAATGGCGGAATTGCATATGTCGGTGGTGTTTGCAATACATTTCGCATATCGTTCTCTCTTTGATTTACAACATATGCTTTCTCTTGTACTTCCGTACTTGAATTTGGCTTTTGTACTTGCTCTACCACTACCTGTTGCACTGGTTTTTCTCCCACTTGTGGTTCTACTACTACTTGCTGCATTAGTTGTTCTTCCACTCGTGATTCTACCACTACTTGCTGCACTGGACGTTCTTCCACTTGTGGTTCTACTACTACTTGCTGCACTGGACGTTCTTCCACTTGTGGTTCTACTACTTGCTGCACTGGACGTTCTTCCACTCGTGATTCTACCACTACTACCTGCTGCACTGGTTTTTCTTCCACTTGTGGTTCTACCACTACCTGCTGCACTGGTTTTTCTTCCACGTGTGGTTCTACTATCACTTGCTGCATTGGCTTTTCTTCCACTTGTGATTCTATTATCTCTTGCTGCATTGGCTTTTCTTCCACTTGTGATTCTATTATCTCTTGTTGCATCTGTTCTTCTACTTGGTGTACAGGCTTATTCTCTACTCGTTCACTCATAGAAGGTTGCATTGCATTCATTCTAGCCGCATGTCTTTCCCTTAATCGTGTCCTGTCTTGTTTTAACATAACAACATTAAATGGTACATGACGCTTTTTCTCACGTTTTGGCTCTTCTTTTTGTACAACTGGTTGTTCTTCCACAATCGGTGCTTCTTCTACAACTTGTTGTTCTTCCACAACCGGTGCTTCCTCTACAACTTGTTGTTCTTCCGCAATCGGTGCTTCCTCTACAACTCGTTGTTCTTCCGCAATCGGTGCTTCCTCTACAACTCGTTGTTCTTCCACAATCAGTGCTTCTTCTACAACTTGTTGTTCTTCCGCAATCGGTGCTTCTTCTACAACTTGTTGTTCTTCCACAATCGGTGCTTCTTCTACAACTTGTTGTTCTTCCACAACCGGCGCTTCTTCTACAACTTGTTGTTCTTCCGCAATCAGTGCTTCTTCTACAACTTGTTGTTCTTCCACAACCGGCGCTTCTTCTACAACTTGTTGTTCTTCCGCAATCAGTGCTTCTTCTACAACTTGTTGTTCTTCTGCAATTAAAACATTCGCAAAGCTTTGAACATCTTTCTTCGTTTGTTCATCAGCATTAGCACCATGTATGAATTCATTCTTTTGTTCAATTGCTTCATTTAACAACATTTCTTGCTGCGTTTCCTCAAGTGCTACAGGTTCCGCTTCTTCTGGCGCTTCTGTTTCCGCAATTACTTCCACTTCTTCTAACTCTTCGGCTTCCGCAATTACTTCCACTTCTTCTGGCTCTTCGGCTTCCGCAATTACTTCCACTTCTTCTAACTCTTCGGCTTCTACAATTACTTCCACTTCTTCTAACTCTTCGGCTTCTGCAATTACTTCCACTTCTTCTGGCTCTTCGGCTTCCGCAATTACTTCCACTTCTTCTGGCTCTTCGGCTTCTGCAATTACTTCCGCTTCTTCTGGCTCTTCGGCTTCTGCAATTACTTCCACTTCTTCTGGCTCTTCGGCTTCTGTAATTACTTCCGTTTCTTCTGGCTCTTCGGCTTCTACAATTACTTCCACTTCTTCTAACTCTTCGGCTTCTGCAATTACTTCCACTTCTTCTGGCTCTTCGGCTTCCGCAATTACTTCCACTTCTTCTGGCTCTTCGGCTTCTGCAATTACTTCCGCTTCTTCTGGCTCTTCGGCTTCTGTAACTTCTTCAAATTCTTCTGGTATTTCCACAATAATTGTTTCTTCAAGTTTTTCTTCTGCTTTGACAATCACTGCTTCTTCTGGAATTTTCTTTTCTACTTCAGTAGTAGCTTCTTCTATTTCTGTATTACGTTTAATTTCTTCTGATAAGATTGTACCCTCGTGCTCTACTTTAGAATCTACTAATTCTTCTTGTAGAATGCTTTCGTTTAACACCACTACATCTTTTTCTTGCTTTGCATCTCCCGTACGCTCAGCTACCGTTTTACGAAGTAATTCATCCACTGAAACTTCCTGCGGTGTATTTATTTCTTGAACTACTTCTTCCTCTTCTACTAAAGGCTCTTGGCGTTCAATTTCATAACCGTTTTTCTCTAGCCATTGATCAACAACTGATTTTTCTTTCTTTTTACCTTGTTGACTAACTCCTTCATGACTAGGAGAAGAATTCGTTGCTTGCCCTTCTGAGAAATCAGATAATGTATATCCTTTTTTCTCTAACCATGCATCAACGACTGATTTGCCCTCTACAGATATTTCAAGATCTTCTCTTTCCTGTTCTTCCTCCTGCTTTTCTACCTTTTTCTCTACAGAAGGACGATTATATCCGTAAATTGGCGAAATCATTTCTGTTGGACGAAATGGTCTACGGTTATTTTCTTGCGACGGTACGGATGCTTTTTTTACGACAGGTTCTCGCTGCGGTTCATATTGCACTTCCGGCTCTTCATATGTAGAAACTACCTTCTCCACATATGGTCGCCTACTTCTTTCCACTTTTATTCCTCTTTGAGTCGGCTGATTTTCATATACTCCTCTTTGAACAGGTTGTTCTTCAAAGTGGGGTAATTCTTTTACATCATCCTCTTCAAATCCATCATCTGGTATTAATGGAAAACGGCATTTACCTGCGTTCCTACTTGCCATTTGTGCTTCTCTTGCTTCAGTGTAGTGGTTTACACGAGGAATTTTCGGCTGACTTTCAGTTTGCTTTGGTACTTCTTTATTCATCGCTGTTTGTTCTTCCTCTTTGTTAAACAGCTTTTTCATCCAATCTAACATGCTTACCACTCTTTCTACTAAATAGTAACATCCTTTATTGTATCAGCATTCGGCAAAAAGTGCAGGTAAAATTAAGCATGTCATATTTATCCATAATATTCTAATTTACGAGTGTTTTCATATAAAAAAACGCAACCTCTCATGTAAGACTGCGTTTAAGCTTTACTCTTTCGATATTCATCTACACTATCCGTTACACTTTGCAATAAAGAATTTACATACTGTGGGTCAGATAATTTTTTATCTTCTTCAGGGTTTGACATAAATCCAAGTTCTAATAGTACACCAGGAACTTTTGCCCAATTAAATCCAGAAAGATCGTCCCTGAATTTAATCCCATTTACTTTCACCTGATTGTTTTCTCTCATTTTATTTACAATCGTTTGAGAGATTTGAAGACTTTCCGCATAAATCTCTTTCGTAAACGGACTTCCTTCTGCCGGCGTCAATACAGCAAATCCACTTTGATTTGGATTTTCAGAACCATCTGCATGAAGGCGCAAAAATAAATTCGCTTTATGATCATTCGCGAATGTTGCTCGTTCCTTATTACTTATATCAACTTCATGCGACGTTCGCGTCATCAATACTTGCATTCCTTTTGCTTCAAGCTTTTCTTTTAATATAAAAGCCATTTCTAATACAAGGACAGCCTCTCTCTTGTTCGTCACAACACCTGTTGTACCATCTGTCACTTTATATTTCTGTGTTGTTGCTCCTGGTCCAATCGGCTCTAAATTTAAATTCGCCTTTTGTTGATGCCCTGGATCAATAACGACGAGAAACTTTTCTTGTTTTTCCTTACTCTCTACTTTTTGTTCATTATTTTGCATAAGTTGCTCTGTTGGTTGCACTGGCGTAGTTTCCTCTTTCTTTTCCTCGGCCGGCACTTCCTCCTGCTTATGTTCCACTTGCTCATTCGTTTGAATTGCCTGCGGTTCTTCTTGCTGCTTTTCTACCGGTGCGTCTTCCTTTTTATCATCATTTTTTTGTTGTACAGAAGATGTTGTTTCTTTTTTCGGCTCTTCTTGCGAACAACCTCCCATATATATTCCAATGAATGCAATCATGCTCATTATTTTTATATACCTCATGCTTCTCTCCCATCACTTTGCACCGGGCTCAAAGTTCTTCTTATAATTGTTTTATAACATCATCCATATTTCCAATATAAACAGGCTGCCACGTTTCTGTACCACGCTCTGCAGTATAAACCGGATAAACGTCATCATCCACATTCACATTCACGAAAACTGGATCGCCCATATCCGTTTCATATCCGATCGCAATCCATCCTTCTTGCCACTTCCCATTTCCTTCACTTATTAATGAATTTTTATGTTTATCATATCGGTAACCGACTTGCCCTTTTTCTAATTCACTTTCGCTAAACAAATAAATTTCATAGGAACCTAACTCGATATCTTGCTGTTTTGAAGTTTCAATTCGTTTCAGAAGTTCTGCAATTTTTGGTTGTTGTTTCATACGTCTATCCCCTTCTTTTTTCTAAATTTTACCTAATACATTTTCAAAATACAATATAGATTTTGAAGAGAAACGTTACAATTCTAAGAATTTCGCATAAAAAAATAGCCCCACATATTGTGAGACTACTTTTTCTTATATCAATTAAAATTTAAATTCTTGTCCAACTTCAAAGCTATCTTCTAATACAAGAATACCTTTTTCTTGTGGAGCGTCTGGAAGCTCTAATTCACGTGCAGAGCAGATCATTCCAGAAGAAGGAACACCGCGAAGTTCAGCTGGTTTAATTAACATACCGCTTGGCATTACAGCACCAATTTTTGCAACGACAACTTTTTGTCCTGCATCAACGTTTGGTGCACCACATACGATTTGTAATGTTTCTGTACCGATTTCTACTGTACAAATGTTTAATTTATCAGCATTTGGATGCTTCTCTTTTTCAGCTACATAGCCTACAACAAATTTCGGCGTGAAATCAGCTTCTACTTTTTCTTCAAAGCCATTCTTTGCTAAAATGTCGTTAATTTTTTCAACAAATTCTTTTGTTAATGTAACGTTTCCGTTATCTGTTACTTCTACATAAGAAGATGCATTAAAGATGTTGAATCCTGCTGTTACGTTGCTTTCACGATCGTATACGCGAGCAACATCTCCTTTGCGGTCAAATGTACGGTTTTCTAAAGTAATATCTTGTAAGGTAACAATTAAAGTGTCACCAATTCCTTCAAGGTTGTAAAAAACGTTCACTTCGTTCATCCTTTCTCTTTTCCATCTGTCTTCTTCCGATTCTTCGCTAAAATAAAGATTGGTTCGAAGTCCCCATCTTCATATACGAATGAAAGTGATGTAATCGGAACATGCCCTTCGGCAAAAAATTTCATTGTCATTTGTGCAATAATATCATAACCGATTTCGTTGACGATATCAGCAATAATTAATACATCTTGGTGAGGAACTGCCACAACCATGTCACCAGAGATCTTTTCACGCATCGATTGTAGTAACGATTCGTTTAAAATACGAGTCGCATCATACCCATCATTTGTGTTTAAAAAGTAGAATGTGTTACCTGCTACTGTTTCCTGCTTAAATTCATAACCTAATGAGCGAGCATTAAATAATGCCATTTCACGTACTTGTTGCTCTGTAAGCTCTAATTTTTGCAATAAGCGTTCATCAATTAATCGATACGTTTTATTAGAATCTAGCGCATAGTAAATACGTGTTTCCGCCGTGTGGTCCGTCATAATAAACGGATTTCCTTCTTCTGATTGTTTCGGGAAAGAAGTAGAGCGAATAACAGGTAAAATTTTCGCCGTGCTATTTTCTTCTTTATGCATTGCAATTAGCGCTTCTTGTACGTAATAAGCGACCTCTTCAATCGCTTTTTCTTTGTTCACTTCCCATTTTGCTACTACTCCTGGAAGTGATACGTTAATACCTTTTTTCGAGTCTGTTTGTTCAATACGAAGGACTTCTTTCTCGCTATCATAATGAAAATCCCATTCTGGTCGAGATAATTTCTTCATTAACTCGTCTTTCATCTTTTTACTTGTCATTTTCATCTCTTTTTCCTCCCTTCCAAAAAAATAACCTCCCCCGCGAAGGTAGAGGTTGTTTTTACAATTCAATTGGCTAATTGTTTTATTTTAAACCTTCAATAAACTCTTCGATTTGCTCTTGTGTTTTACGATCTTTGTTTACATAGCGTCCAGTTTCTTCACCTTTATTGTACGCTACAAAGCTCGGAATGCCAAATACGTCTAATTTCACGCATAGATCAATAAACTCATCACGATCTACATAGTAAAATGAGAAATCACTATACTTCTCTTCTACTTCTGGCATAAACGGATCAACGAAACGGCAATCTGGGCACCATTCTGCTGAGAACATGAAGACTACATTCTCTTCATTTTTTAATTCTTGGAATTGTTCCATGCTTTCTAATGATTTCATCTATATTTCCTCCTCTAACGAGTGCACTTTTTCACACTATAATCTTTTCTTTATACTACCATACATCGCGCATGGTGCAAGGTTTATGCTTGCTTTTCATCATACTTATATTGCCCAACAAGTAACTTAACAACGTGCACAAATAATTCAGTCCGATCGACATAATCATCTGTAAAAATACCGATAGCACCTTCGTGACTACGAATATCTTTTCGCTCTACAAACTCTTCCATCACTTCACTTAGCTCTTTTCCTTCTTCAAGAGGTGCTAAAAAATCGTCCGGTAACTTAATACGTGCCCCGCCAGCAACAAATGTTTTCCCATCACTTGTCGCTAGCGCGCCCCAGTTACACATAAATAAACCGTGCGCTGTTTTCATTACGCCGCCTTCTAGCCCAATACCGATTTGAGCTTCTCCTTCCTGCAGCGCTCGCTTCGCTCTATTTACCGCTCCTTGCATCGTCTCTTCATCTGAAAATGGTTGTGCCGATACTCCCGACGGAACAGAAAGAGACATAATCGTAACATCTTTCCAAACCTTCTCCACAGCCCCAACCTTCGTTTTATTCTTCGATCCAACTACTACCTTCATTTCTTTCACCTCTATAAAATTCATCATTTCGTCTTAATAAAACCACTCTTTATACGTGGTACGAGCATCTATTAAAAACTAACCGCTACCACTCATCACTGGGTCATCTATTCAACCTAAAAAAAGAAAGGCTCTTCAGCCCTTCCTCTTTATGCGTTATTCTTAATCGTCTCTAACGTCGTCTTATCCGTCGCTCTCACAAGCTTCGTAATTAGTTCCTTCGCAGCTGCATAATCATCAACATGTAAAATAGAAGCATGTGTATGAATATAGCGTGCACAAACACCAATTACTGCTGATGGGATACCAGAGTTACTTGTATGTACACGGCCTGCATCTGTACCACCTTGTGAAATAAAGTATTGGTACGGAATGTTATGTGTTTCAGCTGTATCTAAAATGAATTCGCGCATTCCTCTATGAGTTACCATTGTGCGGTCATAAATACGAAGAAGAGCACCTTTTCCTAATTGACCGAACTGCGTTTTATCACCAGACGCATCGTTTGCTGGACTTGCATCAAGCGCATAGAAAATGTCTGGCTGAATCATATTTGCAGCAGTTTGGGCTCCGCGAAGACCTACTTCTTCTTGTACAGTAGCACCAGAGTATAATGTGTTTGGTAATGTTTCATCTTTTAATTCTTTTAATAACTCGATTGCAAGGCCACATCCATAGCGGTTGTCCCAAGCTTTCGCCATAATTTTCTTTTCATTTGCCATCGGCGTGAATGGGCAGATTGGCACGATTTGTTGTCCAGGCTTTACACCAATCTCAATCGCATCTTCATAACTATCTGCACCTATATCAATTAACATATTTTTTATATCCATCGGTTTTGCACGTTGCGCATCACTTAATAAATGAGGAGGAATTGAACCAACAACCCCAATAATAGGACCATTCTTCGTCATAACTTGTACGCGCTGCGCTAATAACACTTGGCTCCACCAGCCACCTAACGTTTGAAAACGAAGCATCCCATTTTTCGTAATTTGGGTAACCATGAAACCTACTTCATCCATATGACCTGCTACAAGAACGCGTGGGCCAGTTTCGTCCCCTTTTTTCAGACCAAATACGCTACCTAAACCGTCTTGCACAATTTCATCAGCATATTTGCTTAATTCTTGCTTCATAAAACGGCGCACATCATGTTCAAAACCTGATGCACCTTGTAATTCTGTTAACGTACGAAATAATTGTAATGTCTCTTTATTCACGAAGTCCCCTTCTTTCAAACCTTAGTAGAATACCTCTTTTATTGTAACGAAATTTTCGAAATGTTTCTAGTTTCTTCTTTTTTAGTTGCATTTGGATTATAATTATTATCGGTACACTATTTTTATTTTACAGAATTGAGGTGAATATATGAGCTGGAAAGGTTTAGTAGCAGGTCTTGGCGTTGGGTTCGCAGCTGGTTATTTCGTTGCAAACAAAGTACAAGAACAATCCCATATTTCTTCAGAAAAAGCATTGAAAATGGTGAAACAAGCATTAAGTCATAAAGGTGAAATTACTGGCTCTTGGGTACATATGGTTCCAGAGACATTTGAAAAATATGATGTCGCATACGAAGTTTATCGCGGCGGTCTTACAACAATGTTGGATGATATACAAGAACGATTTGAATTTTTAGTTGATGCAAAAACAGGCACTGTTTTAGAGGTTATAGCTGCATAAAAAGAGGTTTCCCATTAGGTGAACCTCTTTTTTTTGAAGAATCGAGGATATTGCTTGAAATTATATCAGCGATTTTTCAAATATATCAGCGCAACTCAAATTATATCGGCGATTTTTCGAATATATCGACTTACCGACAAAAGCCGACAATAAAAAAGGAGGCTGCTCCAACCAATATTGTTGAACAACCTCCTCTTTTTAAGCTTCTATACTCGTTTTCCGTTCTATTTTTTCTACGATATGCCCTTCCTCATTCCACTTTACGGCACGGTAATATGCATCATGATAAAAAGTAAACCATGCTTCTTTCTCAGCACCATACTTCATCCACTTTTGTTTATGTTCAATCGATGTCATTGGATAGTCATCGTAAGCCATTACCCATAATACATTTTGATGTGCGTGCGTCGGCAACAGATCCGCTAAATGAAGCATCGTTTCCCCTTGACTTTCAAGGACGACAACGGCATGTCCATCACTATGACCACCCGTATGCGCCATTTTTATTTCATCCGTAATTTCTATTTCTTGCTGAAAGGTAACAACTTTATCTACAATCGGCTCCCAATTTTCCGTCCAGTATGTATTACGCGATCTAATATTTGGATTCCTCATTTCATTCCATTCCGTTTCACTTACGTAAACTTTCGCATTCGGAAACGTCGGCACAAGGTGATCTCCTTCCCGCCTTGTTAAACCAGATGCATGATCGAAATGAAGGTGCGTCATTAAGACGTAATGAATATCTTCAGGCTTTAGACCCAGTTTTTCTAACGATTCGTAAACCGATGATTCTTCTGTTACACCTTGATTTCGCTTCATTTTCTCATTCAACTTACCGTTTCCTATTCCAGAATCAATAAGCATGTTTCCTTCTTTCGTTTGCAAAAGTAACGGATCTGTTCGTAAATAAATATGGTTTGTATCATTATGTTGATATTTGCGTGACCAAAGTACTTTCGGCACAACTCCAAACATTGCACCTCCATCTAAATGTGTATTCCCACCTTTTAGCCATGTCACTTTTATATTTCCAATTTGTAGCTGTTCCATCTTTCATCCCCCTTTCCTTTTAATATTAACATAAGATTCTGATTTTTTATTTACAAAAAAACCTATGCATTACTGCATAGGTTCTGTGCGATATTTCGCTTCAACTCGGTAAATACGATGACCTTTACTAGAGAATTTCTCTTCGTATTCTGTCATAATGTTTCCTTCATAATCACTATTATGAAGATCTAGGCTAAGGTAAGTTAATAACATACCATACTCAGCCATACTCATAAGAGAGTATTCAAATAGGCCTTGGTTATCAGTTTTGAAGTGAATTTCTCCGCCCTCTACTAACACTTCCTCATAATTGCGTAAAAATGTTTTATACGTTAAACGACGTTTCGTGTGACGATTCTTCGGCCATGGATCTGAGAAGTTTAAATAAACGCGGTCAATTTCACCTTTTGCAAAGAAAACTTTTAAATCTTCAGCATCTTTATTAATTAACTTTAAGTTCGGTAATTCTTCTTCAATTAATTTATCAAGTGCATCTACAACAACACTTGTGAATTTTTCAATTCCAATATAATTAATATGTGGATTCGCTTTTGCCATATCATACATAAAGCGGCCACGTCCTGTACCTACTTCAATATGAATTGGTTGTTCATTTCCAAATACTTCTTTCCAGTTACCAGCGCGCTCTTCTGGGTTTCCGATTACGATATGTGAATATTCATTAATTCGATCCATTGCATAAGGTTTATGTCTTAAACGCATAGATGTCTCCCTCTCTTTACAAAACTATTTTAAAGGAAAAATTCCTTCTTTCTGTTTTAATCAATCTATCAAACAAAAAACCAAGCACGTACGAGCACTCGGTCCGTTTCTTTCAAGTATAAGATGTACCATTTTGATAAAAACTACATAAAGCATTAAACATTCCATGACGAAACAGCTTTTTCTCTTACATTTCCAGTGAGAGAAAAACACTCGAAAGGATGATCCGTTCATGCCAATTAATCAACAGCATCAATTAGAAGTGTTAAAAGATATTTTAGTCAACCATCAAAGTGATTGCTGCGGGACAGTTTCTGAATGCGAGCAATTAGAGCGCCTCATTCAATCGTTACTCGCAAACGATAGTATAAGTAGTGACGCTAAAGCAATGCTAAACGATGTATATTCTTATAGTCAATCGGGTAAATCTTCCTCTAATTTGGACAACCATATTTCCAATAATCAAGAACAACTTACTCAGTGGATTGCTGGAATGGACAATTTTTCTTAAGTATTATTCTGAAGCAAGTAGTTGCTGTAAATATTGATGCCAATATTTAGCTTCTGCTTGCTGCTTTTTTGTTGTGTGCCATTGAATAGACAAAATCGTTTGTGCTATAACATACCATCTCATACGCCTAAGCAATGATTCATCTAGTTCAACATCATAATATCCGAGCCACTCACTCCATTCATGACGCGGAACATACCAATATAATAACATACCAAGGTCTAAAGCTGGGTCAGCAATCACAGCTCCATCCCAATCAATTAAAAACAATTCATCTTCATCCGACAATATCCAATTGTTATGGTTTACATCACAATGGCATACAACGAATTCATCGTACTCAATATCTTTTAATGACTCTGTTAAATATTGAAGACCTTGCTGAATTGTTTCATCAACTCTTATATCTCCTCTTAAAACAAGTTGTAATTGTTGTAATAACTCTTGCGCATGAAGCGGCTGCTTTCCTAGCCTTTGAATCATCTGCACAAGCGCTTTAGAGGAGTGTATTTTCTTCAAAAGTTTCGCAACACGTTCTAGTTTCATATCCTCTGGCTCTAACTTCTGTCCCGGAAGCCATTTTTGAGCAGAAATTACATCACCGTTCGTTACCCTTCTTGTCCAAAGTAATTTTGGAACAATTCCTTCTGCTGACAATACCGCTAAAAAGGGCGATGTATTCCGCTTTAAAAATAACTTTTGTTGTCCGTTTTGCGCAATATATGCATCGCCCGTTACTCCACCAGCCGGTATAAGACTCCACTCTTTTCCTAATAATTGTTCCAACCATTCCATATTCATTACCCGTTAACAAATCCTTATCTTTTATAGTTATGAAAAGAAAAACCGCAACATTTCTACACATGTTGTGGATTCATATATTTTACTGTAGTTGAATGAAAAGAAAACTTGGCATAAGCCGAAAACAGGATAAATCCCCTGCTCTTCTAGTTTATTTTACAAAATCACTCATAGAATGACAACTTATCAAAATCGTCACCTTTGTCAATTCTACATTTATTATATTCTCACCGTCAAGTAGCGATTTGTCACATTATCGCCAATATATACGTGCTAGTTGGAGCCATTTGAAGTTCCTTTCCTCTAAATGAAGAAATTGGCTGTATTTTGGCTTGCTTTTCGTTTACTAATACATGCCACGTTTCTTCTTTTGGGAGCTGAGCTATTTCATTTTGCAAACCGCTATTGAATAGCACAACAATCTCTTTCCATGGTCCGAAAGATTCTACATTTCGCAAATGGTATGCAAGTGCTTCCTTTGATGTTTGTAAAAAAGTCATATGCTTTTTTATAAGATCAGCGCTTTTTAATCGGAATGCCCCATGCTCCTTCCGAATCGCGATTAAACCTTTTATATAATTAACTGTCTCCATCTCTGTTTCTTTTTGATCCCAATCTAATCGATTGATTTCATCATTTGCATTATAACTATTTTCGTTTCCTAGCTTCGTACGATAAAACTCTTGCCCTGCATGTAAGAAAGGAATCCCTTGCGAAAGAATAACTATTGCAGTTGCTAATCGATGACGTCTTTTCAAAACTTCTTCTGATTCTGGATTACTTTGCACTAGTTTATCCCACATCGTCATATTATCATGACATTCTACATAGTTAATGCTTTGCATTGGCTCTAGGAACAATCCTGTTTCTTTCATACTTAAAAGGCTACCAGCTACTATATACTGCAAATGATTACAGTCTACATGCCCACCGAATGCAAAGCCACGTTTATTTATATTAAAAGTACTTCCTTTTATTCCATCACGAAATTGATCATTAAACTGTGCGATACATGGCATTTTATTCGCGTTATTTAACGTGGCTTTCTCTTCAAGAGGAAGGGGTGTTTGTAAATCCCATCCTTCACCTAATAACAACGCATCATGCTTTATTTTTCGCACTTCTTTTTCTAACACATTCATCGTTTCAACATCTAAAATTCCCATTAAATCAAATCGGAATCCATCAACATTGTATTCAGTAAGCCAATATAGAACAGATTCTACAATAAATTTCCTCATCATTTTCCGTTCAGATGCTATATCATTTCCAACTCCCGTCCCATTAGAAGGCATACCATCTTCACCATGACGAAAATAATATCCCGGGACAAGCTTTTCAAATGACGATAGCTCTCTTTCATACACATGATTATATACAACATCTATAATCACCCTCATGCCGTACGCATGAAATGTTTCAATCAGTTGTTTACACTCTACAATCCTGTTATACGGGTCCGAAGGGTTTGTAGCATAAAATCCCGTTGGTGCATTGTAATATAGTGGATTGTAACCCCAATTGTATGCGAAGGAAGGGTTCGCCTCATTTACACCACCGAAACAATGTAAAGGCAATAGTTCAACATGTGTAACACCTAAATCTTTTATGTGAGATAATCCCGTTAACGTCCCATTTTGTCCCGTTGTCCCCTCTTCCATCAACCCTTTATATGTTCCTTTTTGATTCACTCCACTGCCCTGATGAATAGTCGCATCACGAACATGCAGTTCATACAATATGGCATCTGTCATTGACTGTAATGGTGGTAATTCCTCTCGTTTTGTTACATGCGTCTTTTCCAAATCGATCACAACGCCGTATTTCCCATTTGCAGTCACCGACTTTGCGTAAGGATCTACCGCTTCATTCCATATTAAATTAATACAAACAAGAAATGTATATTGCGCTCCATCTAAATCACCTTGTAATGTATGAGTCCAAACTCCATTTTCTCCTCTGTACATTTCATGATCGGTATATTCTTTATCACTTTTATAAATTCTTACTTTCGCAAGCCTTGCAGTTGGAGCCCATACTTTAAATGTTGTTACTTCTTTTTGATGTACAGCACCTAAATCTGTACCTTCGTAATAATACTTTTCATCAAAAATTGCGGTTCGAATCACAGCGCCTATTTGTAAATCCGTTTCTTCGTTCCGTTCATCTCGTACTGTATAATATTTCCCCACATCTAGCGGCTCTTCTATAAAGCACTCATACTTCGTTGCATCCGGAAGCGCAATCGTCTGAGCAATCGGTAAATCTTTTACATTGGTTCCTTCTTGCAAACGAAATGTCCGACTTGTTCCGTACGCATGTGGGAGCAAAATTGTAATTTTATTCATTTCATCTAAATAGGCATCAAATGGACGTTTTACTTTCAACATAAAAAAATCACCATCATTCTCAAAATTAAAATAAAGTAAATCTTTAATTAGCCCCCACTAACCGGACAGTTGCGGGATAAAATGAGTTGCAAATAATACGGTTTTTCTTATCAACAAGACTCTATACAGTAAATCCATTATTCTCTATAGTATATTCACCTGTATAAAAAACGTTTTCATACATTCTATTTTTGTAGTTTTATTTCAGCAATCGATTTATACTTCGGCATTTCCTTCACGTGAGATTCGTATAAAGTGATCGTATCCGCTTGAAATGATATTTCAGGCACTTCTTTTATATGTTCTAAATCAAACAGTTCTTCTCCTACCCATTTACGGGCAACAGTAATATGGGGATGATATGGGCGTGTTTCTAGAGAAAATCTATTTTCTTCACAAATGGCATGAACTTGCTTTTGTAACTGAAGCAAATCGTGATTCTCACTTACCTTCGCCCAAAAAATACGGGGCTGATCTTCCCTACCAAACGTTGAAAACCCTTGTAACGTGAAAGTTAGTTCTTTTGTTTCTTTAAGTGTTTGTAATCCATTCTTTATTCCTGCTAACTGTTCCTCTGTCGCACTTCCTAAAAAGGAAAGGGTAATATGATAGTCTTCTTCATGCACCCACGAGCGAAATGGTAATTCATCTTTCATTTCCTCTTTATAGTTAGATAGCACTTCTTTTATATGATTTGGTAAAGTGATTGCGACAAAATAATGCAGATCCATTTACATCGTCTCCTTCCTTTTATTGTTGCTTTTCTTTCTTTTCTCATTCAGCTAAAAAGAAGCCGCCCTCTAAAGTAGAGAGCGGTCATTATTTACATATCTCTTATTTCGCTAATTCATGAATTGCTTGAGCGTAAATCGCTGTTGCTTTTAATAAGTCTTCAATTTCAATGTACTCATCTTTTTGATGCGCAAGTTCTTCTTTTCCAGGGAATAGCGGGCCAAATGCAACGCCAGCTTTTAATGAACGAGCATAAGTACCACCACCGATTGCTAACAATTCAGCTTTTTCACCTGTTTGTTCTTCATATACGCGTTGCAAAGTACGAATTAATACATGATCTTTATCAACGTGATGCGGGCGAGAGTTCGAATAATCCGCCACTTCAAATCCATGAGTACCGACATATTCTTTTAACTTTGCAATCATTTCTTCAAAGTTAGTCGTAACTGGATAGCGTACATTTAATCCTAAATTACCACCGTTTTCTTGCGAATAAGACAGGCGACCAACATTAACTGTTAACGGGCCGCTAATATCGTCTTTATAAGCAATACCAGCTTTCTCGCCCAAAATATCCCCTGTAAATGTTTCTGTTACAAACGATGCAAACGAAGCCCCTTTTCCATCAAGAGAAACTTTCGTTAAGCAGTTTGCCAATAATAAACCTGCATTTTCTCCCTTTTCCGGAGTAGATCCGTGAGCTGAAATCCCTTTGATTTGTAACGTCACCGTATTTCCTTCTACAATTGCTTTACCCATTTTTTTAGCAGTTTGTAAATACTCTTCATATGCTACTGTAAGTGCATTTACATCTTCTCCTGTAATAATCGCTTCTGCATAATCAGGAACCATATTCAAACGACGACCTGACTCAAATGAAATCAGCTTAAATGCGCCTTCTTTCTCTTCGCTACCATTTTGAACAACTTGTATGTCAGAAATTCCTTTTTCCGCATTAATAATTGGAAAATCTGCATCTGGTGCAAAACCGATTGTTGGCATTTCTTCATTTTTAAAGTAATGATCTACACACTTCCAATTACTTTCCTCATCTGTTCCTAAAATCATACGAACACGTTTAGAAAGAGGTAAGCCTAATTCTTTTACAATTTTCATTGCATAATAAGCTGACATTGTCGGCCCTTTATCATCAATCGCACCGCGTGCAAAAATCTTCCCGTCGCGAATATCCGCACTATACGCAGGAGTTGTCCAGCCATCTCCTTCTGGTACAACATCAACGTGACAAAGGATACCTACTAATTCTTCTCCTTGTCCCATTTCAAGATGGCCTGCATACCCTTCTAAATTTTTAGAAGCAAAACCTTCAGCTTCTCCTTTATGTAACATGAAAGATAAAGCTTTTTCTACACCTTCACCGAATGGTGCGCCCTCTTTCGCTGATTCTTCTTCCCATACACTTTTAATTTGCAAAAATTGTTGTGTATCACGAATTAAATCATCTTTTCGTTTCATAACTTCTTCTGTCCAATTAATCGTTGACATCACGCATCCATCCTTCACTATATTATCTCTTTCATCATAGCAAACCGAAATCTCTTATGCCATACATGAAAACCTAATAACGAACAATTGTAATATTTCAGATATTTCTCATTAGTTTTTCTTTTATTTTCTCAAAAAAATTTGCAGGAATTTGGCGTTTTACGTAGAAATTTATGAGTTAGTTGACTGACAAAATATACAATGTCAACTACCAATATTTTTCTATATGAATATTTGTTAAACTTTTGTAAAATTTAAGTAGATTAAAGCATGAATTTTATCATGTAGAGTACAATGGTAGTAACGACCTTCTTTCCTGAATGGGGTCAAAAAAACTAGTAGAGGAGTGGTTTTCTCTTGAAACCTACAACTACTCGTATGCTAACACGCATTAAATCGATTTATATGTACATCAATGAAAACGGTACGGTAACAACGAAAGACCTTGTAGATGAGTTCGGGATCACACCGCGAACGATACAACGTGATCTAAATGTGTTGCAGTTTAATGAACTCGTGTATAGCCCTTGCCGCGGCAAGTGGACAACGACAGGAAAGAAAGTGAGAATGACCTCATAACAAAAAAATAATTGTATGTAAATAAATACATACCCCTTTCTAACTCATTAGAAAGGGGTCTTTTCTATGCTCTGAAATTGGCGTTACTTTTCGTTATCTACTTGATATGTTTTTAACATTTCTACTTCTTCATCTGTTAATTCACGATATTGCCCAAGTTCTAACTCTTCATCTAGCACTAAAGGTCCCATCTCTGTTCTCTTTAAGTACACTACTTTTTTCCCTACCGCTTCAAACATACGCTTCACTTGATGGAATTTTCCTTCTGTAATCACGAGCTCAATTTCAGAAATATCATCACTTTTTAAAATTGTAAGTTCGCCTGGCTTCGTTTCATAGCCATCTTCTAAAATAACACCTTTAGCGAATTCTTTTACATCCTCTTCCGTTACAACTCCTGAAACGTGTGCATAGTATTTTTTCGGCACATGCTTTTTCGGAGATAATAGTTGATGCGTTAACTTCCCGTCATTTGTAATCAATAAGAAACCTTCTGTATCAATATCAAGTCTCCCAACAGGGAATGGATCAAAAATCGCATCTTCTAATTCTAATAAATCTATTACCGTTTCGTGGTTATCGTCTTCTGTCGCTGAAATAACACCTTGTGGTTTATGCATCATTAAATAAACAAACTCTTTATATTCCACAACTTCACCGTGAATCATAACCTCTTGTTCTTCTACATTCACATGAAACTTCGGATCTTTCACTGGCGTTCCATCAATTTTCACAACGCCGTCTTTCAGTAATTTCTTTACTTCTTTTCTACTTCCGTGTCCCATGTTCGCTAATAATTTATCTAATCTCATGTTCTTCACCTTCTTTATTTATCATAAGAAAAGGGGACGTATTTACGCCCCTTTTGATTTCAACTTTATTTTGAATCGACTACCAAGTTTACGCTGGATTTTCTCTAAAGCTTCTCCGCCAAATACTCTTTCTAGTACTCCTGTGCGAATCGCTAATACTACGTAAACAAGTCCACCAATACCTGCACAAATCGCAACTGTAATAAGAGCGCCAATACGGCCATCAGGCGAAATCATGAAGGATAGAAGCCATTGTGATAGTTTTACAGCAATAACCATTACAAGTGTTAATATTGCAATTTGGAATGTTCTCTTATATACAACACCAAATGAATAGTTTGCATGTTTTTTGATTTGTCTATTCGTATACCATACAGAAACTAAGAAGCCGACTGCAGTAGCCAAAATCGCCCCAACTGTACCGAAATAACGAATAAAGATTACGTTACATACAAATTTCAAAATAACACCCATAACAAGTGCGACAATCGCATGTTTTTGTTGGTTAATCCCTTGCAAGATTGCTGCTGTTACTGTGAATAAAGCGAATAACAACGCAACTGGCGCATACCACATTAATACTTGTCCACCTAGTGGATCTGAATCGTAGAAAGCAGTATAGATTGGGTACGCAAGTGTAGAAATACCGATAACTGCTGGCAATGTTAAAAACATATTTGCCTGGAATGTTTGTGTAATTTGTAATTTTAAATAACGGTATTGCTTTTCAGTAAACGACTTTGTAATCGCTGGTACGAGCGTTAAACTAAACGCTGTTGCAAGTGATACTGGAATCATAATTAATTTATGCGTCCACATCGTGAAAATACCAAGTGCTCGCTCTGCGATATCTCCTTGACCAATCGCCTGCATAATAGAGTTAAATGTCAATGTATCAATTTGTTGATATAAAGGAATTGTTAATCCAATTACAACGTAAGGAATTGCATATGCAAACAATTCTTTAAACAATTGAGCGGTACTTACCGTCGATTCTGGTACAGTTTGCTCAATTAAATATTGATCCAAATATTTTTTACGTTTTAACCAGTACCAAATTAATACGCCAAGTGCTCCAACTGCTGAAACAAATGCAGCAAATGTCGCAACCCCAACTGCCGTTGCTACTGTACCGCCAAGTACTTTAATAACGATGAAACTACCCGCTAATAAAAAGACGATACGAATAATTTGCTCAATAATTTGTGACACCGTAGTCGGTCCCATCGATTGGTGACCTTGGAAATAACCACGGATCAAACTTGCTGCCGGCACAACAATAAGCGCAAAACTTACGAGGCGAATAATCGTCGTAACTTCTTCGATCTTATTTTGTAAACTTTGTTTACCAAGCATTGCTTCCGCAAATAATGGTGCGGTCATGTATAGAACTAGGAACGAAAGAACTCCGGTTACTATCATCATAACCATTCCTGAGCGGAACATTCTCCGGCTCGTTTTATAATCGCCAAGTGCATTATATTTGGAAACAAACTTCGAAACAGCAAGCGGCACCCCTGCCGTTGCAATACTTAAAAATATCGTATATGGAATGTATCCATATGTATAGAGCGTTCCGCCTTCTGTGCCTACTAATGCATGAAACGGAAAGACGTAAATCATGCCTAAGAACTTTACTAAAAATGTCCCTAACGTCACAATAAGCGTTCCGCGCAGAAATTTTGAATCGGACATACAAAAATCCTCCTACATCTAGATAAAGTGAAACTATTACTAGCAGGAGACTCCTCTCCTACTCCTTATTAGTTGAACCATTCGAGCTTTTACGGGCCAGTGACCTCCCTTTTTACTTCTCTTAAGTCTTAAGGTTTTAGTCTTATTGCCCACAAATAGCAGGATAGTGCTGAACTCTAACTTTTGTATTGTACCACAATTCTCCCATCAAGCAGTACTTCACCCTATTTTTCTTTTAAGAGAAAACATGCTATTCTTTTAGGCAGGAAATGTAGAAAATGAGGTCGATATATTATGTATTATGATGTTATTGTCATCGGTGGCGGTCCTTCTGGGCTAATGGCTGCAATCGGTGCTGCAGAAGAAGGCGCAAGCGTCTTACTTCTTGATAAAGGAAATAAGCTTGGACGTAAACTTGCGATTTCTGGTGGCGGTCGTTGTAACGTAACAAACCGTCTACCACTTGATGAAATCGTTAAACATATACCAGGAAACGGGCGCTTCTTATACAGTGCTTTTTCTATTTTTAATAATGAAGATATTATTACATTCTTCGAAAATCTAGGTGTTAAATTAAAAGAAGAGGATCATGGTCGCATGTTCCCTGTATCAAATAAAGCGCAATCTGTTGTAGATGCACTTTTAACACGATTAAAAGACTTAGGTGTAAAAATACGTACGAATACACCTGTTGAAACAATTGAATATGAAAATGGTCAAACGAAAGCAGTTGTATTACAAACAGGCGAAGTGTTAGAAACGAATCACGTCGTTATCGCTGTTGGCGGAAAATCAGTTCCTCAAACTGGTTCTACTGGAGACGGATACGCTTGGGCGGAAAAAGCTGGTCATACAATTACAGAATTATTCCCAACAGAAGTACCAATCCTTTCAAACGAACCATTTATCCGAGACCGTTCATTGCAAGGTCTCGCTTTACGAGACGTAAACTTAAGTGTATTAAACCCGAAAGGAAAAGCTATCATTTCTCACAAAATGGACATGCTCTTCACTCATTTCGGCTTATCTGGTCCTGCTGCTCTTCGTTGTAGCCAATTCGTTGTGAAAGCACTGAAAAAGTTCAAAACGAATACAGTGCAAATGAGCATCGATGCATTGCCAGAAGAAAATAGTGAACAACTATTCCAGCGCATGCTGAAACAAATGAAGGAAGATCCGAAAAAAGGAATTAAAAACGTTTTAAAAGGTTACGTTCCTGAGCGTTACTTCCTATTCTTATTAGAAAAAAATGAAATTGACGGTAGCGAACAAGCTGGACAAGTTTCTCATGAGAAGATTCGTGCACTTGTGAAAGACTTTAAAGAATTTACTGTGAATGTAAATGGTACGCAGTCAATTGAAAAAGCATTCGTTACTGGCGGCGGTGTCTCCGTTAAAGAAATTAATCCGAAAGAAATGTCTTCTAAATTCACGAATGGCTTATACTTCTGCGGAGAAGTTCTTGATATTCACGGTTATACTGGTGGCTATAACATTACATCTGCCCTTGTTACCGGTCGAATTGCCGGAACAACAGCTGGACAAAATGCGAAAATGCACCTATAAAAAAGAAACAGGGCTTCCTGTTTCTTTTTTATAGGTGCATGAAATTATATAAGCGATTCTGCAAGATATATCAGCGATTCCTCAAATATATCGACTTACCGACAAAGAACGACAAATCCCCTTCCTTCTAAATTCCCATTGCTTTTTTGTTGCTTTATATACCTTAGTACCTTTATATTTTATATTGTTGAATATTTAAAAAAGGGTAAGGGGAAAACAAATGAGGAAAAAAGTCATGATGTCTTTAATGCTAATGACGTTTCTTTCTGCGGTAGAAGGAACGATTGTTAGTACAGCAATCCCTCGTATAACGAGTGATTTGTCAGGCGTCGAACTTGTTAGTTGGGTATATGCAATTTATATGCTTGCAACAGCTGTTTCGACTCCTATATACGGAAAATTAGCTGATTTATTCGGCCGTAAAAAAGTTCTGCTCATCGGAGCAACCATCTTCTTAATCGGTTCTGCACTTTGCGGAGTCGTTACATCAATGGAACAATTAATCTTCTTCCGTGCTCTTCAAGGTATAGGTGCTGGCGCTGTTATGCCAATTACTATGACAATCATCGGTGACTTATATGACGAAGCGAAAGACCGCGCGAAAGCACAAGGCTGGATAAGTGCTGTTTGGGGTGTATCTGGTGTTATCGGACCATTAGTAGGAGGATTTTTAGTTGATTCTCTTTCTTGGCGCTATATTTTCTTCTTAAACGTTCCTTTTGGAATTATCGCTTGCATAATGTTTGCCATTTCTTATAAGGAATCTGTTAAGTCTGCCGCCAAGCAACATATCGACTACCTTGGTGCAACAGTCTTCTCATTAAGTACAATTGCTCTACTATACGCATTATTAACAGGCAGCAGTAAGCAAAACTGGGGAGATATTACAATTATCGGCCTATTAATCTTTGCCGCTATTTCATTCATTATTTTCTTATACATCGAGAAAAAATCTCCGGAACCATTAATTCCGCTAGCACTTTTCTCTAACCGTACATTATCTACGATAAACATATTAACGCTTATTGCTGGCGCAATGATTATTAGTATTACTGTATACCTTCCAATTTGGAGCCAAGGTGTTTTAGGAAAAAATGCGACAGAGGCTGGACTTATTTTAATGCCGATTCCTGTTATGTGGACATTCGGTGCTATGTTCTCTGGTAACTTAGTTGGTAAATTAAAAACGAAACAAATTATTTTACTTGGAGCTAGCATATTAACAGTTGCTACCTTCTTATTATTTACATTATCAACAGAGTCACCATCATTCCTTATTTATGTGGCAGTCGGATTATTCGGCTTAGGAATGGGGCTTGTTACACCAATTTACATGGTCACAATCCAAGCAGCTGTACCGGCTCATACGCGCGGAACAGCAGTTGGTTTAAACACATTTATTAATACATTTAGTCAAACACTAGGCGCTGCAATCTTCGGAACAATCTTCAATACGATGATTCACGCGCGTGGTATTAAAAATCTTGATCTCGTATCTTCTGGCGGACACGGCGGAGCTACAGCAAACGTAGCAACCGAATCGCAATCCGCACTAGCAGCAAGTGTACACGTTATTTATATGAGTACTTTCGTATTAGCAGTATTAACTTTAATTATTGCTTGGCTCTTATTAAAGCCAGCTAAACAAACAAGTGAGCAATAATAAAAAGGATGACCATTTTGGTCATCCTCTTTTATTTTTCATTCTCCACAATATGCTTAAGCATGGACAATTTATTATCCCAAAATCGTTCATAATACGAGAGCCACTGCTGTAATTCCTCTAACGGCTCCGGTTGCAAACGATATATCTTCTCTCTCCCGTTTTTTCTTCCACTCACTAAATTCGCTTCTGAAAGGATATGAAGATGCTTTACAACTGCAGTACGGCTCATTGGAAAATGGTCTGTTATTTTAGAAATTGGTAACTCTCTATCACTTAATAACCGTAATACTTCTCGGCGGGTTGGATCAGCAATTGCTTGAAATACATCATATTTCGCTGCTGACGAAGACATTTAACCTTCAACAACCTTTTTCAGTTTTTCATTTACAATCGCTACCCATCCCCCATGCATTCTATCGCGAATAATAGAGCTCTTCGCATTCGCTTTCGGAAGGATTTCATCAGGATGTTTCCAGCCACCGTGAATTAACGTAAATTCTGTTTTGTTATCTCCTAAGTCCTTCAAATCAAATGATACAACCCAGCCATCTGTATCCCATGAGAAAGATAAATGGTTTGGCTCATCAATTTCTAACACTTTACATGGTGATGGTCCAAATGGTGATTGCACATGAAATTCATGACCTACCTCTAATTCGAAATTATTTGGCATAAACCATGATGCAATCCCTTCTGCAGTTGATACTATATTCCATACTTTTTGAATAGACGCGTTAAAAACGATTGTTTGTTTAATATCATTTAATGTATTTTGTTGTTCCATTTTCATTCTCCTCTATTCGGCGCAAAAAATAACACCTTTTAGTTTCATTTTTGATAATATAACACCATTTGGTTACATGTCAAGGAAGGCTATGTTCACTGTTGAGAAATTCTCAACATTTTTTCAACAGGACAAACACCCTCTCAGCATTCCCTCATAATATACTCACAAAGGCAATAAAAAATAAAAACTTCTCTCAATATGAAACTCCATCATTCATATTGAAAGAAGTGCCTTACTTATATCACGCGTACTGTGTCTCGCCTCCTTCCCTCAGGGACAATACGTGAGATATGAAAAATCAGAAGGAATATGCCCACCATTTGAGTAGGTAGTTATTTCTCTTCTCCTCAACATTTCCTTAGGAGCGAAATGACTACCGACTCACTTTTTTAAACAAAAATAAAAAGGGGATGTAAGCTATGTTCTATTGCATTAATTGTTCTGAAATTCACCATGAAAAACATCCGAATGATAAAGTATTCAAAAACGGTTTTTATATTGATCCATTTTTAGGTGATCGTTATCACCTCGGTATGTGTACTGATGCTCAGGAGCATGAAACAGGAGAAATTCTTTTAACAGCAAAGAAAACAGGCGCAACACAATCTATTATGAACATTTTACCGACACATGTTGTCCCAACATAAAGCATAAAAAAGAGCTGGCTCCCCAGCTCTTTTTTATGCTTTATAAACAATCATCGCTGAAAAACAATAAATTTGATTTTCATCATCATTAATCGAAACACCAACTTGATACTTTATATCTACAAAATTTCCATCATCAATTTTTTTTAAAAACACATTTACAGCGTCTTCTAAGTCTTTTTCGTGACTTTCATCAAACACTTTCACACGAATCATGTTAACACCATCCTAGATCGCAGCCCTCCGCCGCTTGATTATTGCCACGGTGCGTATCTATGATGCGATAAAACTTTCCATTTTCATGTATATATCCGTCTTCTAACACATATTGTTTATCTTCAGTATAGACATAAAACTTACCTATCATAAATTTACTCGTATATAATTCCAAATAATTTGATCTAAATTTAGCTACAACTTTATTTGTAATATCAATTTTTATTGTGTGTCCCACCTTCTCTCCCTCCTTTGCAAAGAACGGATTTAGGTATATTGTATTAGCGATTTTACATTTTATGCTTAAAAATAAGTGGATATGCCTTCTTTCTGCGCCTGTACTATTTTTCTAAAAAAGTCACCTATATTTATTTCACATAAAAGCGCAAAAAAATACATAAAAAAAAGACCTTTACCATATTGACTCGAATGTATTCAATGTGGTATTATATAAAATTTGACATTTTTATCTAAGTGTGTTATCATTAAAGATGGTTACCACATATGGAGGTGGATGATTTGTTTCAAATTGGTGATAAAATCGTTTATCCAATGCACGGTGCAGGGATCGTCGAAGCGATTGAGGAGAAAGAAATATTAGGTACTTCGCGTCAATATTGTGTGATACGCATCCTTAGTAAAGATATGCAAGTAATGCTTCCGATGGATCAATTACAAAAATCAGGTATACGTTATGTCGTCGATAAAGGTACGTTAGATGGTATACTTCTTGAATTTCATCATGGGGAATCAGACCCCTCACTTTCCTGGAAACAAAGATATACAATGAATATGGAAAAAATGAAGAACGGCAATCTTCAAGATAGTGCAGAAGTTGTTCGTGATTTACTTCGTCGCAATAAAGAAAGAGCATTAAATGCGAGCGAAAAACAAATGCTAGATAATGCGCGCAAAATGGTTATTAGCGAAGTTGCGCTCGTACAGAATGTTTCAGAACATCAAGCAACAGAATTTCTTCAAGATACAATCAATCATTAATTTTAAAAATAGCTGACCGCTATTTTTTTTTGCTTAAAAAGGCCAAAGAGATTTATCTCTTTGGCCTTTTCATATTATCCACGCCCAGCTTGAAACGATGGGTATAAAGTCATTCCACCATCTGCAAATAACGTAATTCCAGTTACGTAACTCGCCTCTGATGAAGCGAGCCAAGTTGCTACTGCTGCGATTTCTTCAGGTTTTCCAATGTAGCCCATTGGTATCATACTTTCTACGTCAGAACGCTGCTTTGGATCAGCAAACTTTTCGGCATTAATCGGCGTATTAATTGCACCTGGTCCAATATTATTTACTCGAATACCTTTTGGCGCATATTCTAACGCTAACGTTTCTGTCATAAGTTTAATACCGCCCTTACTTGCTGCATAGTGCACGAATAGTGGCCACGGAATTTTCTCATGAACACTAGACATATTAATGACAGATCCTTTAATGTCGTGTTCCACAAAATATTTAATCGCTTCACGACTTCCTAAAAAAGCGCCTGTTAAATTTGTATTGATTACTTTATTCCAATCTTCTAACGGCATTTCATGCGACGGTACCGCGTTTTCTATCCCTGCATTATTAATCATAACGTCGAGCGTACCAAACTCTTTCACAGCAGATTGAATGAGATTCACAACATCTGCCTCTGCCGTCACATCACCTTTTACAGCAATCGCTTCTCCGCCTACTCTTTTAATTTCTTCTAACACATCATTCGCTTCTGACTCTCGTGAGCGATAGTTAATAACCACTTTCGCTTTCTCCTTAGCAAATCGTACTCCCATCGCTCTACCTAAACCAGTTGCTGATCCTGTAATAACGACGACTTTCCCTTCTAAATCACTATACATTTCAATGCCTCCTTATCCTTTTGCAATCCCTAACATAATTCCGGCTGCGATAATAAAAACGATACCAACAACGATACCTGTTAATTGACGTTTCGTTTTCTTTTCACCTAATATAAGAATCCCGCCAAGCGTCGAAATAATAATTCCCATTTGTGATAGTGAAAAGCTTGTTGCAACTCCGACACGCGGCTGTGAAATAAATAAAAACATATTTCCAGCTGCCCAAATTAATCCTGGAATAATATTTCGTATCGCATATTTATTAAATGGATGATGTTTAAACGTAAGTAAAATGCCTCCTAACACCATACCAACTGCTTGTGGTAATAAAGCAGACCAACCATCTACGTTAAATAGCCTAATAACTACTACGTAAACTAAATAACCGACTGTTGAAATTAATAAAATTATGATGCCCCTTTTAAAATTTGCTGCTTGCTCTGCATTTTTTTCTTCTTCATTTTGAAGTGATGTTAAAATAACACCGATAATAATACAACCGAGCGCCAAAACTCCAAGGACGACTGATATTGTCGTGGACCACTCATGAAATACGATGACTCCAAATAAAGTCGTCGCAACTAATTGAAGTCCTGTTGAAATTGGCATCGTCCTCGAAACACCCATTAAATCAATACTTTTTAATTGATTCGCCTGACCAAGTGCCCAAAATAAACCTGATACAATTCCAACTCCAATAACAGTAGGAGTTAATACTGGCTTCACAAAAATATAAACAACAATCGAGAAAATAAGTGCACCAAATGTTGTACCGAGCGTTTGACTATACGGTCCTCCGCCGAGTTTCACGTTAAATAGCACAATACTCCCCCAAAATATAGCTGGTAAAATCGCTAAAAGTATATCCATCGCTCATTACCTTTCTTTACTAAATATCATCAGTTATCGCTCTACACCATTAGAGTGTGCTTTCATTTTTTCCTTCGCTCGTGCGCAAACCTTTTCTGCAATCGCACTAGACACATTTTTTTCTCGCTCTACTTTCTTTATCTTAATGTGATCTAAATTGTCTTCCAAAGTAAGTGTAACTTTGTCATTCGGCGGATTATGCGCCCCTTGAAATGTAAGAAATTGTAGCGTCACTTCAAATCTAGGAACAAATTCATCTTTCTTGCCTAGACGCTTTATATTTGTAACTGAATCACATTCATACTGATCTTCTGTCGCTTGCCTTATAACTGAGTAATATCGATTAAGTAGTGCACTCTCTAAAAGTTGTTCCTTCGATTCTTTCGCCCAAGAATAGCTTGGAGAAGAGAAAAAAATAGAACATATCATTGTAATCATTACACATATCTTTTTCATAATTCCCTCCTTGTTCTATAAGTTAGTGTTCTCAAAATGCCCATAAAAAAACGACTTTTCCTATTTAGGAAAGTCGTTTTCTCTAGTACAAATCCAATATTAACCACCGCTCACCGGTGGTATGAGTGCAACTACATCACCAGATTGTATCGTATCATCTTCATTTGCATATTCTTCATTAATCGCAACCATAATTGGCGCTGATACTGGTACATTATATTCCTTCGCGACAATATCTTTTAACTCTGCAACCGTAATATTTTCTTTCTCTATTTGTAATTCACTTGTTCCTGCTTCTTCTTGCAAGTTCGCAAATAACAATACTCGAATCATATTTATAGCTCCTTCCCAGGCTCTCCTGCTGGATATGGTGTCTTTTCTAATTGATCACCAATCCACGAGTCGCCATCTTCCCAAAACTCCTTTTTCCAAATCGGAACAATTTGCTTAATACGCTCCATAATATATTCATTTGCTTCATAGGCCTCTTTACGATGTGGCGTTGATACAGCAACAACAACCGCTATATCAGAAATTTGCAACGTGCCAATGCGATGTGTAATCGCAACATGTGTACCAGGCCATTTTTCCTTCACTTCTGTGCCGATTTTCTGTAGCATCTTTTCTGCCATCGACTTATAAGCAACATACTCTAAGTATAATGTACGACGCCCTTTCGTAAACTCCCTAACCGTTCCAATAAATGTTGTAACAGCACCGCATTCACGTCGAATTACTTTCTTTGCCACCTCTTCAATTTGGATTTCTGTATCAATTACTTCATAATACGTATTTATCATTTTGCACTCCTAACCGTTTGTAAAAACCAGTCTACATACAATTTTTCTTCTGTTATATGAAATACTTTATAGTCTTCTCTTAAATTTGACAGGACATTATCCCACGTAATAATTGCTACTACGTTTTCTACCTTATGTAAAAGTTCAATGTCTTCCGCAGAACGAAGTAAAACTACTTTTGAATATTTCTCAGCTTTATAGCCCTCTATTAAAATCGTATCCACTTCAAAAAATTCGTACAAGCGGATAATTTCTTGCAAGGACCATTCATCTCGTAATGAAGACAGAGATAGTAATCCAGCGCCTTCTACACTACTTACGACAGCACCAGCTTTCCGGTGCCTTTCACTATCTTTTTGCGCTACTTCAGGAAAACCACCATGACCATGATGCTTAATTGTAGCAACTTTCATTTCACTTTCAGCTAATGCATGCACAATTTTCTCTACAAGTGTTGTTTTCCCGCTATTTTGATACCCTACTATTTGTAAGATTGAAGGGGCGTTGCCCATGGCCAATCACATCCCTCGGAGTGCTCTAACAATAATACAGATACTTTCATCCCTGCTTCAAATCCTCTCGTTCCTCCGGGCAACACGATAAAAGCATTCGCATCTGCGAGTGAAGATACCGCACTCGATTTATCTAAACCGACCGGCGTCACTTGTAGTGCCCCATTAACAATGCTCGCTTTCGCTCTTACAAAACGAGTAAACGGATTTGGTTTCGGAAAGTCTTTTTGCAAAATAGCGTCTGCCCTATATATGTGAGGCTCCTTCGCATACAAATACGTTTTTATAACCGGATGCACAAACAATTCGAAACCTACATAACAAGCTGATGGATTACCTGATAAACCGAAAAGTAACTTTCCATCAACTTCAGCTACTGTCGTTACACTTCCGGGTCTCATCGCTATTTTATTAAAAAGCACATTCGCCTGTAACTTTTCATAAATAGCCGGTAAGTAGTCGTAATCTCCTACTGAAACACCGCCCGTTGTAATTAAAATATCAACCTCATCCATCGCTGATTTAACAGCTGTAAAACATGCATCTAACTCATCGGCAAGTTGTCCATAGTAACGCACTTTCCCGCCAGCTTTCATAATTTGAGCTGCAATCATATAAGAGTTACTATTTCTAATTTTGCCTGGCTCTAGCGACTCATGCACTTCAAGTAATTCGCTTCCTGTCGTTACAATACCGACAACAGGCTGTTTTACAACTTTCACAGTGCTATATCCAAACGTCGCTAACAGTGCGGCAACACCTGGATTGATTACAACACCTTTGTTAACAAGGACTTGATTTTGTTTTATATCTTCTCCTTTAAATGACACATTGTCACCATTTTGGAAAGAGCGTTTCAACTTCATATATGTACTTTCGTTCTTCTCGAATCCTTCCGTCAACTCTAGCATTACGACTGCATTGCAATCTTCTGGGATAGCTGCTCCTGTCATAATACGAACCGCCTGAAAAGCTCCTACTTCTTCTAAAAAAACAGAACCTGCTCCGATTTCTCCTATTACTTCAAATTCAACCGGGTGCTCTTGACTCGCTTCTTTCGTATCTTCTGCTCGAATTGCGAAACCGTCGTAAGGAGAACGATCAAAGTGAGGAACGTCGTGATCTGAGACAACATCCTCCCCAAGAATCCTCCCATAACTTTCTGTAATAAAAACTTCTTCAACTTCACCATGCTTAGCGTATTTCATCACCCGCTCTACTGCCTCAGCAACTTGAATCGGGATTCGTTTTTCTACCATTGTTTCTCACCTCATATTTGCAAAATATCTAATCTCGATTACACTTTATATATTAAATCGTAATTACTTCAAGGAGGAATTCCATGTCTTCATTCACACATTTCAATGACCAAGGGCGTGCTAAAATGGTTGATATAAGCGACAAAAAAGTAACCGTTCGAACAGCAATTGCATGCTCTAGCATTCTCGTTACGAAAGAAATTTTCGACAAAATCTCTCACAATGAAATTGGTAAAGGTGATGTATTGGCTGTTGCACAAATCGCAGGCATTATGGCTGCAAAACGCACTTCTGATATTATCCCAATGTGCCATCCTTTATTGTTAAAAGGTGTTGATGTTTCTTTCGATTGGAAACAGTCAGAAGAACAATATCGACTACTTATTGAAGTAAAAGTTAAAACAGAAGGTAGTACCGGCGTTGAAATGGAAGCTTTAACAGCTGCTTCCGCTACCGCTCTTACCGTGTACGATATGTGTAAAGCTGTTGATAAAGGCATGATTATTGGTGAAACGTACTTACTTGAAAAAACAGGCGGAAAAAATGGAGATTATATTAGAAATTCTTAATACTATCTTTTCCCTTTGAACCTAAAGGACTCTCCTTTAGGTTCACCCTATATATCTTGCATATAAGCGTTTCGCCACATTCATATCATTCGTCCCATGAATAAACGCTCTACCATCTGTAAATAAAACAAAACGATATTTTTCCACCGGAAATGATAATAAATAAGGTGTTTCCTTTACATCCACACTTTTTTGTAAGCGCCTTTTAATTTCTTCTAAATTAAACCCCTGTCGCACACCTGGACGGATTTGAACTGTATTTCGTCCACATAATACTTCTGTTTTCGTTTGTGCTTCAAATGTTAAACTCGGATATGTACGTAGCTTTCCACAAGATAAACATGTATCCTTTTTCTGTCTATTCACTTTAAATGCCATCTGTTGATTATTCCAAAGATCAAATGATAGCATCGTTTCACGAAGTGCCTCAAAATCTTCTACTAATATTTTTAAAGCTTCCGTTATTTGATGCGCAACTACTAATTGCACTGCTGGCTGTATAATACCGGCCGTATCACATGTCGCTCCGCTCGCTGGATGCTCCATTAAACATCGAAAACATGGCGTTTTTCCTGGCAAGATTGTATAAGTTACTCCGTAGCTTCCAACGCATCCCCCATATATCCACGGAACGTTATACATTTGAGATATATCATTAATAAGAAGGCGCGTTTCAAAATTATCCGTCGCGTCTAATATTAAATCTACACCTTTAATTAACTCTTCCATTTCTTGAACCGTTACATCGGTCACAACCGGGATAATTTCCACTTCAGAATTAATCGCTTTTAAATGTTCTGCTGCCGCTATCGCTTTCGGCTTATAATGTTTCGCATCTTCCTCTGTATATAATTGTTGCCTTTGTAAATTGCTCCATTCTACATAATCACGATCAGCAATCGTTATTTTACCAACACCTGCTCTAACAATTGCTTCTGCATTCGCTGCGCCGAGAGCACCAGCGCCGATAATAAGCACATGCTTCCCTCTTATTTTTCGCTGCCCTTCTTCTCCAACACCAGAAAATAATATTTGTCTTGAATATCGCTCCTGCATACGATAGCCTCCTTTCTTATCCTCCTATATAAGACATTTCAATTTTCGGACGATTCTTTGCACTTTCTTCTGTCCGTTCATCCGAATACCTATCTTTTCTATTCATCCACACATCTTGTATAACGCTTAATAACTCATCATCCGAAAGGTTTCCTCTAAGAAGTTTCCTTACATCCAATCCTTCTGTCGCAAATAAGCAAGTATAAAACTTTCCATCTGCTGAAATTCTCGCTCTCGTACAAGAGGAACAAAATGATTCAGAAACAGAAGTAATAAAACCGACTTCAACATTTGTTCCAACGTACCGATATCGCTTCGCAACTTCACCGAAATAATGCGCTTCAGCTGGCTCAAGCGGATACACTTTATGAATCATCTCGATCAATTCTCGCTTTGTAACCACTTGATCGAAATTCCATCCATTCGTACTACCAACATCCATAAACTCAATAAACCTAAGCGTGATTCCTCGCTCTTTAAAATACGCAGCCATCGGAAGTACTTGATGATCGTTCATCCCTTTTTTCACAACCATATTTACTTTCACTTCAAGCCCTGCCTCTTTTGCTGCTTTAATTCCCTTAATCACAGGTTTCGTATTAATATTTCTACCATTAATGTCCCTAAATGTATCGTCATCTATTGCATCTAAACTAACATTTACTCTATGTAATCCAGCTTCTTTTAATGCCTTTGCTTGTTTCGTTAAATGAATAGCATTTGTCGTTAATCCTATATCTACTAGCCCGTCAATTTTCACGAGACGTGCAATAAGTTTTGTTAAATCTTTACGAAGCAGTGGTTCACCACCAGTAAGTCTAATTTTTCGTACACCGATGCTAACGAACACTTTTGCCAAACGTTCGATTTCATCAAACGTTAGTAAAAACTCATCTTTCAAAAAAGCATAATCAGGCCCAAATACTTCCGCTGGCATACAATATGTACATCTAAAATTGCAACGATCAATGACAGATATGCGTAAATCTTGAAGTGGGCGTCCAAAAAAGTCTTTAACCATCTCCTGCATCGCCACCCTCCCTTTCTGCCAAATTTCTCTCTTTTCATTCTATTATAATATATTTTCGAACTGCGATGTTTTTGCTCACGTGAATAAAGTGAAACTTTAAATAATAGAAAGTTATCAATTCCCCTCTGATTAGCGAAGATGACTCTCAAATACCGGGATAAAAAAACCTTGAAACATAAAAGTTCCAAGGTTTTCTACTTATTAACTTAATCTAATAATAGTTAGAGTAGCTCCTGGCGTTGTCGTAGATAATGTAGCTATTGCAACTAATCCAAATAATTGCAAACTAACAGCAGCTCCAGCAGGCAAGTTAGCAATTATTGGTGCACTAAATGAACCAGTAGCCACTACCGGAGAGTTTATCGTTCCCGCAAGCGGACTGCCATTTACAGTTATACGAGAACTTACAATTAATCCTGCCGTTAGATTAATTGTATAGGCTATATAATAATTCCCTGCATTCGCAACTGTAAATACAGTATTTCCACCACTAACGGTTATTCCTGGTCCAATATTTTGATTGTTCGGTAATGGGATATTCGTACCACCTAATAAAACGGAAATAGCTGTTCCTGATGTATTATTCGCAAATGCATACGTTGCAGTTGTACTAACTCCAGTCACTCCGGTTGCTCCGGTTGCTCCAGTAGCCCCCGTTGGACCTTGGATTCCTTGCGGTCCTTGTGAACCAGTAGCTCCCGTATCCCCTGTCGGGCCTTGTGGGCCTTGCAAGCCTTGCACACCTTGAATGCCAGTTGGGCCTTGTGGACCAGTCGGACCTTGGATTCCCTGTGGGCCCTGTGCTCCGGTTGCTCCGGTTGCTCCTTGTATCCCTTGTGGGCCTTGTGCTCCTTGAATTCCTTGTGGACCGGTTGGGCCTTGAATTCCTTGTGGACCTTGTATCCCTTGTGGACCTTGATCTCCTGTTGCTCCTGTTACACCTTGTATTCCTTGTGGACCTTGAATTCCTTGTGGGCCTGTTGGACCTATTTCTCCTTGCACACCTTGTATTCCTTGTGGACCCTGTAAACCCGTCACTCCGGTTGCCCCTGTTTCTCCTGTTGCTCCTGTCGGGCCTGGTGGTCCACCGGATGGACCGG
>NZ_MACH01000168.1 GCF_001884065.1 Bacillus proteolyticus
GAACAGTTATTGAATACATTTGAACAAGGGATTGGAGCAGTTTATTGGGTAAAATTAGATATAGGAGCCTATTATGCTTGTAGTTATGAAGAATATGTCTTCGTAACCAATAAGGGAATTTATTATCTTTCTATGCAAGTACATGATTAAAAAGAAATTGTGTACAGTTAGACATAATTTAGGATATCTTTTACCCGGTGCTTTGTATGATAAGGAACTGTTGGTTTGAAATAAAGTCACGATGTTTTGAAAAAAG
>NZ_MACH01000169.1 GCF_001884065.1 Bacillus proteolyticus
AGTCTAAGGGGCCTAGCTATACTAGGTGTTATTTTGTATCATATTAATTTTAATTGGATGCCTGGAGGATTTTTAGGGGTTACTGTATTTTTTGTACTCTCAGGTTATTTAATTACAGATATTCTAGCGATGGAGTGGAAGAGAAATAAGAGAATTGATTTGAAGAAATTCTGGCTTAGTAGGGCAAGGAGATTGCTTCCAGCAATGTTTGTTATGCTCGTTATAACGTTGGCATGGATTACGATTTTTCATAGCTCTTTACTTGAAAAAATGCGTGGAGATTCATTAGCGGCGTTATTTTATGTTAGTAACTGGTGGTATATCTATCATAAATTATCGTACTTTGATAATTTTAACCAGCTTTCTCCATTGAATCATTTTTGGTCGTTAGCAGTTGAGGAACAATTCTATGTTGTCTGGCCGTTTATCATTAGTTTAGGACTTTACCACATAAAAAAACAATCCCGTATGATTTTATTGATTTGTCTGGGAGCTGTTGCTTCAGCTTTAGCGATGGCAATTTTGTATGAACCTGGAACTGATCCGAGCAGAATTTATTATGGCACAGATACGAGGGCCTTTTCTTTACTTATTGGAGCGGCACTTGCCTTACTTTGGCCAAGCAATAGGCTTGCAAATAAAATTATTCCAAAGGCGCGTCTCATTCTTGATGTAGTGGGAGGAACTGCTCTTATTATTATTTTGCTTATGTTTTGGAAGACGAATCAATATGATCCGTTTCTATACAATGGAGGAATGGTTCTCTTATCAATTG
>NZ_MACH01000170.1 GCF_001884065.1 Bacillus proteolyticus
ACTAGCGAAGCAAAAGCGAGAAGGAACAGAAGAAGTAACGGACGAAGAAAAAGCAAAAGCGAAGGCAAAGGCTGTAGCAGCCGCACTAGCAAAAGCAAAATCTTCGCAAGGTGATGGGAATTTTGGAGATGAAAAAGCAAAGGTTATTGCAGCCGCAAAAGCGAAAGCCGCTGCTGCGGCAAGAGCAAAGGGAGCTGTAAATAAGGTAGAAGATGAGCCGCAGCAGGAAGAACCATCAGTTAACCAACCATATTTAAATCAATATGTGGAGGTTGTTAAGGAGAAGTTAGGGGAATATGCATTAGTAGATTCCTATATTAATAAACTTTCAAAAGATGTTCCAACTCTTGTGGCGGAGCCTTCAAAATATTATGAAGTGATGGAGTTAATGCGATTGCATGAGGGACTTGCTTTTGATTATATGTCAGAGCTACATGCGACGGATTTTGTGACACATATGGAAGTATATGTTCATTTATTTTCATATGGAAAGAAACAGTCAGTAGCAGTGAAGGTAAAGCTGGATAGGGAAGCGCCGCAAGTAGAATCGGTGACGCCGCTTTGGAAAGGGGCAGATTGGCCGGAGCGTGAAGCGTATGATTTGCTAGGTATTGTATTTAAAGGTCATCCGAATTTATCTCGTATTTTAATGCCGGATGATTGGGTAGGGTATCCACTTAGGAAAGATTATGAACCGTATGATGTGGAGGTGTAGCTTGTGATCCGTACGGAAGAGATGCTCTTAAATGTTGGACCGCAGCACCCGAGTACACATGGTGTGTTTCGGCTTGTAATTAAGATTGACGGGGAAATTATTAAAGAGGCTACACCAGTTATCGGGTATTTGCATCGCGGAACAGAAAAGATTGCTGAGAACTTGCAGTATACGCAAATTATCCCGTATACAGATCGAATGGACTATTTATCAGCGATGACGAATAATTACGTCATTTGCCATGCTGTAGAGACGATGATGGGACTTGAGATTCCGGAGCGTGCTGAATACTTACGTGTGCTTGCGATGGAGCTGGGAAGGGTTGCAAGTCATCTCGTCTGGTGGGGGACGAATCTTCTTGATATAGGAGCGGTTAGTCCATTTTTATACGCGTTTCGTGAACGGGAAATGATTATTAATTTATTAAATGAATTGTGTGGTGCAAGGCTTACTTTCAACTACATGAGAGTTGGCGGCGTGAAGTGGGATGCGCCAGATGGCTGGATTGAAAAGGTGAAAGAGTTTGTTCCGTATATGAGAGAGCAATTGGAAGGTTATCACGACCTTGTTAGCGGAAATGAAATTTTTTTAAATCGTGTGAAAGGCGTTGGCATATATAGCGCGGAAGAGGCGATCTCGTATTCTTTAAGCGGCGCAAATTTGCGGTGCACGGGAGTCCACTTTGATCTTCGCAAAGATGAGCCGTATTCTATTTATGATCGTTTTGACTTTGATATTCCTGTTGGGAGCACGGGAGATGCTTGGGACCGCTACGTCTGCCGGATGAAAGAAATTGAGGAGTCATTAAAAATTATTGAGCAAGCAGCTGAGCAGTTCCCAAAAGATGGAGCCGTGCTGGCAAAAGTGCCGAAAATTATTAAAGCACCTAAGGGAGAAGCGTTTGTCCGTATAGAGTCACCGCGGGGAGAGATTGGTTGCTATATTGCTAGTGATGGAAAGAAAGAGCCGTACCGTTTGAAATTTCGCAGACCGTCTTTTTATAATTTGCAAATCTTACCGAAGTTATTGAAAGGTGAGAACATCGCCAATTTAATTACGATTTTAGGTGGGGTTGATATTGTACTTGGGGAGGTTGATGGCTAATGATTGAGACGCTCTTACAATCACCTTCAAGCTGGACGAATTTCTTTATTTTTTTCGGATTAGCAGTGCTTCTATTATTTGCAGTCCTTGGCTTCGTTACATACGGTATTTTGGCGGAACGGAAAGTGATGGGATTTATGCAAGGGCGGATTGGACCAAACCAAGTTGGAGGCCGATTCGGTTTACTACAAACGGTAGCTGATGTTTTGAAATTATTATTAAAAGAAGATAGTATTCCGAAAGCTGCAGATAAACCGTTGTTTATATTAGCGCCTGTTATTGCATTTGCACCAGCATTTATGGTGCTTGCGGTTATCCCGTTTACTGATAAATTCCAGTTCGCGGATATTGGCGTAGGATTGCTGTATTACATTGCTGTCTCTGGGATTACGACGATTGGAGTTGTAACGGGGGGATGGGCATCAAATAATAAATATTCCCTTTTAGGAGGGATGCGCGCAGCAGCGCAAATGATTTCTTATGAGATTCCACTTGTGATGAGTGTAATTGGCGTCGTTTTGTTAGCAGGTAGCCTTAATTTAAATGAGATTGTAGCGGCGCAGGAGAAGGTATGGTACATTTTCGCACAGCCGATTGGTTTCGTCGTTTTCTTAATTGCGGCAGTTGCAGAGTTAAATAGGACGCCGTTTGATTTACCTGAAGCGGAGTCAGAACTTGTTTCTGGATACCATACGGAATACTCAGGGTTTCGCTGGGCGTTTTTCATGCTTTCAGAGTATGTGTATTTCTTCGGGATGGCATCTTTAATTACAGTACTCTTTTTAGGAGGCTGGAACCCAGTTATGTTCCTTGGATTTATTCCAGGATCCGTATGGTTTGCTTTGAAATTCAGCAGTGTGGTCTTTCTGTTAATTTGGTTCCGCGTTACGTTCCCGCGTATAAGAGGTGACCAGTTAATGGAGTTTGGCTGGAAAGTATTATTACCGATCGCACTTGCAAATATTTTCTTAACGGCATTGATTAAGGAGCTATTCTTCTAATCTATAAAGGGGGTGCCAGTAAGAGATGAAGGGACTATTTAAAGGGTTAAAATATACGCTTAGTAATTTAAGTAAGAAAAAGGTGACGTATGATTATCCGAATCAGCCGTTACCATTACCAGACCGCTTTCGGGGTATTCAAAAGTTTTATCCAGAGAAATGTATTGTTTGTAATCAGTGTTCTAATATTTGTCCGACAGATTGCATTCAATTAACGGGAAAAAAACATCCTGATCCTACGAAAAAAGGGAAAATTATCGACACGTATGATATAAATTTTGAAATTTGTATTCTTTGCGATTTATGTACAGAAGTTTGTCCGACAGAGGCAATTGTAATGACGAATAACTTCGAACTCGCAGAGTATTCACGTGATGATTTATTTAAAAATTTGCAGTGGCTCGATGAAAACGACGAAAATGTCAGGAAGGAGAATAAAGCATGAATGGCGAGTTTGTAGCATTCTTTATCCTATCCTTGTCTGCGATTATCGGCGGCGTTCTTATGCTGAACTTAACGAAAGTAATGCATATGATGCTGGCCCTTGTGCTTACATTCCTTAGCATTGCAGGTTTGTACTTTCTTTTATCGGCCGAATTTATCGGAGTAGCACAAATTTTACTTTACTCTGGTGCGATCACTATTATTATGATTTTTGGCATTATGTTAACGAAACATAATGCGGAAAATGAATCGCGCCTTACTCTTCGAAAATGGATTATCTTCTTTGCGGTTGTAGCATTTGGAGCAGTTATGTATTTCGCTGTTAATAGTATCGATTTTTCAAATCAAAGCACACAAGGAAGTTTACCTCTCCATGAAAATAACACACTTCAAATCGGTACACTTCTCTATTCAAAATATATTATTCCATTCGAATTAACCTCAGTTATTTTACTTGTAGCACTTGTAGGAGCGATTATCCTTGCGAAGAAGGATGAGGGAGAGGAGGATTCCCATGAGTAGCGTTCCGGCTTCTGCGTATTTAACACTTGCGATTATTTTGTTTTGCATCGGCTTATTTGGAGCTTTAACAAAGCGAAATACAGTAATTGTATTAGTTTGTATCGAATTGATGTTAAACGCCGCTAATTTAAATCTAGTAGCGTTTAGTAAATTAGGTTTGTTTCCGAATTTAACAGGACAAATTTTTTCGCTGTTTACGATGTCTGTAGCGGCAGCGGAGGCAGCGGTAGGGCTTGCAATTTTGATTGCTTTGTACCGTAATCGCCCGACAGTTCATGTAGATGAGATGGATACGCTCAAAGGATAGCATTGTGACCGAAAAGGGGGAAGGAAACAATGATCGATTATGCATGGCTCATACCGCTTTTCCCGCTTGTTTCGTTTTTGATACTTATTATGTTCGGGAAGAAAATTAGAGAGGGAAGTAGTGTACTAGGTATTTTCTTTACCTTTCTATCCTTTCTCTCCGCGGTAGTGGTACTAATAGAACGGTTTTCATCCGAGGCAGTGAAGCATAAGTGGGTATGGCTTAGAACAGGAGATATAGATATATCATTTGGTTTTGAAGTTACCGCATTAGGAGCTTTAATGTTGTTTATCGTTACGCTTGTGAGTTTTCTTGTACATGTGTACTCAAAAGGTTATATGAAAGGGGAGGAAAGATTACCAACCTTTTATGCATATTTAGGGCTCTTTACATTTGCGATGCTTGGGCTAGTTATATCGACGAATTTATTACAGCTTTATATATTTTGGGAGTTAGTCGGCCTTGGTTCGTTTTTACTTATCGGTTTTTATTTCTTTAAAGAAGAAGCGAAGGCTGCTGCGAAAAAGGCTTTTATTATGACACGCATTGGGGATGTTGGGCTATTTATTGGGATGATTTTAATTTTTTGGCATGCAGGTAGTTTTGAATATGACGCGATTTTTAAAGCGATTCATACGGGCGACCTTTCTCCTTCTATGATTACAATAACGGCGATATTAATTTTTATCGGTGCGATGGGGAAATCGGGCCAGTTTCCGCTTCATACATGGTTGCCAGATGCAATGGAAGGACCGACGCCTGTTTCGGCGCTTATTCACGCGGCAACGATGGTTGCAGCCGGTGTATATTTAGTAGCGACGATGTTCCCGCTATTTTCAGCAAGTGTGGTAGCGATGCAAACTGTTGCAATCGTTGGGGCTTTCACCGCAATCTTTGCGGCCTCTATTGGTCTTGTACAAACGGATATTAAGAGGGTTCTTGCTTATTCTACAGTTAGTCAGCTCGGGTATATGATGCTTGCGCTAGGCTCTGCTGGTTATGTAGCTGGTGTCTTTCACTTAACAACACACGCCTTCTTTAAAGCATTACTGTTCTTGGCGGCAGGAAGTGTAATTCATGCAGTCCATACGCAAAACATTAATAAAATGGGCGGTTTACAGAAAAAGATGAAAGTAACCGGTGCACTATTTTTAATAGGCACACTCGCAATTAGTGGTGTTCCTCTTCTTTCCGGATTTTTTAGTAAAGATGAAATTTTAGTGGCGACTTGGATGAACGGCAATTACTTTCTATTCGTTTTAGCAGTAATTGCGGCATTTCTAACAGCATTTTATATGTTCCGTCTATACTTTCTTGTTTTTACAGGGGAAACGAAGACGGAGGAAGAAGTGCATGAATCACCTCGCACAATGACGTATCCGATGATTGTCCTTGGTGTTCTTGCGGTAGTGGCAGGCTATATAAATACACCGTGGTTCGGAACGTTTCTTGGGGATTGGCTCACGAAAGATGTAGGATTCAAAGTGCAGGAAGTACATGGACCTGTTTGGATTATGATTGTTGCAACGCTCGTTTCATTTGCGGGAATTGCCCTCGCATACCTCATATATGGTAAGAAAGCTATCTCTAGAGATTGGGCAGGCGGAGAAGGGACGCCTCTTTATAACCTTTTGAAAGAAAAATATTATGTGGATGAACTTTACAATGTTACGGTGCTTCCTATTACGAAAGGAATCGCTCATGTACTTCGCTTATTTGAAGTATACGTTGTAGAAGGAATTGCAGTTTTAATTGCGGGATTGGTTAAAGGTATGAGCCGTTTAGGATCGCGGCTTCAAAACGGTAATGTACAAGTGTACGGAACTGTAACGGCCGTTTCGCTCGCTGTGCTCATAATTATTTTGTTATATACGGGAGGGGATTTACGATGAATGGATTGCTATTAACGTTCTTCATTTTCTCCCCGCTTTTAGGGATTCTCTTGCTTGTATTAACGCCGAAAAAAGAATCGCGTACAGTGCGAGCGCTTGGTTTATTTGGGACGGCGCTTCCATTTGGTATCGCTATCGTCCTCGCTTGTACATATGCTTCAGGAAAGAGTTTATCGATATTTGATGAGAAAGTGAAATGGATTAAATTTGGGGATTTTACAGCGGTAGATAAAAGATGGTTCTCCATTTATTACGAGATTGGTATTGATGGTTTATCGCTTGTAATGATGGTGCTGACGGCCCTACTAGCAATGCTTGCAACAATTGCGGCATTTTCCATTAAACGAAATTTAAAAGCATTCTACATGCTATTACTCATGCTAGAAATAGGGATGCTCGGTGTCTTCGCTGCTCAAAATTTAATGCTGTTCTTCATCTTCTTTGAAATTACGCTGCCACCAATGTTTTTATTAATTGGCAAGTGGGGGAAATTGTCGAGTGAAAAGGCTGCATATAGTTATTTAATATATAACGGTATCGGATCAGCTATTTTACTTATCGTTTTCTCGGTTTTATTTGCGAAAACAGGTACAACAAATATTACGGAGCTTAAAGAAATATTAACGAGTGTAGGTGCTGGGGGAGGAATGGCTGTCTCAAGTAGCTTACAGTTCGGCTTGTTTCTTGCCATAATGATTGCCTTTGCGATTAAGCTTCCGGTTTTCCCGTTGCATCGCTGGATGGTCAATGTACACATAGAAGCGCATCCTGCTGTAGTTATGCTTCATGCGGGAGTTTTACTGAAAATTGGAGCATACGGTATTATTCGCTTTGGGAAAGGATTATTTCCAGAACATTTTCGTGATTTTGCAACGCTAATTGCGATTTTAGGAGTCATTAATTTATTGTACGGGGCCTTTCTAGCACTCATCCAAACGGACTTTAGAAAGGTGCTTGCTTACTCTAGTATTTCGCATATGGGCATTGTATTAATGGGGCTTGCGGCGTTAAATGCACCAGGTATACAAGGGGCACTGTTCCAGGTTGTGTCTCACGGTTTAATTGCGGCATTGCTCTTCTTCTTACTTGGCATGATTGAAGAGCGTTTTGGGACTTCAGATATTACAGCGCTTGGTGGACTCGCAAAAAGTGTTCCTGTGCTTAGCGGCTTCTTCCTAGCGGGAGGTATGGCATCGCTTGGAATGCCAGGGATGTCTGGATTTATTAGCGAATTCCTTGCCTTTCTCGGTTTATTCCAAGGGAAACCGGTTATCGCAGCCGTAGGTGTACTTGGAATTATTTTAACCGCTGTATACGTATTAAGAGCGACACTTCAAGTGACATTTGGTAAGAAAGAATGGGAAGCGAAATCTGATATACACGGATGGGAGTATGTTCCTGTTATATTACTTCTCGTTTGTATTATCGCAATTGGAGTAATGCCAGAACTACTAGGGGATCCGCTTCAAAATACGTTGAAAACATTGGGGGTGAAGTAGGATGGATATGAATACGTTACTTAGCTTGTCGTGGCATCTGATGGTGCCGGAATTCATTATTCTTGGGGCAGCCATCCTTCTTTCCATATGTGATTTGTTTTTTAAGCTGAACCATAGGCACGTTGCGATTGGCGCAATCGCAGCCGTCGTATTAGCGGCCGTGTCATTAATTACGCTATATAGTGAACCAGCGGGAGATATTTTAAATGGATCGTTTGTGTTAGATGGATTTTCAAAAGGGTTTAAAACATTGTTATTAATCGGGGCAGCTCTCGTCTTATGTATGGCAATGAGCGATGACGAGAAGGAGCCTATCGGGGATAAGGGAGAATATTATTACTTAATGTTAATGGCGCTTCTTGGAGCGATGTTCATGGCTTCGAGCGTTGATTTCATCACACTATTCGTCGGTTTAGAATTGCTTTCGCTTTCTTCCTACATTCTTGTAGGCATCCGAAAAAGAAACCGTGCATCGAATGAGGCGGCAATGAAATACGTCATTAACGGAGGAATTGGAACAGCAATTACGCTCTTTGGAATGAGTTATTTATACGGTATTACAGGATCGACCAACATAGTGGAAATGCAAAAAGCATTTACGCAAGGATTGGCCGGGGGCATTCAATTATTGTTAGCTCTCGCATTTCTACTTTTACTTGTTGGACTCTCATTCAAAATTGCAACAGTTCCCTTTCATATGTGGGCACCGGATGTGTATGAGGGAGCGGCTACACCTGTCACTGCTTTTCTCGGAACGATTTCTAAAATTGCTGGTTTTCTACTCATTACGCGTTTGTTTCTTATGGTTTTTGCAGGAGTGGCAATCCAAGGAGACGCACAATCTTTGTACGGGCGTATGAGTATATACATTGCTGTGCTAGCTAGTATTACGATGATTATTGGGAATGTAGTAGCGTTAAAGCAATACAATGTAAAACGTCTATTTGCCTATTCAGGTATCGCGCACGCGGGGTATTTGCTCGTGCCCCTTGTGGCGCTATCGCAGTTCACGATGGATAGTATGTGGTTTTATATGCTTGCATACATGCTTATGAATATAGGGGCATTTGCAATCATCCATGGATTAATCTTACAAAATGATAAGGAAAATATGACGATTTTTACAGGATTATACAAGCGATCTCCATTTACAGCTATAGTGATGACAATCTTTATTTTATCGTTAGCTGGAATACCGGGGACAGCTGGTTTTATCGGGAAAATTAACATCTTTTTAGGGGCACTCCATGTTGAACCTGCTCATTACGTATTAGCTTCTATTATGATGGGGACAACAGTTGTTTCATTCGTATATTACTTCCGGATATTACAGCAAATGTTTTTCCGCACAGGAGGGGCAGAAGAAAAGCTTCGGTTACCGTTAAATATAAAGATTGTCATGAGTTTTTGTGCAATTTCGATTGTAATACTGGGAATTATGCCGATGATTGGTTACAATTTCTTTTATGAATATTTTCCATTAATGAAGGATTTCTTCTTCTTGGGGAACGTGGTACAATAGTGAAAATAAAAGGTGTAGAGTCCATACTCTGCGCTTTTTATTTTGGAGTAACAGCAAACGGAAACGTATATAAGTATATGTTTTTTGAAAGGAAATTACGATTTGAGATGTAAGAAGCCTATTCGCGTTTGAAAAAGTGTGGCTCCTACTTATTATGGTATCGTTTTTACATTTTGCGTAAGTAGTAGCCAAACAAAAAAGGGGTCGATTTTTTGGCACAACTTTTAGGGCAACAAGCACTGATTGCCATTGTTTCGCATTTATTGTTTATTACTATTACGTGGTGGGCCTTGCAAGGTATTCACATTGAGCGTTTAATGAAGTCTGGGAAAGTGATGCAGACGAGAGTATTACTCATCCTAGTTACGATTGCAATTGGGACATCTGTCAGTAACTTTTTCCTTGATTATTTAGGTTATTCAAAGAGTTTAACGTATTTAGTAAAGTAAGTGTATAGAACCTCATATCTCCGTTAACAATGGGGATAGGAGGGGATGAAATTGAAGCTTAAAGCCATTCTTATCGTTGTCTTAAGTGTTGTTTTATTTTTGGTTGGATATAGAGAGATGAAACCTATAAGCGATGAACAGAAGATGGAGAGCATGATCAAGGCTTTAGAGAAGAATGATGCAAAAGTAGAGCGGTGGTCATGGTTAGCGCGAGAAACAAAAACAATTTCTAATATACATACGTTTCAAAAATTGTTAAACGATGTGAAGGAAAAGGCAAATATCGAAAGTTGGGAATTAGAACAATCTCCAGATGGATATAAAGCTACATCCTATAAAAAATCTTCTTCCTATGAAGAACGAGTAGTAGTAACTTGGACTAAGGAAAATACTAAAGAAAACACTTTCATTATATTTGAAGTAAGCGGGGCGAAATGGGACCCGAAGTACGTTCAGAAAATGAATAAAATTTTTAACGGAAAACCTACAATTTATACTTGTGTTCAAGGTGTATTGAATGATAAGATTGAAGGTGTTTTGCAAAATAAAACCAATCAGGTTTTGAAAGATCTTTCAGCAAGAGCGATCGAACAGACAGAAGAAAGAGCATTTGTGTCAGTCTCCGCATATAATAAAAAGTGGAATGACGCTCTTTCGATAAATAGAGAGAAAATAAATGTGCAAATAGCAATACGTTCTACAGACAACAAAGATATAATTGTGGTTGGCACACCGATCATAACTTCTGAGTATTGAGTGAATAGATACTGAAAAAAGGACACGGAGGGGAATAATTTGGAAAAGATCATCGTCCGTGGCGGAAAGCGGTTAAACGGCACAGTGCGTGTTGAGGGCGCAAAAAATGCTGTATTACCTATAATCGCTGCAGCCCTATTAGCGAGTGATGGAAAGAATGTACTATCTGAAGTACCAGTTTTGTCTGATGTATACACAATTAACGAGGTATTACGTCATTTAAATGCTGAAGTCGTATTTGAAAATAACCAAGTAACAATCGATTCTTCTAAAGAATTAAACATTGAAGCACCATTTGAGTATGTACGTAAAATGCGTGCATCTGTCCAAGTAATGGGCCCATTATTAGCACGTAACGGTCGTGCTCGTATTGCACTTCCTGGTGGATGTGCAATTGGTTCACGTCCAATTGACCAACATTTAAAAGGCTTCGAAGCAATGGGAGCAAAAGTAAAAGTTGGTAACGGTTTTGTTGAGGCGTACGTAGAGGGAGAACTAAAAGGAGCTAAAATTTATTTAGACTTCCCAAGTGTAGGCGCGACAGAAAACATTATGTCTGCAGCGACATTAGCAAAAGGGACAACAGTCCTTGAAAACGCAGCGAAAGAACCAGAAATCGTTGACTTAGCTAACTTCTTAAATGCGATGGGAGCGAAAGTACGCGGAGCTGGAACTGGAACGATTCGTATCGAAGGCGTTGATAAATTATATGGTGCAAACCACCCTATTATTCCTGACCGTATTGAAGCAGGAACATTCATGGTTGCAGCAGCAATTACTGGTGGAGACGTCTTAATTGAAAATGCTGTACCTGAACATTTACGCTCAATTACAGCGAAAATGGAAGAAATGGGTGTTAAAATTATTGAGGAAAACGAAGGTATACGTGTTATCGGCCCAGATAAGTTAAAAGCGGTTGATATTAAAACTATGCCTCACCCAGGTTTCCCAACAGACATGCAATCACAAATGATGGCATTATTATTACAAGCTGAAGGAACAAGCATGATTACTGAAACGGTATTCGAAAACCGCTTTATGCACGTTGAAGAATTCCGTCGTATGAATGCTGATATTAAAATTGAAGGTCGTTCTGTAATTATGAACGGTCCAAACAGCTTACAAGGTGCTGAAGTAGGCGCGACTGATTTACGTGCAGCAGCAGCATTAATTTTAGCTGGTTTAGTATCAGAAGGTTATACTCGTGTAACAGAGTTAAAACATCTTGACCGTGGCTATGTAAACTTCCATAAGAAATTAGCTGCATTAGGTGCAACTATTGAACGTGTAAACGAAAAAGTAGAAGAAGTGACAGAACAAGAAGTTTCTGATCTTCACGCTTAATTGAAATAGTCTCTATGTCTTTTGACATAGGGGCTATTTTTTTTACTATTACTGTTATAGTCAAGAAATTCTATACTTATGCACGTCTCAGTAAAAATATTTAGAAAATTTTCGTTTTATTTCGCTATTTGTGGTCAGTACAACTTCACCGCATTAAAATTTCACTTTATATCGATACCCCAAAGCATGTTCTAAAAGATTCCATAGATTCATAAGGATGAAAGGAAGCCAACTTTATATTGGGGGAATAGGATGAAATTTTCAAAGCCACTTTTCATTACAGTAGCGCTTTTAATAGCGCTCGTCATCATTGTACCTGCTGCTCTTGTTATTCCGTTTGCGAAAGCAAAAGTAGGAGAAGAAGCAGCTTCTAAAACTCCTCCAGCGATAGAAAGTATACCAGCTCCAGGGAAAGTGGATACAGCGGTTCAGGTTGCTGTATATCGTGATCGGCAGAAGAAGGTAGACACATTACCTATGGAGGAGTATGTGACCGGTGTAGTAGCTTCTGAGATGAATGCCAGCTTTGAAATAGAGGCGCTAAAGGCGCAGGCATTAGCAGCGAGAACATTTGTAGTCCAGCGTATGCTAAGCGGAGGTAAGAAAAACAATGCGGATGTGACAGATACGGTGAAAGATCAAGTGTACAAAAGCAAAGAAGAATTGAAGAAACAATGGGGTAATAACTACGAAAATAATTTAAAGAAAATCGAGGAAGCCGTTTCGAAAACCGCAGGACAAGTTTTAACGTATGATGGAAAACCAATTTCAGCTTCTTTCTTCTCAACGAGTAACGGCCGGACGGAAAATGCAGCTGATTATTGGGGAAATGATTATCCGTACCTGAAAAGCGTAGATAGTCCGTGGGATCAAGCATCTCCAAAATTTACGAGCGAGCAAACATTTACAGTAGCGGACTTTCAAAAACGTCTCGGTGTGAAAGTACTAGCGGACGGAAAAGTCGGCGATATTAAAGACCTTACAGAAGGCAAACGAGTAAAAGATGTAGCGTTTCAAGGAAAAACATTAACAGGAAAAGAAGTACGTGAAAAATTAGATTTACGCTCGTCTGACTTCACGTGGAAACAACAGGGGGATAAAATCATCGTTACAACGAAAGGATTCGGTCATGGCGTTGGCATGAGCCAATACGGAGCGAATGGCATGGCAGCGGAAGGTAAGAAATATACAGATATCGTCGCCCATTATTATAAAGGCGTTGAAATAAAGACGATGAATGATTATGAAGGAAAATTAATGGTGAAGAAGTAGGGTGAAAAAGAGGCCGTCCCAAATGGTAGTTGGGACGGTTTTCTTTTGTTGGTAGGTAGGTTATTTTTGTCGTATTTTGCAGTTAAGTCGATATAATGAGAGTTGTGTGCGATATAATTCAATTTGCGTTGATTTAAATTCGATTATCATTGCAATCGTAACAAAGAAGAAAATAGCTTTAGTCAGAAGTTCAATTTTGGAACGTCCTTTTTGTCATTATTTGTAGAAATAAATGGAAGTTACCCTGTATACTGCGTGTTATAATACAGTTATGTGAATATATAAAATATAATAACAGGGGGTAATGAAAAATGATGATGGATGTACCACTTCTCATTCCGTCCATGATGGAACGAGCGGAGAAATATTTTTCGAAAAAGGAAGTTGTTTCAAGGACTGCATCGCGTATTCATACATTAACATACGGAGAAATTGCAAAGCGGACGAGAAGGCTTGCTAGTGTATTAACGAAAATGGGAATTGAACAAGGGGATAAAGTAGGGACAATTGCTTGGAACCATCATAGGCATTTGGAAGCATACTTTGCGATTCCAGGAATCGGAGCGGTGCTACATACGATTAATTTAAGGCTTTCTGCTGATCACATTTCATATATTATTAATCATGCAGAAGATAAAATCATTCTTGTCGATGAAGATATGGTACCCATATTAGAGAGTATTCAACACGAAATCCCGCATATAAAAGCCTTTATTATTATGACAGACGATCATAAACTACCTCACACAACACTATCACCAGCATATCATTATGACCAATTACTCGAAGAAGGCGATGAGACATTTCCGTTTGTAAAAGATTTAGATGAAAAAGAACCAGCCGGTATGTGCTACACATCAGCTACAACAGGAAAACCGAAAGGTGTAGTTTACACACACCGTAGTATTGCGCTCCATAGTTATACACTTGGGCTTGCGGATGGCGGGAATATATCAGAAGTAGACACTTGTATGCCTATCGTTCCAATGTTCCATGTTAATGCATGGGGATTACCGTTTGCGAGTACATGGTTTGGGACAAAACTCGTATTACCAGGACCGCATTTCACACCGAAAATTTTAGCGGAGTTAATTGAAAGTGAGAAAGTAACAATTACGGCTGGCGTGCCGACAATTTGGATTGGCTTATTACAGGAACTTGAGAAGCATCCATATGATATTAGTAGCGTAAAAACGATATGGTCAGGTGGATCAGCGGCTCCGCAAAGTATGATTCGTACGTATGAAGAGAAATACGAAATTGCATTTAGACAAATATATGGAATGACAGAAACGAGTCCTGCTGTTGTAATTAATTGTCCGAAATCATATCAACGCGATTTACCGAAAGAAGAATATTATAACTTGCGCTCTCGCCAAGGATATTTATTCCCTGGGCTAGAAATGAAAGTGATTGGACAAGACGGTGAAGTTAAGTGGGACGGGGAAGAAATGGGAGAACTTTGCCTAAGAGGCCCATGGATCGCTGGTAGCTATTATAAAGATGAGCGTACAGAGGAATCGATGAAAGATGGTTGGCTCCATACAGGAGATATCGTTACAGTTGATTCGGAAGGATTTATTAAAATTGCTGATCGTACGAAAGACTTAATTAAAAGCGGCGGTGAATGGATTTCTTCAGTAGATTTAGAAAATGCTTTAATGTCACACGATAACGTATTAGAAGCATCTGTCGTGGCAGTTCCGCATGAAAAATGGCAAGAACGTCCTGTTGCTTGCGTCGTGTTAAAAGAAGGACAAGCAGTAGAAAGAGAAGAGCTGTATGCTTTACTAGAAGCCGAATTCCCGAAATGGTGGATGCCAGATGATATTTTATTCGTAAATGAAATTCCGAAAACATCTGTAGGGAAATTCCTAAAAGGAGCACTTCGTGATCAGCTGAAGACTTATATGGTAGAGCAGAAATAGAGAAGAAGGCTATCCTGATGGATAGTCTTCTTTGTTGATACAGTATAAAAACATTGTATTAAATATCATAATTTTCCATTAATTGTTTGGTATAATTAGAGAAAAAACTTGGGGGAGACAGAATGGCGTTATTGGAGTTGAAACAATTAGGGAAGACGAACCAGTTACCGGCAGTCGAATTGAAGGTTGAGAAGGGACAATGTGTTGTTTTGCAGTGTAATAATCATACAGCTAAAGTGTTACACCGCATTATTATCGGAGAAGAAGAGGCTTCTTCGGGCAGTGTGTTATTTGAAGAAGAGCCGATTGGGAAGAAAGTGTATTCACGCATCGGTTTTTGTTTTTTGAGAGATGAAGCATATGACCGTTTGAAGGTGAAGGAGTACTTCAAGTTTATATTAGGGCTTTATGAATCACATATGAGTATGGAAGAAGTAGTACAATATGTCGGTCTCCTAGATAAGTTGAACGTTAAAATAGAAAAATTGTCATTTTCAGAGAAACGTCGTCTTCATATTGGGAGGATTATGATTCATAATCCGGATTTAGTTATTTTAGAAGAGCCAGAGCAAAATGTAGATACAGAGAGTACGATTATTATTCGAAAAGCGATTATGAAAATGAAAGAAAAAGGAAAGGCAATCTTTATTACGTCCTCCTTTTTATCAGATGCACTTTCGCTGACAGAAGATGTATACGTATTAAACAATGATGGTGTGAAAAAGGTAGAAATAGAGCAAGAAGAAGTTGAAGAAGTGGATGAAGAAAAAGTCGTTCAAATGATTCCGCAAATGAAACTTGAAAGAATTCCAGCGAAAGTGAACGATAAAATTATTTTACTGGATCCGATGGAGATTCATTTCATTGAAACGCAAAATGGAGTGACACATATTCATGTGCGTGAAGGTGACTTCGTATGCGCATTAACATTAAGTGAACTAGAAACGAGATTAACAGGATTTGGATTCTTTAGATGTCATCGCTCGTACCTCGTTAATTTACAAAGAGTACGAGAAGTCATTACGTGGACTCGTAATAGTTTTAGTTTAATTTTGGATGACGAAAGAAAAAGTTCAATCCCGCTTTCGAAAGGACGAATGGATGAATTAAAGGGTGTAATCGGACTATGAAAATGCTCCAATAAGCTCAAAATACGATTCATTCACCGGTAAAAATACTCCTTTTACCGGTATTTTACTGCGTAAACCCTTTGTTTTTCATATGATTGAGTCAAGAAAAGCGAAACAAACAAATCGAAATTTGCGAAAGTGAATTTCATCTATATAAGAAAAACAAAGGGGATGACGAGATGACATTGGCAATTGAAATGAAAGATGTAATGAAAAGTTTCAACGAAAAAACGGCACTTCGAAATGTAAATATTGAAGTGAAGCAAGGAGAAATTTTCGGATTCCTTGGACCGAGTGGATCCGGGAAAACGACAACAGTAAAGATTTTAACTTCTCAATTGCTTCATAGCGTTGGAACAGTACGAGTGTTAGGGAAAGACATTACAGGGCCAAGTAGCATCGATTACAAACGAATCGGCATTTTAACAGACAATAGCGGCTTATATGACAGGCTTAGCATTTATGATAACTTACTATTATTTTGTGACTTATACGATTGTAAAAAAGAACGAATCGATGAAGTACTAGCACAAGTGAACTTACTAGATGATAAAAAAACACAAGTGAAAAAATTGTCAAAAGGAATGAAGCAGCGTGTCACACTAGCGAGAGCGATCCTTCACAAGCCAGATATCCTCTTCTTAGATGAACCAACATCTGCACTTGATCCAGTAAACGTACAAAACATTCATAAAATCTTAAAAGACTTAAATAAAGAAGGAACAACGATTTTCTTAACAACGCACAACATGGATGAAGCAGAAACGCTTTGTAACCGCATTGCCTTTCTGTGTGGGGGAGAAATTGTAGCTCTTGATACACCGGAAAACCTTCGCTTGCAATACGCGAAAGATCAAATACAAGTTGTGTTAACAGATAAGAAGAAAGAAATTGTGAAAAAAGATGAATTAGGGGCAAAACGCATTTCGGAATGGATGAAAAAAGGCGAATTACTATCTATTCATTCACATGAGCCGACGCTTGGCGATATCTTTATTGAAGTTACTGGGAGGGGATTATAATGACATTTTCAATGAGACGTGTATCAGCTATTTTTAGAAAAGAAGTACAAGATTTTAAGACAAATTCACAAGTGTTGTTAATGGCATCTTTACCAATTATATTTGCATTTATATTTAGCAGATTCGGGCAAGGGAGTGCAGGTGTTAGTATTATTACTTTAACGACCTTCCTCTTTGTTGCTGGATTTGTTCAATCTATGGTAATCGCAGAAGAGAAAGAAAAGCATACATTGCGTGTATTAATGTTATCTCCAGCATCTTCTGTTGAAGTTCTTCTTGGAAAAAGTATATTAACAGCATGTTTGACGTTGATTATTTGTATTGTAAACTTATTCATTCTGGATCAATTAAGTGGCAACCTTTTATTGCTAGGATTGATTATGTTATGTGGAACGATTTTATTTATCGTAATTGGAACAGTGATTGGGTTATTAGCTGAGTCTGTACCACAAACATCACTAATTGGAATGCCGATATTAATGACGATGTATTTAGCTGTACAATTTGAGCCAATGGTTGAAAACAAAGTAATTAAGACAATGATTGAGTACCTTCCAACGTCCCATATGGGGAAAGCGATTAACAGCTTAGTAGATGGAGCTGGGTTTAGTAGTATTAGTGGACATATGCTAAATGTTGGGATTTGGTTTGTTATTTCGCTTGCTGCATGTTTAATCGTATACAAGAAAAAACAATTAGACTAAAAACTGAGCTAAAGTGCTCAGTTTTTTCCTTTTTCTATCATTTCCTCGGAAATTTTGCAATTCCTATACATATTTTTACAGATTTTGTCGAAAATTAATTAGTTATAGGTTGTATAGGATGATTGAATATTGTTCAAAATGATTGCTGAGGTGATGATGGAATGCGAGGAAGAAATAATAAAAAGTCGCGAAAAGTAGTACATTTATTTCAAAGAAGATGGGTGTTTCCGGCACTATATATCGCTTGTGCAGCGGTAATCTTAATGGTTGCGCTATGGTTCCAGGGAGCTAATCCGAAGAAAGTTCCGAACCAAGATCAAGCAACACCGTATACACAAACGGAAGATCCAGCAGTACCAGTAACAAAGTCTTCAGAAGTAGTGAAAATGCCAGCTGCAGCAAATGCAGAAGTAGTAGTACAGAAGAAATTCTATGAAGATGCAGCATCAGAGGCGGAACAAGAAAAAGCACTTGTCTTTTATAACAACACATATTCCCCTAATAAAGGAATCGACATTGCTGCGAAGAACGGAAAAGAATTTGATGTGACAGCTGCTTTAAGTGGTACAGTAACGAAAGCTGAAAAAGATTCACTTCTTGGTTATGTTGTAACAGTAGATAGTGGAAATGGTGTAGCAGCATCTTATCAAAGCTTAGGCAGTGTGAAAGTAGAAAAAGGTGCAAGAGTTGCGCAAGGTGAAGTGTTAGGAAAGTCAGGTCTAAGTGCAATGAATAAAGATGCAGGTTCTTACGTTCACTTTGAAGTGCGTAAAGACAATGTGGCTGTGAACCCTGAGCGTTATTTAAATAAATCAGTAGCAGAAATTAAAGCTGATGCAGGTGCTGCAAAGGCGACAAATGCTTCTGGTAAAAAAGCTGATGACAAATCTCAAAAAGAAGAAAAGTCAACAAGCACGAAACCAGAAAGTAAAACAGAAGATAAATCTCAAAAAGAAGAGAAATCAACGAGCGGTTCAACTAGTGACAAAGAGACGAACAGCAAGCAAGATGAGAAATCTCAAAAAGAAGAAAAATCAACGAATGGTTCTACAGAATCATCTAACGATTCTTCTTCTTCACAAGAATAGTAAAGTGAAAAAATCAGTTCTTGCTAGAGAGCTGATTTTTTCATTTTTATATAAAAATAATTAATTTCGAGAAAAAAGTTGCAATAACAAGGAAAAATGACGAGATTCTCGAATATATATTACAAAAGGGAGGGGATACTGTGTCATTTTTATCTGTTCTGTCGATTGCTCTTATTTTATTGTTTGTTTTATTCGCTTTATATTATTATATTGCCGGTAAGAAGGAAGTTCCCCACCATCAGTTATTGAAAGAAGATTGTGACCGAGAAGAGTGACACCTTTTATAAAAAGGTGTCATTTTTTTTTTTTTTTTCGCCATAATTGTCATCTTTAACGTATTT